>NZ_CP049017.1:3204285-3837142 GCF_014236795.1 Xanthomonas theicola | reverse complement strand
TCCTGAGTCTCGATGACGATCAGCGGGGTGTTGGCGCGGATCAGCGCGGTCAGATCTTGCAGCTCGCTCATGGGCGATACGTTGCCGTGGAGGGGCCACGATAGCAACGCGCCGGCCCGCGTGCCACGTGTTGACTACCGGCCAACCAGGGGGCGGTGTACGCTGCGACCTCTTCTTCCGGAAGCGAGGCGCGCATGAAGACGATCCTGGTGGCCGGCTCCAAGGGCGGCGTGGGCAAGACCACGATCGCCACGCACCTGGCCGCGTACTACGCGCTGGCCGGCAAGCGCACGGTGCTCGCCGATGCCGATCCCCAGGGCTCCTCGACCCGCTGGGCGGAGCGCCGCGCCGGCTTGGACAGCGCGGTGCTGCCGATCGACGCCAGCCGCCGGCGCAACTGGCGCGCGGCGCTGCCGGACCACGCGCAGCGGGTGATCATCGACGGCGCCGCCGGCGCCATGGCCGAGGATCTGGCCCCGTTCCTGGACGAGGCCGATGCGGTGGTGGTGCCGGTGATGCCGTCGGCGCTGGACATCGAGGCCACCGTCGGCTTCCTCAACACCCTGGCCAAGGTGCCGCGGGTGCACCAGCGCAAGTTGCCGGTGGGGCTGGTGATCAATCGCAGCAAGCCGTGGACCCACGCCGCGCAGCAGGCCCTGGAAATGCTCGGCGGTTGGCCCTACCCGGTGCTGGCGCAGCTGCGCGACAGCCAGGCCTACGTGGTCCTGGTCGGCCTCGGGCGCAGCCTGTTCGACTACCGCTCCGCCCAGGTCCGCGATCACCAGCAGGACTGGGAACCCCTGCTCAAGTGGCTCAAGAAGGCCTGACCGATGACCACCGTCCTGCGTGAAGTGATCCTGCTGCGCCATGCCCATGCCGAACCGGCCGATACCGGCCAGGCCGATTTCGACCGGCCGCTGTCGCCGCACGGCCTGGCCGAGGCCGAGGCGGCCGGGCGCTGGCTGCTGGAGCAGCGGCTGGTGCCCGACCGCGTGCTGTGCTCGCCGGCGCGGCGCGCGCGCGAGACCTTGGAGGCGGTGCTGGCGCTGACCGGCTACGTCGAGCAGCGCCTGGAGCCGCAGATCTACGAGGCCACCTCCGGCACTCTGGCCGGCCTGCTGGACGGCCACGGCGAGGTCGAACGCCTGCTGCTGGTCGGCCACAACCCGGGCCTGGAACAGTTGGCGGCGCTGATGCACAGCGGCCAGTCCGGCGACTACCGCGGCATGCCCACCGCCAGCGTGGTGGTGCTGGGGGTGCCGCAGGACGCGGCGATCGAGCCGGGGGCGGCCCGCTTGACCGCCTTCTGGTGGCCCTGAACGTACCGCGCCGGCGCCTGTGCGCTGCGCTGCTGTCGCTGTGCCTGCTGCCGGGCTGGGGCTTGGCGCAGGCGCCGCCGCTGTCGTCGGGGGAGCATGTCTTCGATCCGGCCCAGTCGCGCTTCGGCTTCGAGATCCGCACCCGTTTCGGGCAGCGTATCGAGGGCTTCTTCCCGCGTTTCGAGGGCACCGTGGAGATGCTGCCCGACGGCCGCCACCAGGTCCGCCTGCGCTTGTTCACCGCCTACGTGCTGATCCCCGGCAAGCCGCGCTACACCAGCTGGATGCGCGGCGAGGATTTCTTCGACGCGGCGCGCTTCCCGACCGTGTCCTTCGACTCGCAGCCGTTCTCTCCGGACCTGCTGGCCAGCGGCGGTCCGCTGCTCGGCACGTTGAGCATCCGCGGGGTCCGCCATGCCGAGACCCTGACCATGCTGCCGTCCGCATGCCCCCGCCCGGGCTATGATTGCGACGTGATCAGCCGTGGTACGGTGCTGCGTGGACGTTATGGAATGGACAAGTGGGATCTGGCCTTGAGCGATCGGGTCACCTTCGTGCTGCGCGCACGGCTGGCGGGAGCGGACGCTCGGTGACATCGCTGCTGCGGGTCCTGGTGCTGGCGGCGCTGCTGCTCGGCAGCGGCTGCGCGAGCCTGTCGCAGGCCCAGCACGGCCGTGCCGTGGCGATCGCCGAGGCGGCCAAGGACACCCGCGTCGACTGTGCACAGAGCAACCGCTGCGCACTGGCCTCGCCGCTGCGCGCGCTGGCTGGCAAGGCCTTCGCCCAGTCCGGCGACACGCCGCACCACTACGCCGCTATCCTGGACCACGGCGAGGAAGCGCTGGTGGCGCGGATCAACCTGATCCGCAGCGCCAGCCGCAGCATCGACCTGCAGACCTACATCTTCGACAAGGACGACAGCGCGCGGCTGGTGATCGACGAACTGCTGGCGGCGGCGCGGCGCGGCGTGCGCGTGCGCGTGCTGATCGACCAGCTCTCGGCGATCTCCGACCTGCAGATCCTCGGCGCGCTGGCCGGCGCGCACCAGAACTTCTCGCTGCGCATCTACAACCCCACCTTCGGCCTGGCCAAGCCCAACTACATGCACTACGCCGCCAGCGTGCTGTGCTGTTTCCGCCGCTTCAACCAGCGCATGCACAACAAGCTGCTGGTGGTGGACGACGCGATCGGCGTGGTCGGCGGGCGCAACTACCAGGACGACTACTACGACTGGGACAGCGAGTACAACTTCCGCGACCGCGACGTGCTGGTGGCCGGGCCGGTGGCGCGCGCCATGGCCGCCAACTTCGACGCCTACTGGGCGGCGCGGCGCAGCGTGCCGGTGGCGCGGCTCAACGACGTCGGCAAGCTGCTGTTGCGCGACGGCGTGCCGCCGATGCCGCCGGCGCAGTTCCTGCGCCCGGAGCGGGTGCAGCGGGTGAGCGAGGAAGCCGCCGATCCGGCCTTCGTCGAGGACGCCTTCGTGCTGCCTGCGCTGCCGGTCAGGCACGTGGACTACGTCGCCGACCTGCCGCAGAAGCATCGCCGCGAGCACGGCCCCAAGGCGATCTCGACCGCGCCCAGGCTCGACCGCCTGATCGTCGAGGCGCAGCAGGAAATCATCCTGCAGACGCCGTACCTGGTGCTGTCGGATCCGGCGCAGGCGATCTTCCGCGACCTGCGCAAGCGCCCGCAGCCGCCGAAGGTGACCGTGGCCACCAACAGCCTGGCCGCCACCGACAACCCGGTGGTCTATGCCCTGTCGTACAAGTACAAGCGCCGCAACCTGCGCGAGATGGGCTTTGACATCTACGAGTACAAACCGTTTCCGCTGGACGCGCCGGTGGACTACGCCAATCTGCTGCCGTCGCCGCTGCAGGAGCGGCCCGCCGCGGCCGCCGGCCGCAATCCGCTGATCGGCGGCAGCGCCGCAGGCAGCAATGCGCGCAGCGGCCGCAGTGCGGTGCTCGGCAGCGGCAGCGGCCGCCGCAGCGACGGCCGCCAGGTCGATCGCCGCGTGCTGCGCACCGAGACCCGGCCGTCCTTCCTCAGCCGCCGCGCCGCCAACCGGCCGCTGCCGGTGACCCGCGAAGGCGCGCGCATGGGCCTGCACGCCAAGTCGCTGGTGGTGGACCGGCGCATCGGCGTGATCGGCACCCACAACTTCGATCCGCGCAGCGAGACCTACAACACCGAGGGCGCGGTGATCATCGACGACCCGGCCTTCGCGCAGGCGCTGGCGGCGAGCATCGGCCGCGACATCGAGCCGCAGAATTCGTGGACGGTGGCCCCGCGCGTCAAGCCGCCGCTGCTGTCGGGGCTGAACTACAGCATGGGCAAGGCCTCCGAGGCGTTGCCGGTGCTGGATTTCTGGCCATGGCGCTATGCCACCGACTACGAGTTCCAGCCCGGCCCGGATTGCCCGGCGCCGCTGACCCGGCGCGATCCCGGCTTCCACCGCTGCTATGTCGCGGTCGGCGACTTCCCCGAGGTCGACGTCGGCCCCAAGTGGCTGCTGGTGCGGATGCTGACCGCGTTCGGCTCGGGGCTGGTGCCGATTCTCTGAGGGGCCGGGATTGGGGATTGGAGATGACCAGCCATTGGACTGTCGAAAAGCCGCGATTGGCAGACGCGGTAATGTTGGCAGGGACGCTGTGCATCCCAATCCCCAATCCCGGAGACACCATGGCCTTCCGCGAACCCGTCGATCTCGCTGCCCTCAATGCCTCTGCCGGCGACACCCTGATCGCGCATCTGGGCATCGTCTTCACCGCGGCCGGGCCGGACTGGCTGCGCGCCACGATGCCGGTCGACGCGCGCACGCGGCAGCCCTACGGGCTGCTGCACGGCGGCGCCTCAGTGGTGCTGGCCGAGACCCTCGGCAGCAGCGCCGGCAACCTGTGCGTGGAACCGGACCAGATCTGCGTGGGCCTGGAGATCAACGCCAACCACCTGCGCGCCGCGCGCGCCGGCATGGTCGCCGGCACCGCGCGGCCGCTGCACGTGGGCCGCACCATCCAGGTCTGGGAGATCCGCATCGAGGACGCGGCGGCCAAGCCGGTGTGCGTTTCGCGGCTGACCCTGGCGGTGATCGCGCGCCCACAAGCGCCAACCAGATAATTCACAGAGACCATCATGCTGGTATGTTCTGTGCCGAGGCGGCTCACGCAGGCTGGCTGCGATCTGCCTGCACCGCCGCAGGCTGCCAAGCAACGACAACACCGGGTTGACCCGCCTGCATCAGCAGGTGGCGCATCAGCGAGGTCTCGCGCCAGCGGCAGCGCCGTTCGTCCAGACCCGGCGAAGTAGCCCCAGGGGGAAAAATGCTCGCCCACCACGAGCACGCTGTCGATCAGGGTCGCGGTGAAGACCTTGCCCTGCAGCCAGGGGTTGTCGCCTTGGGATCGGTCTTCTTCAAATGGTTGATCCCAGGCTTTGATGGTGCACTTTTCCCCTCGACTGGAAGCAAGCACGATGGGCCAGGTTCTGCACGGGAGTGCCGCCACGACAGAGGCGATCGGTCGAGCGATGCAACAGGGTCAAGAGAGTCTGAGAGCGCTTTCCAAGCGCGACGGGATCCATCGGAAGACGGTCGCCAAACTGGCTCCTCGCTGCATCGCTGCTTGCAGCGCCAGCCGATCGCCCCTCTGCTGGCGCTTGGACTCGCGTTCGCGTCCGGCAAACAAGCGGATCATCGCACGGCCTCGGCTGTCTTTTTTTGGCCTTTTTACGATGCCAAAAAAAAGGGGTTTTTAGAGGTGCCCTTCAGTCGCGGCCCGGCTTCATCGGCAATGCGTCGCGACCGACGTCGCTCCCGCAGCTGGGGCTGCCGACATGGGCACTGCGCCTCTTCGCGCGCCGCTGACGCCCGCCACGCCTATGCTCGCCGACCTGACCACGGCAAGCGGCGATGAAGTGCATGGAAAAGATATTCCGCGGCGGCCATTTCGTCATCATCCTGATGTTCCTGCTGTGCGCCGCCGGCCTGGTGACGATGGCGGTGCTGGAGCTGTGGCACGGCCTCACTCCCGGCGGCGACCTGGTCGTGCGCGACCGCTTCAACGTGGTACTGGAAGCGATCGGCCTGCTCACCGTGGCGCTGGTGACGCTGGAGCTGGGCCAGACCATCTTCGAGGAAGAGGTGCAGCGCGACGTCAAGATCAGCGGTCCAACGCGCGTGCGCCGCTACCTGTCACGGTTCTTCGTGGTCATCGTCATCGCCCTGGCGATCGAGACGCTGGTGTCGATCTTCGAACTGATGCACGAGGACCCGGCCAAGTTGCCCTACGCCACCGCGGTCGGCCTGTGCGCGGCGGTGCTGCTGATCGCCTGGGGCGTGTTCGTCAAGCTCAACCGCAGTGCCGAGGAGTTGGAGCCGGAAGCGATGGCCGAGGCCAAGCGCGAGGACGCGCAGATCGAATGACGCGGGCCGCGCGCCGGCTCAGGGCCGGCGCTTGCGTCGCGACGGGCCATGCAACCTGTACAGGGGTTGCCGGTAACGCCCGTCGCGGCTGAAGACGGTATCTACAGGAACGTGCCTGCGCCCTCATGCACCGTCGGGCAAGCGGAAGAACCCGCGCGCGGTGGCGGTGGTCGCCGCCGCGGTCGCCGCCGCGTCCTCGCCACGGTCGCGCGCCAGCTCCTCGACGATGTGCGCCAGAAACGCCGGCTCGTTGCGCCGATCCTTCGGCAACGGCTCGAGCGTGCGCGGCAGCAGGTACGGCGCGTCGCTCTCGATCATCAACCGCGTGGCGGGGATGTGGCCGACCAGTTCGCGCAGATGCGCGCCGCGGCGTTCGTCGCACAGCCAGCCGGTGATGCCGATGTACCAGTCGCGGTCCAGGTAGTCGAACAACGCCTCGCGCGTGCCGGTGAAGCAATGCACCACCGCCGGACCGAGCCTGCCGTCGAACTGGCGCATCAGCGCCAGGAAGTCCGCATGCGCATCGCGCTGGTGCAGGAACAGCGGCTTGCCGGTTTCGGCCGCCAGCTGCAGCTGGCGCTCGAAGGCGCGGTGCTGCGCCGGGCGCGGCGCAAGGTCGCGGAAGTAATCCAGCCCGCACTCGCCCACCGCCACCACTTCGGCATGCGCATGCAGCGCGCGCAGTTCGGCGTCGCATTCGGCGGTGTATTCGAGCGCATGGTGCGGATGCACGCCGGCGGTGGCGTACAGGAAACCGGGATGGCGCTGCGCAAGCTGCAGCGCCAGCGGCGAGTGCGCGCGGCTGGCGCCGGTGACCACCAACTGCGCGACGCCGGCATCGCGTGCGCGCTGCAGCACCGCGCCGCGGTCGCGATCGAAGGACTCGTGGGTGAGGTTGGCGCCGATATCGATCAGGGTCATGCGGGTACGCCGAGGAAGCCAGGCAGGGAAACCCGGGGATTGTACGGGCGCCGGCACCGGGCGGGCGGCGGCCGCGCTCTACAGCCGCGCGGGCGATCCGTATCCTGGACCGATGGCCTCTCCCGTTTTCCCGATCGACCCGCTGCTGCCGCAGATCCGCGACAGCCTCGCCGCGCATCCGCGGCTGGTGCTGGAGGCTCCGCCGGGCGCCGGCAAGACCACCCAGGTGCCCCCGGCGCTGCTGGCTGCGCCATGGCTGCACGGCCGCCGCATCGTGATGCTGGAGCCACGCCGGGTCGCCGCGCGCAGCGCCGCCACGTTCATGGCGCGACAACGCGGCGAGGCGCCGGGCGAGACCGTGGGCTACCGCATCCGCTTCGAGAACAAGGTGTCCGCGCGCACCCGCATCGAGGTGGTCACCGAGGGCATCCTGACCCGGATGCTCCAGGACGATCCGATGCTCGACGGCGTCGGCGCGCTGCTGTTCGACGAGTTCCACGAACGCCACCTGGTTGCCGACCTCGGCCTGGCGCTGGCGCTGGACGTGCAGGCGCAGGTGCGTGAGGACCTGCGCATCGTGGTGATGTCGGCGACGCTGGATGGCGAACGCCTGGCGCGGTTCCTAGATGCACCGCGCCTGTCCAGTACCGGCCGCAGCCATCCGGTGGAGATCGCGCATTTCCCGGCGCGGCGCGAGGAATCGCTGGAAGCGCAGACCCGCCGCGCCGCCGAGCACGCGCTGCAGCAGCATCCCGGCGACGTGCTGGTGTTCCTGCCCGGGCAGCGCGAGATCGCGCGGGTGCAGGCGGCGCTGGAGGCAACTGCTGGGGCGTCGGCCGAGTCCTCCTCTGGCATCGCCTTGGGCGTCCCCTCGTCCGGCGCTGCGCGCCACCTTGTCCCAGGAGCAGAAGGGAACGGGGTCGATGTGTTGCCGTTGCATGGCGAGCTGCCGGTCGCGCAGCAAACCAAGGTGCTGCAACCCGCACCGGATGGTCGCCGCCGCGTAGTGCTGGCGACCAACGTGGCCGAATCCTCGGTCACCCTGCCCGGCGTGCGCGTGGTGATCGATGCCGGCCTGGCGCGCGAGCCGCGTTACGACCCCAACAGCGGTTTCTCGCGGCTGGACGTGACCGCCATCGCGCAGGCTTCGGCCGACCAGCGCGCCGGCCGCGCCGGTCGCCTCGCCGCGGGCTGGGCGTACCGGCTGTGGCCGCAATCGCAGCGCCTGGAGGCGCAGCGCCGCGCAGAAATCCTACAGGTGGAACTGGCCGGGCTGGCGCTGGAGCTGGCCGCCTGGGGCAGCGACGCGCTGCGTTTCGTCGATCCGCCGCCGACTGGGGCGCTGGCGGCCGCACGCGAACTGCTGCAGCGGCTGGGCGCGCTGAGCGAGAACTACGCCATCACCGCGGCCGGCCGGCGCATGCTCGCGCTGGGCACCCATCCGCGGCTGGCGGCGATGCTGCTTGCCGCGCCGGATGCACGTGCGCAGGCGCTGGCCTGCGACCTGGCCGCGCTGGTCGAGGCGCGCGACCCGCTGCGCCATGGCGGCGATGCGCTGGCCGCGCGCTGGCGCGCGCTGGCCGCGTTTCGCCGCGGCCGCGCCCCGCACGACGCCAACCGTGGCGGCCTGGCCGCGATCGATGCGGCCGCCAGGCAGTGGCGGCGGCGCCTGCGCCGCGCCGCCGCGCCGCCGCACAGCGTGGACGCGCACGAACTCGGCGACCTGCTCGCCCACGCCTTCCCCGACCGCATCGCCACCCGCCACCCCGCCGATCCGCTGCGCTACCTGCTGGCCAACGGCCGCAGCGCGCGCCTGTTCGACCACAGCGACCTGCGTGGCGAACCGTGGCTGGTCGCCACCGAACTGCGCGACGAGGCCAAGGACGCACTGCTGCTGCGTGCCGCGCCACTGGATGAGGCGCGCCTGCGCGCCGATTTTCCCCAGCGCTTCGTGCAGCAGGACGTGGTGCGCTGGGACGCCGAGCGGCGCGCGTTGCATGCGTTGCGCGAAACCCGCTTCGACCGCATCGTGCTCGACAGCCGTCCCGCCGGCCGCGTCGATCCGGCGCATGCGGCGGCGGCGCTGACCGAGGCGGTGCGCGAGCTCGGCCTGGCGGTGCTGCCCTGGAGCCAGACACTGGTGCAGTGGCGCGCGCGCGTGGCCGGGCTGCGCGCATGGATGCCCGAACTGGCGCTGCCCGATTTCGGCGACGCGGCATTGCTGGGCGGCCTCGAGCACTGGCTGCGCCCGGCCTTCGCCGGCAAGACCCGGCTCGATGCGCTCGGCGAAGACGGCCTCGGCCAAGCGCTGCAGTCGCTGCTGCCGTGGGACCGGCGGCAGGCGCTCGATCGCCACGCGCCGACCAGGATCACCGTGCCGTCGGGCATGGCGCGGCGCATCGACTACACGCGCGACCACGACGGCCAACCGCTGCCGCCGGTGCTGGCGGTGAAGCTGCAGGAACTGTTCGGCCTGGCCGATACTCCGCGCATCGCCGACGGCCGCGTGCCGCTGGTGCTGCACCTGCTCTCCCCCGGCGGACACCCGCTGCAGGTGACCCAGGATCTGCGCAATTTCTGGTCCAGCACCTATCCGGAAGTGAAGAAGGAAATGAAGGGCCGCTATCCGCGGCATCCGTGGCCAGACGATCCATGGACCGCCACCGCCAGCCATCGGGCCAAGCCGCGCGGCACCTGAACACGCTGCCAGCGCGCCAGGCCAAAGATGGCGAAAACGGAAATCCCGCGTGCAGGCCGCGACGCCGCCGGCCGCAACCGGGCCTTGGCGGGCAGGCCAGCGCCGGGTCTCGCGCGGCGTGCGCCGGCGGCAATTGCAACGTCCGCCGCCAGGCCGGCTTGGCGGCCGCAGGCACCGATCCGACGCCGCGGCCGATGCCGCATATTCAGCCGCCGGACGACTGCGCGCTAACACGGTCTATACGGCAACCAGGGGACACTCACATTCTTATTCCTGCCACTAGGGGCGCCCATGAGCAAGCTGACCATCATCACCGACCGTGCCGTCGACCGCGCGTTGGATCTCGCCAGCCATGCCGGTGACAGCCTCAGGCACATCGGGCCTCAGGCGAACAAGTGGTTGCAGTCGAGCGCGGCGATGGGCGCACTCAAGACCGGTGCGGCGATGGGCGCGGTGAAGACCGGCTCCAAGGTCGCGCGCAGCGTGGTACGGCGCAATCCGGTCATCGCGATCGCCGCGGTCGCGCTGGGCGCCGGCCTGCTCGGCTACGCGGTGTACCGCAAGCGCCAGCGCAACAAGAACGCGCCGATCGAAGGCGATTCGCGGCGCATCGAGGCCAGCAAGCGCGGCAATGCCGGCGCACGCCGTTCGGCGACGCGGGTTTCCCGCCGCGCCGCGGCCGCGCAGGAAGCCACCGAGGAATAAGGGTGGCAGGATCGTCGCTGGCGACAGCGACGACAGCAGCGCCATTGAAAACAGCGACCGGATAACGCATCCGATCGCTTTTTTGTGCCGACCGCAGGCGTGCGCATTCTTGATGCATGCGTTCTACCCCTTGTAGATACCGTCTTCCCCTCCAAGAACTTATCCGTAAATTGTATCGACCCGGACCGGTCCCTTGCGGAACGCGATAATGGCCGCGGCGAGCGGGACTCGGGACCGGGGACCCGGAAAAGCGGGGGGGGGGGGGCCGTTGGTCCGGGTTGTGCGGGTCCTTGATGGGCAGGCGCTATCATCGGCGCGCGCGGCGATCTGGCGCATGCCCCGCCCGCCCGCCATGGCAGACCTCGCCCCCCGCCGTCGGGCCTTTTTCTTCGGGTCACCCCGCTTGTCATCGGCCGCTTTGCGGCGATCGAGGACATGGGGAATGTCGCCGTGGCGCTCGATGGTGCGCAGATGCGGCACGCCGCGGTCGCCCGCGTCGGCGCACGGATGCTTGTTTGGCCGATGCGGCCGATCCTTGCGCCTGACGGCGATGGCGCCGAGGACGCCATCAAGCGCCTTGCCGTCATGAACGTTGGCCCCGCTCACCACGAGCGACAACCCGACGCCACGCCCGGCCACCCGCAGCTGTCGCTTGCTGCCCGTTTTTCCCCCGATCCATCCGATTCGGGCCGACGGTTTCTTGAGCCAATGGCGCCTTCATCATCGCGCCGTCGACGCCCTGCCAGCGCCAGGCAATGCCCGCCATCTGGTCGTACTCGGCCAGCCCTTTCCACAACGCGTCGAAGAAGCCCGCCGCCGCCCACTCCAGGAAGCGTTGGTGGATGGCACTTGCGCTAGCCAAGCGCTCCTTGGGCAGCGCCTTCCACTGGCCGCCGGTGCGCAGCCCATGGACGACGGCCTCCAACACCTGCCGCGCCGGCTTCGGTGGTCGGCCCGCTCCTGGCTTGCGACCAGATACCCGGTGCGCCGCCAAGCGCAGCGGCATCAGCGGCTCAACCCGTTCCCAGACGTCATCGGCCACGACCCACGATTCGACGCGCTTAGCCATGGTCCCGATCCGCCGCCGCGTTCTCTGCGGTTCGGATCAGAAGTTTAATAACTTACGGATAAGTTCTGATATGCAAATGCCTTTTGAGGATCGCAGGGCGTGCGTGAGTCGAGCAGGCCGTCGGCGATGTGCCGTAGCTGACGCATGGCGGCGTGGGCGATCTGCTTGCCGGCCTTGCCGCGTTCGAGCAGGCGCTACTGGCGCGCACGGACGAGCGGGGGAGGCGTCATGGCGAGCAGGGCCGGCATGCAGGGTCCGGCGCGCAGGCGCGGTGAACCGGTGCGGGCGATGCAGACCTGGCCTGGCGGGGCGGGCGCCGCACTCCTGCAAGCGCCGGTTCAGTCCGGCGAAGGCGGTGGCCGCCGAGGCAGGGGCGAAGCGCTCCACGTTGCCACGTTCGGCCAGCATCGATGCCGCGCTCGTGAACACCGTAGAGACGCCATGTCCAGATACAAGGGGCGGCTCTGGGGGCCTCAGGCCAATGGGTGGCCTCGGGCCATCAGCCGCGACGCTTTCCGGTGCAGTCTGGTCGCGGCTGAAGCCGCTCCTACAGCAGCCGCGCTACAGCAGCCGCCACGCGCCCGGCCGCAATCCGTCCAGGCGGTGCGCGCCGATCGCCGCGCGCACCAGGCGCAAGGTCGGCAGGCCGACCGCGGCGGTCATGCGCCGGACCTGCCGGTTGCGGCCTTCGCGCAGCACGATCTGCAGCCACGCATCGGGCAGCGTCCTGCGGAAGCGCACCGGCGGATGGCGCGGCCACAGCGCCGGCGCCGCCTGCAGCACGCTCGCCTGCGTCGGCGCGGTGGGCCCGTCGTTCAAGACCACGCCATCGCGCAGGCGCTGCAACTGCTCCGGTTGCGGCGTGCCCTCCACCTGCACCCAGTACTTCTTCGGCTGCTTGTGCCGCGGATCGGTCACGCGGTGCGCCAGCGCGCCGTCATCGGTCAGCAGCAGCAGGCCCTCGCTGTCGTAGTCCAGCCGCCCTGCCGGATACACCCCGGCGGGAAGGCCGAAGCCGGCCAGCGTGCGCCGCGGCGGATCGCTGCGGTCGGTGAACTGGCACAGCACATTGAACGGCTTGTTGAACGCGATCAGCATGAAGACGGCAACTGGAACACCAGGAATCCGGGATTGGCGCAGCGGCGCGTGCCACATGCTGCCACGCCTGCGCCGCGTTTCCGACACCCGCGCCGTCGCTCAGGGCTTGACGAACTTCAGCGTCATCCGGTCGCTCTCGCCGATCGCCTGGTACTTGGCGTCGTCGGCCGCTGCGTGCTTGTTGCTCGGCGGCAGCGTCCACACGCCACCCGGGTAGTCCTTGGTGTCGCGCAGATTGGCGTTGACCTCGCTTTTGCCGGCCAGCCTGAAGCCGGCGGCCTCGGCCATCGCGATCGCCTGCGCTTGGCCCACGTAGCCGCTCTTGTCGTCGGCCGGCACGTCGGCCTTGGCGCGGTGTTCGACCACGCCGAGCACGCCGCCGGGCTTGAGCACCTGGTAGAAGCCCTTGAACATGCCCTCGACCTGGCCGGCCATGCGCCAGTTGTGCACGTTGCGGAAGGTCAGCACCAGGTCGGCCGAATCGGCCGGGCCGAACACCGGTGCGGCCGGCGAGAAGGCCACCAACCTGGCACGTGCATACTGCGCCGGCGCCGCCTCGAACTTCTGCTGCAGCTGGCTGCGCGCCGTCTGCTGGTACTCGCGGCCGCGCCCCTCCGGCACCGCCGCCGGATCGACCAACGCGGCGATGTAATGGCCGTGCTCGCGCAGGTACGGCGCCAGGATTTCCGAGTACCAGCCGCCGCCGGGAGTGATTTCGATCACCGTCTGCGTCGGCGCGATGCCGAAGAACGCCAGGGTCCGCCCAGGGTGCCGGTAGGCGTCGCGCGCGACATGGACGCGGTCGCACCAGCTGCCGTCGATCGCGGCCTGCAGCGCCGCATCCGGCGCCGGCAGCGTGGCGCTATCGGCAGGCTCGATCGCCTGCGCCGTCGGGATCGCCAGCGCCGCGGCGATGGCCAGGGTACAGGCGCAGGCAAGCGTCGTTCGAAGCGTCATGGGCGTACGTCCGCTGGAGATGTGGCGCGAGCCTAGCATGCATGCGCGCGAGCCTGGATGTTGTCGCCGCGTTAGCGCGGATCACGCAGACGCAACGCTGTTTTCGCGACCATTGCCGCGATATCGAAACCTCGGGCGACTATCATGTCGCGCTTCATCACAGCGGAGTGTTTCCATGTTGCGCACGCGCGAACTCGGCCGTTCCGGCCTGCACGCGATGCCGCTTGCATTCGGCGGCAATGTGTTCGGCTGGAGTGCCGATGCCAAGACCTCGTTCGAATTGCTCGACGCCTTCGTCGACGCCGGCTTCAACCTGATCGACACCGCCGATGCCTATTCGGCGTGGGCACCCGGCCACCGCGGCGGCGAGTCGGAAACCATCATCGGCCAGTGGCTCAAGCGCAGCGGCAAGCGCGACAAGGTGCTGATCGCGACCAAGGTCGGCAAGTGGGACGAGCGCCCGGGCCTGTCCGCCGACAACATCGCCGCGGCGGTGGAGGAATCGCTGCAGCGCCTGCAGACCGACGCGATCGATCTGTACCAGGCGCACGAGGACGACGAAGCGGTGCCGCTGGAAGCGACGCTGGCCGCGTTGGGGCGGCTGATCGAGCAAGGCAAGGTGCGCGCGATCGGTGCTTCCAACTACAGCGCCCAACGCCTGACCGAGGCGCTGAAGGTCTCGGCGCAGTACGGCCTGCCGCGCTACGAAACGCTGCAGCCCGAGTACAACCTGTACGACCGTAGCGGCTACGAGGCCGGCCTGGAACCGTTGGTGCGCGAGCAGGGCCTGGGCGTGATCTGCTATTACGCCCTGGCCCGCGGTTTCCTCAGCGGCAAGTACCGCAGCGCCGGCGATGCCGCCAAGAGCCCGGCGCGCGGCGCAGCCGTGGTCGCGCGCTATCTCAATGCGCACGGCCTGCGCATCCTGGCCGCGCTCGACGACGTCGCCGGCAAGCATTCGGCTACGCCGACGCAGGTGGCGCTGGCGTGGCTGATCGCGCGCCCCGGCATCACCGCTCCGATCGCCAGCGCGACCAGCATCGCGCAACTGCAGGACCTGTTGGCCGCTGCGCACCTGGACCTGTCGGCCGACGAGGTCGCGCAGCTGGATGCGGCCAGCAAGGAAGACGCATGAGTACCACTGTCCACAACACCACCCGCGTGGTCCTCGCATCGCGCCCGCAGGGCGCGCCGACGGTGCAGGATTTCCGTATCGAGCAGGCGTCGCTGGCGCCGCCCGGCCCCGGTCAGGTGCTGTTGCGCAACCGCTGGTTGTCGCTGGATCCGTACATGCGCGGACGCATGAGCGATGCGCCGTCGTACGCGCCGCCGGTGCAGCTGGACGAGGCGATGGTCGGCAGCACCGTCGCCGAAGTGCTGGAATCGCACCATGCCGACCTCAAGCCCGGCGACCTGGTGCTGGCGCAGAACGGCGGCTGGCAGACGCATGTCGTGGCCGATGGCGGCGGCCTGCGGCGCAAGCTCGACCCGCAGTCGCCGCTGCCGCCGAGCACCGCGCTCGGCGTCTACGGCATGCCCGGTTTCACCGCCTATGCCGGCCTGCACGAGATCGGCAAGCCGCAGAGCGGCGAGACCGTGGCGGTCGCTGCCGCCACCGGCCCGGTCGGCGCCAGCGTCGCGCAGATCGCCAGGTTGCGCGGCGCGAAGGTGATCGCCATCGCCGGCGGCGCCAAGAAATGCCGCTACCTGCGCGAGGACCTGGGGTTGGGCGTGGCGCTGGATCATCGCGCCGCCGATTTCGCCGAACAGCTGCGCGATGCGGCGCGCGACGGCATCGACGTCTACTTCGAGAACGTCGGCGGCCACGTGTTCGACGCGGTGCTGCCGCTGCTCAACGACTTCGCGCGGGTGCCGGTGTGCGGCGCCGTCGCCACCTACAACAGCAAGGGCGTGCCGCCGCCGGGGCCGGACCGCCTGCCGGCGCTGATGGGCCAGGTGTTGCGCCAGCGGCTGATCCTGCGCGGCTTCATCGTCGGCGATTTCGTCAAGCTCTATCCGGAGTTCCTGCGCGAGATGGGCGCATGGCTGGCCGACGGCCGCGTGCGCTATCGCGAGCATGTCGTGCATGGGCTGGACAACGCCCCGCAGGCCTTCATCGACATGCTCGGCGGCGGCAACTTCGGCAAGCTGGTGGTGCGGCTGGACGATTGAGCGATGGCCGGATCGGAGAATGGGCAGAGCGATGGTGCGATGCGACCCGCGTCGCGGCCACGCATCCTCTCCCCCTTTCCTGCGTCCGGGACTACTGCAGCAGGAAGCGCAGCAGCGCGTCGTTGAAGGCGTGCGGCGATTCCAGGTTGCACAGGTGGCGGCCATGCACCTGGGCGAAGCTGCCGCGCGCGGCCTGCGCGGCGATCGCCTGCAGGCCCTCGGCCGGGCACACCGGATCGTCGTGCCCGGCCAGCGCCAGCAGCGGCGTGGCGATCGCGCCCAGCGCGCCGCGGAAATCGGCGCTGGCCACCGCCTCGCAGCAGGCCACGTAGGCCTGCGCATCGGTGGCCAGGAAGGTGGCCAGGATCGCCTCGACCGCCGCCGGCTGCATGTCGACGAAGGCCGGCGTGAACCAGCGCTCGCGGGTGCCGGCGAGCAACCCCGCCAGCCCCTCGGCCCGAACCTGGGCGATACGCGCCTGCCAGCCGTCCTCGGTCCCGATCTTGGCGGCGGTCGCGCATACGCTCAATGTGTGCAGGCGCGCGCCGGCGTGCATGCCCAGCCATTGCCCGGTCAGCCCACCGATCGACAGGCCGCAGAAATGGGTGCGCTGCACCGACAGTGCGTCGAGCAAGGCCAGCACATCGCCGGCCAGGTCCGCGATCCGGTACGGCCCCGGCGCCGCGCTCGAGGCGCCGTGGCCGCGGCGGTCGTAGCGCAGCACGCGGTAGTACGGCGCCAACGCCTCGATCTGCGCGTCCCACATGTGCAGGTCGGTGCCGAGCGAATTGCAGAAGGTCAGCCATGGACGGCCGTCGCTGCCGTCGATGCGGTAGTGCAGGCGATGTGTGGGAAGTTCGAGCAAGGGCATGGCGGCGATGTCGGCAAGCAGGAGAGGCGCGCGACCATCGGCCGCAACCAGAGTCTAGCGCCCTTGCCGGCCACCGGAATTCGACAGCTACGCATGACTGGACCGTCATCGCAGGAACTGGCCCGCGCCGCCCCCTGGCGGCGCGGGCCAGTCTTGCTCATGCGTGCGCTACACCGCAGTCCCTGGGTTGGCATAGCGCGCCAGCGGCAGGTGGGCGCGCCAGCGGCACGCGCCGGCCACTGCAGCGGCGCACCCAGCTGTGTGCCGCATGGCGAAGCATTGCCGTGGCTTGCGCCCGGGCCGCCGTCATTTGGTCGCCGGATCCCAATGCTCCTGGATCTTGCCGTTCTGGATGCGGAACATGTCGAACCAGGTGGTCGTATAGGTCTTGGTCGTATCCTTCGGATCGGGCAAGGTGCGGACCGATACCAGGGTCACGTCGTCGCCCTGAGCAAGGATCGCCACCAGCGGCAGTCGCACGCGCGGCTGGATCGGCTGCGGTTCGACGAACGCGGTCAGGAACTGCAGGAACGCATCGCGGCCATTGGCGACGGTGGGATTGTGCTGGATATAGTCCTTGGCCATGTACATCGGCGCGTATTCGGTATGCCCGGCTTCGAACACGATGCGCCAGAAGTCGTAGACCAGGCGCTTGTTCGCCGTGGTCCGCCGATCCGACCCCTGCAGCAGTTGCTGGTGGTTGGGATTGGCGACGACCGCAGTTTGCGCGAACGCGGAAGCGGCCGGGAGCGCGAGTAGCAAGGCGAACAGGCACACATGCAGGCGGATTTTCATTTCGATGGCTCCAGTGGGGGGAAGTGGATTCGTCGCAGGCGCCTTTCGCTTACCGAAAGGTGATTCGTCTCGTGGCTGGTACGCTGGTTGGCGTCGTCGGGATGCATGGCGCGCCGTCTGGCCGCGATCTGCCGGGCAGACCGGCGCGCATACGCCAGGGGGTCATGGACCCGCTGAAACAAGGCCGTGCCACGGCGCGCCCGCACGCTGCGCTGGCGCCGCCGCCGATCGCCCACCGCGGCTGCGTGCGCCCCGTACACCGCAGCGGCCAAGCGCCGAACCGCGGCTCGGCGTCGAAGGACTACGCCCAGGGCGCCGACCGATGGTGCGCAAGCGCGTCTCCCCGATCGCGCTCGACCTGCAGCACCGCGCGTGCTTCTGAACAAACGACTGTACCGTTTGCCCATCGCAACACCTTGCATTCAGTTGGGTGCTGCACTTGCGAGTTGAGTCTGCCCTTTTACTTCGGCGCTGACATATGCAGCGGCAAGCTGCGCGCCGATGGCAGCTTGGCGAGTTACGTTTTCGCCGGGCAGAACCAGCTCGTGGCGGAAAGGGAATCGTCGTCCAGCTGGAGCGACTATCTGCGGTTCGGGGCGACGGGTGGGCATGGTGCGTGCGGACAAGGTCTGCCATGTCCGTACCGACCGTCTTGGTCGCCCGTCATCGACGACCAACGACGCTGGCCAGGTCGTGCGGCGTGCCTGCAACGAGGCCTATAGAAGAACTGTAACGACCCACCGGTTTCTACACAGGTCATGCGGTCAGTGCAGCGGCATCCGCCGCGCATCCGGGGTCGTCATCTTCAGCGCCTGGCGTGGACGTTGCCGGTTGTAGAGGCCGATCCAATCGCCGCTCACCCCTCCAGCATCGCCTTGTCGCGCACCGCGCCCTTGTCCGCGCTGGTGGCCAGCAACGCATACGCCTTCAACGCGGTGCTGACCTTGCGCGCGCGCGGCTGCGCGGGCTTCCAGCCCCTGGCGTCCTGTTCGGCGCGGCGGGCGTCCAGTTCTTCGTCGGCAACCAGTAGGCTGATCGCGCGCTTGGGGATGTCGATCAAAATCCGGTCGCCGTCGCGGATCAGGCCGATGGCGCCGCCGGCGGCCGCTTCCGGGGAGGCGTGGCCGATCGACAGGCCGGAGGTGCCGCCGGAGAAGCGGCCGTCGGTCAGCAGCGCGCAGTGCTTGCCCAGGCCCTTGGACTTGAGGTAACTGGTGGGGTACAGCATCTCCTGCATGCCGGGGCCGCCCTTGGGGCCTTCGTAGCGGATCACCACGACGTCGCCGGGCTCCACGTCGTCGGCGAGAATGCCCTTGACCGCCGCATCCTGGCTCTCGAACACCTTGGCGCTGCCCTCGAACACGTGGATCGCCGCGTCCACGCCGGCGGTCTTAACCACGCAGCCGTCGAGCGCGATGTTGCCGTACAGCACCGCCAGGCCGCCCTCGGCCGAGTAGGCGTGGGCGACGTCGCGGATGCATCCGCCGCTGCGGTCGGTGTCCAGGCTCGGCCAGCGCGTGGCCTGGCTGAACGCGACCTGGGTGGGGATGCCGGCCGGGCCGGCCTTGTAGAAGGTATGCACGGCGGCGTCGCCGGTGCGGGTGATGTCCCACTGCGCGATGGCGTCGGCCAGGCGGCGGCTGTGCACGGTGGGCTGGTCGGTGTGCAACAGGCCGCCGCGCGCCAGTTCGCCGAGGATGGCGAGGATGCCGCCGGCGCGGTGCACGTCCTCGATGTGGTACTTCTGGATGTTGGGCGCGACCTTGCACAGCTGCGGCACGCGCCGCGACAGGCGGTCGACGTCGCGCAGGGTGAACGGTACCTCGGCTTCCTGCGCGGCGGCGAGCAGGTGCAAGATGGTGTTGGTGGAACCGCCCATCGCGATGTCCAGGGTCATCGCGTTCTCGAACGCTTCGAAGGTGGCGATGCCGCGCGGCAGCGCGGTCGGGTCCTCGGCGCCGTACCAGCGGTGGCACAGTTCCACCGCGGTGCGTCCGGCCTGCAGGAACAGCTGTTCGCGGTCGGCATGGGTGGCCACCACGGTGCCGTTGCCGGGCAACGCCAGGCCCAGCGCCTCGGTCAGGCAGTTCATCGAGTTGGCGGTGAACATGCCCGAGCACGAGCCGCAGGTGGGGCAGGCGCTGCGCTCGAACGCGGCGACCTTGTCGTCGGAGGCGTTGGGGTCGGCGGCGATCACCATCGCGTCGATCAGGTCCAGGTTGTGGTCGGCGAGCTTGGTCTTGCCCGCTTCCATCGGCCCGCCGGACACGAACACGGTGGGGATGTCGAGGCGCAGCGCGGCCATCAGCATGCCGGGGGTGATCTTGTCGCAGTTGGAGATGCACACCAGCGCGTCGGCGCAATGCGCGTTGACCATGTACTCCACCGAGTCGGCGATGATCTCGCGGCTGGGCAGCGAGTACAGCATGCCGTCGTGGCCCATGGCGATGCCGTCGTCCACGGCGATGGTGTCGAATTCCTTGGCCACGCCGCCGACGCGTTCGATCTCGCGCGCCACCAGTTGGCCGAGGTCCTTCAGGTGCACGTGGCCGGGCACGAATTGGGTGAAGGAGTTGGCGATGGCGACGATCGGCTTGTGGAAGTCGGCGTCCTGCATGCCGGTGGCGCGCCACAGCGCGCGCGCGCCGGCCATGTTGCGGCCGTGGGTGGAGGTCTTGGAGCGGTAGTCGGGCATGGGGGCGTGGACGGCTGGAAGGCGGCGGGGAACTGGCGGGAGACATCGGCGCGGCGGGCGCGAAAGGGTTGCAGTTGCAACCTTCTTGCCCATGGTGGAGGGCCGCCCGTCACGGTATCACGCTGCCTGCGCGGCTGCCCCCGTCGCCGATGAACCGGCGCCTTGCGCATGCCGCCCGGCAGCACCAGGCCGGCCGGCGCCGCGGCGCGATCCGGGCCGCCGCCTGTCCAGGCCTCGGGCCCGTCATGGCCGACTCCACCCGGGAGCCGCGCCTTGGACCGCCATTCGATCGCGCAACGATTGCAGGCGCTGAACGACGAGCGCTGTGCCGGCCACGCCCGGTTGCAGGAGATGGAGGCCCGGCAGCGCGAACTGCAGAACATGCTGTCGCGCATCGATGGCGCGATCCAGGCGCTGGAAGAGCTGCTGGGCGAGTACGAGCAGCTGCCGGCGCCCACGGCGTAGCGGGTGCCGGGCGTACCGCGGGCCAGGCGTGGCCGTAGTGCCGGCGATCCGGCGCGGCGGCGCGCCCGCCGCCGCGTTCCCGCCATTGACCGACGCCAGCCGATTGCGCCCGCGCGCTCGGCAGCGGCGATCGGCCGGTGCCGCGCTGCGCCAGGTCGTGCGCTCGGCGCGGGGGCGCCGCCGCGAACGCGCATCCAGTGCACCGCCGTGCAGGCGTGCCGGCCGCGCCGTCGGCCGGCGCCGCGCTACAGCAAACCGTCGCGCTTGACCGCGAGGTAGCGCTCCACCAGCGCGCCGGGCAGTTCCTCGCCGGTGACGTCGAGCACCATCACGCCGTGGCTGCGCAGCGCGTCGTGGGCGTCGCCGCGTTGTTGCAGGTAGCGCGCCACCGCGCCGGCCTGCAGCGCCTGCGGCAGGTCGCGCACGTCCTGCGCCAGCGCCTGATCCAGCGCGCGCTCGCGCAGGCTGGCCACGCACACCAGGTGCCGGCGTCGCAGCAGCCGCACCGCGGCGAGCAGGTCTTCGATGTCCTCGTCGCGCACGTTGCTGACCAGCATCACCAACGAACGGCGGCGCTGGCGCAGCGACAGTTCCGTCGCCGCGGCCAGGTAGTCGGTGGCCACCGCCCGCGGTTGCAGGTCGTAGCTGGCGCGCAGCAGCGCATCGACGGCGCCCATGCCGCGCTGGGGCGCGACCCAGCGCGCGTCGCCGCCGCTGGCCATCAGCCCGACCGCATCGCCCTGGCGCAGTGCCAGGTACGACACCACCAGCGCGGCGTTGAGCACGTGGTCGAAGTGCGACAGACCGCGTTCGCTGGCCATCATCCGCCGCCCGGTGTCGATCAGCAGCAGCAGTTGCTGGTTCTTCTGGTCCTGGTACTCGCGCGAGATCAACTTGCGCGCGCGCGAGGTGGCCTTCCAGTCGATCTGGCGCAGGCTGTCGCCGAGGCGGTACTCGCGCATCTGGTGGAAGTCGGTGCCTTCGCCGCGGCGCCGCTTCAGGTGCGCGCCGATCAGCCGCGAGGCCTGTTCGGCGCTGAACAGGGCGAAGCGGGTCAGCGGGGCGAAGTTCGGATACACGCGCACCGTCTGCGCCAGGCCGGCCACGCGCCGCTGCCGCCACAGGCGCCAGGCCGAATGCAGGCGCAGGTGCGTGCCGGGGAAGTCGAAGCGGCCGCGCGCGGTCGGGCGCAGCCGGTAGGTCAGGTGGGTTTGGCTGGCGGTGGGCAGGGTCAGCCGCCGCGGCAGGCCCTGCTGCTGCCAGCCGCTGGGGACGAGGTCGAACACGTCCAGCGTCAGCCGCCGCGCGCTGTCGATGCGCAGCCCGGCCTCGCGTTCCACGCCCAGCGGCAGCGCCTCGGGCAGTTCGCGGTGCAGCTGCGGCGTGGGCCGGCGCCACAGCCGCCATGCATCCAGCGCGGCGCCGGCGGCAATTGCCGCACCCAGCGCCTGCCACGGCCACAGCGGCAGCAGGTCCAGCGCCGTGGCCACGCCGCACAGCGCCCACAGGCCGAGCAAGGCCAGCAGTGGCGGGGCGGGTCTCATCGGGAACTGGCCGGGACTGGGGACTGGGGACTGGGGACTCGGCGCCGGGTCGTGGCGGATGGAGTGCGGGCATGGCATGCGTCATGGGACGCGTGGCGCAGCGAGGTTCCTCGCACCGCCGTGCTGTTCCGAGTCCCCAGTCCCGAGTCCCGAGTCCCGATGCAGATCATTTTCTCGGCGCCTCCACCTTCGCCAGCAGCGCGCCCAGCGCGTCGTCGGCGCGCTGGCCTTCGATCTGCAGTTCCGGGGCCAGGGTGATGCGGTGGCGCAGCGCCGGCTTGGCGATGTCGCGGATGTCGTCGGGGGTGACGAAGTCGCGGCCGGACAGCACCGCCTGCGCGCGCGCGGCGCGGATCAGCGCGATGCTGCCGCGCGGGCCGGCGCCGAGCGCGATGCCCGGCCAGCTGCGGGTGGCGGCGACGATGCGCACCGCGTAGTCGATCACCTGCGGGTCCACCGCGATCGCCGCGGTGCCCAGCTGCATCGCCACCACGTCGGCGGCGCTGAGCACGCGCGGCACCTGCGACAGGTCGAAGTCGCCGGCGCTGCGCCCGGTGGTGACCGCTTCCACCATCCGCTTCTCGTCCTCCAGCTGCGGGTAGTCGATCAGGATCTTCAGCAGGAAGCGGTCCAGCTGCGCTTCCGGCAGCGGATAGGTGCCTTCCTGCTCGACCGGGTTCTGCGTGGCCAGGGCCAGGAACGGCGGCGCCAGCGGGAAGGGCTTGCCCTCGATGGTGACCTGGCCTTCCTGCATCACTTCCAGCAGCGCCGACTGGGTCTTGGCCGGGGCGCGGTTGATCTCGTCGGCGAGCAGCAGGTGGGTGAACACCGGGCCGCGGCGGATCTTGAAGCTCTCGGTCTTGGGGTCGTACACGGCGTGGCCGCTGACGTCGCTGGGCATCAGGTCCGGGGTGAACTGCACGCGCGCGTAGTTCAGTTCCAGCGCCTGCGCCAGCGCGCGCACCAGCAGGGTCTTGCCCAGCCCGGGCACGCCTTCGATCAGCACGTGGCCGCCGGCCAGCAGCGCGGTCAGGATCTGCTCGAGCACCTCCGGCTGGCCGATGAAGGCCTGGCCGACCGCGTCGCGGATCGCCTCGACGCGTTCGATCAGGGCGGGGCCGGCGAGCGGCGCGACGGAATCGGCGGGTGCGGTGGTCATAACTGGTTTCTCATCTGGACGAGGAGGCGAATGCGATCGCGGAAGGCGGCGTGTTGCTTGGGCGCTGGCGGCTGCAGCGCCTGTTCGATCTGCGCCGCCGGCAGGTTCAGGCGTTCGGCGATGGCGGCGGCCTGGGCCGGGCCCTGCAGCGCGGCGGCGAGCGGCGCGCGCCGCCGCAGCCGCGCCAGGAACGCCTGCCGCATCGCCGCGTACAGCAGCGACGCCTTGCCGTAGCGGAACAGGTGCTCGCCGCTGGCGCGCACGTGTTCCAGCAGCGAGCGGCGGTCGCCGGCCGGCGAGGCCAGCAGCGGGCCGAAGCGCTGCATGCGCGACCACAGCCAGGCCAGCAGCATCAGCAGCGCCGGCAGCCAGGCCGGCCAGCCGCGGGTGAACAGCGTGCGCCACAGCGACGGCAGTTCCGCGGCGTAGACCAGGTACACGGTGCCATGGCCGTAGTTGGGCGCCAGGATCTGCCGCGCCAGCAGGCGGTGCGGCACGTCGCGCATGCCGCCGCTGGGCGGGGCGGGCGCGGCATCCAGCGCGTCGTCGCGCACGCGGTTGCCGCTGCCGCCGTTCTGCAGGAAATCCATCTCCGCCAGCACGTCGACGTTGCCGTCGCCGTGCGGCAGGCGCGCGTAGGCGTAGTCCTCGTTGCCGCCCCACCAGTTGCTGGCCGCGTCCTCGTCGATCTGGAAGCGCCGGCCGTTGCAGAACTCGCTGTGCTCCGGCTGCCCGGGAATGGCCAGCTTCAGGCAGTCGTCCGGCCTGCCGTCCTCGAGGCCGACATCGAGCGCATCGAAGATCGGCAGCGTGGTCTTGTCGTCGCCGTCGGCCGCCGGCGTGCGCAGGATCAGGTGCCCGCCGCGCGCGACCCAGGCCAGCAGCGCCTGGCTGTCGGGCTTGCTCAGCGTGCGCGGGTCGCCCAGCAGCAGCACGCTGTCGTGCGGCTGCAGGCGCATCGCCGCCAGGTCCAGCCGCTGCCGCGACTCGGCGCGCACGCCATCGGCGCGCAAGGTCTGGCGCAGCGCGTACAGCGGGTTGTACGCGGCCTCGCCGCGCGGCGGCAGCGCCAGTTCGCGTTCGGCGCGTTCGTAGCGGCCCAGGAACCAGGCGGCGAGCACGCTCGTCACCAGCAGCCCGACCAGGAAGATCAGCGCATTGCGGGTGCCGCTGTTCACGCGCGCCACCGGTACTGTCGCTGCAGTTCATCGAGCAGGCCGGCGAAGTCGTCGTCGTCGGGCAGGCGCCCGGCGTAGGCGGCGTATTGCCAGGTGCGCACCATGCGCGCGAACAGGCTGCGGTCCGCTTCCTCCGCCAGGCGTTTGGAGGCGCGCAGGCACTGCGCCTCGGTGGCGCCGGGCGGCAGCACCAGATTGGCCCGTTCGCACACGGTCTGCACGCTGGCGCGGTACAGCAGCGCCAGCGCGTTGCGGTGCTGGCCCTCGGCCCACAGGCGACGCGCGATGGTCGCCACGTCGTCCGGCAGCGGCTCGGTCGGCAGCACCGGCGCCTGCGCCACCGGCGCCTCGGCCGGGGCGCGGCGGCGCACGCTGCCGCGCATCCACGGCAGCCAGTGCTTCATGGTCAGCAGCAGCACCAGCAGCAGGATGCCGGCCAGCAGCCACATGCCCCATTCGCCGGCGAACGCGAACACCCGCGCCACGCTGGCGAACAGCGCCTGGCCGAAGCGCGGATCGGTCTTGTCGGCGTCGGGCGGCTTCTCGTCCTCGTTGCGGTCGCGCTTCTTCCAGTAGCCGATGCTGCGCTTGCCCGACAGCAGCGGGTCTTCGTAGGCGCGGTCGGCGGCGCGGTCGAAGCGCGCGTCGGCGGCGGGCACGGTGTCGAAGACGTCGTCGAGCGCGACCGGCGCGTTCGCGTCGTCCTCGCTGGCGTCTTGCTCCTTCTCGGGGGCCTTGATGGCGTCGCCGTCGCCGGCGGCCCGCTGCGCCTGTCGCGTCGTCGGGTCGGGATGCGCATGCGGCTCGGCCGCGACCGCGTCGTTGGCGGCGCCCGGCGACGCGGTTTGCGCGCGCAGCGCAGCGCCCGGCGCAGCGAGCAGGGCCACGGCCAGCACCAGCAGCGGCGCGGCCCCGGCCAGCCGCTCGCGCAATCGGCGCAGCGCCATTTCCACGTCCCATGCCTCGATCTCGGTGCGCCGGTTGAGATACAGGCCGAAGCCGGCGCCGACGAAGAACGGTTCGATCAGCGTCATCGCCAGCCAGCCGAAGACGTTCAGGCCGATGTCGGCCCACAGCGGATTCTCCTCGCCGACCAGCGCCCAGGCTGCGCGCACCGTTTCCGGCAGCAGGTCCACCGGCACGAACATCAGGATCGCGGCGATGCAGGCCAGGCACAGCATCGCCTCGAAATGCCAGCACACGCCGGCCAGCAGCAGCGCGTGCCCGTACACCGCCCCGCCCAGGCTGCGGCGGCGCTGCCGCTGCTGCTCGGCGCTGGCGCCTTCGAGCAGCTCCAGCGGCATGAACACGCTGCGCGCCGGACTCAGCCGGCGCCAGGTCAGGTAGCCGAACAGCGTGCCCCAGCCCCAGCCCCATTGCGCGCGCAGCGTGTCGCGCACGCGCGGCACGTCGCCGAACACGCCGCGCGAGATCACGAACAGCGGGATCCGGTCCAGCACCGGCTTCAGCCACCACAGCAGCAGGCCGGCCAGCCACAGTTGGTCGATCGCCCAGGCGCCGAGATTGAGCAGCGCGAACAGCGGCACGGTGAGCAGCAGCCACGGTTTCCAGATCGCGCCGGCATGGCGGCGCACCAGCGCGCTGCCCAACTCCATCGCCTCCCACGCCGAGCGCGCGCGCAGCACCACGTCCAGCCGCTCAATCCGCATCGCCGGCCTCCGCCGCGCCGCGTCCGCCGCGCCACAGCCACACCAGCACCAGCGTCCACAGCAGGCCGGACACGCCGTACTTCACCCACGCCGGCAGCGTACCGATCGAGGACCAGAACGCCTCGATGAAGGCGGCGACCAGCAGCATGAAGGCCACGCCCAGGCACAGCTTGGCGCCGATGGTGCCGCCTTCGACCAGCGCATCGATGCGCCGGCGCCGGCCTGGCGCCAGCAGCTTCAGGCCCAGCTGCAGGCCGGCGCCGCCGGCGATCACGATCGCGGTCAGCTCGAACGGCGCATGCCCGGCGACGAAGCGCCAGAACGTGACCCCGTAGCCGATCTGGTGCAGGTGCCCGGCCACCGCGCCGATGGTGACGCCGTTGAACAGCAGCACCAGCACCGTGCCGAGCCCGGCCAGCAGGCCGCTGGCGAAGGTGCGCAGGCCGATGCTGATGTTGTTCATGATGTAGTGGCCGAACATCTGCCAGTCGTCACCGCTGTCGCGGCCGAGCTTGTGCGCGGTCGCGGCCGGGTCGTACATCCGCTCCATCTGCGCGACCTGCATCGGATCCAGCAGCCCGTGGATCAGTTCCGGCCGGTACTGCAGCAGCACGAAGATCGTCACCAGCGGTACCAGGAACAGCGCGGTGGCCGCGGCCATGCAGCCGGCCTGGCTGCGCACCAGCTGCGGGAAATCGGCGAACAGGAACTCGGCCGCGCGCCGCCAGCGCGGCCGCGGCGGCCGGTACAGCGTGGTGTGGCCCTGCTGCATCAGCTGTTGCAGGCGCGTGGTGACCAGCGCGCTGTAGCCGCGCTTGCGGGCCAGCGCCAGCTGCTGGCACAGCCGCCGGTAGCGTGCCGGCACGTCCTCGTCGGCGAGCCGCGCCGGGTCCGCGGCGCCGTCCGCCGCGGACCCGGCGGCCTTGCGTCCATGCGTCTGCAGCCAGGTTTCGAAGGCCTGCCACTCGTGCTGGTGGCGGGCGATGAACTGCTCCTGCCTCATCGCCGCCCCAGCAACCAGTTGGCCATCGCGTACAGCCGCAGTACGCCGGCCTGGCCGGGCGTCTGCGTCAACGGCAGCGCCAGCGTCGCCAGTTCCAGCTGCCGTGCCGGGGCCAGCCGCGGCGCGCGCTCGGCGAAGGCGATCAACGCCGCCTGCTCGGCCGGCAGCAGGCGGCGCGGCGGCGCCACCGCGCTGGCGATCGGCGGCAGCGCCGCCTCGTGGCGCGGCGCCTGGTGGATCACCAGGGTGCCGGCGACCATGTCGCCCAGGCGCCGCGCATGCGCGTCGAACAGGCAGGCGATCAGGCCGATGGCGTAGCCGAACGGCAGCATGTCCACGGTGCGCAGCAGGTTGCGGGTGATCGCCGCCATCCACCCGGCCGGCGCGCCGTCGCGCGAGACCACGCGCAGGCCCAGCGCCTTCTTGCCCAGGGTCTGCCCGAACCAGCCTTCGAGCACGATCGGGTAGGCCCAGAACACCAGGAACATCGCCACCAGGTAAAGACCCTGGCCGAAGCCGCCGAGCATGCCGAGCAGCATGCCCATCAGGGTCAGCACGCCGAACCGCACCGCCAGGTCGATCAGCCAGGCCAGCGCGCGCGGCACCGCGCCGGCGGCCGGCAGATGCAGCGGCACGCCTTCGGGCGTGATCACTTCACGGTAGGTGTCGAGCATGCCGCTCATCGCCGGGTTGCGGCGCGGCGCGCCTGTGCGCCTGCGATGTAGGGAGGCCGTCCTTCCGTCCGGCCGGCTGCCTGTGGCGGCATGCGTGATCTCGACTGCGTCCTGCTCCGAACCGCGACTTTAGCCGGCGCGGCGCCAATTGCCCAGCCGGCCGCCGCCGCCGCGCCGGCGGCGGATGCTGCTCGCGATGACCACCGCGGCGCGGCGGGCACGCCGCGCGGGCGGCTCAGCGCACCGTGCCGCCGTCGCGCCTGCGGCCGGAGAACAGCTTGCCGATGCCGCCGGCCAGCGCCATCAGCCCCAGCGCCACCAGCTTCCATGCTTTGGCCAGGACCAGGCCGGCCTTGGCCGCTAGGCCGCCGCCGATCAGCGTGGCCAGGCCATGGCGATCTTGTCGGTGGACGGGTTGTGGTCGGCGTAGCGCGCGCGGCTGTCGAATTCGGCCATCGGCAGCAACTGCCGCATGCCGGCGCGCACCTGCGGCAGTGCGTCCATGCCGGCGATCGCGTTGAGGCTCAGGTCGCCGTGGCGGCCGATTACGCGGATGTCGTAGTTGAGGGTGTGGCCTTGGTTGCCCTGGAACGCCAGATCGCGCGCCCAGTACAGCTTCTTGCTCGCAGCGTCGTAGCGCGGCGGCACCGCCCAGCCGATCAGGTCCACGCTCCCGTAGCCGGCTTCCTTGCGTTGCGTGTTTTCCTCGCGGGTCTCCTTCTGCATGTCCGCGAGCATGTCCTTGTAGTCGATCTTGCTGGCGTCCTCGTCGGACACGTAGCCGTCGTCGGCGCAGGTGACCACCACCGCCCAGCTGCCCTTCTCGTCGAGCGCGGGCTGGCGCGGCACGATCAGGCCGAGAACGGTGTCGTCGGGCGGGTTGCCCCAAGGGCCTATCCCCATTGCGTCAACAGGCCCTTGCCTCCAGCACCTGCCGCGCGTCGGCCTGGCCCAGATAGCGGAAGTCGTGGTTGAGGTCGAAATGCACCTTGGCCTGCGGCATGGCGATGTGCCCGTCCTGGAAATGCAGCGAGGCGACGAACTGTTCGGCGGTCATGCCGTCTGCGGCCACGGCCGGTCCGGCGCTGGCGCCCAGCGCAAGCAGGAAAGCGGCCAGCAGGCCGCGCAGCGGACGTGTCTTGGTCATCGCGAATCCATTCGGTGGCGTCCTCGCGCCAGAGGCGCGCAGTGTCGCGCAAAGCGCCATGCCGCGCCAGTCGTGCGGCCGCCCACCGTGTCGCGCGCGGCTGGCGCCGGCGCGTGCACCGTTGCGGTCTACTGCGGCGCCGGCGCCGCCATGCCCAGGTAGCGATCCTTCAGCCGCACGTAGTGCTGCGCGGAGTAGTGCAGGCTTTCCACTTCCTTGTCGCTGAGCGTGCGTGCCAGCCGCGCCGGATTGCCCAGCCACAGCTCGCGCTCGCCGACCGTCTTGCCCGGCCCGACCACCGCGCCGGCGCCGACGAAGCCGTATTGCTTCACCGTGGCGCCGTCGAGGATGCACGCGCCCATGCCGATCAGGCACAGGTCTTCGATGGTGCAGGCGTGGATGATGCAGCCGTGGCCCACGGTCACGTCGGCGCCGATCAGGGTCGGGCAGCCGGCCTTGTTGAACGGGCTGTGGTGGCTGACGTGGATGATGGTGCCGTCCTGGATGTTGCTGCGCGCGCCGATGCGCACGTGGTTGACGTCGCCGCGGATCACCGTGCCCGGCCACACCGACACGTCCTCGTCCAGCACCACGTCGCCGATGACGGTGCAGGCCGGATCCACGTAGACGCGTGCGCCCAGCTGCGGCGTCTTGTCCAGGAACGGGCGGATCGGGTTCACGGCAGTCTCCGGCGATCGGGCGGGGCATGCGCCAGATCGCAGCGCGCGCCGATGATAGCGCCTGCCCATCAAGGACCCGCACAACCCGGACCAACGGCTCCCCCCCTTTTCCGGGTCCCCGGTCCCCGATCCCGAGTCCCGACAACAGCAAGCATCCCCCCCCGCAACGACCACTTTATCCGATTACCGCACACAAAATCGATATTCGCACTTGAATGATGCAGTGCGATAAAACTAGCTTTGCCTCTCGTTCCAGCGTTCCATCCCCGACGTGGCGAGGGCGGCACTTGCGTGCCGAGGTCGGGTGCAGGGGATGACCGCCGGGAGTGCGCGCCGCGTGGCGGCGCCGATCAACGTCCTTGTGCGGAGATGTGCCCATGCGTCGTATGTTGTCCGGGTGTGCGCTGCTGGCCGCAGCGGTGTTGCCGCCGTGCGTGTCCGCCTACCAGGCCGAGCCGGCGCCGGCGGCGTTGAGCGTGCTCACGGTGGACCGCTATGCCGACGACGGCGCCCCGGGCTCGTTGCGCTGGGCGATCGCCACCGCCAACCAGGCGCCGGGCCGCCATCGCATCGAGATCGCCGCGGTGGGGCGGCCGCCGTACGTGATCCGGCCGGCGTCGCCGCTGCCGGAGATCAAGGGCCCGGTGCAGATCGTGGGCAGCGCGCGCGACGTGGACGGGCAGTACATCGTCATCGACGGTTCGGCCTACGTGCGCGGCAAGGGCACCGACGCCTGCCCCGGCGCGGAGAAAGGCCAGTTCGGCGCCAACGTGCGCGCCACCACGCTGCCCGGGCTGGTGCTGCGCGACACCCAGGGCGTGGAACTGAGCGGCCTGGAGATCCGCAACTTCTGCATCGGCGTGCTGATCAATCGCGCCAGGGGCAACGAGATTCACGACAACCGCATCGTCGCCAACAAGGGCGGCGCCGGGGTGATGCTGACCGGCGACGACGGCAGCGGCCAGTCCACCGCCACCACCACGGTGCACAACCGCATCGTGCGCAACGAGTTCATCGACAACGGCGACGGTCTGGAACTGACCCGTGGCGCGGCCTGGAACCTGGTGGCCGACAACCTGTTCCGCTCCACCGACGCCAATCACGAGCCGTCGCAAGGCATCGAGATCCTGTGGGGCAACGACAACAGCGTGCTGCGCAACCGCTTCGAGAACTACTCCGACGGGCTGCAGATCAACTGGGGCAACCGCAACACCATCGCCGCCAATACCTTCACCGGCAACTCGATCGGGGTCAGCATCAGCGGCCGCGACAACGTGGTCGACGGCAACACCCTCAGCGGCAACGGCATCGGCATCGCGGTGCGCCCGCAGCCACGCAGCGAGGCCAACCGCTTCACCGCCAACCTGCTGACCGGCAACGGCCTGAAGATCGAGCGTTGCCAAGCCGGTGGCGCCTGCGTGCCGGGGCAGCCGCGCGGCGCGATCGTGTTCGGCGTGCCGGGGCTGGAGCATGCCAGCTTCGTCGGCTCGCACGGGCTCGGCGTGGACACCGATCCGTCCAGGTGCGCCAGGATCTGCGCCGCCGGCGAGACCACGGACTGCCAGCCGGCGCCCAACCACGGCCAGGCGCCGCCGCGGTTGCTGGGGCTGCGCGGCGGCGACGGCCAGCGCGAGCTGCAGGGCGAGTTCGCCGGTACCCCGCGCAGCCGCTACACGGTGGAGGTATTCGGCAACCGCGCCGCCGGCAGCGACGAGGCCGAGCGCTACCTCGGCCGCCTCGACGCGGTGGTGGATGGCGACGGCCATGCACGCTTCCGCTATTGCCTGCCGCCGGACAGCGCCGAGCTGGCCAACCTCACCGCCACCGTCACCAGCGCCGACGGCGCGACCTCGCCACTGAGCGCGCCGCTGGCGCTGCTGCGTTGATCGCCATGACCCTGCTTCCGCCCAGCAAGCGTTTCCGCATGTCCGCATCGCCGCGTCCATCCCGCCTGCTGCTCGTCGCCGTGCCGCTGGCGCTGCCCGCCGCGGCCGCCGCGCAGTCCGCGGCCAACGCCAACGCCTACGCCGGCAACACTCTCACCGGCGACTGGGGCGGCACGCGCAGCGCCTGGGCTGCGAACGGAGTGAGCGTCCGCGGCGACTACGTCGGCGAAGCGCTGGGCGTGACCGACGGCGGCTACGGCCGCACGGGCGCGCGCTATGCGCAACAGCTGCGGCTGGGGCTGGACCTGGACATGGGCAAGCTCGCCGGCTGGGATGGCGGCGCCTTCCGTTTCACCCTCAACGACCGCCGCGGCCGCAGCGCCTCGGTGGACCTGATCGGCAACCGCTTCCCGGTGCAGGAAGCCTATGGCGGCCAGTACACGCGCCTGTCCGAGTTCAGCTACGACCAGACGTTCGCCGGCGGCACCTACTTCAAGCTCGGCTACTACGCGATGGGCAACCAGTTCGGCCTGCTCGGCGCCGGCACCAGCGTCGTCAATGCCGCGTTCTGTGCGCATCCGCTGGCGATGTCCGGCAACAGCGGCTGGTACAACTACCCGGTGGCGCGCTGGGGCGGCGAAGTCGCGCAGCAGGTGAGTCCGGCGCTGAACCTGCGCGTGGGCTGGTTCCAGGTCAACCCGAACCTGGCCGGCGACAACGTGCACAACGCGTTCCGCCCGTTCGTCGGCGGCACCACCGGCGGGCTGTTCCCGGTCGAGCTGACCTGGACCCCGGGCAAGGGCACGCGCCACGCCGGCATGTACACGTTCGGTGGCTATTACGACGCCTCGCGCGTGCCGCGCAAGGGCCTGGACAGCCGCGACGCCACCGGCCGCCACGGCGCCTACCTGTTGGCCGAGCAGAAGCTGTACAGCGAGACGGCCGATCCGGCGCGCGGCTTCAGCGTGTTCGGCGAATACATGCAGTCCGACCGCGCCACCGCGCAGATCCGCCGCTGGTACGCGCTGGGCGGCATCTACCAGGGCATCGGCGCGCGCAGCCAGGACCGCATCGCGCTGGGCTATGTCGGCGGCGACATCAACCGCACGCTGGTCGATGCGCGCCGCGCCTGGCTGGTCGAGGTCGGGGTGCCGGCGGACTCGCCGCTGTACGCGCTGAGCGGGGCGGAGGAACTGTACGAACTGTCCTACAGCTTCCAGGCCACGCCCTGGCTGATGCTGCGGCCGGATGTGCAGTACATGGTCAATCCCGGCACCTTCGCCTACCGCCAGACCGACGACGCCTGGGTGGTCGGCCTGCAGGCCAAGGTCACGTTCTGATGCAGGCCGCCGCGTCCCGGCGCGCTGCGCTGCGCCCTCCATCGCTTCCACGAGGTGTTCCGATGACCCTGTTCCCGTCGCGCGTTTGCGCCGCCGCCCTGGCCGGGCTGCTGATCCTGGCCGCGGCGCCGGCGTCGGCGCAGTCCGCTGCGGCGGCAACGACATTGCCGCCGACCAAGGTGCTCGACGTGCGCGGGGTGCGCATCGGCGAAGGCGCGCCCAAGACCATCGTGCCGATCACCGCCGCCACCGCCGACGAGGCGCTGGCGCAGGCCGCGCGCATCGCCGCCAATGCCGATACCGACATCGCCGAATGGCGCATCGACTATCTGGACATCGCTCTCGACCGCAAGGCGCTGGCGCGGCTGGGGCCGCAAGTGGCCAAGGCCCTGCACGGCAAGCCGCTGCTGCTGACCTTCCGCACCAAGGCCGAGGGCGGCGCCAAGCCGATCGCCGACGCCGACTATGGCAAGCTCTATGCGACGCTGCTGAAGACGCGCTTCGCCGACCTGCTGGACGTGGAGATGTTCCGCGATGCGGCAGTGGTGCAGGCGCTGGTCGCGCAGGCGCACGCCGCCGGCGTGGCCGTGGTCATGTCCAGCCACGACTTCGAGCGCACCCCCGACACCGCCGAGATCGTCGCGCGCCTGCAGCGCCAGCAGGCGCTGGGCGCGGACGTGCTGAAGATCGCGGTGATGCCGCACGATGCCGGCGACGTGCTCAAGCTGCTCGACGCCACCTGGCAGCTGCGCCGCCGCAACGACCGCCCGCTGCTGACCATGGCGATGGGCGGCACCGGCGTGGTCTCGCGCCTGTCCGGCGAGACCTTCGGCCAGGTGCTGACCTTCGGCATGCTCGGCAAGGCCTCGGCGCCGGGGCAGGTCGAGGTCGGCCGGCTGCGCGAAGTGCTCGACACGATCCACCAGGCCGCCAGCGCCGCGCGCTGAGCCGATCCCGCCACCCAGGAGTTCCGCCATGAGCCACGCCGCCGCCGCGCCATCCTCCGTCGTGCTCGAGCGCATGAGCGGCTTCCAGTGGATCGCGATCGCGATCTGCGTGCTGCTCAACATGCTCGACGGCTTCGACGTGATGGTGATGGCGTTCACCGCGCCGCATATCTCCGGCGACTGGCAGCTGTCGGGCAAGGTGTTGGGGCTGATGCTCAGCGCCGGCCTGGTCGGGATGGCGATCGGTTCGCTGTTCCTGGCGCCGCTGGCCGACCGCATCGGGCGGCGCGCGGTGATCCTGTGGTGCCTGGGCATCCTGACCGTGGGCATGGCGCTGTCGGCGCTGGCGCAGGATGCGTGGCAGCTCGGGCTGCTGCGGGTGTTCACCGGCGTCGGCATCGGCGGCATGCTGGCCAGCGTCGGCGTGATCACCGCCGAGTACGCCGATGCCAAGTGGCGCAGCACCGCGGTGGCGCTGCAGGCGACCGGCTATCCGGTCGGCGCCACCCTGGGCGGGCTGATCGCCGCGTTCGTGCTCGAGCGCTGGAGCTGGCATGCGGTGTTCCTGCTGGGCGCGGCGGCCTCGCTGCTGTGCGTGCCGCTGGTGCTGCGCTGGCTGCCGGAGTCGCTGGACTTCCTGGTCGCGCGGCGCCCGCCCGGCGCGCTGGCGCGGCTCAACGCGCTGCTGGCGCGGATGCGGATGGCGCCGCTGGCCGAACTGCCGCCGCTGCCGGTGCGCGCCATCGGCGACAGGCAGGGCTACGCGGCGCTGTTCGTCGGCACCCTGCGCAGGCCGGCGCTGCTGATCGCGCTGGCGTTCTTCCTGCACATGTTCGCGTTCTACTTCGTGCTCAGCTGGACCCCCAAGCTGCTGGTCGCCGCCGGCGTCTCGGCGCAGCAGGGCATCACCGGCGGGGTGCTGCTGAACCTGGGCGGCATCGTCGGCGGCAGCCTGTTCGGCTGGCTGGCCTCGCGCCTGCCGCTGTCGCGCCTGACCGTCGTCAGCCTGCTGCTGGCCGGGCTGGGCATGGCGCTGTTCGCCGGCTTCAACACCCGGCTCGGCATCGCCTTCCCGGTGGCGTTGGTGATCGGCGCGGCGCTGTTCGCGGCGATGGCCGGCCTGTACGCGACCGCGCCGGCGGTGTTCGCGCCGCAGGTGCGCAGCACCGGGCTGGGCTGGGCGATCGGCATCGGCCGGCTCGGCGCGATCCTGTCGCCGCTGACGGTGGGCCTGCTGGTGGACCGCGGCTGGACGCCGTCGACGCTGTACGTGGTCTGCGCGGTGCCGCTGCTGCTGGCCGCCGCGGTCTGTCTGCTGTTGCAACGCAGCGCGCGCTGAGCCCGGGCGCCGGCCTGGCGGCGGCGCCAGGACAGGTTGCCGAATGCTGCAGTGCAGCTTTCCATAATGATTATGATAAATAACTATTATTTCAAGTAACGGAAGCGTGCGGCGCCCGGTCCGGGTTGCCGGCGCGGGACGGATCGGACCATAGCGGTTGCGCACCAGTCCGAAGCCGCGGTGTCCATGGCGTGTGGTCGGATCCGGGAGGATGCGGATGCAGCAGCGAGGCAGTGCGTCGTTCTTGCCGGCCATGCCGGCGCCCGCGGTGCGTGCGGCGGCGGCGCCATGCCGCCGCGCGCCGCTGGCGGCGGGGACCGGCGAACGCCTGCGCTATGCTGTGTGCACCGCTTCCCGCACATGGCACACCGCCCTTGAGCAACACGGAACTCCCCGACAGCAGCGCGCCGGCCGAATCGATCGACCAGGCCCGGCTGACCCGGCTGCTCGGCTTCCGGCTGACCCGCAGCGAGCTGCAGATCCGGCGGATGTTCCTGGACTGCGTGCGCGCCTACGAACTCAAGCCGGTCGACTTCTCGGTGCTGGTGCTGGTGGATGCGAACAGCGGCGCCAACCAGCGCCAGCTCGCCGAGGTGCTCGACGTCTCCCCGCCCAGCCTGGCGATCGTGATCGCGCGGCTGATCAAGCGCCGGCTGCTGCGTCAGGTGCGCGGACGCCAGGACCGGCGCATGCAGCATCTGCATCTGACCGCGGCCGGCAAGGCGCTGCTGGACGAGGCCGAGGCCGCGGTGCAGCAGATGGAGGCGCGATTGCTGCAGGCCCTGGGGCCGTCCGCACGGCGCTCGCTGCTGCGCCTGCTCGACCTGCTGGACAGGATCGAACCGACCTGATTCCCGCGGCGCCTGCGCGCCGCCCCGCCGCGTCCCGCTCCACGCTGCCGTGTGCCCCGGCCGGCGCGTGCAGCGCGTGCGGCGTTCTTCTCCCCCCCGCGCTCGGCCGTTCCATCCTGTCCAGGAGAACCCTCGCCGTGAGTCGCATGTCCGCCGCCGTCCCCGCAACGCCGCGTCCGCGGCATCTCGCCTTCGCCCTCCTGCTCTCGCTTGCCGGCGCCCCGGCCTGGGCGCAGAGCGTGCCGCAGACGGTGCAGCTGCCGAACGGGCTGAACACCGGCGGCACCAGCTTCCTGGATGGCTTCACCCGCACCGAGCCAGGCTGGGGAATCGTGCAATACGCACGCTACACGCACCTGGACGCGATCGAGGACGCGCGCGGCAACGACGTGCCGGCGTTCCGCGGCACCGACATCGGCTCCACGCTGCTGCTGACCCAGTTCGCCTACGCCACGCCGTACAAGCTGTTCGGCGGCGTGCTCGGCCTCAACGCGCTGGCGCCGCTGGTCGACCTCCACGCCTCGTTCGCCAGCGACAGCCCGGCGCGGCTGCGCGACAACGGCGTCGGCCTGGGCGACATCACTTTCGGCCCGTATCTGCAGATGCTGCCGACGATGCGCGACGGGCGTCCGGTGTTCATCCAGCGCTTCGAGTTCGACGCGATCGCGCCGGTCGGCAAGTTCGATCGCCACCGCGATCTCAACCAGAGCTCGGGCTACTGGTCGCTGATCCCGAGCTGGGCGTTCACCGTGTTGCCCACGCCGCAGTGGGAGCTCAGCGCACGCCTGAACTACCTCTACAACTTCCGCGCCGACAAGGCCGCCAACGCGCCGCAGCTGGCCGGCTTCGCGTTCCGCAACGGCCGGGCCGGCGATGCGTTCTGGGTCAATTTCACCGGCTCCTACGCGCTGACCCCGGCGTTCCGGCTGGGCGTGAACGGCTACTACCTCAAGCAGCTGCGCGACAACCGCAGCAACGGCGAGCGCGTGGCCGACACCAAGCAGAGCCAGTTCTATCTCGGCCCCGGCGCGTCGTGGCGGATCGATGCGCACAACATCCTCAATGCCAATGTGTACCTGCCGGTGGAGGTGAAGAACGCCGCCTCCGGCAACAACGTCAACTTCCAGTACATCCACGTGTTCTGAACCGGATTTCCTTCTCATGACCCTGCTCAACAAGACTCTCGTGGTGACCGGCGTGGCCTCGGGCATCGGCGGCGAGGTGGCGCGGCTGGCGCGCTTCCATGGCGCGCGCGTGATCGGCGTGGACCGCAACCCGGTCAACATGACGCTGGACGGTTTCCACCAGGCCGACCTCGGCGATCCGGCCGCGATCGATGCGCTGGTGGCGCAATTGCCCGAGCGCATCGACGCGCTGGCCAACATCGCCGGCGTGCCCGGCACCGCGCCGGTGGCGCTGGTGGCGAAGGTGAATTATCTCGGCCTGCGCCATCTCAGCCAGGCGCTGCTGCCGCGGATCACGCGCGGCGGCGGCATCGTCAACGTCGCCTCGATCCTCGGCGCGGAATGGCCGCAACGGCTGGATGTGCATCGCGAACTGGCGCAGACCCCCGACTACGCCGCCGGCGAACGCTGGCTGCAGGCGCATCCGGTGGCGCAGGCCGCCTGTTACCAGTACTTCAAGGAAGCGCTGATCGTGTGGAGCGCGCTGCGCTCGCAGGACTGGTTCGCCGGCCACGACGTGCGCGTCAACAGCGTCGCGCCCGGCCCGGTGTTCACGCCGATCCTCGGCGATTTCGTGACCATGCTCGGGCCGCAGCGCATCCAGGCCGACGCCGGCAAGATGAAGCGCCCGGCCTATGCCGACGAGGTCGCCGAGGCGATCGTGTTCCTCGCCTCCGATGCCGCGCGCTGGATCAACGGCGTCAACCTGCCGGTGGATGGCGGCCTGGCCGCCACCGCGATCTGACCCTTCGTTCTCCCGTCCATTTTCCGAGACCACGCGCCATGAATGTCACCCGCACTCCCCTGGCCCATGCCGCGACCTGGCAGGGCACGCTGTTCGACGGCGACTGGATCGCCGCGGCGCAGACCCTCGAGGTGATCGAACCGGGCTCCGGCCAGCCGCTGTACTCGGTCGGCAAGGCCGGGCCGGCCAAGGTTGGCGCCGCGGTGGCGAAGGCGCGCGCCGCGTAGCGCGCCTGGGCCGCGACGCCGCCGCGCGAGCGCGCCGCGGTGTTGCATCGCGCCGCGGCGATCCTGCAGGAACAGGCGCCCGCCGCCGCGGCGCTGATCGCGCGCGAGACCGGCGGCATCCTGGCCAAGGGCGAACACGAGGTGCGCGAGGCGATCGTGGTGCTGCATCGCGCCGCGGCGATGCCGCTGCATGCCAGCGGTCAGGTGCTGCCGAGCGTGCCGGGCCGCCTGAGCCTGGCGCGGCAGTTGCCGCTGGGCGTGATCGGCGTGATCTCGCCGTTCAACTTCCCGCTGGTGCTGTCGCTGCGCTCGGTGGCGCCGGCGCTGGCGGTCGGCAATGCGGTGGTGCTCAAGCCCGATCCGCGCACCCCGTATGCCGGCGGCTTCGTCATCGCCGAGGTGCTGGCCGCCGCCGGCCTGCCCAAGGGCCTGCTGCACGTGCTGCCTGGCGGCGCCGATGCCGGCCAGGCGCTGGTCGAGGCGCCCGGCGTGCCGATGATCGCCTTCACCGGCTCCACCGCGGCCGGCCGCAAGATTGGCGAGTTGGCCGGCAGGCACCTGAAGAAGGTCGCGCTGGAATTGGGCGGCAAGAACGCGCTGATCGTGCTGGAGGACGCGGACCTGGACCGTGCGGTCTCGGCGATCGCCTTCGGCGCCTACTTCCACCAGGGCCAGATCTGCATGGCCACCGGCCGCGTGCTGGTCCAGCGCGGCATCGCCGCCGAGCTGACCCGGCGCCTGGCCGAGAAGGCGCGGCACCTGCCGGTCGGCGACCCGGCCAGCGGCCAGGTCGCGCTGGGGCCGATCATCGACCAGCGCCAGTTGCAGAACATCGCGGACATCGTCGCCGCCTCGGTCGCGGCCGGCGCGGTGGTCGCGGCCGGCGACAGCTTTGATGGCCTGTTCTACGCGCCGACGGTGCTGTCCAACGTACAGCCGGGCATGCGCGCGTTCGAGGAAGAGGTGTTCGGGCCGGTCGCCAACATCATCGTCTTCGACAGCGACGACGAGGCGGTGGAACTGGCCAACCGCACCGAGTACGGCCTGTCGGCGGGCGTGATCTCGGCCTCGGTGGGCCGTGCGCTGGCGATCGGCGAACGCCTGTACACCGGGTTGCTGCACATCAACGACCAGACCGTAGCCGACGAGGTGGTCAACCCGTTCGGCGGCACCGGCGCCTCCGGCAACGGCACCAGCGTCGGCGGCCCGGCCGACTGGGAGCAGTACACCCAATGGCAGTGGGTCACGATCAAGGATGCGGTGCCGCAGTACCCGTTTTGATTTGGAAAAAGCCCCTCTCCCGTCGGGAGAAGGGAGTCCCCATTCTTCCCCCGCTGAAGGTGATCCACACATGAGCAGCAACACCGAACAAGACACCGTCGCCTATGCCGTCGAGGACGGCGTGGCCTGGGTGAAATTCAACCGCCCGGAGAAGCGCAACGCGATGAGTCCGGCGCTCAACCGCAGGATGATGGAGGTGCTGGACGCGCTCGAGTTCCGCGACGATGTGCGCGTGCTGGTGCTGAGCGGCGAGGGCAGCGCCTGGACCGCCGGCATGGACCTGCAGGAATACTTCCGCGACACCGAGGCGCATGGCCTGGCCGGCACGCGCAAGGCGCAGCGCGAGAGCTATGGCTGGTGGCGGCGCCTGCGCTGGTACCAGAAGCCGACCATCGCGATGGTCAACGGCTGGTGCTTCGGCGGCGGCTACGGCCCGCTGTTCGCCTGCGACCTGGCCTTCGCCGCCGAGGAGGCCAAGTTCGGCCTGTCCGAGATCAACTGGGGCATCCTGCCCGGTGGCGGCGCTTCCAAGGTGGCGGCGGAATTGCTGTCGTTCCGGCGCGCGATGTACCACGCCATGCTCGGCGAACCGATCGACGGCCGCACCGCCGCCGAGTGGGGCCTGGTCAACGAGGCGTTGCCGGGCCAGCGCCTGCGCGCGCGCGTGGCGGAGGTGGCGCGGGCCTTGTCGAAGAAGAATCCGGTGGCGCTGAAGGCGACCAAGGACGTGGTCCGCCGCGTGCGCGAGATGACCTACGAGAACGCCGAGGACTACCTGGTGCGCGCGCAGGAGGCGGCCAACAGCTACGACAACGACGGCCGCAAGGAAGGCCTGAAGCAGTTCCTGGACGAGAAGACCTACAAGCCCGGCCTGGGCGCCTACGACCTGTCCCGGCAACGCCGCGACGCCTGACCACAGCGAGGCCGCGATGGACATGAGCACGACTTCCGCCGCGCCGCCGCTGGGCGCGGCGCGGACCCCGGTGCAGCGCCTGCTGGAGCCGGCCTCGATCGCCATCGTCGGTGCCTCGCCGACGCCCGGCGCGCTCGGCGCCTCGGTGCTGGGCAATCTCGAACGCAACGGCTATGCCGGGCGGATCCACCTGATCAACCCCAAGCGCGAGGAGATCGGCGGGCGCCCGTGCCTGGCGTCGATCGAACAGCTGCCCGACGGCGTGGACGTGGCGGTGCTGGCGATCCCGCAGCCGGCGGTGCTCGACGCGGTGCGCGCGCTGGCCGCGCGCGGCGTGGGCGCGGCGGTGATCTTCTCGGCCGGTTTCGCCGAGGCCGGCGAGGCCGGGCAGGCGCAGCAGCGCGAGATCGCGCGCATCGCCGCGGCGGCCGGCATGCTGGTCGAAGGCCCCAACTGCCTGGGCTGCATCAACTACCTGGCGCGCATCCCGTTGACCTTCATCGAGGCCGAGGTGAGCGCCGAACAGGCCGCGCGCAACCGCGCCGCGCCGGCGATCGGCATCCTCTCGCAGAGCGGGGCGATGATGACGGTGCTCAACACCACCCTGGCCAGCCGCGAGCTGCCGCTGTCCTACGCGATCTCCACCGGCAACGAGGCCGCCAGCCACATCGAGGACTACATCGCGTTCCTGCTCGATCATCCGGGCACGCGGGTGATCGCGATGATCGCCGAGCAGTTCCGCCAGCCGCAGCGGCTGCTGGTGCTGGCGCGGCGCGCGCGCGCCGCCGGCACCCGCCTGGTGCTGCTGCATCCGGGCAAGAGCAGCGCCGCGCGCGAATCGGCCGCCACCCACACCGGCGCGCTCGCCGGCGACCATCAGGTGATGCGCACGCTGGTCGAACGCGCCGGCGTGGTGCTGGCCGACACCCTGGAAGAACTGGGCGACATCGCCGAGATCGCGCTGCGCTGCCAGTTCCTGCCGGCGGCGGGCACCGCGATCCTGGGCGAGTCCGGCGCGTTCAAGGCGCTGTGCCTGGACCTGTGCGAGGACCTGGGCCTGGCCCTGCCGCCCTTGCACGATGCCGATTCGCCGGCGCTGCGCGCGGCGCTGCCGCCGTTCGTCGCGGTCAGCAATCCGCTCGATCTCACCGCGCAGGGACTGGTCGATCCGGACCTGTACCAGCGCACGCTGGCGGCGCTGTTCGACGACCCGCGCTGCGCCTCGATCGTGGTCGGCCTGATCCAGACCGATCCGGTGACCTGCGCGATCAAGCTGCCGCCGGTGCTGCGCGCGGTGCGCGAACTGCGCCCGCGCAAGGCGGTGATCTTCGCCGGCCTGGACGAGGGCGCGGCGTTGCCGGCCGACTATCTCGCCCAGCTGCGCGAACTGGGCGTGCCGTACTTCCCCAGCACCGAGCGCGCGTTGCGTGCGCTCGCACGCCTGGCGGCGCTGGCCGCGCGTGACTTCGACGAAGCCGCGGCGGTGCCGGTGCAGCTCGCCTTGCCGGCGCAGGGCGGGGTGATTCCCGAGCACCGCGCCAAGGCGCTGCTGGCGCCGCTCGGGCTGCCGTTCGCGCCCGGCGAACTGGCCGGCACGCTGCAGCAGGCGCAGGCGGCCGCGGCGCGGATCGGCTATCCGGTGGCGCTGAAGGTGCAATCGGTGCAGCTGGGCCACAAGAGCGACGTCGGCGGCGTGATCCTCGGCCTCGGCGATGCGGCGGCGCTGGCGCAGGGCTGGGAGCGATTGCACGCCAACCTGGCCCGGCATGCGCCGGATGCGCCGCTGGAGGGCGTGCTGGTCGAGGCGATGGCCGAGCGCGGCATGGAGATGATCGTCGGCGCGCGCCACGATCCGCAGTGGGGGCCGGTGGTCCTGGTCGGCTTCGGCGGCGTCGCCGCCGAAGTGATCCGCGACGTGCGCCTGCTCGCGCCGGACCTGCCGGCGGCCTCGGTGATCCGCGAACTGGAACGGCTCAAGGGCGCGGCGCTGCTGCACGGCCATCGCGGCGCGCCGGCGCTGGACGTGGTCGCGCTGGCCGAACTGGTGGTGCGGCTGGGCGCGGTGCTGCGCGCGCAACCGCGCATCCGCGAGATCGACCTCAATCCGGTGGTCGTCTACCCGCAGGGACGCGGCGTGCTCGCGCTGGATGCGCTGATGCTGATCGACTGATCCGGCCGCGCGGCCGGCGTTCCTCCTATGCGACGCAACACGGAGCGCCCCATGCAAGCAGATCCGTTCGACCCGGCGCGCCTGGCGCCCGACGTACTGCGGGCGCTGGCGACCATGGCGGCGGCCGCGGCCGGCGCACCGCCGCTGCATACCTTGCCGATGCCGGCGATGCGTAAGGCCTACCGCCAGGTCACCACGCTGCTCGGCGGCGACGCGTGGCCGATGCAGGCGGTGCACGATCTGCAGGCCGACGGCCCGCTGGGGCCGATCCGGCTGCGGCGCTACCTGCCCGCCGATGCCGTGGCGCCGGCGGCGGCCACCGTCTACCTGCACGGCGGCGTCTGGATCCTGGGCGACCTGGACAGCCACGACCGGGTCTGCCGGCGCCTGGCGCAGGCCGCCGGCTGTACGGTGATCGCGGTGGATTACCGGCTGGCCCCGGAGCATCCGGCGCCGGCCGGTCCGGACGACGTGCTCGGCCGCGCTGCGCTGGCTGGCCGCGCACGCCGCCGAGCTCGGCCTGGACCCGGCGCGCATCGCGGTGGCCGGCGACAGCGCCGACGGCGGGCTGGCGGCGATGGCCTGCCAGCTGTTGCGCGGCAGCGCGGTCGCCTTGCGCGCGCAGGTGCTGTTCTATCCGGGCACCGACCTGTCGCCGGCCGGCAATGCCTTGCCGGCGCGTCGCAGCCATGGCGCGGTCCCGCCATTGACGCTGGAACTGATGCAGGCCATGTCCGCTCCGTTCCTGTCCTCGGGCCTGGATCCGCGCGATCCGCGCCTGTCGCCGCTGCAGGCCGCGGATTTTTCCGGCCTGCCGCCGGCGCTGGTGTTCACCGCCGACTGCGACGCGCTGCTCGACGACGGCCGCCTGTACGCCGAGGCGCTGCGGGCGGCGGGCGTGCCGGTGGAGTACGTCGAACGGCGGTCTCAAGATTCAAGTGCAACACGTGATTTGAACGCTGCGATGTCCGCTTCCATTGCCTCGCTAGGCGTCTTCCAGCCAAGTGTCTGGCGAGGGCGAGTGTTCATCAGCAACGCGATGTGATTGAGGTATTCCTGGCTGACGGCGGATAGGTCCGCCCCCTTGGGCAGGAACTGGCGAAGTAGACCGTTGGTGTTCTCATTGCTTCCGCGCTGCCACGGTGCGTGCGGATCGGCAAACCACAGGTCGATGTTCAACCGTTCCATCAGCTCGGCATAGCGCGTCATTTCGGTGCCACGGTCATAGGTCAAGCTGGTTCGCATGGATGCGGGGAGCTTCTTCATCTGACGGGTGAAACCTTCCAGTGCGTCTGTGGCGGTGCAGCCGTCCATCCGGCACAGCACCACAAAACGCGTCTTGCGCTCCACCAGGGTGCCAACACAGGAACGATTGAACGCTCCCTTGATCAAGTCACCTTCCCAATGTCCTGGGACCAACCGCTGTTGCACCTCTTCGGGTCGGTGCACGATCCGCGGTTCCTCAGGCACCCAGCTGCGTTTGGCGGCGGTCGTGCGCCGTGATCCCCGGGACGGCCTGCGCTGGCGCAACGCCTCCACAAGCTCCTTTTTCAGGCCGCCGCGCGGGTGCGCGTAGATCGTGGCGTAGATGGTTTCGTGACTGACGCGCTGGGCAGGATCATCCGGGGACATGAGGAGCAGCTTGGCAGCAATCTGCTGGGGCGACCAGCGCCACAGCACCAGATGATCGCGCACCATCTGGAATAAATCCGTTCCCGGTGTCAGCCGTCGCCGCCGAACGCTGTGCTGACGTCGTGTCCGGTAACGCATGGCCGCCTCTCGAGCACGGTAGACCGTGGCTTGCTGCCTGGCCAGCTCCCTGCTCGATGTCGACGGGCTTCTATCCAGCAGCCTGGATATCGAGCGTAAGCTCTGACCACGTCGCGTTTCGATTTGGAGTACCGCGCGCTCTTCTGCGCTCAGGTGGAGATAGCTTCTTGACATGCATACACCCTACTGGCTGAGAGGGTGTCGCGCTTGGAAGTTGAGTCTAAGCAGGGGCGCAACGCTTGCAGCACGTTCTTGATCGTGGACGCACAGAGCGTGAAGAACACGGACACGGCCGGCCAGAAGGGTTATGACGCGGGCAAGAAGGTCTTGGGGATCAAGCGTCGCATCGCCGTCGATACCCAAGGCCTGCCGCATGCGGTCGCGGTGACGAGGGCGGAAGTGACCGACCGCAAAGGCGCGCTCCAATCCCTGGATCGTTGCAAGCCGAACCTGGGACACGTGCAAAGCCTGTTGTGCGATAGCGGCTATACCGCAGAACCATTCGCCGAAGGCGTACGAGAGATCCTGGGCAAGCAAGTCACGGTGCAGATCGCCAAACGCAGCGAACTGCACACCTTCAAGGTCATGCCCAAGCGCTGGAGCGTCGAACGCAGCTTTGCGTGGCTGGAAAAGAACCGAAGGCTATGGAAGAACTGCGAGCGTAAGCTCAACACCAGCTTGCAGTTCATCCACCTGGCATGCCTGACACTACTACTCAAAAGATCGTGAACAGGTTCTAAGTGGCGGAAATTTCGGCGGTTCCGGCGTAGAACCCCAACACTTGAAACAGCGTTGGACCGCATTGCGCAACGGAGATGGCCGCGGCCGCGTTCCTGGCCGGGCCAGCATGCGCTTCGGCGCGGTGCAGGCGACCGCGGGCGACGGGATCGCGCAGGACGCGTCGTGCAGCGCCTGGGCATGTCGGTCAGGAATGCGCGCCGTTCGGGGGCGAATTGGGGCCGGGCGGTCCCGGCGAGCCGCTGGTCCGCGACTGCTGCGGCTGAGTGGGCGCCGGCCGCGGCCGGCGCCGGCTCGCGCGCCAACCGCCGCCAGGGTGGTTTCGAGACGCGCGCTGCGGCATCCTGACGGCACATGCGCCGCTACGACCTGGTCATCTTCGATTTCGACGGCACCCTGGCCGATTCCTTCGGCTGGTTCCTGGACACCATCAACGGCGTTGCCGAAGAATTCGGCTTCCACCGTTTCGAAGTGGAGCGGCTGCAGGAAATCCGCAGCCTGAGCGCGCGCGAGCTGATGGCGCACAGCGGCATTCGCTGGTGGCAGGTGCCGGCGGTGGCGCGGCGCATGTGCGCGCTGATGGCGGCGCAGATCGAGCGCATCGCCGTGTTCGACGGCGTGGCCGAACTGCTGGACGCGCTCGCGCGCGCCGGCGTGCGGCTGGCCCTGGTGACCTCCAACAGCCGTGGCAACGTCGAGCGCGTGCTCGGCGCCGAACTGGTCGCGCGCTTGGACCACATCGGCTGCGGCGCCGCGCTGCTGGGCAAGCACCGCAAACTGCGCGCGGCCCTGCAGGCATGCCGGATCCCGGCCGCGCGCGCCCTGTACGTGGGCGACGAGATTCGCGACGCCGACGCCGCGCGCCAGGCCGGCATCGCCTTCGCCGGCGTGGGCTGGGGCTACACCTTGCCGGCGGCGTTGCAGCCGCACACGCCGCTGCCGCTGCTGCAACGCCCGGCCGACCTGTGGGCCAGACTGGGCCTGACGCCCCCGGCCTGAGCCGGCCGCGCCGCTCCAGCTACGAGCCGGCGCCGCGGCCGCCACGCCAGGACTGCCGCTGTCGATGGTCCGTTCCCACTTTCGTCCCGCGTCCTTGCTGCATCGCAGCGTGATGTTCACTTATGATTGCTATATTCATATGCGAACAGTCGCAACGCAGCGCCGGCTGTGGCGGCGCGTTGCGGCGCCATTCCGATCTAGCCCCACCCTGGCGGAGGTGTGCCATGCGCAATCGCAGCAACAAATGGTCCTGGCGCGTGTGCCTGCCGTCCTCGGCGGCCACCGGCGCAGGCGGACGCCGGTGGCGTTGAATGCCGCCGCCCGCGCCGCGTGCGATGCCGTCGCGCAGCGCCCGCTGGGCCGCAGCGGCGTGCGCGTCGCCACGCTCGGCTTCGGCGCGGCGCCGATCGGCAACCTGTACGCGGAGGTGGACGATGCGGCCGCGGAGGCGGCCGTCGCCGCCGCCCACGCCGCTGGCATCCGCCATTTCGACACGGCCCCCTATTACGGCTACGGACTCAGCGAAAGCCGGCTCGGCCGGGGCCTGCGCGGGCTGCCGCGCGTCAGCTATACGCTGTCGACCAAGGTCGGGCGCCGCGTCTACGACGATGCCGATGCTGTGCCCGGCCGCGACGGCTTTGCCGTGGTCGGGCGCGGTGCGGCGTTCGACTACAGCCGCGACGGCGTGCTGCGCGCGTTCGAGGCCAGCCTGCAGCGGCTCGGTACCGACCACGTGGACGTGCTGCTGTTACACGACATCGGCCGCCTCACCCATGGCGAGCGTCACCCGGCGATGCTGCGCCAGGCGCTGGATGAAGCCTTGCCGGCGATGGCCGAGCTGAAGGCCGGCGGCGCCTGCCGCGCGATCGGCATCGGCGTCAACGAGGAAGACATCGCGCTGGAACTGATGCCGCTGTTCCCGCTGGACTGCGTGATGCTGGCCGGCCGCTACACCTTGCTCGAGCAGCACGCGGCGCAGCGGATCATGGCGCAGGCGTTGCAGCAGCAGGTCGGCATCCTGGTCGCCGGCCCGTACAGTTCGGGCCTGCTCGGCGATGCGCGCGGCCCCGGCCAGACCTACAACTATGCGCCGGTGGATCCGCTCACCTTGGTGCATGCGCAGCGCCTGTTCGCCGCCTGCGCGGCGCAGGGCGTGGACGTGGGCGCGGCGGCGCTGCAATTCCCGCTTGCGCACCCGGCGGTCGCCGCCGTGGTCGCCGGCATGCGCACACCGGCCGAGGTGGCCAGCGCCGCCGCCCGCCTGCGCGCGTCGATCCCGCCAACGCTGTGGCAAGCGTTGCGCGAACATGGCCTGCTGCAGGCGCAGGTGCCGACGCCATGAACGTGGTCGATGCGCACGTGCACTTCTGGCAGCTGGCGCGCGGCGACTACGACTGGCTGGCGCCCGATTTCGCCGCGCTGTACCGCGACTTCGTGCCCGATGATCTGATCGCCGCGCTCGATGCGCACGGCGTGGGCGCGGTCATCGCGGTGCAGGCGGCGCAGACCGAAGCGGAAAGCCGCTACCTGTTGCAACTGGCACGCGCGCAGCCGCGCATCGCCGGCGTAGTCGGCTGGGTCGATTTCGAGGCCGGCGACGTCGCCGCGCGCATCGCTGCGCTGTGCGCCGAGGGCGACGGTTTGCTCAAGGGCCTGCGGCCGATGGTGCAGGACCTGGCCGATCCACAGTGGCTGGCGCGGCCGCGGCTGGATTCCGCGTTCGACGCGATGCTGCGGTACGACCTGGCGTTCGACGCGCTGGTCAGGCCGCTGCAGCTGCCGGCGCTGCAGGTGCGGCTGCAGCGCCACCCGCAGCTGCGCGTGGTGCTCGACCATGCTGCCAAGCCGGTGATCGGCGGCGCCGGTTTCGCTGCCTGGGCCGATGGCCTGGCGCAGCTGGCGCAATACCAGAACGTGCTGTGCAAGTTGTCCGGCCTGCTCACCGAACTGCCCGCGGACGCCGACGTTGCCGCGATCGAACCATACGTGGCGCAGGTGTTCGCCAGCTTCGGCCCGCGCCGGGTGATGTGGGGCAGCGACTGGCCGGTGCTGACCCAGCGCGCCGGCTACCGCGACTGGTTCGCGCAGGCGCAGGCGCTGGTCGCGCGCCATGCCGCCGGCGCCGCCGCCGACGTGTTCGCCGGCACCGCACGCCGCTTCTACCGCTTGCCCGACCCGCCCCCTTTTACTGACCGGACACCGCCACGATGACCACGCCAGGGTTTCACTCCGGGAGCCGCTCATGAGCGGCCGGCTGCAAGGCAAGCGCTGCCTGATCACCGCCGCCGGCGCCGGCATCGGCCGCGAGAGCGCGCTGGCCTGCGCGCGCGAAGGCGCGCAGGTGCTGGCCACCGACATCGATGCGGCGTCGCTGCAGACGCTGGCCGCCGAATCGGCCGCGATCGCCACGCAGACGCTGGACGTCACCGATGCAGGCGCGATCCAGGCGCTGGTCGCGGCGAATCCGCCGTTCGACGTGCTGTTCAACTGCGCCGGCTACGTGCACCAGGGCAGCATTCTGGACTGCGACGCGCCGGCGTGGCGGCGCTCGTTCGCGATTAACGTCGACGCGATGTACTACCTGTGCCAGGCGGTGCTGCCGGGCATGCTGGAACAGGGCCGCGGCAGCATCGTCAACATGTCCTCGGTGGCCTCCAGCATCAAAGGCGTGCCGAACCGCTTCGCCTACGGCGTGACCAAGGCCGCGGTGATCGGGCTGAGCAAGGCCATCGCCGCCGACTACGTGGCCAAGGGCATCCGCTGCAACGCGATCTGCCCGGGCACGATCAAGACCCCGTCGCTGGCGCAGCGCGTGCAGGCGCTGGGCGGCGACGAGCAGGCGGTGTGGAAGAGCTTCACCGACCGCCAGCCGATGGGCCGCCTCGGCGACCCGCGCGAGATCGCGCAGCTGGTGGTGTACCTGGCCTCGGACGCCGCGTCCTTCACCACCGGCCAGACCCACATCATCGACGGCGGCTGGTCGAACTGACCGCCTGCCTTCCCCTTCACAGAGGACGCCCCATGAAACTGCTGCGCTATGGCGAACCCGGCCACGAACGCCCGGCCCTGCTCGACGCCGACGGCCGCCTGCGCGACCTGTCCGCGCTCATCGACGATGTCGCCGGCGAGCACCTCACCGCCGCCGGCCTGGACAAGCTGCGTGCGCTCGATCCGGCCACACTGCCCAAGGTGGACGGCGAGGTGCGCTACGGGCCGGCCGTGGGCCGGGTCGGCAAGTTCATCTGCGTCGGGCTCAACTACGCCGACCATGCCGCCGAGTCGGGCATGGCGGTGCCGGCGATGCCGGTGCTGTTCATGAAGGCCACCACCGCGATCAGCGGTCCCAACGACACCGTGACGATCCCGCGCGGTTCCAGGAAGAGCGACTGGGAAGTGGAACTGGGCGTGGTGATCGGCGACGTCGCCCGCGATGTGCCGCGGGAGGACGCGCTCCAGCACGTCGCCGGCTATGCGGTGGTCAACGACCTGTCCGAACGCGAGTTCCAGCTCGAGCACGGCGGACAGTGGGTCAAGGGCAAGAGTTGCGACGGCTTCGGCCCGCTCGGCCCGTGGCTGGTCACCGCCGACGAGGTGCCGGACCCGCAGAACCTGTCGATGTGGCTGGAGGTCAACGGCCATCGCTACCAGGACGGCAGCACGCGCACGATGGTGTTCGGCGTGGCCGAGCTGGTCAGCTACATCAGCCGCTACATGACGCTGCTGCCGGGCGACGTGATCAGCACCGGCACGCCGCCGGGCGTGGGCCTGGGGCAGAAGCCGCCGGTCTACCTGCAGCCGGGCGACGTGATGGCGCTGGGCATCGAAGGCCTCGGCGAGCAGCGCCAGACCGTGGTCGCGCACCCGCGCGACGCGCAGTAACCCCCTGTCCCTTGGCGGGAAAGGGGACAGGGCGCGCGGGGCGACGTCACCGCGCATCCTCACCTATGTGGCTTCGGCTGCAGCCCGCCGGCGCCTTCTTCCCCCCTGTGGCAACGGCTGCGTGCCGATGCCCGTTTGTGCCTTTGGTGGCGAAGGCGCTGGCGCACCGCACCTTCGCCGCAAGCTCCTCCCGGGCGCGCGCGGCCAGTGGAGTGGCTCGCATGTTTCCTTTTTCCTTTCCGCCTCACCGATCAGGATGCCTATGAGCAAAATCGTTGCCCTCGAGACCTTCGACGTGCGTTTCCCCACGTCGCGCGAACTGGACGGTTCCGATGCGATGAACCCGGATCCGGACTACTCGGCCGCCTACCTGCGCCTGCGCACCGATGCCGACGACGGCCTGGCCGGCTACGGCCTGGTGTTCACCATCGGCCGCGGCAACGACGTGCAGAGCGCGGCGAGCGCGGCGCTGTCACACCACGTGGTCGGACGCGAGGTGGAGGAGGTCATCGGCGACCTGGGCGGCTTCGCGCGCACCCTCACCGACGATTCGCAGCTGCGCTGGCTGGGCCCGGAGAAGGGTGTGATGCACATGGCCATCGGCGGCGTCATCAACGCCGCCTGGGACATGGCCGCGCGCCGCGCCGGCAAGCCGCTGTGGCGCTACATCGCCGAGCTGTCGCCGGAACAGCTGGTGACCACCATCGACTTCCGCTACCTCACCGACGCGCTGACCCCCGACGACGCGCTGGCGCTGCTGCGCGCGGCCGAACCGCTGCGCGCCGAGCGCCTGCAGACGCTGCTCGAACAGGGCTATCCGGCCTACACCACCTCGCCCGGCTGGCTCGGCTACTCCGACGAGAAGCTGGTGCGCCTGGCCAAGCAGGCGGTGGCCGACGGCTTCCGCACCATCAAGCTCAAGGTCGGCGCCAACGTGCAGGACGACATCCGCCGCTGCCGCCTGGCGCGCGCCGCGATCGGTCCGGACATCGCGCTGGCGGTGGACGCCAACCAGCGCTGGGACGTGGGCCCGGCGATCGCCTGGATGCGCCAGCTGGCCGAGTTCGACATCGCCTGGATCGAGGAGCCGACCAGCCCCGACGATGTACTCGGCCACGCCGCGATCCGCCAGGGCATCGCGCCGGTGCCGGTGTCCACCGGCGAGCACACCCAGAACCGGGTGGTGTTCAAGCAGCTGCTGCAGGCCGGCGCGGTGGACCTGATCCAGATCGACGCCGCGCGCGTGGGTGGGGTCAACGAGAATCTGGCGATCCTGCTGCTGGCGGCGAAGTTCGGCGTGCGCGTGTTCCCGCATGCCGGCGGCGTCGGCCTGTGCGAACTGGTGCAGCACCTGGCGATGGCCGATTTCGTCGCCATCACCGGCAAGATGGAGGACCGCGCGATCGAATTCGTCGACCACCTGCACCAGCACTTCGTCGATCCGGTGCGGATCGCGCACGGCCGCTATCTGGCGCCGACCCTGCCCGGCTTCTCGGCCGAGATGCACGCGCAGTCGGTCGCCCAGTACCTGTATCCGGACGGCCCGTTCTGGAGCGCGGACCTGGCCGCGCAGCAGGCATAGCGCGGCCCTGCAGGACGGCTCCGGGCGGCTTCGGGCCATCAGCCGCGACGAGCGAAGCGGCAGGCTCGACGGCTCGGGAAGTCGTCGGGGCTGAAGTCCCTCCTACAGTGCACGCGGAGCGCTCGTCGCAAGTCCCTGTAGGCGCGGCTCCGGGTTGGCGCCAACTGCGCTCGGGCGGGGCGAAGGCCAGCAGGTTGTCGAATGCGGCGTCCAAGTATGGCGCATAGCTGGCCTGCTCGACATAGCCCAGATGTGGCGTCGCCAGCACGCGCGGGTGGCGCAGTAGGCCGTGGCGCATGATCTGATGCCGGGTCGCCGCCCAACAGGCGCCGGTGCTGGCTCAGCACGTCGCTGTCGGCGGACAGCGAGGCCTCCTGCGCGCAGCAGGCCTCGCCGCCCCATACCTGCACATGCATCCCGAACGCGCGCGCATAGGCGGCCACGCGCGTAGCTCCACACGCCCAGGGTCAGGCCATGCAGGCTGCGGCCCAGCCGCGGATCGCCGGTGGCCTGCCAGCGTCCGCCGTACAGGGCATCGCGGTAGGCCGGTAGGCGCAGCAGCAGCGCCCAGGTCAACTCCGCAGGCGCCACCGGCGAGCCGACGCCTTCGGCCACCGCGATCCCGTGCGCGGTGCACGCGGTCAGGTGCAGGTAGCTCGCCGATCCTGCCGATCCTGCCGATCAGGCGCAGTCGCCGCAGGCGCGCGAGCAGCGCGGCATCGACGCGGGTGCGTTCGCGGATCAGCACCAGCGCGTCGGCATCGGCGGCACGCCGCACGAAGGCAGCGCAGCCGGGCAGCGGCGCGGTCAGCACCCCGCCGGCGTGCGCCTGCAGCCGCCCATGGCAGGGCAAGTGCCCGACCGCGTCCTGGTGGTCATCCGCGATCGGGATCCGCATCGGTTCAGCGCGGTTTGCTCGGCATCGGAAACGGCGTGATCACCTTTTCGCCAGTGGCCGCGTCGCGGATCGCGGACTGGCCCTTCTTTTCCACTTCCTCGATGCGCACGATGCTCTGCATCGGCAGGTGCAGCATCTTGGTGCCGCCGAATTCCTCGCGCAGGCGCTCTTCGGTGGGATCGATGACCAGGCCGTCGCGCAGATCGAACAGCAGCGCGCCGATCTCGCTGAAGCCCCACAGGTGGCTGCTGCCCACATGCTGCGCGTACAGTTCGTACACCTTGCCGTGGTTGAGGAACGTCACCTTGTACAGGGGCTTGGCCATGCGCGGAGTATAAGGCGCGGCAGCTCAGAAACCCTTGCGCTTGCGCAGGCGCCGCGCGATCGCCGCGCGCACGTACAGCCCGTACGCCATGCCGAAGCCGAAGCCGGTCAGGTGCGCCGACCAGGCGACCATGCCGAACGCCGGACCGATGTAGGCGAACACCACCTGCAGCGCCGCCCAGGTGCCGATCAGCAGCGAGGCCGGTGCGCGCACGAATTCCAGGAACAGCCCCAACGGCAGCACCACGCCGAGCTTGGCGCGCGGGAACAACGCCAGGTAGGTGCCGATCAGCGCCGAGACCGCGCCGCTGGCGCCGATGATGACCCGGTCCGGGGCGCCGATCGCGAACACCGCGGCCAGGTTGGAGATGGCGCCGCCGCCGAGGAACAGCAGCAGGAAGCGCCACGGCCCGAGCACGCGCTCGGCGGGCAGGCCGAAGATCAGCAGAAACACCAGGTTGCCGAGCAGGTGCGACCAGTCCGCGTGCAGGAACAGCGCGGTGAACAGGCGCAGCACGCTGCCGTCCTGCACCGTCGCCAGCCAGTCGCGCGGGCTGGCGACCCCAGCCGAGAGCGCGCCCCAGTCCAGCCACAGCGTCGCCCGCGCCTCGTCGGGGCGGCTGATCGACCACAGGAAGGCCAGCCACATCGCGGCGAACAGCAGCGGCATGGCCCAGCGCAACGTGGTCCGATCGCGGGAAGGGATGGAGACGAACATGCCAGTACCGGGTCACTCGGCCTGTCACGATACCGGCTTCATCCGGCTGAACGCACGCCTACTCCGCGCCAAGCTGAACGACAGGTATTGTTATCGTTGGGTTAACGCCGGTGGTTATACTGCGTACGGCGTCGTACGTCGGGAGGGGAATCCGGCGCGCGTCCCGGCATGCTCAGCTGGGGATGCGCAGGCGCGTACACAGGCACTTACCGTCTTCCGGAGAGTTACAAGCCATGCAAACCGCAACCCAGTTCGCCCGTTTCACCGCCCTGGCCGTCGGCATCGTCGGCGCCCTGGCCATTGGCCAGGCGCACAGCGCCGCGTTCCAGCTCAAGGAAAACAGCGCCAAGGGCCTGGGCCGCGCCTTCGCCGGCTCCGGCAGCGCCGCCGGTGACGCCTCGATCATCGCCGCCAACCCGGCCGGCATGCGCCAGCTCGACGGCAACACGTTCCAGGCCGACCTCAGCGCCATCCAGTTCTCGGCCAAGTATCGGGGCGGCGGCACCTACGCCACCGGCACACCGATCTCCGGCGGCGACGGCGGCGACGCCGGTATGATCGCGCCGGTCCCGGCGGTCTACTTCCACGTGCCGTTCGGCGAGAACAACAACATGCACTTCGGCACCTCGCTGACCGTGCCGTTCGGCTTCAAGACCGAATACGACCGCAATTGGGTCGGCCGCTACAACGGCGTCAAGACCGAGTTGCAGGCGATCGACCTGAATCTGGCGTTCTCCTACGACGTGAACCCGTACGTGTCGTTCGGCGCGTCGGTGTTCGCCGAGCGCCTGGACATCGACCTGTCCAACGCCGTCGATTTCGGCACCATCCTGGCCGCGCGTCGGGTGCCGGGCTTCGCGCCGGGCAGCGCCGACGGCTACTCGCGGATCAAGGGCAACAGCACCGATGTCGGCTTCACCCTCGGCGGCCTGTTCAGTGTCGACGAGAACACCCATATCGGCTTCAGCTACCGTTCGCAGGTCGAGCACAAGATCACCGACGGCGACGCCGACTTCACCACCCCGTCCAATGCTGCCACCGTGCTCGGCATCGCCGCGCCGGGTACCTTCGTCGACACCAAGGGCCGCGCCACGGTCAAGCTGCCGGCCAGCGCGACCGCCAGCTTCACCCACAACGTCAACGAGCAGTGGACGGTGATGGCCGATGTCAGCCGCACCGCCTGGAGCAAGTTCGACCGGGTCACGGTGGACTTCGCGTCCAACCAGCCCGACAGCGTGCTGGACTTCTCCTACCGCGACACCACCTTCGTCTCGGTCGGCGCCGATTACCGCATGAGCGATACGCTGACCCTGCGCGGCGGCCTGGCCTACGACCAGACCCCGACCACCGACGCGCACCGCGACGTGCGCGTGCCCGATGCGAGCCGCAAATGGGTTTCGCTGGGCCTGAGCTGGCGTCCGTCCGAACAGGCCGAGTACAGTTTCGGCTATACCCACCTGTTCACCAGCGATCCGCGCATCGCCTCCACCAGCGCCACCGGCAACACGCTGGTCGGTCGCTACGATGTGAGCGGCAACGTGCTGGCCGCCGCGGTCAACTACAAGTTCTGATCGCCGCTTGCGCGGCGCCGCTGCGGCGCAGGCCGCGCGCACCCAAAGCCCCGCTTCGGCGGGGCTTTTTTCGGCCTATCGCGCTGTGTGTCGGTCTTGATCTCGTAAAACGATTGTCCTACAGCCGGGAGAACAATCGTTCTCCGAATGGATGGCCTGCGCAATGGTCACGTTATCCGATCTGTCTCCTGCGCAATCGGCATTGCTCGACGCGACCGAGCGCCTCGTCTACGCGGGTGGCATCCACGCCACCGGCATGGACGCGATCGTCAACGCGTCTGGGGTGGCTCGCAAGACGCTCTACCGCCATTACTCGACGAAGGAAGCCCTGGTCGAGGCCGCGCTGTTGCGTCGCGACGCGCGTTGGATGCGGTGGTTCGTCGCTGCCACGTCGGCGAGCGACGATCCCGTCGAACGCCTGCTGTCGTGTTTCGATGCGCTGCGCGATTGGTTCGGATCCAGCGACTTCCATGGCTGTGCGTTTCTGAATGCGGCTGGCGAGATCGGCGACCCGGGCAGCCGCATTCGCGCGGTTTCGCACGGACACAAGCGTTGCCTGCGCGACTACCTGCTCGAACTCGTCACCGCCACCGGCCACCCGGATTCGAGCGAGTTGGCAGAACAATTCCTGATCCTGATCGACGGCGCAATCTCTGTTGTGCTGGTCCTCGGCGGCGCCAACGCCGCAGGCAGTGCCAAGCATGCCGCCCGTCGATTCCTGGGACTGCCCTCTCTCGACACCAAACCATGAGATCGCCGTCATGTCGTCCGCCATCGAATCACGCCCGCCGTTGCCGCCGTTCACCCGCCAAACCGCCCTGGAGAAAGTCCGCCTGGCCGAAGACGGCTGGAACAGCCGCGATCCGGCCAAGGTGGTGCTCGCCTATCGCCCGGATGCACGCTGGCGTAATCGCGCCGAGTTCGTCGATGGCCGCGACGAGGCGCGCGCATTCCTCGAACGCAAGTGGGCGAAGGAACTGGACTATCGCTTGATATAAAGAGTTGTGGGCGTTCACCGACCACCGTATCGCCGTTCGCTACGCATACGAATGGCACGACGATTCGGGCAACTGGTTCCGCTCATATGGGAACGAAAATTGGGAATTCGGCCCGGACGGTCTGATGGTGGATCGCTATTCGTCCATCAACGACTTGCCGATCGAGGAGTCCGAACGCAAGTTCCACTGGCCGCCCGGTCGTCGGCCGGACGATCATCCTGGATTGTCCGACCTGGGCCTTTGAATGGCATGTCCGGGTGGCGGGAGCATTTTTTCCACGGGCATCTACATTTGTGCAGATACGAGGAGCCGCTGCGGCCGCGGCAGGCGCTACAGGGAATGCCCGTCGCGGCTGCCGTCTCTCCAATCGCATCGTCCAAGCCAAGAACCGGCCTGTCGCCGACCCCGCTCAGGCATGGGGGGCGCGTGCAGGACGCAAGGCGTGCGCCTTCAGCAGTTGCGGGCTGTTGCCGTCCGCGGCGACCACGTACACATGCGAGCCGATGAACAGCAGCAGGCCAAGGAGCAGTGCCGGCCGTGCGAACATGAATCCCGGGCGCTCGGCGACCGGATCGACCACGCCCGGCTTGATGATCGGCAACTTGATGAACAGGAAGGCGCGCCGCGGCTGCGCGCTGACCGCTACCCGCCCGGGATCCTGCTGTGCATGCACAAGAATGCCCTTGGGCAGCAGCGATTGCTGCACCAGGCGACATGACCAATCCCTTGCGTAGATGCCTGGGTGGCGCTCGCAGAACGCGTCTACGGCTTCATTGAGGCTGCGCGCTCCGTCGAACTCGCCTACCAGTTCCATGTAGATGGACGGAATCGCGAACCGTACAGGTTCTCGCGCGCTGGGAACGACGCACAGCTTCATCGGCCTGCCGGAAGCCGAATCGAAATCCGAGACCTCCAGCAGCGGATTGGCGAAGAGTGCAGAGGAGTCGTTCATGGCGTCTATCCTGGCGTTCTCCGCACCGTGATCGGATCGAGCGGCATCGACACGAGCAGACTGCGAAGTGCAGAAATATGCTGACGGCTGCGGCGGAACAGACGTCAGGTGGGCGCCGATCCCGTCGCAGTTTTTCAGTGTCGTCCGTCGATCAACCCACCGTGAGTTCGCTGTCCGAATCACAGCGACCGTTGCAGCGACTGGCCAGTTCCAGGCGATCTTCCAGCTCGATGATCTCGAACTCGTCGATCAGCAGAATCTCGGTATTTTCGATCGTTTTGTTGTTCATGCCTACTTTCCCACTCTATGCACTGAGATGTAAAGGAATGGATCGAAGTGCGTTTCCATTCCCACGATTGATGCACTTCCTTGCCACGCACACTGTTCATCCCGTGCACCAGAGACGAACAAACACGATAATCCACGCCAGGCCTCTGCCCCAAGCTATACGCAAGAACGAATCGCTTCGCGCGATGCCAGCTGGCACATGAGGCGCCGCATGCGCGATCGTTGCGTCTCGTCGTGTCGTGCCAACCATTTCATGTCGACCCCCCGATCGCTTGCCGATAGCCGGTCCAGCAGCGGCATCATCTCGGCAGGCAGCTTGTAGCAGCGCCGGGTCATGACGTCGGTCCAGACCGTGTCCGCTTCGCCGGGCAGCTCGATGATGCGGCGCAGATTGATGACGCAGCGACCGCCCGCTCGCAATACCTGAGTCAGGCGGCGCTCGACTTCATCGATTTCATGCTGGACCTGCGCGGCGGGAACGCGCCACCGATGGAACAGGTCGCCGCCGCACCATTCATCCGCAAAGCGCAGCAGGTCGTCGCCGAGGCGGCGTCGCGCAGCTCGGCCTGCCGAATCCGGCGCTGGCCGCCTGGGCTGGCCTCAGCGCGGCGCAGCAGCGAGAGGAACACCATTGTCCCCAGCGCCAGGCCGGCGAGATATCCGGCGGCGGCGCCGAATGAGGTGTAGGTGCCGTCCTCGTCCGCGCCTCCCCAGGAACCCGGCGCCCACGCCAGCATGTCGGCCGTACCGAGCCCGGCGACCAGCACGATGCCGGCCCAGGCCAGGGCGAGGATAGCCGGAGCCGGCGCAGCGCCGGAACCGGGATGCCGTGGGAAACGGATGCGCGGCGGTGGCCACCCATAGGTGGGTGCCGACGACGAAATGCCCGGCCGGCAGCAGCACGGCTAGGCTGCATGCCGCGGCGATTACCTGTCCGGTCTGGCCCATGGCCCTCTCCCTGGCCTGGTCGAGGTCCAAGTCTAAACCGGGTCGCCCGGCCTTCGGCTCCCGGTACAGCGATTCCGGCGCCAGGTTCGTGTAGCGCTTGAGCGACTTCCAGTCGCGGTGGCCGGTGACGATGGCGACTTCCGGGATGTCGTAGCCCTGTTCGAACAGCCGCGATGCACCCTCGTGCCGCAGGTCGTGGAAGTGCAGATCCTCGATCTGCAGCGATCTGCAGGCGCGTGCATGCACGCCGAAACGCAGCGCCGATGCTGTCTGGCTTGTAGGGAAAGATCAGCGGCCCCGCGCGCTCCTGGCGCTCGATGATCTCGACCGTGCGCCCCAGCAGCGGCACCCACTGGTTGTTCCCGCGTTTCTCCTGCCGATCCTTGCGGTCGCGGATCAGGATCGTCGGCTTGTCGCCCGGCCGGTAGTCCTCCCACCGTAGGGCGACGATCTCGCTCATGCGCATCGCCGAGTCGATCGCAAAGGGGATCAGGTCGCGCATCGGGATGGCGCCCAAGTTGAATCGGAAGAACGCGGCTAGGTTGTCCAGCTCCTTCGCCGACGGCCACCGGTTGCGCTCACGGGTTTGGCGATGGCGCCGGCGCGGCGCAGCACCGGCCGCGTGGCAGTCGCCACGTCCGGGATCGTCATGCTCCATAGGGAGCGGCCCGCCGCCAGCACCTCGTCCAAGAAGCCGAGTTCGATTGTCACGGTGGCCGGGCCGGCTTTGCGCTGGCCGATATGGGTGAGAATGTCCTGGCCGGTCAGGGTCGTCACCTCACGCTCGCCGAGCGATTCCTCGCAGCGCTTGAGGTTCCCGCGTGTCGCAGACATGGGGCGGAACTTGCCCAGATCCTTCACGTAGCGGTCGATCAGCGCCGAGAGCGTCATGCTCTCCTGTGGCGGCGCGGTGCTGCCCCGAATGGCGTTCTCCGTGAGGCGTGCCCAGTCCTCCGCGGCTTTCTTACCGTTGGTTGAACGTCTTGGCGGTAGGATGTCCCTTGATGCGCGCCATGGCGCGCCACTTCATTCCCCCCGTTTCTCGATCAGCCACCTGGTGCAACCCCATCTGCTTGGTGCAGTGCGGGTACATTACCCCGGGAATGAGGGTGAAAAACAGGGACTTAGCGGGAGTTTGGATGCACCAGCACCGCACCAATATCGAAGCAACATGTTGAATAGTAAGGAAATCCGTCTTTCCGTGGCGCCCATGATGGATTGGACAGACCGCCATTGCCGTGTGTTCCACCGGCTGCTGGCGCCGTCGGCGCGGCTGTACACCGAGATGGTCCACGCCAATGCGGTGGTCCTGGGCGATCGCGCGCGGCTGCTGGGCTTCGATGCGGTCGAGCATCCGCTGGCGCTGCAACTGGGCGGCAGCGACCCGGCGCTGTTGGCGCAGGCCGCGCGGATCGGCCAGGAATGGGGCTACGACGAGGTCAATCTCAACTGCGGCTGCCCGTCCGACCGGGTCCAGGCCGGACGCTTCGGCGCCTGCCTGATGCGCGAGCCGGCATTGGTTGCCGACTGCGTGGCGGCGATGGTGCAGGCGGTGGACCTCCCGGTCACGGTGAAGTGCCGGCTCGGCGTGGACCAGGACGACGACTACGCGGTGTTCCTGCGCTTCGTCGACCAGGTTGCCGGCGCTGGCTGCGGGCTGTTCGTGGTACATGCGCGCAATGCGTGGCTGCAGGGACTGTCCCCGAAGGAGAACCGCGAGGTGCCGCCGCTGCGCTACGACTGGGCCTATCGGCTCAAGCGCGAACGCCCGCCGCTGCGCATCGTGCTCAACGGCGGGCTGGCCGACGCGCAGACGGCGCAGGCGCAGCTGGAGGCGGTCGACGGGGTGATGCTGGGCCGTGCGGCCTATCACGATCCCTATCTGCTGCACCAACTGGACGCGGCCCTGACCGGCGCCGCGCCGCGGCCGCGGGCCGAACTGCTGCGCGCGCTGCGGCCCTATGTCGAGGCGCGGCTGGCCGACGGCGTGGCGCTCAAGCACATCGCCCGCCATCTGCTCGGCCTGTTCCACGGCCAACCGGGTGGCCGTGCGTTCCGCCAGGCGCTCAGCGAGGGGGCACACCGGCCGGACATGGACTGGACGCTGCTGGAGCAGGCGCTGCGGCTGACCGAGGGGGCGCCGCGCGCCGCCGCGTGACGGCGCGGCGGCGGGGATGCAGCGATCCAGTGCTGTGCAGGCGGGCGCCGTGCGTGCGTTCCGGCAGGCGTTCATTTGGTTCAGCGTGCCGCGGCGGTCGCGGCCGCTGCGCGCGGGCCGGCAGGCCCCGTCGAGGCGCTGCCAGGCACCTGCTGGTCACCGCCAGGCAGCGCAAGGCGGAGTTCATTTGACTGAACATCGGCAGTCGCGGTGGGGAAAGTTCAGATCGGATTCACTCCGAAAAATCAAGAATTTGGCTCAAACTTTGCGAAAACAAGGGCAGCGTCGCCAGACGCGCCGTTTCACAAGTTTTGAACGTTTCCGATCAGTCCGCTAGGATGCCAAATCGTGACCTTCACCATGCTCCGCCGCTGCCGCACCGCCGCCATGATCGCCATCGCGCTCGTGGCCGTCGGTCATGGCCGGGCACAGCAGCCGCGTCCGGGGGCTGCGATGGTGCAGGCCCGCGAGCCGTCCCGGGGCCGCGACTACTCCGCTAGCTCGCTGTCCGATGCGGTACGCCGGGTGCAGCGGTCCACCGGTGGACAGATCCTCGGCGCCGAGCGCGTGCCGTTCGACGGACGCGACATCAACCGGGTCAAGTACATGGACGATCGCGGCCGTGTGCGCTACATGGACGATCCGCAGCCGGGCCGCGCGACGCCGCGGGTTCCCCACCCGACCGGCGCGGACGAGCCACCACGCGACGATAACCCTTGAGCCTGGATAGTTCGGTTCCGCTTGCGATCCACACTGCCCCGGCCGCCGGCCATTCTGTAAGTCACTAGGGAGAGTTCATGCGTATCCTTCTGGTCGAAGACGAAGCACCGCTGCGAGAGACCCTGGCTGCTCGCCTGAAACGAGAGGGGTTTGCAGTGGATGCGGCGCAGGACGGCGAGGAAGGCCTGTACATGGGCCGCGAAGTGCCCTTCGACGTAGGCATCATCGATCTCGGCCTGCCGAAGATGTCGGGAATGGAGCTGATCAAGGCGCTGCGCGACGAAGGCAAGAAATTCCCGGTGCTCATCCTCACCGCGCGCTCCAGCTGGCAGGACAAGGTGGAGGGCCTCAAGCAGGGCGCCGACGACTATCTGGTCAAGCCGTTCCACGTCGAGGAACTGCTGGCACGGGTCAACGCGCTGCTGCGGCGTGCCGCGGGCTGGAGCAAGCCGACCCTGGAATGCGGCCCGGTGGCGCTGGACCTGGCGGCGCAGACGGTCAGCGTCAGCGGCAGCAATGTCGACCTGACCAGCTACGAATACAAAGTGCTCGAGTACCTGATGATGCATGCCGGCGAACTGGTCTCCAAGGCCGACCTCACCGAGCACATCTACCAGCAGGACTTCGACCGCGACTCCAACGTGCTGGAAGTGTTCATCGGGCGCCTGCGCAAGAAGCTGGACCCGGACGGCGAACTGAAGCCGATCGAGACCGTGCGCGGCCGCGGCTACCGGTTCGCGATCCCGCGCACCGAAGGCTGATCCCACGCGCCCGCGGCGAGCAACCGAAGGACGCGAAGGCGTGGCGGCGCGGCCCAAGTGGTACAAGCGTTGGCGCCCGCGTTCGCTGCAGGCACGCCAGTTGCTGGCCGCCAGCCTGAGCCTGGTGGCGTTCCTGGCCGCGGCCGGCTATGCGCTGGACCAGGCCTTCGCCGACACCGCGCTGAGCAATCTGCGCGAGCGCTTGAAGAGCTACGCCACCGCCTACGCCAACAACGTCGACGTGGCGCGCGACGGCTCGCTGTACATCAACAACGACAAGCCGCCGCCGGACCCGCATTTCGACCGGCCGGGCAGCGGCCTGTACGCGCAGATCGTGATGCCCAACGAACGCTGGATCTCGATGTCCAGCGAAGGCCCGCTGCCGCCCAGGGGCGGCATGCTCGAACCGCGCCAGGAAACCTTCGACGGTCCCTGGCCGATGACCCAGATCGACGGCAGCGAAGGCGAAGTCTACCGTTACGGCATCGGCTTGGCCTACGTGCGCCGCGACAAGGAAACCCCGGTCACCATCTACATCATGGAAGACACCCGCGCCCTGGGCGCGCAGCTGCGCGTGTTCCGTGGCCGGGTGTGGTTCAACCTCGGCGGCGCCGGCCTGATCCTGCTGTTGCTGCAGGCCTTCATCCTGCAATGGAGCCTGCGCCCGCTGCGACGGGTGATCAACGAGCTGACCAAGGTGCAGCGCGGCGAAGCGGTGCGCATGGGCGATCGCCATCCGCGCGAACTGGAACCGCTGACCGACAGCATCAACGCCTTCATCGAGAGCGAGCGCGAGAACCTGGACCGCCAGCGCAACACCCTGGCCGACCTGGCGCACAGCCTGAAGACGCCGCTGGCGGTGCTGCGCACCCAGATCGACAGCGGCACCCAGGGCCCGGAGTTGCGCAAGGAACTGGACGCGCAGTTGCGGCGCATGAACAATCTGGTCTCCTACCAGCTGACCCGCGCTGCTTCCAGCGGCCACAAGCTGTTCGCCGCGCCGCTGCCGATCGAGCCCAACGCCGAGGAGATCGTGCGCGGCCTGGAGAAGGTGTATGCGAGCAAGGGCGTGCTGTGCGAGTTCGACATCGAGCCGAGCGCGCGCTTCCATGGCGAGCCCGGCGACCTGCAGGAACTGCTCGGCAACCTGCTCGAGAACGCGTTCAAGTGGGCGCGGCGGCGGGTGCTGCTGAGCGTGCGACCGACCCCGGCCGCCGGCAGCCGCCGGGCCGGGCTGGTGATGGCGGTGGAGGACGACGGCCCCGGCATCGCCCCCGACGAGGTCGCGCACATCTTGCAACGCGGCGTACGCGGCGACGAGCGCGTGCAAGGCCACGGCATCGGCCTGGCGATCGTGCAGGATCTGGTGAAGGGCTATCGCGGCGAACTGCAGGTGACCCGTTCCGAGGAACTGGGCGGCGCGCGGTTCCTGGTGAGCATGCCGCCCGGGCTCTGAGCCCACGAGCGCCAACGCGGCAGGCCAGGGCCGACCAAGGCGCGCCGGCGGCCGGCATGGTCGGCAAGTGAATCCCGCGCAAACGCCGCACCGGGTTCCGACATCGGCTTAACGCGGGCCGAGGCCATGCGCGGATACTGCGCGGATTCGCCACGCCCGGTTTCCGGTCCAAGGAGCGCCGCATGCCCGAACCCCGGCATCGTCCCGCATCGCGTCTGCGCGTGCATGGGCGGCGTGCGCTGCGCAACGCGCAGCGGCTGCTGCTGTCGTTGCTGCTGGTGCTGTTCACCGTGGCCGCCATCGCCGGCAGCCAGAAGGTGCTTGAGCGCGACGACGCGCGCTGGCTGCAATCGATGGCCGCCGGTCTGGACAGCGCCAGCGTGTCGCAGCTGCAGCGCGACGGGCGCAGTGGCTTCCTGCGCGGCCAGTTGCAACAGGCCTCTGCCGGCGCCGGTGCAGCAACTGCTCAGGCAACTGGAGCCGCGCCAGCGGTACATCAAGGCGATGCCCGGCGGCGAGGCCAAAATCGCGGCGAAGAAGGCGTTGCAGCAGCACGCCTGTGGAGCTTCGATAGGTTGCCTCGGCTGAGCAGCAGTCGAGAGACCGGTGGAAGTCCGTCCAGGGCGATGTGTGGTCTATGCCAGTTGTAGTCGTGATGCAGCCAGTCGCGTAGCGCCTCTCGGCGCCGCCCCGCCGATCAGCCAGCCGCGAAGGGGGAGCGGCCGTAGAAGCGATCCAGGTGCGCGGCGACCTCCGGCATCTCGCGCTGCAATCGCTGCGGCGCGGAAAAGTGGTATTCGCTGACCACCGCGAAGAATTCTTCCGGCGCCTCGGCGGCGTAGGCATCGATCTCGGTGGCGCGGCCGCGGTCCACCCGCTGGCAGAAGACGTCGTAGCTGCGCTGGAAGTCGGTGGCCCAGCGCCGCTGCCAGTCGCGCGGCAGCGGCGGCGTGCCGTCCAGCGCGCCGTCGAGCACGTCGAGCTTGTGCGCCATCTCGTGCACCGCCACGCAGTAGCCGGTGCGGGGGGCGTCCAGGTCGGCCTGCACGTCGGCCCAGGACAGGATCAGCGGGCCGCCGTCCCAGGATTCGCCGATCAGTTCGTCATCCCATTCGTGCAGCACGCCGGCCGCATCGACATGACTGCGCTGCACGCGGAACGCGTCCGGATACACCAGCAGCTGCGACCAGCCGCGCAGGCCGGCCGCGCCGAATTCCAGCAGCGGCAGGCAGCACAGCGCGGCCAGCAAGGTGCGCTGCACTGCATCCAGGGTCAGGCCGGCCAGCGGCGAGATGGTCTTGCGCTGCAGGAATTGCGCCGCCAGCGCGCGCAGCGTCCATTCGCGCGCCGGATCCAGCGCCGCCACCCAGGCGCAGCGCTGCCGTATCAGATGCCAGGTCGCATCGTCGATCGGGGCAGGCGCCGGCGACAGCCAACGCAACCAGCGTGGGATCAGCGGAACATCCCCGGCAGGAAGCTGTGCCACTTGGGCATGCGCAGGCGCGGCACCAGGTCGCTGTCGCTGCCGCCGCCGTTCGGGGCAGCGCCGGGGGGCTTGGCCGCGGCGGCGGGCCGGCGCCCCGCCGGAGCCGGGTGTGCCTGCGCGTCGGCCGCATCGGTGTACACACAGTCGTTGCGCTGCTTGCTCGCCAGCGCATCGGACGCGTGGGCGGCCGCCAGCGGGAGCAGCAAGATCAGGCACGGCAGGAAGCGGCGCATCGTCGGCATCCAGGGCGAGCGGCGGTGAATGCCCATTCTAACGCGGTTTCCTCCCGCTGCAGGGCCGCTGGGCGCGGACAGGCGCTTACCGCATAATTTTCCGATTCGAGGCGATGGAAGCGGCGTGGACGATCGCGAACTATTGGTCCGGCTCAGCCAGGGCCGACTTTCCGGCGACACCCTGGCGCGCGCGTTCGGGCTGACCCGGGCCGCCGTGTGGAAGCGCATCCAGGGCCTGCGTGCGGCCGGGGTGGAGATCGACGGTCGCGTCGGCGAGGGCTACGGACTGGCGCGGCCGCTGGAACTGCTCGATGCCGAGCGCATCCGCACCGCACTGGCGCCGGCGGCGCACACGGAACTGGGCGCGCTGGAGATCGCCTGGAGCCTGGCCTCCAGCAACAGCACCCTGCTGGCGCGGCCGGCGCCGGCGCGCGGCAGCGAGGTGTTGCTGGCCGAGCGTCAGACCGGTGGCCGCGGCCGCCGTGGCCGGGTCTGGGCCTCGCCGCTGGCGGCGCACCTGTATCTGTCGGTGGCGCGCGGCTTCGATGGCGGACTGGGGCGGCTGGGCGGGCTGAGCCTGGCGGCCGGCGTCGCCGTGGCCGAGGCGCTGCGCGCGGCCGGCTTCGCCACGGTCGGGCTGAAATGGCCGAACGATCTGCTCGCCGAGGGGCGCAAGCTGGGCGGATTGCTGGTCGAGGGCGGCGGCGAGTTCGCCGGGCCAGCGCGCGCGGTGATCGGCCTGGGCCTCAACGTGCGCATGCCGGCGGCCAGCGCCGCGGCGATCGGGCAGCCGTGGACCGACCTGGCCACGCTGGCCGGCGCCGCCGTCTCGCGCAACGCGATCGCCGCCGCCGTGCTGTCGCAACTGCTGCCGGCGCTGGCGCTGTTCGACGCCCAGGGCCTGGCGCCGTTCCTGCCGCGCTATGCCGCGCTGGACCTGCTCGCCGGGCGTGCGGTGCGCATCGACGATGGCGGCGGCGCGCGCGAGGGCGTGGCGCTGGGCCTGGCCGACGACGGCGCACTGCGGGTGGCGTTCGCCGATGGCGAGCGGTCGCTGCATGCCGGCGAAGTCAGCGTGAGGCCGGCATGAGCGACTGGCTGTTCGACCTGGGCAATTCGCGCTTCAAGTTCGCCGCGCTGGAACGTGGTCGCACCGGCGCGGTGCAGGCCTGGGCGCATGGCGGCGACGCGATGGATGCGGCGGCGGCGGCGGCGCTGCCGCGCGGCCAGACCGCCCATGTCGCCAGCGTCGCGGCACCGGCGTCGACCGCGGCGGTGCTGGACGCGCTGCGCACCCGCTTCGCGCAGGTGCAGGTGGTGCGTACCGAGGCCGCCTGCGCCGGCGTGCGCATCGCCTACGCGCAGCCGCACAGGTTCGGGGTGGACCGCTTCCTGGCGCTGCTCGCCGCGCACGGCGGCGGCGGCGACGTGCTGGTGGTCGGGGTCGGCACCGCGCTGACCCTGGACCTGCTCGACCGCGACGGCCTGCACCACGGCGGGCGCATCGCGCCGTCACCGACCACGATGCGCCAGGCCCTGCAGCAGCGCGCCGCGCAACTGCCGGCCGAAGGCGGCGACTACCACGAGTTCGCCGCCGACACCGCCGATGCGCTCGCCTCCGGCTGCGACGGCGCGGCGCTGGCGCTGATCGAGCGCAGCCTGCGGCACGGCGCAGCGCTGCTGGCGCGGCGGCCGCGCCTGCTGTTGCATGGCGGCGGCGCGCCGGCGTTGCTGCACGCGTTGCCGGCCGCCGAGCAGCGCCCGTCGCTGGTGCTCGACGGGCTGGCGCTGTGGGCGCAGGCGCATGCCGCGGCCGCGCGCGCCGGGTAGAATCCGCGCATGCCCGTCCGCGCCCTGCTCGTCGTCCTGGCCATCCTCAATCTCGGCGTCGCGCTGTGGTGGGCGTCGCAGCCGCAGACGCCGGACCCGGCGCCGATGCCGGCACTCCCCGCCGGGGTGGCGACGCTGCAATTGGTGCAGGCGTCGGCGGCCGCGCCACAGGCATCCCCTCCAGCGCCGACAGCCTCCATTGCGGCACCGAGCGACCGCGCAGCCAGCGCGCCGACCGCCGTCGCCGCGATCCCTGGCACGCCCGCTGCGGCCGCGTCTGCGACCACTGCGGCGCCCATCACCGCAGCCCAGGCCATCGCTGCGCCGCCGCCCGAACCGTCCAGTGTCGCACCCGTCGCTGCGGCCGCGCCTGCCGCCGCCTGCCTGAGCCTGGGCCCGTATCCGGACCGTGCCGCCGCGGAGGCGGCGATTGCCGCCGCGGGCGCCAGCATGCCGCGCCCGCGCCTGCGCGAGGTCGGCGATGGCGACGCCACCCGTTTCCGCGTACTGCTGCCGACCATCGGCGGCCGGGACGGGATCAAGGCCGCGGTCGAGCGCATCGCCGCCGCTGGCATCCGCGACTACTATCCGATCCACCAGGGCGATGCGGGCGACGCCATCGCCCTGGGCCAATACCGCAGCCGTGAAGGCGCCGAACGCCGCCAGGCCGAACTGGCCCGTGCCGGCTTCAACGTCGACCTGATTCCCAGCGGCGGCCGCGGCCAGTCGCGCTGGTGGCTGGACCTGCGCGCGGACTCCGCGGCGCAGGCCGGGTTGCTGCGCCGGCAGTTCGGCGCACAGCGGCAGCGCGTGCTGGACTGCGTCACGCTGCGCTAGAATGGAGCGCAGCGCCGCAGGCGTGCCACGGCCGCCGCCAAGTAGACCGCGACAGCCCGAGCGCGGGCACTGCCGTCGTTCTTGCCGCTTTAGCTCAGTCGGTAGAGCAACTGATTTGTAATCAGTAGGTCGTCCGTTCGATTCGGACAAGCGGCACCATCCTACGCAGTCAGCGTTCCAGCCGCTGCAAGCGCCAGCGGGAATGGTTTTTTCAGGTCGAGGCGTGGCCCAAGCGAAGTAGGGGCGGCCTTAGCTCGCAGCCTTGCGCTGGGCTGACAAGAAGGCGAAGGTCGCCAGGAAGTGGATCACTGGGAACAGGGCCACGTAGATGTCGAACCCTGGGCCAAGGCGCAGGCGATGAGGAACGAACCCAAAGCCGAAAGCGGCTATACCGGAAAGAAGGATGATGCCCGTGGTCGTGGTCCTGACTTGGACGCTGAACGCATTGAGGTACATAGCCAAGAACCACAGCGCGCCGAACACACCGTACACGATGATTTCTTGATCCTTCGTGTAAAGGAAAATCTGCGCGAGGTAGAGTGCCAGTGATGCCAGCAAGGCGATGGGAGCTAGCGCTTTCATGGCTGCTGGGCCCGCCGTGTGATCTCTTCGGCGCTCTGCGACCACACTCCCCTGGACTGGTTGTTCTGGGGGTCAAAGGCGCGCTGCAGGAAGGAGCTTAGACTCAACTTCCAAGCGCGACACCCTCTCAGCCAGTAGGGTGTATGCATGTCAAGAAGCTATCTCCACCTGAGCGCAGAAGAGCGCGCGGTACTCCAAATCGAAACGCGACGTGGTCAGAGCTTACGCTCGATATCCAGGCTGCTGGATAGAAGCCCGTCGACATCGAGCAGGGAGCTGGCCAGGCAGCAAGCCACGGTCTACCGTGCTCGAGAGGCGGCCATGCGTTACCGGACACGACGTCAGCACAGCGTTCGGCGGCGACGGCTGACACCGGGAACGGATTTATTCCAGATGGTGCGCGATCATCTGGTGCTGTGGCGCTGGTCGCCCCAGCAGATTGCTGCCAAGCTGCTCCTCATGTCCCCGGATGATCCTGCCCAGCGCGTCAGTCACGAAACCATCTACGCCACGATCTACGCGCACCCGCGCGGCGGCCTGAAAAAGGAGCTTGTGGAGGCGTTGCGCCAGCGCAGGCCGTCCCGGGGATCACGGCGCACGACCGCCGCCAAACGCAGCTGGGTGCCTGAGGAACCGCGGATCGTGCACCGACCCGAAGAGGTGCAACAGCGGTTGGTCCCAGGACATTGGGAAGGTGACTTGATCAAGGGAGCGTTCAATCGTTCCTGTGTTGGCACCCTGGTGGAGCGCAAGACGCGTTTTGTGGTGCTGTGCCGGATGGACGGCTGCACCGCCACAGACGCACTGGAAGGTTTCACCCGTCAGATGAAGAAGCTCCCCGCATCCATGCGAACCAGCTTGACCTATGACCGTGGCACCGAAATGACGCGCTATGCCGAGCTGATGGAACGGTTGAACATCGAGGGTTCTACCCCGAAATCACGGCCGGTCGTGAAAGGGTGGAAAACTTCAAATCCTCTCTGTCAATCCTTCGCCGCATCCTTGGGTTGTGGCGCCGCTCGATGTATTGGAACACATCGGCTCTTGCCGCATCGAGTGTCGGATAGGTCATGCGGTAGATCCGTTCGCGCTTGAGCAGGCCAAAGAAGCCCTCGCATGCGGCGTTGTCTGCGCAGTGACCCACGGCGCTCATCGAGCACACCAGGGTGTTGGTCAGCAAATACGTCTGATAGTCACCGCTTCGAAACTGACTGCCTCTATCCGAATGCAAGATCACCGGTTCGTCGCCCTGTCGCTGCCATACAGCCGTCTGCACGGCCCGGATCACCATCTGCCGATCTTGCCGATGATGCATGGACCAGCCCACCACCCGATGGTCGAACAGGTCCAAGACAACGCATAGATAGAGCTTGCCTTCCCCGGTCTTGATCTCGGTGATGTCGGTGACCCATTTGCTATCCGGCTCCAGAGCGGTGAAGTCCCGTTCCAGCCGGTTGCGCACGCCCGGCGGAGTGAGTGCCGGCCGGGCTCGCATCCCCCGACGCTTCGGGCGGGGCCAACCTTGCAAGCCATCAACGGCCATCAACCGAGCCACACGGTTCAAGCCGACCCGCTGGCCTTCATCGGCCAGGTCTTCGTGCATTCGACCAGCACCTAGCGTGCACCGGCTATCCTCGTGCAGTTCACGGATGCGGCATGATAGGCGCTCGTTCTCGCGCTGGCGGGCACTCGGCAAGCGCCGGCTCCAACCGTAATAACCACTGGCCGACACCCGCAGGCAACGGCATATCAGCCGGATCGGAAACGCATGGCGGCAACGTTCGATCACCTGATACCTCAGGATGATCCCTTGGCAAAGAACGTCGCCGCTTCGCGCAAAAAATCCCGTTCCTTCTTCACCCGCGCCAGTTCACGCTTCAGACGCCCCAGCTCCTCATCGCGTGGTGTGCCCGCGCCAGCAAAGGCACCGTTGCCTCGGCTTGTGGCCTCACGCTTCCAGCGGGTCAACAGGTTGTCACGGATACCCACCTCCCGAGCCACCTGTGCACAACTGACGCCCGGCTGGCTAGCTTGTTCAAGCGCACCACGCTTGAACTCCACACTGAACTTTCTTCGCTTCGACATGAACACTCCTCATCGGCCGCATCGGCCTTCTCGTCAGTGTCCGTGATAACGGGGTAGAACCCGATCAAAGTATCGCTTCCTGGCGTACGTTCCTGCGGGGCAGGTTCAAGTCACTTGCTGCCAGCATGCGTTCGGCCTGCTTCCTCTCCCGGTAGTGGGGCAATAGGGAAGCTGTTGCGAACAGGGCCACCGTTTCCCGTTGCGAGAAAGGGCGTAGAAACGTGTCGTTGCGCGTCGCCTCGGGCGGAATGCTTATGGCCTGTTCGTCGCCACTATCCGGATGGAACAAGGCGCTGGTGGCCTCGAAATTCGTCCACTGGCCCTGTTCTTCGTCGCCGTATTTGACGATCAAGTGATACGGTGCCGTGGTCATGGTCAACGGCAAGCCCAGCCGCTGGCCGATGACCAAGAAGGCGATTGGCATGATGACGCACTGGCCCTTGCGCGTGGCGAAGTAATGCGACAGCAGACCTTTCTTGATGTCGTGGCCGAACGGGTCGGTGTAGTCGTATCCGAACAGCCGATGGTCATTCCACAGGCCTGGCTCGTAGAGCGTCGAAATGAGCAGATCCATCTTGACCTTGTTCGACGCACCGGCTGGGAAGCCCGCGCCTTCGCTGCCCACTGATCGACCTCGCGCAACGTGGCGTCAGAGTCGATGGAAGGATCAATCATTCGGTCGATCGCGACCTTGGCGCTTGCCAAATCGATGGAACCTTCTGGCTGCAGCAGCAGGAGACGTGGTGTTGTTTCCTGGGGAGCGGACGTGGCCGCCCAGGCAGAAGCAGCCATGAGCGCCAAGCACAGGCCTAGCACCCCTACGAATCGCCAGCAGACATTTCGCCCCATCTCCCCTCCTTGACGAACTCACTGTATCCCTAGTCACTGGCTCGTTCTAGAGAGCGCCACCGCTTGCCGTGGCTGTAAGTAGCCGTTGTTCCTGACTTGTCCGGCCTTAATAAGTTCATCAGGTAGCCCGTGTCGCGTCCAGGCGCATCGGCCTAGGCGCTGAGCTGCCCGGACCTGACCGGACCTCCTGGACTCACCGGGGCGACCGCACAAACGTTGGCATATTCGCGCGCCGGCTTGTTGCATCATGTGTCGTGTCGGCGGCACCAGCTGCCGACGCCGCCAGGTTTTCGGTGGCCCAAACAGCCGAGGCCCGCCCCGCCGACTGAGGGGAATAACGGGTCCATCTCTGCGACGCACAGCAGGCAGTCCCGACGCGGCACTTCGCCGCGCCGGGAGCCTGCCCGGAGTCACAAGAGATGGAAACAAACCTGCTCGCGGAACTGCACTCGCTGCCCGACGAAGCCCTGCTCACCGCCGACGAGGCCGCGCAGTTCCTGTGCCTCAAGTACACGACGCTCGCCTGGTACCGCTGCCAGGGCGTCGGCCCGAAGTTCTCCCGCGTCGGCCCGAAGCTGAGGCGCGCGTGCGCGGCGGCAACTTGGGCGCGCGCCTCGGCTTGACGGACCTGGTCGTGGACGTGGACTCCCGCAAAAACGACCACGCGTTCTTCGACGCGCTGAACCGCCAGCTCGACAATGGAGGGCGGGCCGCCTTCCTGCACGACATGCTCGCTCGCGACAGCCGCCGGGAGTTCAGGTGCAGGTCCAGCCCTTCCCGCAGGGTGATGCCGCGCGCCCGGGCCTTGCGACGCTCCTCGTTTGGATTGAGTTTCAGTCGGCCGACGCCGAACAGTGCACCGATGTGATCCAGATTGGTGCCGGTGGCGTATCCGACTGCGCGCGGCTGTTGAAGGATGGCGCGCCCGTGTTGTTATTCACCGACTGGCGGCAGCTGCCGCTGACCACCGACGCGCTGCAGATTGCCGGATTCACCTGGCGCGGCATCACGGTGTGGGACAAGACTCAGGGCGTGCGACCGCAGCTGGGTCGCTTCCGAAACCAGGCCGAGTACATCGTGTGGGGCAGCAAGGGCCACATGCCGCTGCAACGCCGCTCGCCCGCGCTGCCTGGCGTCATCCGCGAGCCGGTGTGCAAGGCCGACAAGCACCACCTCACTGGCAAGCCCACGGCGCTCATGCGGCAGCTGGTGCGGATCTGCGAGCAGGGTGGACGGATCCTCGATCCCTTTGCCGGCAGTGGCACGACGCTGGCGGCGGCGGCGCTGGAAGGTTACGGCTGCACCGGTGTCGAGATGACTGCGCATTACGCCGACGTGGCGCGCGAGCGCCTGGCAAACGAGGCCTGACCGGCAGGGACCACATTCAGGTGCGGCCCCAACTTTCGTTTGTGTAAACGTGTGTGCTTCCGTTGTAGTGTGTGTATCCTTACACACATGGACAGCCGCACCCTACTGAAGCAGCTTCAGGCTGAGGGATTCGAGATCGTCTCAGTGCGCGGCAGCCACCACAAGCTCCGGAAGGGTGATCGGACGGTCATCGTTCCGCACCCGAAGAAAGACCTGCCGGCGGGTACGGTCGCCAGCATTTTCCGGCAAGCCGGTTGGAGGAAGTGATGCTCTATCCCGTGTACGTCCATAAGGACGAGAACAGCGCCTACGGTGCGATCGTGCCGGACATGCCCGGAGTGCATAGCGCGGTGGACAGCCTGGAGGATCTTCCGGCCGCGCTGCAGGAGGCGGTCGAGCTGATGTACGAAGACGAGGAACGCGCGCCGCCGCGAGCGAACATCGTGGACAAGTACCGCCGGCAGCGGGAGTTCAAGAGCGGGTTCTGGATGCTGGTCGACATCGACCTGACGAAGATCAACACGCGCGCGGTGCGGCTCAACATCAGCCTGCCGGAGAACCTGCTCGGCAAGATCGACGCCGCCGCTGCTACCCGGCGCATGAGCCGCTCGGCGTTCCTCGCCCTGGCCGCCGAGCATGAGTTGCGCGGCGAGGGTCGGAAGCCCTCGACCGAGTAAGTCAGGCCCCCCAGCGCTAGACCGTACAGGAGCCGCCCCACGGGGCGGCTTTTTCGTGGGCAGCCCGCACGGTCGAAGATCAGGGCGGGCCGCAGGCACGCGCAGGCGGCGCCGACGCGGCTCAGATAGGTGGGGCGCCCGGTCGGCGCGGGTTGGCAGGGGGCATCCCCCGGCGCGCGCAGTTGTCGCCCCGCCACACCTGCGGTCTTCATGCACCGGTTTTTCTGCGCCCCTGCGGCCCACTTGCGAGCGCGCCGCTGCTGGCGCTCAGGGCGGTTTCCGTGGGTTGCCGACCCCTGCCGATCCCTGCCGCGCGTGGCCCATCTGTAGCGCCTCCTGCCCAGCGTGTTTGCGCAGCCGAGCGCGCGCTATCGCTCAGGCCGCGGCCTGGGCGGTCACCGGCAGGCGGTTGCCGATCCATTCGGCGATGCTGGCGGCGGCGTCGCGGCCTTCGGCCACCGCGGTCACCACCAGGTCCGCGCCGCGGACCGCGTCGCCGCCGGCGAACAGCTTCGGGTTGGTGGTCTGGTACGGCAGGCGGCCGCTGCCGTGGGGATCGCCGCCGCCGGCCAGGATGCGGCCGTTGGCGGTGCCTTCCACGCCCTGCGCGGCCAGCCATTCCGGCACGCTCGGCGAGAAGCCGAAGGCGATGATGACCACGTCCGCATCCAGCAGCGATTCGCTGCCCGCGATCGGCACCGCGGCCTGGCGGCCGCGCGCGTCGGGTTCGCCGAGGCGGGTCTCCACCACGCGCACGCCGGCCAGGTTGCCGGCGGCATCGGCTTCCACCGCCAGCGGCTGGCGGTTGAACAGGAAGCGCACGCCTTCCTCGCGCGCGTTGGCCACTTCGCGCGCCGAGCCGGGCATGTTGGCCTCGTCGCGGCGATAGGCGCAGGTGACCTTGGCCGCGCCCAGGCGGATGGCGCTGCGCACGCAGTCCATGCCGGTGTCGCCGCCGCCGAGCACCACCACGCGCTTGCCGCTCAGGTCGGGCAGCGCGATCTTGTCTTCCCAGCCGGCGATCGGCCGGCCCCACGGGTCGTTGCCGCCGACGATGCGGCTGTTCTGCACCAGGAACGGCAGCGCCGGCAGCACCCCGGGCAGGTCCTGGCCGGCCAGGCCGCCGTCGGTGTAGCGGTAGGCGCCGGTGCCGAGGAACACCGCGTCGTATTCGCCGAGCAATTGTTCCAGGCTCACGTCGCGGCCGATCTCCACGCCCAGGCGGAACGCCACGCCCATGTCTTCGAGCACCTCGCGGCGCTTGTCGATCACGCGCTTGTCGAGCTTGAAGCTGGGGATGCCGAACTGCAGCAGGCCGCCGATCTGCTCGTAGCGGTCGTACACCACCGCATGGATGCCGGCGCGCACCAGCCGGTCGGCGCAGCTGAGCCCGGCCGGGCCGGCGCCGACCACCGCCACGCGCTTGCCGGTGGCCTGGACCTGGCTCAGGTCGGGGCGCCAGCCGTTGTTGAGCGCGGTGTCGACGATGTACTTCTCCACCGCGCCGATGGTGACCGCGCCGAATTCCTCCAGCGTGCAGCTGCCTTCGCACAGGCGGTCCTGCGGGCACACCCGGCCGCACACTTCCGGCAGCGGATTGGTGCTGTGGCACAGCGCCGCCGCTTCCTCGATGCGGTTCTCCTGCACCAGCTGCAGCCACTGCGGGATCGCGTTGTGCACCGGGCATTTCCAGCTGCAGTACGGATTGCCGCAATCCAGGCAGCGCCCAGCCTGGTACTGCGCGTCGGCCTTGTCGAATTTGCCGTACAGCTCGTTCCAGTCGCCGGACGTGCGCAGCTCCACCGGGATGCGCTGCGGCATCTGCCGGGGCAGGTCGAGGAACTGGAAGGCTTGCTTGCGGCTCATAAAAAGATTCCGTGGCGAAATCCCTTCTCCCCCCGGAAGAAGGTGCCCCGAAGGGGCGGATGAGGGTACGGGGCGCGCAGCGCCTGCGTGATCCCCTCTCCCGAACGCAGGAGAGGGGATGCATCGATCAGGCGGCGCGCCGCAACGACTCGGTCAGCGACTCGATGCTCGCCGCCTTCGGCTTGACCAGCCAGAACTTGCCGACGTAGTCGCGGAACTCGTCGAGGAGCTGCTGCGCCCAGATGCTGCCGGTCAGTTCGCGGTGGCGGCCAACCAGCTTGTGCAGGTGCTGGCGATGGCTCTCGAAGCCTTCGGCGGAAATGCGATGGATGTCGATCAGCTCGTGGTTGTAGCGGTCGACGAAGTCGCGGTCCACGTCGAGCACATAGGCCAGCCCGCCGGTGAAGCCGGCGCCGAAGTTGAGCCCGACCTTGCCCAGCACCAGCACGATGCCGTCGGTCATGTACTCGCAGCAATGGTCGCCGGCGCCCTCGATCACCGCCAGCGCGCCGGAGTTGCGCACGCCGAAGCGCTCGCCGGCGCGGCCGGCGGCGTACAGTTCGCCGCCGGTGGCGCCGTACAGGCAGGTGTTGCCGAGGATCGCGGTGCTGCGCGCCTCGAAGCGCGCGCCGCGCGGCGGACGCACCACCAGGCGGCCGCCGGCCATACCCTTGCCGACGTAGTCGTTGGCCTCGCCTTCCAACTCCAGCTGCAGGCCGCCGGCGTTGAACGCGCCGAAGCTCTGCCCGGCCACGCCGCGGAAGCGCAGGGTCAGCGGTGCTTCGTCCATGCCGTGGTTGCCATGCGCGCGAGCGATGGCGCCGGACAGGCGCGCGCCGATCGAGCGGTCGGTGTTGTGGATCAGGAAGCGATGCTCGCCGCCGGTCTTGTCGGCGATCGCGTCGGCGAGCAGGCCGTCCATTTGCGTGGCTAGGCTGTCCGGCGATTCGTACAGGCGTTGCGCCACGCAATGGCTACCGTCGTAGCGGACATCCTGGAGCAGCCGCGACAGATCCACGCGCACGCCTTCGCGCGGCGACACGTCCAACTGCTGCAGCAACTCGGTGCGGCCGACGATCTCGTCCAGCGAGCGTGCGCCCAGGTACGACAGCCACTGCCGCACTTCTTCGGACAGCAGCCTGAAGAAGTTCTCCACGCGCTCGGGCAGGCCGGTGAACTGGTTCGCGCGCAGGCGCTCGTCCTGCGTGGCCACGCCGGTGGCGCAGTTGTTGAGGTGGCAGATGCGCAGGTACTTGCAGCCGAGCACGATCATCGGAGCGGTGCCGAAGCCGAAGCTGTCGGCGCCCAGGATCGCGGCCTTGACCACGTCCAGGCCGGTTTTCAGGCCGCCGTCGGTCTGCAGGATGGTGCGGTCGCGCAGGTCGTTGGCGACCAGCGCCTGGTGCGACTCGGCCAGGCCCAGTTCCCACGGTACGCCGGCATAGCGGATCGAGCTGAGCGGGCTGGCGCCGGTGCCGCCGTCGTGGCCGGACACGGTGATCAGGTCGGCGCCGGCCTTGACCACGCCGGCGGCGATGGTGCCCACGCCGGCATGGCTGACCAGCTTCACCGACACCAGCGCCTGCGGATTGACCTGCTTGAGGTCGTAGATCAGCTGCGCCAGGTCCTCGATCGAATAGATGTCGTGGTGCGGCGGCGGCGAGATCAGGCCGATGCCGGGCCTGGCGTAGCGCAGCCGCGCGATCAGCTCGTTGACCTTGTGCCCGGGCAGCTGGCCGCCTTCGCCGGGCTTGGCGCCCTGTGCGACCTTGATCTGCAGCACCTCGGCGTTGACCAGGTACGCGGGGGTGACGCCGAAGCGGCCGGAGGCCACCTGCTTGATCTTGGAGCGCTTCTCGGTGCCGTAGCGGGCCGGATCTTCGCCGCCTTCGCCGGAGTTGCTGCGCCCGCCGAGGCGGTTCATCGCCACCGCCAGCGCCTCGTGCGCCTCGGGCGACAGCGCGCCCAGGCTGATCGCGGCGGTGTCGAAGCGGCGCAGCAGGTCCGCGGCCGGGGCGACCTGGTCGAGCGGGGTCGGCACCTCGGCCTGGCGCAGCTGCAGCAGGTCGCGCAGCGCCGAGGGCGGGCGCGCATGCACTGCGTCGGCGTACGCCGCCCAGTCGGCCTGGTCGCCGCTGCGCGTGGCGCGCTGCAGGGTCATGACCACGTCCGGGTTGTACATGTGGTACTCGCCGCCGTGCACGTACTTCAGCAGCCCGCCCACTTCCGGCTTGAGCAGGTCGTTCCAGGCGCGCGCGCCCAGCTGCCGCGCCTCGTGGTCCAGCCGCGCCAGGCCCACGCCGCCGATGCGCGCGGCGGTGTCGGGGAAGCACAGCTGCACCACGTCCGGGTCCAGCCCGACGATCTCGAACAGCTGCGCGCCGCGGTAGCTGGCGATGGTGCAGATGCCCATCTTGGAGATGATCTTGGACAGGCCCTTGTAGATGCCTTTGCGGTACTTGCGGCCGATCTGCGCCTGTTCGCCGCCCTTCTTCAGCAGCAGGATGCCGCGCCGGCCCAGGTCGAACAGGGTCTGGTAGGCCAGGTACGGATACACCGCGGTGGCGCCGAAGCCGAGCAGGCAGGCCATGTGGTGCGGATCGCGCGCGGTGCCGGTCTCGATGATCAGGTTGACGTCGCAGCGCAGGCCCACCCGCGACAGGTGGTGGTGCACCGCGCCGGTGGCCAGCAGCGCATGCGCCATCGGCCGTTCCGGCACCGGGTAGCGGTCGGTCAGCAGCAGCATGACCTTGCCGTCGCGCGCGGCCTGCTCGGCCTCGGCGCAGATCCGCTCCAGGCCGGCCTTGAGGCCTTCCTCGACGCTGTAGGACAGGTCGATCTGCGCGTTGCGGGTCTGGTACTGCTCCATCTTCAGCAGCTGGCGCAGCTTGCGCTGGCTGAGCACCGGCGAATTGAGGATGACGTGGTTCACCGTCTCCGGGCCGGCATGGAAGATGTTGGTCTCCTTGCCGAGCTGGGTGGTCAGCGACATCACGCAGTCTTCGCGCAGCGGGTCGATCGGCGGGTTGGTGACCTGCGCGAAGGCCTGGCGGAAATAGTCGTACAGCGGCCGGGTATGGCGGCTGAGCACCGCCATCGGGGTGTCGTCGCCCATCGAGCCGGTGGCTTCCTGCTCGGTCTCGGCCAGCGGCCGCAGCACCTGCTCCACTTCCTCGGTGCTGAGCTGGAACAGCTTGTGGTAGCTGCGCAGGGTGCGCTCGTCGAACGGCTCCTCGACCAGCGACGGGTCGATCAGTTCGGTCTGCAGGTAGGTCACGCCCTGCTGCAGCCACTGCTTGTACGGGGCGCGGCCGCGGTTGATGCGGTCGATCGCGTCCGAGTCGAGCAGGTCGCCGCGCTTGAGGTCGATGGCCATCATCTCGCCCGGGCCGAGCTTGCCCTTGCGGGTCACGCGCTCGGCCGGCAGTTCCCACACGCCCGCTTCGGAGGCGACCAGGAAATGGCGGTCGGAGGTCAGCATCCAGCGCGCCGGGCGCAGCCCGTTGCGATCCAGCATGCACGCCGCGTAGCGGCCGTCGCAGGCGACGATGCCGGCCGGGCCGTCCCACGGCTCGGTGTTGAGCCCGTAGAACTCGTAGAACGCGGCCAGGTCGGCGTCCTTGAATTCCAGCGACTGGGTGGCCGGCGGCACCAGGATGCGCAGCGCCTGCAGCAGGTCCATGCCGCCGGCGACCAGCAGCTCGAGCATGTTGTCCAGGCTCTGCGAGTCCGAGCCGTGCATCGAGATCACCGGGTCGAACTCGGCGATGTCGAAGCGCGGGGTCTTCCACACCTTGCTGCGCGCCTGCGCCCAGTGCCGGTTGCCCTCGATGGTGTTGATCTCGCCGTTGTGCGCGAGCAGCCGGAACGGATGCGCCAGCGGCCAGCGCGGCAGCGTGTTGGTCGAGAAGCGCTGGTGGAAGACGATGGCGCTGGAGGCCAGGTCGTTGCGCTGCAGGTCCGGGTAGAAGGTGCTGAGCTTGTCCGGCAGCACCATGCCCTTGTAGCTGATGCCGTTGGGTGAGAGCGTGGTGACGTAGAAGTCGGCGATGTCGCGCAGGCGCTGCTCGGCGCGGCGGCGCGCCAGGAACAGGGCCAGGGCGAAGGCGTCCTCGCCCTGCTCGGGGCCGGCATCGACGAACACCTGCTCGATGTGCGGCAAGGTGTCCTTGGCCAGCTGCCCGCACACCGCATCGTCGGTGGGGGTGACGCGCCAGCCGCGCGGCTGCGCGCCGGCGCGGACCAGTTCCTCTTCCAGCGCCTGGCGGCAGCGCGCGGCGGCGTCCGCGTCCTCGCGCGGCATGAACACCTGGCTGGCGGCGAAGCGCGCGCCCACCGCGATGCCGGCGTCGCGCGCCAGCGCGCGCAGGAACGCATCGGGTTTGCGGATCAGCAGGCCGCAGCCGTCGCCGGTCAGGCCGTCGGCGGCGACGCCGCCGCGGTGGGTCATCCGCGACAACGCGGCAATGGCAGTATCCACCAAGGCCCGCGAGGGTTGGTCATCGAGTTGCGCGACCATGCCGAAACCACAGGCATCGCGCTCGTCTTGGGGGTCGTAGAGCCCGTGGCGGTGGCGGGGGGCCATGTCTGCCTCTGAAAAGCGATCCGAAGGAACGCGGCGACACTCGCCCCCGCTCTATCCTGGAGCGCATCTTGAGGTCACCGGTACATCGACTAAAGCACATGTTGGTGCGGTGCCGCAATACATGGTTGCAGCTGCAACCGTAGCCGCGGCAACCGCCTTGCCGCCGCGGCCGGATTCGCCGCCCATCGGCGGCGGCGGACGGACCTCAGCCGCAGCGCACGCCGGTGATCTGGTTCTTGGCATCGACTTCGATATTGAGCCGTTCGCCGTCGAACTCCATGGTCACGGCCTGGTTCGGCTTGAGCACGCGCACGCGCTTGGCGCCGGTGTCGGTGCGCGCCTGATCCAACAGCGCCTGTTCGGCCGCCTGGCCGACCAGGCCCTGCGCCTGCGAGGCGTCGCACGTGCCCACCGGCGGCGGCTCGGGGGCGCTGGCCGGATCCGGCGCGGCGGCCCGTTGCGCGGCGGCCTGGGCCTTGGCCGCCACCTGTTCCTGCTCGTCCGGCGGTGGCGCGGTGCACGCGGCCAATGCCAGCGCCAGGCAGGCCGTGCCGAGCAGGCCGGCACGCGCGGACGCACGAGAAGAAAGGAAAGTGCTCATCGGGGCTCCTGGTGGGTGGAGGGTGGACGGGTCCAGCATAAGTGCAGAAGAATCGGACAAGTCGCGTTCGCCGCACGTTAACCGGTGCGCCGTTGACGCGGCCTAGGCAGCGCGCTGCCGACAATCCCGGCTCCTCCATCGCTGGCATCCCGATGTCCAACGCGTCCCGCACCACCGCCGCCGAGGCGGCACACGCGCAGCAGGCCAGGCAGGCCGCCAGCAGCGCCGGCCTGGTCTACGTCAGCGACGACCAGCCCGGCATCGCCCGCCGCCGCGCCGGCAAGGGCTTCGGCTACCGCCTGCCCGACGGCAGCGCGGTGCGCGACGCGCCGACCCTGCAGCGCATCCGCCAGCTGGCCATCCCGCCAGCCTATACCGAGGTGTGGATCTGCACCCGGGCCAACGGCCATGTGCAGGCTACCGGCCGCGATGCGCGGCGGCGCAAGCAGTACCGCTACCACGCCGACTGGGCGCAGGTGCGCGGCGACGGCAAGTTCGAACGGATCATGGCCTTCGGCCAGACCCTGCCGCGGCTGCGCCGGCGCCTGCGCCGCGACCTGGCGCTGCCCGGCTACCCGCGCGACAAGGTGCTGGCGATGGTGGTGGCGCTGATGGCTGAGACCCTGGTGCGCGTCGGCAACGCCGAATACGCGCGCAGCAACCGTTCCTACGGCCTGACCACGCTGCGCAACCGCCACCTGGAATTCGTCAAGGGCGGCCGCGCGCGGCTGAAGTTCCGTGGCAAGGGCGGGCAGGAACACGACATCGAGGTCGACGACGTGCGCCTGGTCAAGCTGATCCGCGGCTGCCAGCAATTGCCTGGGCAAGCACTGTTCCAGTACCGCGACGACGACGGCCAGCTGCAGCCGGTGGACTCGGGCGAAGTCAACAACTACCTGCGCAAGGCGATGGGCGAGAGATTCACCGCCAAGGACTTCCGCACCTGGGGCGGCACCCGCGCCGCGCTGCAGCGCCTGGCGCAGCTGCCTTTACCCGAACCCAGCAGCGAGCGCGCGCTGAAGCTGGCGCAGAATGCGGTGATCCGCAAGGTGGCCGATGCGCTGGGCAATACCCCGGCGGTGTGCCGCAAGGCCTACATCGACCCGTGCGTGTTCGCCGGCTGGCGCGGCGGCGCGTTGCACGGGCTGAGCGAGCGCGTGCGCGGCGAGCGGCAGTGGGACCTGGCCATGTTGAAGTACCTGGCGCAGGCGCGCGCGGCGGCGCGCAAGGTGGCCAAGGCCGCGGGCGCGAGGAAACCGGGTGCGAAGGCGGCAGGCGCCAGATCGGCCGCGCCGGCAGCATCGCGCCTGGCCGGCCGCAGCGCGGCCGCAAGAGCGGCGCGTCCACGCAAACGCACGTGAGCGACCCGCAGGCGCGGCCGCTCGGTCGCGTGTAGCGCCACCACGGTGCAACGCGAACGCGGCGCAACGGCTTTGTCCGCGCCGCTCACCCGGCGCCGCACGCCCTCAGCCTCAACCGCAATACAGCGTGGTGATGTTGTTGTACGGGCCGACCTCGATGGTCAGGCGTTCGCCGCCGCTCTCGCCGGCGCCGCGGGTTGCGCTGTCCACGCCGCTGGAGGTGGCGCCGCTGTGGCCGACGCTGCTGTTCGCCACCTGCACCTTCAGGCTGTCGCTGTCGACGCGGGCGCGCTCGACGGTGGTCTGCGTGGCGGCCAGGCCGATCGCGCCGCGGACCTTGTCGATGTGGCACTGGCCGGAGATGACGCCGTCGATCGGCTGCACCTGGGCGACCTGCGTGGTGCTGCAGGCGCCCAGCAGCAGGCAGGCGGCGAGCGGGGCGAGGCGGGCGGACGTGTGGCGAACCATGGCGATCTCCGAGGATGAATGCGCCAAGCCTGTCGCGGCCGATGTTTGCGCGATATGAAGGCCTCGGCGCCAGGCTTGCATCCGGTGTGGCCTGCGGGCGGCCGACCCGCCACGCCATGGACCATCGGCCCACCGATTGTCGCCAACGCGCCAGGTGCCGCACTCGAATTCATGCGCCATCTTGGCGTGAACGACAAGACCGCGTGGCGGGTGAAGCACAAGGCCAGGCTGGCCAGGCGCGAACGCGAGCAGCGCCGGAAACAGCAAGACATCGCGCAGATCGAAGATGCCCACCAGGGTGGGAAGCGCAATCGCGGAATGTACATGACGTGGTCCAGAACAATCACGCCTTTGCGATGGTCGTACAGATCGATGAAGACCACCAACATCCGGACAGGCGGAAGACGCGCGGCTCTGCCTGGCAAGTTGGTCGTTGCAACCGTCGATTATCCGCCCCGGGCGCTGACGCGACGGGCGACGGCGATGATGCGCTGCCAGCCTTGTCCAGCGCCGATTCCGCGTGCGAGCGATTTCCTCGGCGGAGGATGAGGGCTAATCAACGCCGACCAACCACAACGTCGGTCGCTGGATCGCCGAACGCCAGTCGGACCTGTTCTGTGTGCAAGCCGATGCCAATGAATTCCTGGTGCTGGCCAAGCGCTGGGCGACCGAATGCGCGTCTGTTTGGAACGAAAGCGCCCGCCGCTTTGTTATCTGCCATGATCATGATGACACACTAGTGTTATGAGTTCGAAGTTCGTTGAACTATTGTTTGACGTTGAAGTCCGTTGTGTCCGTGGCGTACTCGACGCGGCAGCGATGAGCGGACGACCCAAGGCACTTTTGGTTTTGACCGAGACGCAGCGCGAGGAACTGGTGGCGTTGACACTGCGCCGCAAGACGGCGCAAGCGCTGGCGCAGCGCGCCCGGATCGTACTGGCCTGCGCTGACGGGCTGGACGACAAGGTCGTCGCGGCACGGCAGCGCGTCACGCCGCAGATGATCAGCAAGTGGCGGGCGCGCTTGGTTGAGCATCGACTTGAGGCACTGCTGGATGCCCCACGGTCGGGCGCTCCGAGAACCATCGACGCACGCGCATCGACGCCGTGATCGCCAAGACGCTGGAGAGCGTCCCCGTCGGCGCCACGCACTGGAGCACGCGCAGCATGGCGCGCGCGATGGGGCTGTCGCAGACCGTGGTGTCGCGCATCTGGCGTGCCTTCCGATTGCAGCCGCGCCGCCAGGAGACCTTCAAGCTCTCCACCGATCCCATGTTTGTCGACAAGGTAGGCGACATTGTCGGCCTCTGCATGAACCGGCCGCTGAGGGCGATGGTGCTTTGCGTGGACGAGAAGAGCCAGATCCAGGCGCTCGACCGCACGCAGCCTATGCCGCCCTTGGCGCCTGGCATCCCCGAGCGGCGCACCCATGACGACGAGCGGCACGGTACGACGACGTTGTTCGCGGCCTTGGACATGGCCACCGGACGCGTCATCGGCCAGACCCACAGGCGTCATCGCAGCAGCGAGTTCCGGCAGTTTTTGCGCACCGTCCAGGCCAACGTACCTCCGGTGCTCGACGTGCACCTGGTCATGGACAACTACGGCACCCATAAGACGGATGCCATCAAGAACTGGCTGACCCGTCATCCCCGCTTCCACGTCCACTTCACCCCGACGTCTGCCTCGCGGCTCAACCAGGTAGAGCGCTGGTTCGCGACGCTGACCCAGCGTTGTATGCGCCGCGCCAACCACCGCTCCACCCGAGAACTCGAAAAGGCAATCGGCCAGCACATCGACCTCAACAACGCCGACCCGAAGCCATTCAATTGGTCCAAGACCGCCGACGACATCCTCGCAAGCGTCGAGAGGTTCTGTCTGCGAACTTCGAACTCATAACACTAGCTTCCCGGCGTGACCGGCGCGGCCGCGACGTCGCCGCCGCGATCGCGGCAACCCCAGTTCAGGATCGGCGTGCCGGACGGCAACTCGCGATGGAAGCGGGCCACGGCCGAGACCTTGGGATTGACCACCACCGGTACGGCCGCGGCCTGCAGCAGCGGCAGGTCGGCGGTGCTGTCGGAGTAGGCGGTGGCGATCCGCGCATAGCCCAGCTCGCGCAACATGCGCATCTTTTCTTCGTTGTGGCAGTGGCGGGTGGCGGTGACTGCACCCAGCCGCGGGCCGATCAGGCTGCCGACCACCGGCACGTCCTGCTGCGCGACGAAGCCGAGGATGGCGCGCGCCAGTTCCGGCGGCGCGCCGGTGGCGACCACCACCCGGTCGCCGGCGGCGCGGTGCCGGGCGAACACTTCCAGCGCCTGCGGCAATAGCCGCTGGCGGATCTGCGCCTCGTGGCGTAGCACGTATTGGTCGATCACCCGGTTGAACTCGCGGGCGCGGTGCAGGCCGAAACTGGCGATCCACACGTAACCGGAGATGCCGCTGCGCCGGGTCGGCAGCATCGCCACCAGCGGCCCCAGCAGCGGCGTGGCCAGCAGCGCGGCGGCCAGGCGCAACGGGTTGCGCCGGATCAGCCAGGCGAACAGGTGGCTGCCCGAATCGCCGTCGTACAGCGTGTGGTCGAAATCGAACACCACCAGAGGCGCGTCGGCGCGCGGGATGGGATAGGTCGCGGTCATGGCCCGAAGAACAGCTGGCGCAGCGCCTCGCCGGGTTCCTCGGCGCGCATGAAGGTCTCGCCGACCAGGAACGCGTGCACCCCGGCCGCGCGCATCGTCGCCACGTCGTCCGCGCCGAGGATGCCGCTCTCGGTGACCAGCAGGCGGTCGCGTGGCACTGCGTCGCGCATCGCCAGCGTGGTCTGCAGCGACACGTCGAAGGTGCGCAGGTTGCGGTTGTTGATGCCGATCAGCGGCACCGGCACCTGGATCGCGCGCTCCAGTTCGTCGATGTCGTGCACTTCGGCCAGCACGTCCATGCCCAGCTGCAGCGCCAGCGCCGACAGCTCGGCCAGCTGCAGGTCGTCCAGCGCGGCGACGATCAGCAGGATGCAGTCGGCGCCGAGCACGCGCGCCTCGACCACCTGGTACGGGTCGATCGTGAAGTCCTTGCGCAGCACCGGCAGCGTGCACGCCTCGCGCGCCTGTTGCAAGTAGCGGTCGTGACCCTGGAAGAAGTCCACGTCGGTCAGCACCGACAGGCACGCGGCGCCGCCGAATTCGTAGCTGACCGCGATGTCGGCCGGATGGAAATCGGGCCGGATCACGCCCTTGGAGGGACTGGCCTTCTTGACCTCGGCGATCACCGCCGGCGCGCCGTCGTCGATCGCGGCCTGTAGCGCGCGGGCGAAACCGCGCACCGGCGCCGCCGCGGCGGCGCGCGCGACCAGCTCGGCCAGCGGCACGCGCGCGCTGCGCTCGGCGATCTCTGCGGCCTTGCGGGCGAGAATGGTGCGGAGGATGTCGCTGCTCATGCGGTTCGGATTCTGGGGGCTGAGTATTATCGGGCAAGTTGAGCGGAGCGGTCGTGATTGTCGGGACTCGGGACTCGGCAACAGCGTAGGTGCGGTTTTGTCGGCGGCAAGCACGGCGGACGCGAGCGTGGCACGGATTTGCGCGCATGCCCTTCAGGTGGAGGGGTCCTCCGCGTCCCGCGTCCCGCGTCCCGCGTCCCGAACGGCCACCAACCGCCGCGTGCACGCCACGTACGCCTCCAGCTTGGCGCGCGCGCGGCCGTCGGCGATCGCGCTGCGCGCCAGCGCGATGCCGGCGCCGATGTCGGCGGCCACGCCGGCCACGTACAGGGCCGCGCCGGCATTGAAGGCGACGATGTCCAGCGCGGGGCCGGGCGCGTTGTCGAGCACGCCGAGCAGCATCGCCATCGATTCGGCGGCGTCGGCCACCTTGAGGTTGCGGCTGGCGGACATGGCGATGCCGAAATCCTCCGGGTGCACTTCGTACTCGCGCACCTGGCCGTCGCGCAGTTCGCCGACCAGGGTGCCGGCGCCGAGCGACAACTCGTCCATGCCGTCGCGGCCCCACACCACCAGTCCCCGTTCGGCACCCAGTTCCCGCAGCACGCGCGCCTGGATGCCGACCAGGTCGGGATGGAACACGCCCATCAGGATGTTCGGGGCGCCGGCCGGATTGGTCAGCGGCCCGAGGATGTTGAAGATGGTGCGCACCCCCATCTCGCGCCGCACCGGCGCCACCACCTTCATCGCCGGGTGGTGCACCGGCGCATACATGAAGCCGATGCCGGTGGCGGCCAGCGCCTGTGCCACCAGCTCGGGCTGCAGCTCGATCGCCGCGCCCAGCGCTTCCAGCGCATCGGCGCTGCCGGACTTGGACGAGACGCTGCGGTTGCCGTGCTTGGCCACCTTGGCGCCGGCCGCCGCGGCGACGAACATCGCGCAGGTGGAAATGTTGAAGGTATGCGAACCGTCGCCGCCGGTGCCAACGATATCGACCATGTGAGTGCGGTCGGCGACGGCGACGGTACGCGAGAACTCGCGCATCGCCGTCGCCGCGCCGGCGATCTCGCCGATCGTCTCCTTCTTCACCCGCAGGCCGGTGAGGATCGCCGCGGTCATCATCGGCGACACTTCGCCGCGCATGATCTGTCGCATCAGCCCGACCATCTCGTCGTGGAAGATCTCGCGGTGCTCGATGGTGCGCTGCAGGGCTTGCTGGGGGGTCAGCGTCATTGCGGTTCCTGGAAGGGTCGAAGACTGGCGTGCTCGAGGATTTCCTGGCCCACCAGCACGCGGTCGCCGCCGCCCATGGGGTAGTGGAGCAGGCGCATGCGGTACTCGCCCTTGCAGAGGCAGCCCCACACCTGCAGCCCGTCCAGGCGCTGCTCGGGATTGGCTGGACTGGCGATGGACGGCAAGCCGCTCGATCCTGTCGCCGACCTCGGCGCGCCGGTCGTTGCCGGAATGGAACGCGAGCAGCTTGCGCGCCTGCTTCTGCGCTGCCGCCGGTACGGCGATGACGGCGCCGGCCGCAGCGGCGCGATCGCGCCGGGCGTCGCATGCCGATGGAGAGGCATGTTCAGCGCTCCAGGAAATTCTTCAGCAAGGCGTGGCCGTGCTCGGTGAGGATGGACTCGGGATGGAACTGCACGCCCTCGACCGGGAACTGGCGGTGGCGCAGACCCATGATCTCCTCCACCGTGCCGTCGTCGTGCTCGGTCCACGCGGTGACCTCCAGGCAGTCCGGCAGCGTGGCCTTCTCCACCACCAGCGAGTGGTAGCGGGTGGCCTCGTAGCGGTCCGGCAGCCCGGCGAACACGCCGCGGCCCTCGTGGCGGATGCGCGAGGTCTTGCCGTGCATGATGGTGCCGGCACGGACCACGTCGCCGCCGTAGGCCTGGCCGATGCTCTGGTGGCCCAGGCACACGCCCAGGATCGGCGTGCGCTGGCCGAGCCGCTCGATCAACTGCAGCGACACGCCGGCCTCGTTCGGCGTGCACGGGCCGGGCGAGATCACGATGCGCTGCGGCGCCAGGCGCTCGATCTCGTCCACGCCGAGCGCGTCGTTGCGCACCACCTTGACCTCGGCGCCGAGCGCCTGCAGGTACTGCACGAGGTTGTAGGTGAAGCTGTCGTAGTTGTCGACCATCAGGATTCTCATGATCATAAGTCCTTGTTTTATATATATAAATTAATCAAAAATCTCCCCCGTTACATACGCAATTACACACATGCGCACTGGATCACAGTGGAAAATGGCTGAAAGCACCCGCTTGTGGTGTGTGCGTGATGAACGAGGACGGGGTGAGTCGCAGCCAATGGGCGCGGTTCGAAGCTGCTGCCCAGTGCCCGCGTGCCATCGCCAGGAACGCGGGCGACCCGGCCGAGCGACAACACGCGAAGCAAGCGGTTGCATTGCTGAGGTGCGGGAAGTCGATGGCAGCAAAGCAGTCTCCTGTGTCGTGGGAGCCGCCGTGCCGGAAGAGCGATCTGAATTAGCCTTGCTGTGCCGGTTCGGCGGCAAGGCGCGGCGCATGGCCGCAGCGACGTGCCGCTTCTAAGAGAAGCGCCACCACCAACGGAGGCTGGACGTCGCGGAACAAATCATCTGTATGAAATCCTGAAGTCTGCCTGCAGGCGGCCTGATGGCGTTCATTAGACATGTAGCCTCAGCTTTTTATCATACTGGGACGGAGTACTTGCTGTCGACAGCGAGTAACGGCGGATGCCTTTGCCAGACGCACGCAAGTCACGCGCCCCTTGAGCGAGCCAACTCTGGCCGCCTGATCCGATAGTCCTCGGCCAAAGCGGGCATGGCCGCCTGGCCACGCCCTCCGGCACGCCACCGTGTTCAAATCTCCTTCGCGTTTGACGTCGCGCGCGCCCGGCCTCCTGCTTACACGACTGCCTCATCACCGACCGCACAGAGACCACCTATCCGAACATCGTCGGAGGGATGCTGTACCTGAGTACCTGATGCTCGGACAGTCGCCCTCCGGCACACCATGCCCAGCTTCAGGACGCAGGAGTCCATTGTTTCGCCTTGATTGCCCATTACGACGGCACCATGATCACCGAGTGGACGTTGAACGGCAAAGTTCTCAGCGGCCAAAGTCGGCTTCACAACACACAACACTAGAGAATTCCACCTTGCATGTGCAGTCACGGAAACCGCATTTGCAATGTACTTCGCCGGCCATGTCTATTGAATAGTGAACCGCCCCGGCTTTCCTGGAGGCCTTTTGGTTTGAGTCAGGCCGCCTCGGCCTGACCGGCTTGCTGCGCGACCAGATCAAAAGTGCATCGCCCCGCAGGACACGCACGGAAAGGATGGCGCGCGATCAGTGCGTCGCTGGCTCCTGACCGCTCACGCTATCGGTGTGGGATTGAGGGCATGGTTTTGAACTCCATCTTTGAGGCACAGATATGGGTTATTTGGCGCAAGACGATCGAACAAACATCCGGATTCTTTCAAAAGGTATCCATGCAGTCGCCGAGATTTCCGAGGGCCAGTCACTTCGCAGGTCCAGATGTCTGAACCTGCCCCATAGCTCTCAGCATTGAAGCGGACTAACTATCTGGCGGTGTCCAGCACCGCCAGATAGGCCTTCACCGTGGCATCCAGGCCGGCGTACAGCGCCTCGCCGATCAGCGCGTGGCCGATCGACACCTCCAGTACTTGCGGCACCTGCGCCAGGAACGTGCCGAGGTTGGCTCCGGCCAGGTCGTGGCCGGCATTGACGCCGAGTCCGGCGGCCTGCGCACGGCGCGCGGCCGCGGCGAACGGCGCGGCCGCGTGGATCTCGCCGCGCTCGAAGGCGGCGGCATAGGGACCGGTGTACAGCTCGACCCGGTCGGCGCCGAGGTCGGCCGCCACCGCCAGGTCCGGGTTGTCGGCATCGACGAACAGACTGACCCGGCAACCCAGCGCCTTCAGCTTCGCGATCAGTGGCCGCAGGCGGGCGCTGTCGCGGCCGAAGTCGAAGCCATGGTCGGAGGTCAACTGCCCATCGCCGTCCGGCACCAGCGTCGCCTGCGCCGGCCGCGTCTGCGCGCACAGTGCGATCAGACCCGGATAACCGGGCCGCGGCGGCGCGAACGGATTGCCCTCGATGTTGAATTCGACGCTGCGCGCGCTGGTCAGCGCGGCCAGGGCCAGCACGTCCTCGGCATGAATATGGCGCCGGTCCGGGCGCGGATGCACGGTGATGCCGTGCGCGCCGGCGTCTAGGCAGGCACGCACCGCCTCGAGCACGCTTGGCAGCTCGCCGCCGCGCGAATTGCGCAGCACCGCGATCTTGTTGACGTTGACGCTGAGCTGGGTCATCGGCGGGCGACGCTCACGACGAGGTCGCGTCGTCGCTGGAGGCGGTCGCCGCGGCGCGGCGCGCCTCGGCCTGTTCGCGCAGCCGGCGCAGTTCAGCTGGATCGATCATCGGCGCCGCGTCGCGCTGGCTGGCGTCGCCGATCTTGGCCACGTACCAGCCGCGTGCCCAGGCCAGCAGGAAACCCAGCGCCGCCAACAGGGCCAGCACCAGCAACGACATGTGCGGCGTGGAGAACGCCAGGACGAAGGCACCGAGCGCGAGCGGCAGAAACAGCCAGTACATGACGACCTCCCCAAGGATGGGCGCAGTGTAGCGCTGCCCGGGTGGCCGGTTCCACAGTGAACCGGCAGTGCGGCGCCCTACGGCGTGGCCCGGCCGGACCCGCTCCAGCGGTCGCCGGCCAGCCCTACAGCAGCGGCGAGGTCAGCCGCGCCACCGCCTCGGGCAGCCGGTTGCGCCACAGCGAGCGCTTGCGGTCGTCGCGCACCTGTACCGCGTCGGCGATCTCGCCGGCGATCAGCGTGGCCAGTTCCTGGGTCAGGCGGCGGTCGCGGAACATCGCCGACACCTCGAAGTTGAGGCGGAAGCTGCGGTTGTCGAAGTTGGCGCTGCCGACGATGCACAGGTCCTCGTCTACGATCATCGCCTTGCTGTGCAGCATGCGCGGCCCGTACTCGTAGATCCTGACCCCCGCCTGCAGCAGTTCGTCGAAATACGAGCGCGCCGCCAGCGTCACCAGCCGCGAATCGCTGTGCTTGGGCACCAGCAGGCGCACGTCGAGTCCGCCCAGCGCGGCGGAGGTCAGCGCCATGCGCGCGGCCTCGCCCGGCACGAAGTACGGCGTCACCAGCCAGACCCGGCGCTGCGCTTCGTAGATCGCCGCCACCTGCGTGCGGTGGATGCTTTCCCACGACGAATCCGGACCGGACGCCAGCACCTGCGCGGTGATCGCGCCCGCGGCGCGGTCGGGCATGTCGTGCGGCCAGATCTGCGCAATGTCGAAGGTGTCGCGGCCCTGGCGGGTGGCGTACAGCCAGTCCTCGACGAACACCAGTTGCAGGCTGCGTACCACATGGCCCTCGCAGCGCACGTGCAGGTCGCGGTAGGCGTCCGGGCGCAGCGCCTCGTTCTCCTCGTCGGTGACGTTGATGCCGCCGGTGAAGCCGATGCGGCCGTCGATCACCACGATCTTGCGGTGGGTGCGCAGGTTCACCCACGGCCGCTTGAACCTGAACGGGCGCAGCAGCTGGGGGGGATGGAACCAGGCCGCCTCGCCGCCGGCGTCCAGCAACGGCTTGAGGAAGCGCCGGCGCACCTGCGAAGAGCCCACCGCGTCGAGCAGCAGGCGCACCTTGACCCCGGCGCGGGCGCGCTCGACCAGCGCGTCGCGGATGCGCGTGCCGCTGCGGTCGGGATTGAGGATGTAGTACTCCAGGTGCACGTGGTGTTGCGCGGCGGCGATGTCGCGCACGATCGCAGCGTAGGTCGCCGCACCATCCACCAGCCATTGCGCCTTGGTCGCCGAACTCGGCGGCAGCCCGGTGGTGGCCTGGGCGATCTTGGCCAGCTCGGTGCAGTCGGCATCGGGCGGGCAGACGCTGCTGTAGTGTTCCATGCCCGAGCGCGAGCGGCCACGGCGCAGGCGCTGCCGCTTCACCTTCTGCGGGCCGAGCAGGTAGTAGACGACGAAGCCCAGGTACGGCAGCGCCGCCAGCGACAGCACCCAGCTCAGCGTCGCCGCCGGCTCGCGCTTCTGCAGCACGATCCAGCCGCTCAGCCACAGGATGTACAGCAGATAGGCGGCGGTGACGTAGGCGCCGAAGTGGGGGATGCCGGTGAGCCAGTCCCAGGTGTTTTGCAGGGTCGCGATGACGAACATCGGCGGATTCTACGGGGTGGAAGCGGCTCCTGCGCGTCGCGCTGAAAGATTCAGCGCCGCCCGGGCGCCGTCGCAGCGGCTGAGACGCGCGCGGCGTATCCCGCGTCAACGAGCACGGCCATCAAGGGACGCGGCGCCGGCAGCCATCTGCCCGGGCGGTTCGAGCGCACCATCAGCCAGGTCGAGGACGATGGTCGGCATCCCGACGACAGCGAAGAATTCGCCGCGCCGCGGTTGCGCACGCAAGTGCGCGAGGAGACTGCGCGCAGCATCATCAGCCGCAACCAGCCCCCGACGTGGGCTTCTCGCAGTCGGTCAATCCGTACCACGGCTGTGAGCACGGTATGGTCGCGTGGTAAAAGAAACATGCTTCATTGCGTGACATGGCAGGTGCCGGCTATCAGGCTCGTGTACGCCATGGGGTACCGCGAGATCCGGGCACTTCGTCCCGAGCAGCGAGGCCGCTGCCCGTTGGCTTTCATTTTCTTGTCGCGAAGCCGACCGGGAAGATGGTGCAGCCGTGTTTCGACCATCTGGTCACCAAGCACCTGATCGACCGGAAAGAGCGCCGGCTCAAGGGCAGCTCGAATTCATCCGAAGCAGCTGCCTACGATCTAGGTCCTGTCCCTCGGATGCCTGGCATTGCTTGTGCATGTCTTTGCGGGATCTTTGGAACGCAGATACCGCGATGAGGACAGGCAGACCGAAGGCGGAGTTGGTGCTGTCGGACCACGAGCGTTCGCCGTTTGAGTCCTTTGCACGCAGTCTCTTTGGCCGGCCGCGCCATCGCACCGGGGGCTTCAAGCTGTCCACCGCCCCGTTCTCCATCGAGAAGCTGCGCGAGGTGGTGGGCCTGTACCTGAGCCCGCCGGATAACGCGCTCTGCCTGCCGTTCAAGTGGACCGCACCTGCAGATTCGATCCTCCAGGAGCTGCATCGACTTTGCTCACGTATCAGCGGGGCAGGGGCACTAGCGGCGCGTCGCCAATATCCCGTCCAGCATCAGCTGCGCGCGGAAGCCTGCCTTTTCCAGGCGCTTGGCCACCTCGCGCGGTACATCGCGGCCGCTGGTCAGCCTGTTCGGGCGGCCGGTATAGTGGAACAGCCGCCCGCCGCGGCGCAGCACCCGTGCCAACTGGTCGTAGAACGCTTGCGAGTACAGCTCGCCGGCGATGCCGAAACGCGGCGGGTCGTGCAGCAGCGCATCCACCGAATCGCTGGCGGTGGCGACGATGGCCTGGGCGACGTCGGCATGCGCCAGCCGCAGACGTCCGCCGCTGGCGGCCGGATCCGGCGACCATGGATTGAGTGTGCGCAGCCACAACACGTTGGTGTTCTTCTCGAACGAGTGCAGTTGCGCCACGCCGGCCTCCAGCGCGCAGGCGGCGAAATAGCCCAGCCCGCCGCAGGTGTCGAGCACGTGCTTGCCGAGCGGTTCGATCAGCGCGACCTTGCGCCGCGCGTCCTCGAACGGCGACAGCTGCGCGCTGGGCAGCATCTTGATGCCGTCGATCTCGAACGTCGGCGCGCCCCATTCGGTCGGCACCAGCTTGATCAGCGCGCCGCCGAACCGCGATGCCGGCGCGAACGCCTCGCCGTCCCAGTAGTAGATCGTGCGGTCCTTGAGCCTGGACGCATACGGATAGGTCCGCGCTCCCCACTGCCAGCCGTCCGCGCCGAGCCGCGCCTGTGCTTCGCTGCGCTGCAGGTCCAGCGATCCGGACCAACTGGCGGCGCCGCCATCGCGTGCGGCAAGCAGTGCGGCGGCGAGCGCGCGGGTCAGCAGAGGGCCGGAATAGGGAGTCACGTGATCAGCGGGTTATCGCTGGCCGCCAGATCCGGCGGTTCAGCTGAAGAAGCGATGCGGCGCGGCGCATCGTAACCGACGCGGCCAAGCGGGGGTATCGCTGTCATTGAACCGCTACGCGCCCGTAAGGTGCGTGCCGGTCGTTTCCTCGGTCGAGCCGCGGTGCGCCGTCGAAGGGCGATGGCGGGAGGGTGGTGGATTCTCCTGCGAACCTCGGCATGAACGTCGAAGGCCCCGCCGGAGCGGGGCCTTGCACGAACGCCGCGGCCCCCTGCGTCAGGGTGCCATTGCGCCCCGTGCCTGCGTAGGTTCCTGCCGGCGATTTTGCTGCTGCAGCGCCTGATTGTGCAGATCGACCTGGCGTGTGCTCTCCTGCAACGTCGGTGTCTGGTCCAGGTCGACGCGTGCCCGGAAGCCGGGCGTGGTGCCGGCGACGAAGGCAACGTTATCGTGCACCGTGACTGCCTGGATCTGCCGCGGGCCATTGATGCCTTCGGCCTTGGCCGCTTGCAGGGTATGCGCGACCCGGGCGTCGGTGGCGCCGGGCATGCGTCCGCGCAGATCCGCGAAGAACGCATTGTCGGCATGCGTGGCCTCCGAGACCAGCGGCGCTTGCTTGGCCTCGGCCAGCGCCTCTCGCGTCTTATGTCCGATCACCGCATCGTCGTCCAGCCCGTGCGCGCGCTGGAAGTCCTGCAGGGCGTGGCGGGTGTTGCGGCCGAAATCGCCATCCGGGTTCAGCGGCTTGCCGTCGGCGGCGCGGTAACCAAGTTCGGCCAGCTGTTCCTGCAGTGCCCGGGTCTGCTGGCTGTGCTCGTCTCCGCCGATGCTGGCCAACTGCTGCAGCGAGACCTTGCCGCTCTGGATGTCGGCGACCAGTTCGGGGGTGATGGTTCGGGCCCATTGGCCAGCAGCCCGCACGCGCTCGTCGGCGCCGTTGTCGCCGCCATTGATGATGCGTCCGGCTGCGCGCGCGTCGTCATGCCGGTTCTGCGGCACGCGGTCCTGCCAGTAGGCCACTGCAAGCTTGGCCGCGGTCCGCGGTTCGGCAGCCAGGTCTGGATTGTTGGCAAGGTCGACATTGAAGCGCTCGCCGTAGCGCGCGTAGTTGTCGCGCCCTGTGTACGGCAGGTAGCCGCGGCCATGGAAGCGTCAGCCGTCGCCAGGTTCGGTGTTGCCGAGATCGACGCGGTTTTCGTACATCACGGCGGCGATGCGCTGTGGGTCGCGACTGGCGACGGCTTCCTCCACCTGCTGGCGCGTGAAGCGATCGTCGGCCGAGGAGACGGCAGTTGTTCCGCATCGATCTGCGCGATGGGCGTCCAGGCGATGTCCGCCGGATAGCGCGCGGTTCCGCGAAACACGTCCATCTTGCCGCTCTGCGGATTCTCGACCGGCGTGGTGCTGCTCGTCTCGGCGAGGTACCACGCCTTCTTGGCCGTGTCGTACTTCAGCGTGTAGGCGACATTGCGGCGCGCCTGTTGGTTGACGTAGACGATTTGCTGGGATTTCAGGGTCAGGTTGTCGTCCAGGCGCTTGGCGTTGCGTGCCACGTCGTTGTAGAGGCAGTCGACCGCTTGCGGGCTGCGATCGGACACGCTCCATGCCTTGTTCGCTCGTTGCAGGACCAGCAGTTCGCAGGGATTGCCCGAGGCGTCGGCGTTGGCATGGCGGACGATGGCCACCGCATGGTCCTGGCCGTCGCCGGTCAGGTCATGCCGCTTGATGAAGGCGAGGATCTGGTCGTCCGGCTTGAGCAAGGGCTGCAGCGACGCCTCTCCGCCGGGGGCGCCGGTCGCCTCCGGGGGCGGCGTCTGGCGCGTTCCGCCTTCGGCGGCGGCATCAGGGTTCGGCGGGTGGCGGTGTGGTTTGCCCGGTGCCGTCGGCGGACGGCTGGCAGCCGGCCAGGCCCACGGCCAGGAGGAAGGGCGGCAACGTGGCAGTGATGGCATCGAACAGGCCTTTGGGTCTGCATGCGCGTCACGCGCATCGCGACCGGGCTTGAGCAGCAACAACAGGGAGGCCGACGAGGCGGAATGGGATGCGCGTCTTCCTAACGCTAGCGCGGTATCCCTCTTCCCTGGACGCAACCGCGGGCGCCGTCTGCGATAATGCCCAGGGGTATAGCAACGCGTTGCTTAAAAATTCGTTGACCCCGGGGCGGGATCTTCTCGGCAGCACGCGGCCGTTCCGCCCGCATAATGCGTCCATTCTCCCCGCTCGTTCCGCGTGGGGCGCCGTTCGATCGCAAGAGGCTCGCGATGCTCAAAGGTGTGCTGCTCGGTTTCGCCTGCTATGCCGCCTATTCGATCAGCGATGCGTTCGTGAAGGACCTGGAGGGCAGCCTGCCGGCCTATGAAGTGGTGTTCTTCGGCGCGTTGCTGATGCTCACCGCCCTGCCGTTCCTGAAGAAACGCGGCGACCGCTGGCGCGAGGTGGTGGTGGCGCAGCGTCCCAGCATCTGGCTGCTGCGCGCGTTCACCGGGGCGGTCGGCAATCTGTCCGCGGTCACCGCCTTCACCCTGTTGCCGATGGCCGAGGCGTTCGCGCTGATCTTCCTGATGCCGATCTTCGTCACCGTGCTGTCGGTGCTGTTGCTCAAGGAGGAGGTGCGCTGGCGGCGCTGGCTGGCGGTGATCATCGGTTTCGTCGGCGTGCTGATCGTGTTGCGGCCGGGATTCCGGCACCTGGGCGAGGGTCATGTCGCGGCCATCGTCTGCGGGCTGGTCGGGGCGGTGTCGGTGATCAGCCTGCGCATGGCCGGGCCAGGCGAGAAACGGCTGACCCTGTACGGGGCCGGTGTGCTCGGCCCGTTGCTGATGGGCGCGCTGCTGATGCTGCCCAGCTTCGTGTGGCCGACCTGGCAGCAGTGGGTGTTGCTGGCCGGGTACGGCCTGCTCGCGGGCCTGGCCGCGATCCTGCTGATGTACGCGTCGCGCGCCGCGCCGGTCAGCGCGGTGGCGCCGACCCAGTACAGCCAGATGCTGTGGGCGATCGGCTTCGGTTACTGGCTGTTCCACGACCGCCTGGACTGGCCGATGGCGGTGGGCATCGCGCTGATCCTGGGCGCCGGACTGTTCACCCTGGTGCGCGAGGAGCAGGTCGCGCAGTGGTGGCGGCGCACCAAACTCGTGTGAGCGGCCTTGGCGGTGGGCCGCCGCGCTGTCGGCGGGCAGGCCGCTGCTCCGCCACTGTGCGGAAATCCGCGCCCGGAACCGGCGCAATGCCCTGGCGCAGGCGACCCGCATCTTCTATGTTATGCGCCTATCCCATGCCGGTGGCCGCGCCATGCCCGAACCGTCCGTCCAGCCCGACCACCTGCAGCGCAGCCTGTCCAACCGCCACCTGCAACTGATCGCGATCGGCGGCGCCATCGGTACCGGCCTGTTCATGGGTTCGGGCAAGACCATCAGCCTGGCCGGGCCGTCGATCCTGTTCGTGTACCTGATCATCGGCGCGATGCTGTTCTTCGTGATGCGCGCGATGGGCGAGCTGCTGCTGTCGAACCTGGAGTACAAGTCGTTCATCGACTTCTCCACCGACCTGCTCGGCCCGTGGGCCGGGTTCTTCTGCGGCTGGACCTACTGGTTCTGCTGGATCATCACCGCCATCGCCGACGTGATCGCGATCGCCGCCTATGCGCAGTTCTGGTTCCCCGGCCTGGCGCCGTGGATCCCGGCGATGCTGTGCGTGCTGTTGCTGCTGGGCCTGAACCTGGCGACGGTGAAGCTGTTCGGCGAAATGGAATTCTGGTTCGCGCTGATCAAGATCGTCGCCATCTGTGCGCTGATCCTCACCGGCGCCGGGCTGGTGGCCTGGGGCTTCCAGTCGCCGTCCGGGCACGTGGCCTCGCTGGCCAACCTGTGGAACGACGGCGGCATGTTCCCGATGGGCATCGGCGGTTTCTTCGCCGGCTTCCAGATCGCCGTGTTCGCCTTCGTCGGCATCGAGCTGGTCGGCACCACCGCCGCCGAGACCGCCGATCCGCGCCGCAACCTGCCCAAGGCGATCAACTCGATCCCGGTGCGCATCCTGGTGTTCTACGTGCTGGCGCTGGTCGCGATCATGGCGGTGACGCCGTGGCGCGAGGTGGTGCCGGGCAAGAGCCCGTTCGTGGAGCTGTTCGTGCTGGCCGGGGTGCCGGCCGCGGCCAGCCTGATCAACTTCGTGGTGCTGACCTCGGCCACCTCGTCGGCCAACAGCGGCATCTTCTCCACCGCCCGCATGCTGTACGGCCTGGCCGAGGAGCGGCATGCGCCGCGCGGCTTGGCCCGGCTGTCGCGCGCGGCGGTGCCGGCGCGCGGGTTGCTGTTCTCCTGCGCCTGCCTGCTCGGCGGCACGCTGCTGGTGTACCTGATCCCGAACCTGGTCACCGCGTTCACCCTGGTCACCACGCTGGCCGCGGTGCTGTTCATGTTCGTCTGGTCGCTGATCCTGTGCGCGTACATCGCCTACCGGCGCAAGCGCCCGCAGCTGCACGCTGCATCCGCGTTCAAGATGCCCGGCGGCGTGGCGATGTGCTACGCGTGCCTGGCGTTCTTCGCCTTCGTGCTGGTCCTGCTGGCCCTGCAGGCCGACACCCGGCAGGCGTTGCTGGCCAGCCCGGCGTGGTTCCTGATCCTGGCGTTGGGCTATGCGGTCAAGCGCCGCGGCGCTGCCGGCGCCTGAGCGGCCGCGCCGCGGCGCTTGGCTGCCGATGGGGGGTGATGCGCCAACGGCGCGACAGGTTCAGGTGGCGCCGTTGACGCTCCACCGCTGGCAGAGGATGCTCGCCGCCTCTTCGCACGCGAGCCGCTCCCGATGATCACGATCCACCGCATTGCCGGAACGTCCGCCACGCCGGTCTGCTGGGTGGACCTGTGCCAGCCCAGCGGCGAGGAGCTGGCCGAGGCCGACCAGCGCGTGGGTTTCGCCTTGCCCACGCGCGCGGCGATCGGCGAGATCGAGTTCAGCAGCCGGGTGCGGGTCGAAGGCGAGGTGCTGTTCCTCAACGTGCCGCGTTTCCAGGACGACGACGGCCCCACCGCGCCGCTGGGCTTCGCGGTGGGGCCGCAGGTGCTGGTGACCCAGCGCGAGCAGCGCATGGGCTCGCTGGATGCGGTGATCGCGCGATTGCGGCACGCCCCTTGCCACAGCAGCGACGACCTGTTGCTGCGCCTGCTCGACCAACTGGTCGGGCGCCTGGCGGACCGCTTGGAGGCACTGGAGGCGGAAATCACCGACATCACCTGCGCGGCCTTCGCCGCGCCGCGCAGGCGGCACAAGTCGCGCGACCTGGAGCGGATGCTGCATGCAGTCGGCGGCATGGGCCGGCGCCTCGGCGGCCTGCACAGCGCCGGCCAGGGCCTGCTGCGCCTGGCGACCTATCTGGACGACAGCGCGCCGGGCTGGTTCGGCGACGGCGCGGGCAAACGGATCGGCCTGCTGCACAAGGATCTGGTCACCCTCAGCGAGTTCGAGCAGCACCTCGACGACCGCATCCAGTTCCTGCTCGACAGCGTGCTGGGCATGATCAACATCGACCAGAACAACGTGATGAAGGTGATGGCGGTGGCCTCGGTGGTCGGCATCCCGCCGATGGTGCTGGTCGGCATCTGGGGCATGAACTTCGCGCACATGCCCGAGCTGAAGTGGCACGGCGCCTATTTCTGGGCGCTGGGGGTGATCGCGCTGAGCATGCTGCTGCCGCTGGCATGGTTCCGCCGCCGCGGTTGGGTGTGAGCGCCGGCGGACGTGGCGGGCGGCGCCGTGCCTGCCGGCAGGCGCCGCGCGCTAGAGCACTTTCGATCCAAGTGATGCCATTTGTGGGAGCGACTTCAGTCGCGACGAGCCTTACAGGTAGAGCCATTCGTGACTGAAGTCGCTCCCACAACACTCCGCTGACTGCAAATACCAGAGTCGAAAACGCGCTAGGCGGCGAGACTGTCGGTTTCGGTTTCAGCGTCGGCCTCGCGGCCGTCGCGCGCCTCGCCGCTGACGTGCTGCACCGGCGCGATGTCCCAGGACACCGTGTTCGGGTCGATCAGCGCGTGGATCGCGGCGCCGCGCAGTTCGCGCATCAGGCGCCGCGCCGCGGCGGTGCCGTGGGCGACGCTGTCCCACAGCAGCATGTCGACCACGGTGCCGTCGCGGCGCCGCGCGATGCGGCGCCAGCGGAAGCCGGGCTGGCGCCGCAGCCACGCGTCGACCTCGGCGTTGGCGCGCAGGAAGGTGCGCCAGGTGCAGTCCTGCAGGCGGAAGGTGGTGATCTCCAGGGCTTCGGTATGCGCTTGCATCGGCTCAGCCCTGCGCCCTGCGCCGCGCGGCGCGGTGGTGGCAAGGCCGCTGGCACGGCGCTGCGGCGGCGATCGGTGGATGGGGAGCGGAGGGAGGAGACAGGGCGGGCATGGCAGCACTCCGGTAGGCGCGGCGGGGGATCCGGCCTGCACAGGATGCGAGCGCCGCGCCGCGCCGCGTTATCGCGATCCCGCGGGATTCTTGTACGATCCTGCAAACCGTGCCGCGGCGGCGACCACGCCGCCGCGGCATCGGGCAAGTTGTACGTCCCCATCGCCCGCCACCGCGCCATACGCCGATGACCGCGCTCGCCGACCGCTACCGAGAAATGGCCGCGCTGCTTGCCCGATTGGCAGTGCCCGACGGCGATGGCGCCACCGCCATCGACGGCTTTTTCTGTTCGCACCGTTCGGCGCCGTCGCCCAAGACCCACATCGCGCAGTGGCCGTGCTTCGCCTTGGTGGTGCAGGGCGAGAAGTGCCTGAGCATGGGCTCGGAGGAGTACCGCTACGGCGTCGGCAATTACCTGCTGGTGGCCCTCGACCTGCCGGTGGTGTCGCGGATCACCCAGGCCAGTCCGGAGCGGCCGCTGCTGGGCGTGGCCCTGTCGATCCGCCCGGACCGGCTGCGCGACCTATTGGAGCGCATCCGGTTGCCGGCACAGGCCAGCGCGGAGTGCGTGCGCGGGGTCTCGGTCAACACCGCGTGCCCTGCGTTGCTGGACGCGACGCTGCGCATGCTCAGGCTGCTCGAACGGCCCGAGGACATCGCGGCGATGGCGCCGCTGATCGAGCAGGAAATCCTGTACCGCCTGCTGACCGGCCCGTGCGGTCCGAACCTGCTGCGCATCGCGCAGGAGGACAGCCCTGGCAACCGCATCGCCAAGGCGATCGCGTGGCTGCGCCAGCACTACGCCGAACCGCTGCGGATCGAGGATCTGGCGCGGCAGGTGAACATGAGTGCGTCCTCGCTGCATCACCATTTCAACGCGGTGACCGCGATGACCCCGCTGCAGTACCAGAAACAGCTGCGCCTGCGCGAGGCGCGGCGGCTGATGGTGGTGGAGCGGATGGACGTGGGCGCGGCCGGCTACCGCGTCGGCTACCAGAGCCCGTCTCAGTTCAGCCGCGAGTACAGCCGCCTGTACGGCCGTTCGCCGCGCAACGACCTGGCCGAGCAACTCGGCCTGGGCGGCTGATCGCCCCCGCCCGGCCGCCCGCGCATGTCGAGGCCGCTGCGATGACCTGTCCGAGGAGGCCGCGAGCAAGTTCCCGAGCCGGGTGCTGCGCCACCAGCCGCAGGCGATCGGGCCGCAGCTCGATGCGCAGGGCTGGGCGTCGATCGATGCCCTGCTGCAGCGTGCCCAGTCGACGCACCCGCTGACCCGCGCGCAACTGCAGCGGAGGCCGCCGCCGCGCCGGCGGTGACCGGGCCTGCTGCCGCGCAGCCATTGCCGGCCACGCACGGCCGCTGGCCGCTGCGTCCGCAGGATGGCTGGCACGAGGGGGTCGGCACGCTCGGCGAGGTGCGCGGCAACCACCAGGGCGAAAGCCGCGACCACCTGCATGCGGGCCTGGATATCCGCGGCGACGTCGGGCAGACCGTTTACGCCATCGTCATCGCCAACGCCAACGCCAAGGATGCGGACGCGGCGGAGGTCGCATGCCGCCGACAGCGGCACTGCCGCGCACGGCAGCGCGCATACCCGCTTCCGCTACCTGGCGACCAACAAGGTGCGCGACGGCCGCATCGCCAAGGCCGGTGGCCACCGGGCGCGCTGCCCGCCGGCGACTACCTGATCCGCATCGCCGCGCGCGATTACCGCGGCAACCAGGCCACGGCCAATGGCGATCTGCCGGTGACGCTGGAATAGCGGACATGCAGCACCGGCGGCATACCGGCACATCGGCGCGCCGCGGGTTCAACCGCGTTGCGGCCGCTCGCGCCGCGCATGCCGGCGCTTGGCCAGGTGCTGGCGCGCCAGCCGGAGCGCACGCAGGCCGGGGTACGCCCAGTGCAGGTGGCCCGGCAGCGCCACTGCGCTGCGGTCGTCCTGGGTGGGCGCCAGCAGGAACGGGATCAGCTGCAGCCGGCCGCGCCAGGTCGATTGCAGCGACAGCAGGCGCAGGGCGTAGCGGACCATGCCCAGGCGTGCAGCGAGGTCGGCACCGCGATCGGAACCGAGCGCGTCCAGATGCGGCAGCAGGGCGTCGGCGGCGCGACGCGCGCTGCGCAGCAATGGCGCCTGCGCGCGCAGCGCGGGCGGCAACGCCGCGCCAAGCGTCGCCTCGGCGAGCAGGACGCCCATCGCCAGTTGCCGCTCGATCCCCAAGCCGCGCGCCAGCGCCAGCGCCGCGCCCCAGTCCAGCGTCGCGCTGCGCATCGCCTGGGCCATATCCACCAGCCAGAACGCGCGATGCCAGTTGTGCTTGGTGCCATGGAACGCGGCATAGACCACGGCCGCGGGGGGCGCCAGCGTGGTCACCTGCAGACCCGCCAGCGTCACTGTGGTGGTGTGCTCGTTCCACAGCGCCGGACCTGTCAGGCGGAACTGGCCTGGCTGGTTGGCCAGGCGCAGGTGCAACTCCAGCACCACGCCGGTCGTGGCATGGCGCAGCGGCAACGCATGGTTGTCGTTGGCGTAGCGCTCCGGGTCGGCGGCAGCGGCCGGATCCGGCACATAGCCCAGCTCCCGCAGCAGCGGCAAGGCGCGGCCGCATTCCTCGCGCACGACGAGCAGGTCGATGTCGCAGGCCTCGCGTTGCCGGGCGTCGAACAGCGCGGCGTAGCCCTGGCCCTTCAGCAGGCAGTGGCGCAGGCCTGCCGCGCGCAGCGATGCGACGATCCCGCGCAACGCGGCGGTCTGCCGCAGCGCGTGCATGGTCATGCGGCGTTGCCGGGTCCGCAATGCGGCGCGCAGCGCCTCGGGCACGCCGGCGTCCAGCGTATCGGCCGCCGGCAAGGCCAGGGCCAGCCGGTGCTGCGCCAGTGTGCGCGCGAACGCTGATGCGTCGATCGCCGCCGCCGCCGCCGCGTCCGCATCCCGCCGCCACAGGCGCAATGCGTAACCGAAGGCGGGCGACCATGCGGTGGAGGCGTCGTTCACGCGACGGTGCGCCCGCGGCTCAGGGACACGGACGGCAGGCGCCACGGCCTGCGAACGCGGGATGCGCAACATTCCGCCGATGTATCTGACGGTAGACAAAAGTGTTCGATCCAGCGCCCGCCGCGTTCTCTGGAATCGACGCTAAGTAATTAAGTCCACGCATGATTCCCTCCCCCCCGAGTGACGGTGGCGCCCGCCGTGCCGGCCTGGCATCGACGCGTCGGATGCACGCGTGCTGTGTAGCATAACGCCCGAAGTGCAGTGCGACGGTCGGCGCCGTTGCGGAATTTGCGGTCTCGCGCACGGTCGCGGATGCGGCCCGCCGCTCGATGCCGCTCACATCAAGTGAGGTGATGCATGACGGATCCGTATCTTGGCGAACTCCGCCTGTTCCCGATGGACTGGGTGCCGCAGGGGTGGCTGCCGTGCGACGGCCGCTCGCTGACCATCCAGGGCAACCAGGCGCTGGCGTCGTTGCTCGGCAGCCAGTTCGGCGGCGACGGTCGGACCACGTTCAACCTGCCCGATCTGCGCGGCCGCGTGCCGGTCGGCCAGGGCGTCAATCCGCTTACCACGCCGCCGGCGACGTATGCCGTCGGCAGCTACGGCGGGCTGGAAGCGGTGGCGCTGACCGCCACCCAGATTCCGCCGCATACCCATGCGGTACAGGCGACCGCCGCGGCGGGGACCACCGGCGCGGTACTCAACGCCTACCTGGCCGCGCCTCCGGTCACGCACAACCTGTATGCGGCGTCGGGGACGCCGGTCGGGCTGGCAGCCGATTCGGTGAGCCAGGAGGGTGCGGGCGCCGCGCACCCCAACATGCAGCCGTCGCTGGTGCTGAATTTCTGCATCTGCACGTCCGGCCTGTATCCGCAGCGCCCCTGACGCCTGTCACGAAGGAAACGACACCATGGATGCCTATGTAGGCCAGATCATTTTGTTCGCCGGCAACTACGCGCCGCAAGACTGGGCCTTTTGCGACGGACGCCAACTGCAGATCCAGAACTACCAAGCCCTGTTCGCCCTGATCGGCACCACGTACGGCGGGTCGATGGCCGGCGGCAACTTCAACCTGCCGGACCTGCGCGGGCGCGTGCCGCTCGGGCAAGGCCAGGGCATCCCCCGCGCCCCGGCCCCGCAGTTGACCCAGCGCGTGCTGGCGCAGCAGTTCGGTACCGAGACGGTCGCGCTGCAGGTGGCGGAGATGCCGCCGCACCGGCACACGCTGCAGGCCAGCAACACCGCGGCCACGGCGCTGACCCCGGTCGCCAACCAGCTCGCCGCGCCGCAGGGCGGGGACGTGGCGTACTTCACCCCTGCCTCCGGGTCTTCTCCCGGCGTGTCGACCCTGGCCAAGAACACCGTGGCGACGGCCGGCGCCAACCAGGCGCACGACAACCGCATGGCGACGCAGACGCTCAACTACCTGATCTGCCTGAACGGCTTGTTCCCGGACAGGCCGTGACCGGCCATCGCTAAGGAGTTCGACATGTCCAACAGTTTCATCGGCGAGGTGCGTGCGTTCACCTACAACTTCGCGCCCGAGGGATGGCTCGACTGCATGGGCCAGTTGGTGAGCCTGCAGCAGTACCAGGCGCTGTACGCGGTGATCGGCATGCGCTACGGCGGCGACGGCCGCACCACGTTCGGGCTGCCCGACCTGCGCGGCCGCGCAGGCATCGGCCAGGGCCAGGGCGCCGGCTTGAGCAATTACGTCATCGGCCAGTTGCAGGGCGCCGATGCGGTCGCGCTGACGTCCGCGGCGCAGCTGCCGGTGCACAACCACCTCGTCGCCAGCAAGTTCATGGCGCCGGCCACTGCGCCGGGCGCGTTCAGCAGCGCGCCCAGCGGCAATGCCTACGTGTCGCGCCTGCTCAATCTCTCGACCACGCCGCCGACCACGTTCCTCGCGTACGTGCCGGAGGCCTCGGCGCCCGCGCTGGGGGCGATGGCGCCCACCGCACTGTCCGCGTTTCCGCCCACCCCGGCGGCGGTCCAGGCGCATGAGAACCGGCAGCCGTATGTGACGCTGCGGTTCTGCATTTGCGCCACCGATGGCGTCTATCCGCCCCGGCCCTGACGGCGCGGCCATGCCGCGCCTGCCTGCGCCATGGCAGGCGCGCGGATTGGCGCTGCGCCACGAAGACGCGCAGGACCTGCCGGCGTTGCGGGATATGTTCCGGCAGCAGCGCTGGGGTGAGTTCGCGGCGATGCCCTGGGACGACGCGGCCAAGGCCGCGCTGCTCGACCAGCAGTTCGATGCGCAGCGCCGCGACTACACGCGGCGCCATCCGGACGCGCGGTTGCTGGTGCTGACCGAGTACGCACAGGTCGTGGGCCGGCTGTACCTGGCGCCGGACACCGACGGCACAGTCCGCATCCTGGACATCGCGCTGCGTGCCGCCTGCCGCGGCCAGGGCATCGGCCGTGCGCTGATCGGCGCGGTGCAGGTGCAGGCGCGCCGCGTGCGCTTGCAGGTGTACAAGGACAACCCCGCCGCGGCGCTGTACCGGCAGCTGGGTTTTCGCGCCGTCGCCGACACCGGCGTCGCCTGGCAGATGCAGTGGGATCAGCCGGACGCGGTGCCGGTGTCGTAGCCCAGCTGCCGCATCATCGCGCCGTGGTCGGTCACCAGTCGCGCGGCCTGGCGCGCGTGCAGCGCGCTTTGCCAGGCGCCGGCGCGGCCCTGGCGGAAAAAACGCGGTTGACCGTCGCGGCGCTCGATGAACCCGCTGTGCTCCTCGATTTCGCGCAAGGCGTCGAAACGGCAGGCCGCGACCGCGCGCGCCACCCGGTCCGCGTCGGCGGGCAGACCGAGAAACGCCGCCAGGCGCGCGGTCTCGCGCGACGGCTGCGCCTGCAGGTCCTCGTAGCGCAGCAGCAGACACGGCGCCGGCGCGTGGTGCAGCCAGGAGGCGACGTGTCCCGACCAGGAGCCGAAGCGCTGTCGCGCCTGCGGCCGGTAGGCATGCAGGCCCTCGCTCATGGTCAGGTGCGGATCGGCCATCTGCCGGATGGCGGTGTCCAGATCCACGCGCATGTGGTCCGCCCAGGAGGGCGCCACATCGCGTGGATCGCGCACGATGTAGACGGTGCCCAGCGTGGCCTCGGCCGGAAACAGGTCGGCGTCGTAGCTGTCGTGGATCTTGAGCAGGCTCATCGCGTGTGCCGCGCATTGCCGGTAGGCGGCGCTGCGCAGCAGGTCCAGTTCGGCATGCATGAGATCGCCGGTGTCCATGTCGACGAAGCGTTCCAGCCAGATGCGCGAGGCCGCATTGGGCAGTTGCCGCCCGAGACCGTTGAGGTCCATCGCCGCGGCGTCGTTCTGCAGGCTGGCGATCAGGCAGCGCACCCAGGTGTTGCCGGACTTCGGGTAGGACGCGAGCCAGAAGATCCCGTGTCGGTTCATGTGCCCAGTTGCACCTCGATCAGGTCCGCCGTCGCCTCCAGCGCGTCGAAGCGGCGCGGCCGCTGCAGCCGCCAGACCGGGATCTGGCGGGCGATCGCGGCGGCCTGGGCGAAGGTGGTCGCGCGCAGGCCCAGACGCGCGGCCACCTGCGGCCGGGCCAGGTAGCCGTGCAGCACCGGCAACGCGGCGCTGCGCGGATAGCGCTGCAGTTGCAACTCGGGCGCATCGCGCAGCACCACGATGCCATCCAGCGCGGCAGGCGCGGTATCGAACCCGGAGCGCGGGCGCAGATCGAACTTCTCCATGCCGGGGCGCACCCGCGGCACGCCGGTGTCGGGAAGCTGCAGTGATTGCAGCGTGTCGCGCCACAGCTTCAGTCGCGGGAATGCCGGCAGTACCTCGATGCCCCGGTCCTGAGGGATGTCGCGGATGACGGTCAGGTCGTCGCTGAGCAGGCCGTGGCCGCGCTTGAGCAGCGTGGCGGCGAGGGTGGATTTTCCGGCGCCGCTGTGGCCCGCGATGGCCAGGATGCGGGTGCCGATGCGCACGCTGGCGGCATGCAGCGGAAACACGCCGCGTTGCAGACACAGGTAGCCCAGCGCCGAGCCGAGCAGGAACAACCGCCAGCCTTGGTCGTGCAGGCACAGGCGCTGTACCCGGATCGTGTGCCCGCCCAGGACATGGATGCGGACCAGCTGCGGAACCTGCAGCAGCACGGAGCCGTCGTCGCCGACGCTCAGCCATGTCCCGGGGGGCGCCGCCGGATCCAGCCGCTCGGGGAGCGGCGCATCCTCGATGACCACATCCGCGTGGTCGGCGCCGGCGGCCGTTCCTGGCCATCGCGGCAGCTCCGGCAGCGCCAGAGCACTGCGCACGTGCCAGCCGCAGAGCAGGTAGTCGTGGCCGCCCGCCTGCATGGCCGCCCGCGTCCGGCTGGCCGGCGTGCGGCTCAGGCGCGGATCTCGACCGCGCCGGCGCCGCGCAGCGTCTCCAGCAGCGCCGCCACGTCGGTGGCGATGGCCGCCCTCGGCCCTGCGTAGTCGGCGCTCAGGCGATCGCACAGGGCGGCGAAGGTGCAGGGCGAGGCGAGGCGCGACCAGACGTCCCTGCCGACCGGGTCCAGCGAGAAATACAGGCCGCGCTCGACGCTCATGATCACCAGCTCCTCGCCCATCTCGGCGGCCAGGCAGCCAGGCGTCTGCGCGATCACGGCGTTCGGCTCGATGCTCATTCGCGGGATCTGAGGGAGGAAATCGCGACCTTACCTGGGAAGCGTTCCGCTGGAAAGCACGCCCTGGCCCAATGGGTGCGCGCGGCGCCGGAACACCACCTGCTCGTCGGCCGGCACGCGCAGGCGGACGTTGTCCGGGCCGAACAGCGGGGTGTCCGCACGCTCCGGCAGCGGCATGCACAATGCCGTCTCGAACCAGCGTGCCGCTCCGGTATCGCGCAGCCGGAAGTGGGCATGGCGCAACACCAGCAGTCCGCCCGGGCGCAGGCAGCGCGCGAAGTCCGTCAATTGCGCATCGACGTCCTGGAACTGGATCAGATGGTCGCAGCGGTCGCCGCGGTGCGCCGCCAGTTCGCCGCGACGCAGCACCGCCATGCAGAAGATGGCATCGTAGGCGGCGTCGGCCTCGCCCGAAGTGCTGCCGGCGACGCGAAAGTGCAATTTCGGATCGGGCCTGGCACGCAGCTGCCTCCGACAAGTGGCGATATGCCCTGGATGAATATCCAGGCCGGTGATCGTCGCATTCCGAAAATAGGCGCGCAGGCTGAACACCTCTTCGCCGCTGGCACAGCCGAACGAGAGCAGCTGCGCGTCCCGATCCGCGCCCAGCGCCGCCTGGACGAAGCCGAACAAGGCCGGATAGCGGTCCATGGCGGTGGTGCCATAGTCCTGAAACAGCGGGAGCGGCGAGGTGAGGTGCAGCCACGCGTAGGCACGGCCCTCGCGGCTGCGCAGTGCGCGATAAAGCAGTCTGGCTGCGGAGAGCGACAGCAGCCGCGGCCGGCGGAGGCGTGGCAGGGTCATCGAACGTGCGGTGTGTAACGGGCAACCTGGGGTCAAGTGGCAGTCGGGCCGGATCGCGGCCCACTGGAAAGCGGCGCAGGAAACGCAGATGATAAACGCGCGAAGGGCGCGCGGCGCGCGGTGATAGCCTGTCCGGGCAGCGCATCGCGTGTGCCGGCGACAGGTGCCGCCGGGCGCGCAGACAGAACCGGAAGCCGGCCGCCCAGGCGCCGCGTTTGGCATTGGCACAGGAGATTTCGCAATGTACGAGAACCGTCCCGTATCGCCCGAGCCGTCTCTCCAGGACGGGCGCAAGCCCTGGTCGACACCGGTGGTGTCGTTCCTGGCGATCGAAGAAACCGCCAACAATGCGACCCTCGGCAACGATGGCGCGGGACCGACCACTGGCTCCTGAGCGGCGGCACCCGCCAGCGTGAGCGACTTCGCCGGCGTCTGGCGCCTGGACGGCGCGCCGGTCGCGCCGGCGGATCTGCACCGACTGGGCCAGGCGCTGCACGGGCGCGGTATCGGCCCGGCGCGGGTATGGCAGGACGGCGCGATCGCGATCGTCCATCGCCAGCACCGGTTCACCGCCCAGGACCGGCACGAGGCGATGCCATGCGTCGGCGCGTCCGGCGCGGTGCTGGCGGCGGACGTGGTCCTGGCCGCGCGCCATGAACTGGCCGCGGCGCTGGGCGCGCCGGCGCCCGCTTCAGCACCCGACGGCGCGCTGGTGCTGGAGGCGCTGCAGCGCTGGGACACTACGGCGCTGCAGCGCCTGTACGGTTCCTACGCGTTGGCGTTGTACCGGCCCGACCGGCGCCGGTTGTTGCTGGCGCGCGACCCGTTGGGCCTGCGCTCGCTGTTCGTGCACCGCGGGCCGCGCCTGATCGCCTTCGCGACCCGCTTGCGCGCCTTGCTGGTCCTGCCCGGGATCCCGCTGGAATTGGACGAGCAGGCACTGGCCGACCAGTTGCTGATGGACCGCACGCGGTCGGCGCGGACCGCGTACCGCGCCATCGATCGGGTGCCGATGGCCCATGTCATGGTGATGACGCCCGAACACACCCACCTGACGCGCTGGTGGTCGCCGCCGCAGGCCGGTGCGTTGCGCCTGCGCAGCGATGCGCAGGTCGAAGCGGCCGCCGCCGAGGTCCTGGACCGTGCCGTGGCCGACGCGTTGCGTGCCGAGGGGCCGGTGGCCGCCTGCCTGACCGGCGGTCTGGACAGCGGCTCGGTGGTGCTGTCCGCGGCGCGGCAACGCGCACCCGCGCCGCTGCTGGCGCTGACCCGGGTGCCGCAGGCGGCCACCGCGCCGGACAGCGCGACCCATTACTACGACGAGTCCGCGCGCGCGCGCCTGCTGTCCGCCACGCATCCGGGAATCGATTGGCACCAGGTCGGCGACGACGGCGGCGACTGGGGCGAGCACGACGCCGAACGGTGGTGGCGCGAAAGCGCGCAGCCAGCGCGCGCGCCGCTGAACATGGCCTGGTTCTTTCCGCTCTACCGGTTCCTGGAGGCGCGTGGCGGCCGGGTCCTGATCGGCGGTGAACTGGGCAATGCGGTCTTCAGCTACGACGGCCTGACGCTGCTGCCGCAACTGTTGCGCGAGCGGCAATGGCGGGAGTTGCTGGCGCAGACGCGCGCCCTGGCCGATAGCCAAGGGCTGGGCCTGCGCAAGGCGGTGCAGCGCCATCTGCTGCGCCCGCATGCGCCGATGGCGGTGTTGCGCCGCTGGCACCGGTTGCCACGCGACGTCTGGGCGCGCGCCGCCGCGCTCAACCCGCGGCTGGCGCGGCAGCTGAATCTGCGCGAGACGCTCGACCATGACCGCTACCGGATGCGCCTGGGCGGGCGCCACCGCTCGCTGGCGGTCCTGCGCGAGTGGCTGCTTGGCAATGTCGCGGCGATGGATGCCTGGGGCGTGCTGCGTGGCATGTCCGGGGTGGACATGCGCATGCCGCTGGGAGACCGGCGCGTGATCGAGTTCTTCGGCGCGCTGCCGCTGGACCAGTTCCTGCGCGAGGGCGTCAGTCGCTCGTTGCCGCGCAGGATGCTGGCGGCGCGCGGCGCGCCGCAGGAGATCTTCGACAATCGCGCGGTCGGCGTGCAGCATGGCGACTGGTTCGCGCGCCTGTGCACCCAGCGTGGCGTCATGCAGCGGCAACTGGCGCAGTTGCGCGCTTCGCCGCTGGCCAGCCGCATCCTCGATCTGCCGCGCCTGCAGGGCCTGCTCGATCGCTGGCCGGCGGATGCCGCGGCCGCCGAACCCAGGCGCGACGAGTACCTGCAGACACTGGCCCACGCGTTGCAGATGGGCGGCTTTCTGGCCTGGCGCGAGCGCGGCGGCGATTGATCCGCCGCCGCGGCGCGGCCGCGCCTCACTCGGCGGGCGCGTCGTCTCCCAGCCACGCCGCCACGGTCCGCGCGTACTCGCCGCTGGCCTTGCTCAGGTGCAGCCACTGGTCCACGTAGGCCTTCCAGGCGATGTCCCCGCGCGGCAGCAGGAACGCTTTCTCGCCGTACTGCAGCGGCCGCGGCGGGTCCACCGCGCACAGGCCGGGCCTGCGGCGCTGCTGGAAGCGCGCTTCCGATGCGTCGGTGATCATCACGTCGGCGCGGCCCTCCAGCAGTTCGCCGAAGATCGCGGCGTTGTCGTCGAGCACGGTCAGCCGCGCCAGCGGCAGTTCGCGCCGCGCGAAGGCTTCGTTGGTACCGCCGCGCGGTTCGATCACCCGCACGTCGGCGCGATTGATCCGGGCGACGTCGCGGTAGCGGTCGCGGTCGGCGCAGCGCACCAGCGGGATCTTGCCGTCGACCTCGAGCACGGCGCTGAACCAGGCCTGGCGTTGCCGCGGCAGCGATATCGAGATGCCGCCGACCGCGATGTCGCAGCGATCGGCCAACAGGTCCGGCAGCAGCGTCGGCCACCGCGTGGGCACCCACTGCACCGTCGCCTCCAGGCTGGCCGCGAGCGATTGCGCCAGGGCGATGTCGATGCCTTCGTAGCCGCCATCCGCGCGCAGGCGGCTGTAGGGGGCGTAGTCGCCGGTGGTGCACACGCGCAGCGTGCCGCGCTGCACGACGGCGTCCAGCTGCGACGCGGCGGCGGGCGCCGGTAGCGCAGCGGCGGCACTCAGCAGGCAGGCGGCCAGGCATCGGATCATGGAATGCTCCACAGGGGGCGTCGTCGGTGCGGCGCGCGCCAGCTGTACGCCGGCTGTCCCTGCGCCTAGGCCGGCCACCTTAGCCGGTTTCCGTGCGGCATGGCGCAGCGCCAGGCGCGGCAAGGCGTTGCCTACGCTGCGCGGCGGCCGTTGCCGGGCCATGGCCGCATGCCGCCGCGCGCCACGCGCCGACACCGGAACTCACGGCGCCCTTCTCCGGTCCGGAGACAATCTTGTGGTGGACGCCTGCCTCGCCATGCAATCCCGATCGTCGTGACGTCTGCGCTTGCGGAAGAGCGGCTGCTGCGCCTGGGTGCGGCGGCCACGACAGCGCTGATCCTGCTGGTGCTGGGCCGGCTGCTGTGGATCGCGCCGTCGTCGTCGCCGACGCCCGCGCACGCTGCGCTGCGATTGGCGTTCGTGCCGCGCCCCGTGGCGGCGGCCGCGGCGCCGCGGCCGTCGGCGCCCGTGGCCCAGGCCGCGCCGCAGGCGCCACGGCGCGCGCCTGCCGCGCCGCGGTCGCCGCCAGCGCCGCGCGCCGCCAGCGCCGCGCCTGCACCCACAGCACCCGCAGGCACAGAGTCGCTGGCGGCCACCCTCTACGGCCGCGACGGCCATGCGCGGCTGCCGGACGGCGTGGCGGTGGACCCATTCGCCGAAGCGCAAGGCACCGCGCCCGGCACCACCAACCCGCGCGACCTGGCCAAGGCCAAGCGCTTGCTCGAGCGCCCGAACCCGATCGACTACCGGTCCACCCGCTTCGACAAGGATTGGGCCAGCGACGGGACCCTGGGCGATGTGGCGGTCCAGGGCATCGGCAATGCGATGAAGAAGCTGCTGTCCAAGCGCGCGCACCAGCCGGCGGTGGCGCGGCCGCCGCCGGACGTGCGCTTCAACCCGGCGTTGCACGAGCGCCCGAGCGACTTGGGCAGCCAGGCCACCGGCGACGCTTACAAGGCCGCGCCGATCGCCTTCGAGAAGGCGCCCGGGCTGCAGGGCGAGGCCAGTCGCCGCATCCGCCAGGCCGTGGGCGACCTGGAGCGGCGCCGTGCGGCCTGCCCGTGGCCGCAGCGCGAGCGCCTGTTGGCGCCGGTGCTGGTGCACCTGGACGCGCTGCAGCGGGTGGAAAGGGCCATGGCCAAGGGCGCCGATCCGATCCTGGCGCAGCAACTGCTGCCGCGCGAGGCCGACAGCGCCTACGACCTGGCGCGGCGCGCGCTGTGGTACGCGGACCAGACGTTGGCGGCCTGCGCGCCGTAGGGGTTTCTCTCTGCGGTTCTTTTGTAGGCGGCTTCAGCCGCGACAGGAACTTTCGTCTCCCTGTCGCGGCTGAAGCCTCCCACAATGCGTGCGTCAGAACGAGCGCCGCGTGTCCTCACCCGCGCCGACGCGCGGTGCGCGATCATCCGCGTCTTGCCTCGCCCCGCGCGGTCGCTGCCCGATGCCCTTTTCCCGGACGCCGCCGAGCCTGCTGTCGTGGTGCTGCGTCGCCGCCGGCGCGCCGGCGCGCACGTTGTACCGCTGCGTGCGCGACGCTACGGCCAGCCTGGCGCCGCGCCGGAGCCGGGCGCGTGCTGCACGCCGAAGCAACTCGGCGATGCCGCGATCGGCACGCCCAACCTGTGGGGCAACATGGGCGCGTTCAGCGGCATGCTGTACGAGCGCGAGCAGGACGGGCGGCTGGTGTGTACTCCACGCGCAACCTGCCGGGCGCGCCGGTACCTGCGCTTCACCGCCGTCCCACCGCCAGGCGAGATCGCGCATCTGGGCCTGGGCAAGGTCGGCGCAGCACGGTTTAACGTGCATGCCGGGCAGTTCCGCGCCGCCGCGCGCGCCACCGGCGTCGACGATGCGTGGCTGCGCGCGATCACGCACGCCGAAAGCGGCTTGGATGCCGCAGCGGCGTCGCCGAAGGGCGCGCAAAGGGGTGATGCAGCTGATGCAGGAAAGCGGCGAAGGAGTATGGCGTGGCCGACCCGTTCGCCGCCGGCCGGTCGATCGCCGGCGGCGCGCGCGACATGCAGTCGCTGCTGCGCCGCTGCCGGGGCGACCGCCTCCTCGCCGCCGCCGCGTACAACGCGGGCATCGGCACCGTGGCGCGCACCGCGGCGTGCCGCCGTATGCGCAGACCTGCGAGTACATCGACAAGGCGATGGCGCCGTACCAGCGCCATCGCGCGGCGATGGGCATCGGCGCGCAGACCCCGGCGCAGTAGCGTGCCCGCGCGCCGGCAGCGCGCAGCGCTACGCCCGTCGCGCGCGGGGCCGGGGCGCGAGAAGCACGTTCGCTGTCGGCCACGCCGACCGCGCGCGACGGCTGGCCCAGCACGGCTTCGGCCCGCTGATGGGCGCGCGGCCGGTGCGCGGGCCGGCCCGGACCGCCGGCGCCGGCCATGGCGGCCGCGTTCAGCGCCTGGCCTGCAGCGCCACTTCCTCGTACGGTTGCACCACCACCCAGCCCTCGCCGGCGAAGCGCAGTTGGATGCTCTCGCCGGAGCCGCGCCCCAGCAGCGTGCCCAGGCTGAGGTCGGCGACGATCTTCGGGGTCAGCCCGCCGGACCAGGCCACGGTGGCGTTGGGGTCGGTGAACACCGGGCCGCTGTGCCCGTTGACCGGCAGCGTCAGCGGTTCGTAGTGCGAGGTGATGGCGACGATGCCGTGGCCGCTCAGGCGCACGTTGAACAGGCCGCCGGAAAGCATGCCGGCGACCCTGCGCATCATGGCGATCCGGCTGTCGATGCCGGCTTCGGTGGCGAGTACGTCGTTGCCGTTGACGAAGATCGATTCGCCGGCCAGGCGCAGCAGGGTGATCTTCTTGCCGGCGTCGGCCAGGTACACGCGGCCCTGGCCTTGGACCTTCATCAGTTGCATGCCTTCGCCGCTGACCGCCTTCTTCAGCAGGTTGCCCAGGCCCTGTTCGATCAGTCCCTGGCGGGTGAACTTGACCGCGCCCTTGCGCGCCACCATGGTCCCGGCCTTGGCCCAGACCAGGCCGTCCAGGCGTACTTCCAGCAGGTGCGGGCTTTCCAGTTCGAACGCGTCGGCGCAGGCGTCCTTCTCGCGCGAGGCGGACAGGAAGTCCGCCAGGGTAGGGATGCTCATCCTCGGTCCTTGGGTGCGGGCAAGGATCGCAGCATACCGGTCGCCCGCCGCGTCAGGGCGTGGCCGGCTCCGGCTGCCGGTGCCGGTGCCGGTGCGCGGCCGCGGCGGCCGGTGCCGGCGCGGCTGGCGCGGCGTACAGGTCCAGCAGCAACAGGGTCACGCCGTTGGTCCAGCCGAAGCCGTCCTGCAGCGCGTATTCGCCGCCGCCGCCGCCGCTGGCCTGCGCGTCCATGCCGTACTTCTCCACCAGCTTGTGCTGCTGCGCGAACAGCGCCTGCACCCGCGCCAGGAAGCGGCTGCCGATGCGTTGCGCCAGCGCGTCCTGGCCGTAGCGGCGCAGTCCGTTCACCGCGATCCACTGCAGCGGCGCCCAGCCGTTGGGCTCGTCCCACTGCTGGCCGGTGTGCAGCCGGGTGCTGGCCAGGCCGCCGGGGCGCAGCAACTGCGCCTGCACGGTGGCGGCGCTGCGCCGGGCGCGCGCCGGCGAAGCCACGCCGACGAACAGCGGATACAGCGCCGCGGCGGTGATCTGGTCGCGCAGCCGGCGTTGCTGCCAGTCGTAGTCGGCGTAGTAGCCGGCCTCGCTCCACAGGTGCTTGTCGATCGCGCGCTTGCGCGCGCCGGCCAGCGCCGCGTAGTCGGTGTCGCAGCCGGCGGTGCCGGGGTTCTTGGCGCAGGCCACGGCCAGGGTGGTCTCGAGGTGGTAGAGCAGGCTGTTGAGGTCGACCGGGACGATGGCGGTGGTGCGGATCGTGGCCAGCGTCCTGCGGTCGCCGAGCCAGCGGCTGGAATAGTCCCAGCCGCTTTCGGCGCCGGCGCGCAGGTCGCGGTAGACCTCGGCGGCCGGGCGGTCCTTGGCTTGGGCGGCGGTGCGCACGTCGTGCAGCCAGGCTTCCGGGCGCGGCGTGTCGCGCGCGTCCCAGTAGCGGTTGAGCAGGCTGCCGTCGGCCAGCCGCACCGCGTGCGCATGGGCCTGGCCGGGCGCCAGCGACTGCGCGCCTTCCATCCAGTACGCGTGTTCCTTCTGCAACTGCGGCAGGTAGCGCGCGTAGGCGGCGTCGCCTTCCACCCTGGCCTGCAACTGCACCATGTGCGAGAAGAACGGCGGCTGCGAGCGGCTCAGGTAATAGCTGCGGTTGCCGTTGGGGATGTGCCCGTAGGTGTCGATCAGGTAGGCGAAGTTGTCCAGCATCTGCCGGCTGCGTTCGGTCTCGCCGCTCTCGACCAGACCGAGCATGGTGAAGTAGGAATCCCAGTAGTAGACCTCGCGGAAGCGCCCGCCCGGGACCACGTAGGGGTGCGGCAGCGACAGCAGGCTGCTGTGCGCCGGCACGTCCACCTGGCGCCGCACCAGCAGCGGCCACAGCGCGTCGATGTGCTCGCGCAGGTCGGTGTCCTGGCGGATCGCCTCGGTCTGCACCGGGCCGGATTCCTCGAAGTTGGCGGCGACGAAGCGGCGCAGGTCGAAGCCCGGCTGCTGGCGCTGGGCCAGGTAGTCGGCGTTGATCAGCGCCGGGTCGCGCAGCGGCAGCGCGTCGACGAAATGCTTCTGGTCGTCGAACAGTTCCTGCTGCTGCACCGCCTGGAACAGTTCCGGGTAGGCCAGGTCCGGGGTCGGCGGCGCGGGCGCAGGCGTAGTCTGCATCGCGGTCGGCGCGGCTTGCGCCGAGGCAGGGTCGCAACTGACCAACAGCAGGCCCAGCGACAAGCTCAGCAACGGCGTGCAGCAGGGAGGTGCGGCATGGCTCATGTCGGGTCCAGAGCAGGATGCGTGCGGCATGGTAAACGACCCAGGAGGAGGCGGGTGACCGGCGGCTGTGGCCGCCGCCGGCCGCACGCGGGCGAAGGAGGGGGAACACGCAGCGGTCCGGGCCGAGGCACGGCGCCGGCAGCCGATCTGACCGCCATATCGGCCGGGCGCCGGCGGGCTTGAACCAGCGTTGCCGGGAGCTGCCGGGAGCGATGCAAGACTGGGGCCGCCGGTGCGGCGGCGGGGTCTGGCTGTGCGGGCCCGGCGGCCGCCCGCACAGCCGGGGCGGCGGGCGGCCGTGCCATGCGCGGCGCGGGACCTGCGCGACCGGGGATGGTGCGGGATGCCGGCGAGCGCGGGCCGCGCCGCCGGCCGGTGGTGCCGGCGGGTCGCGGCGCGGTCAGGCAGTTCCGCCTGTCGCCGAGCGGGTCCACGTCGCCGAGGAACGCCTGCAGCAGCGGCGCGACGCGGTACAGGCGTGTGTCGTGGGCGATCGTGCGCGGCGGCTCGGCCGCCAAGCGGAAGTCCGCCGGCACGCTGTCGGCCCAGCGTTGTGCCGGTAGCCGGCGGGACGATGCGCGCGGCAGAACGGGAATCGATCTCGACCGCGTCGAAGCGGATGGCATAGCGCGCCAGCTGGCTGGCGCCGTCGCCGACCAGCGTGCGCTGCGTGCCGGCGATCGACCAGCCGGCGCGCCGACGCGGATGAGGGGCCGGGGGCGGCGTTGCGCGGCGAAACGGTCGGTATCGGAGCAGGCGGCGGGGACGGGGTCCCGGGATAGCAAGCGCCGCGGCCAAGTGCCGCGAAGGCGCTGCCCGGTCCGCTCGCCGGGTGCGCACCGCAACGAGAAGCAAGCGGGCCGGGTCGCGTGCCGCCGCGCTCGCATATCGCGTCGCGGAACCGGGACGTCGGCGCGCGCACCGCAGACGACCCCGCGGCTGCCGGCCGGCGCCGCGCATGGCCGGGAACTCCCGGCCATGCGCGGGCCGTCTCACTGCCTGCCGGCGTCCTTGGCGCCCGCCTTGACCGGCCGGCCGTCGCTGTCCAGCACCTGCACCTCGCCCAGCTTCAGCGCGCGCACCGGCGCCTCGATCTGCTTGAGGTCGCCGACGATGACCCAGGTCATCGCCTGCGGTACGACGATCTCCTTGATCGCCGCTTCCGCGGCGCGCTGGTCGATCCCTTCCAGGCGCGCCTTCAGGGTCTGCACGTAGTCGTCCGGACGCCCGTACTGCACGATGCCCTCGAGCGCGCCCAGTACCGCGCCGGTGGTCTCGAAGCTGCCCGGCAGGGCGCGGATGCGCTGGTTCTTGATCTTGCCGATCTCGTCGGCGGTCAGTGGTTTGTCGCCGACCACGGCCTTGGCTTCCTTCAGGATCTCGGCCGCCGACTCGGCGGTCTTGTCGGTCTGCACCGGGGCGAAGAACAGGAACGGGCGCTGGCCCTGCGCGTCCAGCATGAAGCTGTTGGCGCCATAGGCCCAGCGCTTGTCCTCGCGCAGGTTCATGTTCAGCCGCGAGGTGAAGGTGCCGCCGAAGGCGCCGTTGGCCACGCCGATGGCCAGGTTGTTCGGCGCTTTGGTCGAGGGCGCCAGCAGGCCGGCCAGGATCAGCGACTGCGGCGCGTCGCTGCGGTGGATCAGGAACACGCGCGGCTCCGGTTGCGCGGCGACCTGCGGCAGCGTCTTGCTCGGGCGGCGGGCGGCCGGCGGCTGCCAGTCGCCGAACGCCGCGTCCAGCTGCGGGATGATCTGCGCCAGGGTGGTGTCGCCGGCGACCAGGATGCGCAGGTTGTCCGGGCGCAGCCAGGCGTCCTGGAACGCGCTCAGGTCGCTGGCGGACAGGCTCTCGATCGCCGCCTCGGTGCCGCTGCCGGTGAGCGGCACGCCGTAGGGGTGCCGCGGGCCATACAGCAGCGGCGGCAGGGTGCGCAGCGCCAGGCCCTGCGGTTGGGTCTTCTCCTGCGCGATGGAGGCCAGCCACTGGCCGCGGATGCGCTCGATGTCCTCGGCCTTGAACGCCGGGTTGCGCACGATGTCGGCAAATAGCGCCAGCGACGGCGCCAGTTGGTCGTTGAGCGCGTCGAGCGAGGCGGCGCAGCTGTCCAGCTCGCACGCCACGCTGGTGATCGCGCCCAGGCGCTGGCGCCGCTGCGCCACTTCCACCGAATCCAGGCTGCGGGTGCTCTCGTTCATCAGCGCGGCGGTGAAGTTGGCGGTGCCGAGCTTGCCGCCCTGGTCGACCGCATAGCCGGCGTCGAACAGCAGTTCGACCTGGGTCACCGGGATGGTGTGGCGCTCGGCCAGCACCACCTCGATGCCGTTCTTGAGCTTGCCGCGCTGCAGCGGCGGGAAGCGCAGGCTCGGGAACGCGCTGGTCTCCGGCACGCCGGCGGCGCGGTCGAGCTGGTGCTTGCCGACGCTGTAGCTGGCCTTGGCCGGCAGCTTGGGCGCGGGCTTGCCGTCGGCCGCCGGCAGCGGCTTGACCGCCTTGTCCTCGGCCGCCGCGTCGAAGCCCGCGGTGGCCGGCAGCACGGTCAGCAGGTAGTCGCCCTTGCCGAACCAGGTGGCGGCGGCCTTGCGCACGCTGGCCGCGGTGGCGGCCTGGGCGCGTTGCAGGTCGTGCTTATAGGCGCCCGGATCGTTGCGGTAGACCTGACCCTCGGCCAGGATCGCGGCCTTGCCGCTGAAACCGCCGACCTTCTCCAGGCCGCGCACGAAGCCGGCGCGGGAGGCGACCTGCGCGCGCTGCAGTTCGTCGGCGGTCGGGCCTTCGGCGAGGAATGTGCGCAGTTCGTCGGCGATGGCGGCCTCGACCTTGGCCGGGTCCACGCCGTCCTTCACGTCGGCGCTGATCTGCAGCTGGCTGGCCAGCGCGAACGGCTGCAGCGAGGCGGAGACGTCGTCGACCAGCCTGTCGCGGTAGACCAGGCGCTGGTACAGGCGGCTGGTCTTGCCGCCGCCGAGCACGGTGGTGGCCAGGTCCAGCAGCACCGCATCGTCGGTGCCCAGCTGCGGCGCCACCCAGGTGCGGTAGATGCGCGGCTGCGCGACGTGGTCGTGCTGCACGCCGCGGCGCTGCTTGGCCAGCGGGGTGATCCACGGCTGCTGGCGCGGCACTGGCCTGCCGGCGGGGATGTCGCCGAAGTACTGCTCGGCCTTGGCCTTCGCCTGGGCCACGGTGATGTCGCCGGCCAGCACCAGGGTGGTGTTGGCGGCGCCGTAATTGTCGTGGAACCACTGCTTGACGTCGTCCAGCGAGGCCGCGTCGAGGTCTTCCATCGAGCCGATGGTGTCGTGCTGGTAGGGATGGTTGGCCGGGAAGAGGTTGGCCAGGATGTTCTGGTCCACGCGGCCGTACGGACGGTTCTCGCCCTGGCGCTTCTCGTTCTGCACCACGCCGCGCTGGGTGTCCAGTTCCTTCTGCCCGATCGCGCCGAGCAGGTGGCCCATGCGGTCGGACTCCATCCACAGCGCCATGTCCAGGGCGGTGGTCGGCACGGTCTCGAAATAGTTGGTGCGGTCGAACCAGGTGGTGCCGTTCATGTCGGTGGCGCCGACCTTCTCGAACGGCTGGAAATAGCTGCCCTTGTGGTTCTCCGAGCCGGAGAACATCAGGTGTTCGAACAGGTGGGCGAAGCCGGTCTTGCCGGCCGGCTCGTCGCCGGAGCCGATGTGGTACCAGATGCTCACCGCCACCACCGGCGCCTTGTGGTCCTCGTGCACCACCACGGTCAGGCCGTTGCGCAGGGTGAAGCGGGTGTAGGCGATCTCCGGGACGGTGGCCTTGGCGGCCAGTGCCGGCGGCGCGGCCATGGCCGGGGCGGTCGCGGCGCCGACGCCGAGGGTGAGAATGCTGGAGATCAACAGCGACAACGGTCGGGGCATGGGCCTGGCCTGACGAGGAGAATGGACCAGCATAGAGGGCGCGCGCTGGACCCGGAACGTGACTGATGGCATGGCGGTGGCGCGCTGCCGCGCAGCGCCGCCGGCCGCTGCCGCTCGGCGGCCGGCGGACGCGGCGGGGTCAGCGCGCGGCGCAGAAGCCGAACTCGGTCGTGGCGCCGGGCGCCAGGGTCTTGCTGGAGCCGACGCCGGCGGCGGTGAGGGTGGTGCCGGACTGGCTCCAGCTGGCGTTCCACAGGGAGGCGACGGTGCCGCTGATCGACAGCGACACCGACCAGTCGGCGGCCGCGGCGCCGTCGTTGGTCACCTGCACGCGGTGGCAGTAGCCGGCGTTCCAGTCGCTGTCGACCAGGGTCTTGCTGTGGAAGCTGGCGCCCGGGGCCGGCGTGGGAGTGGGCGTTGGCGCGGTGCGGCCGGAACTGCCCCATAGCCTGTTCAGCAGGGCGATTTTGTCGGTCCGCACCGAGGTCCAGTCGTCGTTGAGGATGCCGCCGGTGTCGCCGCTGTCCGGGTTCCACGACCAGTAGAACCCGCTGTGGATGCCCTTGCCGATCAGGTAGTCGACCAGCGCGTTGTGCCAGGCCACGTCCAGCGCGTTGCCCCGGCCGTACTTGCCGCCGAACTCGCCCAGCAGCAGCGCGTGGCCGGACTGCACGAACTGGCCGAAATGCCGCTCCCAGATCGCCGGCATGTTGGCCGGGAAATTGCCGGCGCCGAAGTAGGACTGCATGTACGTGTCCGGTCCGTACACGTGCGGTGCCAGCAGCAGGCGGTTGGCCGGAATGGCGAGCGGGGTGCAGGCCAGCGGTTCCAGGTTGCCGCCCCAGAAGTGGCCGCCGCTGCTGGAGCAGGCCGGATTCTCGCCGATGCCTTCGACCACGATCAGCCATTTCGGCGCCACCGCCAACACCGCCGCCGAGACGCGTTCGGCCGCCTTGTTCCAGTCGGTGGCGATGTTGCCGGCGCCCCAGGTGGCGGCGCCGTGCGGCTCGTTCTTCAGGTCCAGCCCGATCACCCCCGCCACGCCGGCGTAGCGCTTGGCCACCAGGCGCAGGTCCTCGAGCCATTGCCGCTCGCTGTAGGACGGGGTGTACCACAGCTCGGAGATCGCGTTGCAGTCCGGGGTGTGGTGGTCGAGCAGCACGTACATGCCGCGGCCGCTGAGTTCGCCGATCACCTTGTCCAGCACCTGCAGCGCGGTCAGGCCCCGCAGGTCCGGGTTGCGCGCATAGTCGATGCTGCCCGGCGCGGCGCCATGCAGGGTCTGCGGGCAGAATGGCAGGCGCACCGCATTGAAACCCAGGTGCTGCATCTGCGCGATCATCTCCTTCCAGTTGCGCGTCCACAGGCCATGCACGACGTGCTCGTTGGTCTCGAAGCCGAACCAGTTGACGCCGCGCAGCTGCACCGCGTTGCCTTTGTCGTCGACCACCTTGCCGCCGGCGATGGCGTAGCTCCAGGCCGACCCGCTGGCGGCCAGCAGTGCTGCGGCCAGCAGGCAACGGGTGATGCGGGATTTGGTCGATGGCGACATTGGTTCTGTTGTTCTCCGAAAGCGGCCGGTCCAGGCGGGATCGGCCAAGATTGCGAGCGCCCGTGCTGCGCAGGGCCGCCATCATCGAGAGCGGTCGTGGCCGGCGTCGTGACTGGCGGCGCAGAAGGACGCATTGTCTACGGGTGCTGCGCGGCGCCCGGCACGCGTGGCATGCCGGCGCCGCGCCCGCTACACTCGCAGGCGGCACATCAACCGAGGGGCAAGCGTGAGGCGACCGATCGTGAGCATGCTGGCGTTGGCGGTATCGAGCGGTGCGATGGCGGCGCCGGCCGCGCCGCACTTCGACACGCAGCGCATTTCCGCCGACGTCAAGACGCTGGCGTCCGACGCCTACGAAGGCCGCGCGCCGGCCACGCCGGGCGAGAACAAGACCGTGGCCTACCTGAGTGCGCAGTTCCAGGCCGCGGGCTTGCAACCCGGCGGCGACCTGCGCGACGGCAAGCGCCTGTGGACGCAGGCGGTGCCGCTGCGCCGCGCCGACATCGTCGGCACCCCGCAGGTGGCGATCGCGGCCGGCGGCCAGCGCCGGGCGCTGATCCAGGGCCGGCAGATCGCGCTGCGCGCCGCGCTCGACGGCAGTGCGCAGGTCGCCATCGACGGCGCGCCGCTGGTGTTCGTCGGCTACGGGGTGAAGGCGCCGGAGCGCGACTGGGACGACTTCAAGGGCGTGGACCTGACGGGCAAGATCGCGGTGGTGCTGATCAACGACCCGGACTTCGAGACCGGCAAGGGTGCGTTCGACGGCAAGGGCATGACCTACTACGGCCGCTGGACCTACAAGTACGAACAGGGCGCGCGCCAGGGCGCGGCCGGCGTGCTGATCGTGCACGAGAGCGCACCGGCCTCCTACGGCTGGGTCACGGTCGCCAGCTCCAACACCAGCAGCATGTTCGACGTGGTCCGCGACGCTCCCAAGGCCGCGCATCCGGCGCTGGAAGGCTGGATCCAGCGCGCTCTGGCGGTGGATCTGTTCAAGCGCGCCGGGCTGGATTTCGAGGCATTGAAGAAGCAGGCGCAAACGCGCCAGTTCAAGCCGGTGGAGCTGAAGGGCGAACGGCTGTACGCCGACTATGCGGTGAAGTCGCAGGTCATCACCTCGCACAACGTGGTCGCGCGGCTGCCCGGCAGCACGCATCCAGACGACAGCGTGATTTACACCGCGCACTGGGATCACATCGGCGCCGGCGCGGCGGGCGCCAACGGCGACCGCATCTTCAACGGCGCGCTGGACAACGCCAGCGGCACCGCCGCGCTGCTGGAACTGGGCCGGGTGTTCGCCAAGGGGCCGGCGCCGCAGCGCTCGGTGGTGTTCCTGGCGGTCACCGCCGAGGAGAAGGGCCTGCTCGGCTCGGAGTACTACGCGTCCAAGCCGCTGTATCCGCTGGCGCGCACGGTGGCGGTGATCAACATGGACGGCATGAACCCGTTCGGCCCGTCGCGCGATTTCGGCATCTACGGCACCGCCAAACTGGACCTGCTCGAGGACCTGAAGACGCTCGCCAAGCGCTGGGACCTGCGCTACACGCCGGACCCGAAGCCGGAGGCCGGCTATTTCTTCCGTTCCGACCACTTCTCCTTCGCCAAGCGTGGCGTGCCGGCGCTGTCGTTCTCGGCTGGGCAGGACTGGGTGGACGGCGGGATCAAGGCCGGCAAGGCGGCCGCCGACGACTACACGGCCAAGCGCTACCACCAGCCCGGCGACGAATGGCTGCAGAGCTGGACCTTCGCCGGCGCCGCGCGCGACCTGCAGGTGCTGTACACGCTGGGCGCGGAGCTGGCCAACTCGCCGCAATGGCCGAACTGGAGCGGCGATTCGGAGTTTCGCGCCACCCGCGACGCCAGCGCGGCGCAGCGGCAGTCCGACGCCCCGGCGTGGTGAACCCCCAGGTGTCGGTGCCTGCGGCCGAGCCGCGGGCGGTCCCGGCCGGAGAGCGGGACCGCCTCGCCGGGCTTGCGCCGGACCAGGCCGTCGATCCGTTGCCGCGCTGGCTGGTCTACAGCGGGGTGGTGCTGGCGTTTCCGATCGCTGGCCCGCCGCTGGGCACGCTGGTGGTCGGCGTGCCGGTGGCCATCGTGTGGTCCGGGGACGGCCTCTCCGTCAACGCCCTGCTGCTGGCGCTGATGATGGCGCTGTTTTCCTATGCGTTCGGCGCGCTACCGGCGTTGCTGACCGGCCTGCTGGCCGCGCGCTGCTGGCCGCGCCTGCGCGGCTGGCGCGCGCATCTGCGCCTGGGCCTTGCCGCCGCGCTGCTGTCGGCGGTCTGCGTCGGCGCGGCCATCGCCCTGCTGAGCAGGGTGCCGGCACCGGCCCACCAGGTCGCCATTGCGCTGGCCTTGTGCGCGCTGGCCGGCTTCGTCGGCAGCCTCCTGGTCTCGCGCCTGCTGCAGGCGTTGCGCGGCGGCTGAGCCGGCGCGGCGCCTCAGCCGGCGCTGGCCTGCTGCAGCGACGGCGTGCGCCAGCCGGCGCGCACGCCCCAGAAATAGAAGCCCAGCGCGACCACGGCGACGACGACCAGGTCCGGTCCGTAGGACAGGTAGCCATGCCCGCCGAAGGTGGTGCTGCCGGCCCACGACAGCAGCGCGATGGTCGGCAGGTAGGCGATCAGCCAGCTGGCGCCGCGCAGGTGCCGGCCGACATCCTGCCAGCCCTGGCGGTGCTGGTAGTAGGCGTACACCGGCAGCGCCACCAGCATCAGCACGATGACCTCGCCGGTCAGCGGCCAGCGCGCCCAGTACAGCAGCTCGGTGGCCAGCACGAAGGCGACGGCGGCCAGCACCGGCAGGCCGACGATGCGCAGCGGGCGGTGCGTCTCCGGCGCGTGGCGGCGCAGCGCCATCGCGCTGATCGGGCCGGTCAGGTAGGAGATGATCGTGGCCACCGAGATCACCGCCGCCAGCGTGCCCCAGCCGCGGAAGAAGAACAGGAACAGGTAGGACACCGCCAGGTTGAAGAACATCGCCGGGCGCGGCACGCCCCAGTGCGGATGCAGCTTGCCCAGCACCGCCGGCAGGGTGCCGTTGCGCTCCATGCCGTAGATCATCCGCGCGGTGGTGGCGGTGTAGGTGATGCCGGTGCCGCTGGGGCTGACGAAGGCGTCCACGTACAGCAGCATCGCCAGCCAGTGCAGGTTGACGATGATCGCCAGCTGCGCGAACGGCGAGCGGAAATCGATGCCGTGCCAGCCGGCCTTGGCCAGCAGCTCCGGCGGCACCGCGCCGATGTAGGCCACCTGCAGGATCAGGTAGATCACCGTGGCCAGCGCGATCGAACCGAGCACCGCGAACGGAATGCTGCGCCCCGGATCGCGCGCCTCGCCGGCTAGGTTCACCGGGCTCTGGAAACCGTTGAAGCTGAACACGATGCCGGCGGTGGCCACCGCGGTCAGCACCGCGGCGAAATCGAGCGTATGCGCGCCGCCGTGCAGGCCGACGCTGAAGTTCTCGCTGTGGAAGCCGCTGGCGACCAGCGCGATGCCGGTCAGCGCCGGCACCACCAGCTTGAACACGGTGATCAGGCTGTTGGAGCGGGCGAACAGCTTCACGCTCCAGAAGTTCAGCAGGAAATACACCAGCACCAGCACCGCGGCGATGGACAGGCCGGGCACCGACAGTTCGCCGCCGCCGCCGGGCTGCTGCACGTACAGATCCTGCGCCCATCGCCACGGCCAGGAGGCCATGTACTGCACCGAGGCCTCGGCTTCGATCGGGATCACCGACACGATCGCGATCCAGTTGGCCCAGCCGGCGATGAAGCCGACCAGCGAACCGTGCGAGTAGTGGCTGTAGCGGACCATGCCGCCGGACTCGGGGAACATCGCGCCCAGTTCGGCATAGGCCAGGGCGATGGTGGTGACGATCGCCGCGCCCAGCAGCCACGCCCAGATCGCCCCCGGGCCGGCCAGCCCGGCGGCGCGCCAGGCGCCGAACAGCCAGCCGGAGCCGATGATCGAGCCCAGGCCGGTCAGCATCAGGGCGAACGGGCCGACATCGCGGCGCAGGGCGGTTTGGGTCATGGCATCGTTCCTGACGGCGACGGCAGCGGGAAACCGGCAATGATCGCAGAAGCGGGCGGCTGTCGCACGGTTCGGGAATGGGGACTGGGGACTCGGAAAAGCGCAGCGGCGCGACCTGACGCTTTACCGACCTTCCTTTCTTCGAGTCCCGAGTCCCCGGTCCCGAGTCCCGCAACGCTTACGCAAGCTTTACGCCGCAGGCACCTCAACGAATAGCGCGCTTACGCACCCCACGCCTAGAGTCTGCGGCGTCCTTTCCGTTGGATGTGTTCCATGTCGATTCTGTTGATCCAAGGTCCGCACCGCGGTGCGCCGGCCATTGCCGTGGCCCGGCGGCTGGCCGGCGCGTCCGGCGCCCGCGTGGTGCCGGTGGCCTGCGCCGATGCGGCGCAGATCGTGGCGCGGCTGCAGCAGGGCGCGCACGACGAGACCGAACTGGTGCTGCTGGATTCCGGCGAGCTGCCGGCCGCGGACCTGGCCGAGCAGGGCGCGCAGCTGCGCGAGGCGCTCGACGCCCTGGGCCACCCCTACATCGAGGTGCACGACGCCAGCGCGCAGGCGCTGGAGCCACTGCTGCATCCGCGTCACGCACCGCTGCTGACGGTGATCGCCAACGGCGCGCTCGCCGACGGCTACGCGATCGCGCTGGGGGTGGCCGCGCGCCGCCTGGGCGCGCCTGCGGCGGCGGCCGGCTGAGGGCGCCGCCATGTCGATCCTGTTGCTCCGCGGCCCGGACTGCGTGGCCGGCCATCGCGGCCGCCCCGCGCGCATCGCGCCGCGGGTGATGGCTCAATTGCTCGCGCACGCCGGCCGCGCCGGCAAGACCCTGGCGGTGCGCGGCTGCGCCAGTGAGGCCGAACTGCTGCTGGCGCTGGCGCAGGTCGACGCGGCGCGCGTGGAGATGCTGCTGCTGGATCCGGGCGCCTGCTCGGACAGCGCCGCCACCGCCGCTGCGGTCGCACACCTGGACCGGCCGTACGTGGAAGTGCACGACGATGCCTGCGACCAGCGCGAACCCTGCCTGTGCGCGGTTTCGCGGCAGCGCGTGGGACAGGTCGGCGGCTACTGCGCGCAGAGCTATGCGCTGGCGCTGTCGATCGCGCTGGAACACCTGGGCTGCAACGGCTACGAAGGCGATGTCCACGTCGGCACCTGAGCGCGCGCGCCACTACCTGGCCGACTACGACGCCTACAGCTACGGCCAGCGCGTGGCCTGGGGCACGCTGGCGCACAGCTGGGACGAAGACCTGCCGCTGGATCCGCAGTCGTTGCTGCGGCAACTGCGCATGCAGGCGGCGCAGCGGCACGGCGTGGACAGCGACGACATCCGGATCCGCAGCGTCAGCCGCCTGTAGCAGGGGCCAGCCATGCGGGCGCGGCCTGCTTCGCAGAGGCAGCGGGACTCGGGACTCGGGACTCGGGACTCGGGACTCGGGACTCGGGAAAAGCTTAACCCAGCCATGCCGGCGCGGCCCGCTTCGCAGAGGCAGGACGGCGGCGGCGCGGCGGCGTGGCGCAACCGGTGCGGGCGGGTGTTTGCTAGGCTAGCGGGCGCTCCCGGTCGCGCCGCGGCCAGCGCAGCAGCCAATGCCGCCGCGTCCGGCGGCGGCGCTGGCCGGCGCGGCGCCCGGGCTGTCGCCACCTCACTTGGATAGGTGTCCACGCAATGCGTGTTGTGCCGTCGGTCCAGCGTTTGTGCGTGTCCCTGCCGCGGCGCATCCGCGGGACGGGCAAGGCGCCGAGCATGCACGCGATCCGTGCCGTCGCCCCCGGTCCGCCGCGGCGGCGCGCATGACCGCGACGCCGGCGTCCCGCCGCCTGCGCGACAGGCTGGCCGCGTTCCTGCGCCTGCCGCGTTTCGAACGGTGCCTGCTGCTGCCGACGTGGATGGTGCTGGGGCTGGCCCGTGCGGCGGTGCTGGGCCTGGGCTTCCGGCGCCTGGCGCCCTGGCTGGGACGGCGGGTCGCGCTGCCGCCGCCGTTGCCGGCGCTGGACGCGCGGGCGCAGCGCCGCGCGCTGCAGATCGGGCGCACCCTGCGCCTGGCCGCACGGCATACGCCGTGGCGGTCCAACTGCCTGGTGCAGGCACTGGCCGCGTGTTGCCTGCTCGGCTTGTTCCGGGTCGCCCATGTGCTGTGCTTCGGCGTGGCGCGGACCGCGGACGCGTCGCGGCAGCTGCAGGCCCATGCCTGGGTGGTCGCCGGTAGCCTGCGCGTCACCGGCGGTGGCGGCATCGAACGCTTCGCCCAGGTGGGCTGCTTCGTGGCGCGTGCGGGGCCGGCGCGGTGACGGCGTGGCGCGCATTGGCCAGGTTGCTGGAGTGGGCGCCGCGCTCGCGCCGACTGGGCCTGGTCCTGCTGATGCTGCTGGCCGGCGCCAGCGAAGGAGTCGGCGTGCTGCTGCTGGTGCCGTTGCTGGGGGCGTTGCAGGGCGATGCCGGCGTTGGCGGCAGCGCGATCGCGCGCGGCGCGGTCCAGGCCATCGCCGCGCTCGGGCTGCCGCCGGCGTCGCCGCTGCCGCTGCTGGCGCTGTTCTGCGTGCTGGTGCTGCTGCGCAATGCGATCCAGCATGCGCGCGAGCACGCGGCCGCGCGGCTGCAGCAGGACGTGGCCGAGCGCTTGCGCGAGGCCGGGTTCGCCGCGTTGCTTGGCGCGCAGTGGCGGTGGCTGGTCGCCCAGCGCAGCGCCGCTCACGCCAGCCTGATGCTCGGCGACGTGGCCCGCATCGGCGTCGGCTTGGGGCATGGGCTGGGCTTGCTGGCCTCCGCGGCCACGGCGGCGATCTATCTGCTGGCGGCATTCGCGCTGTCCTGGAAGCTGGCGCTGGCGGCGACGCTGAGCGGGGCGTTGCTGCTGGCGCTGCTGCTTGGCCAGCGCCGTGCCGTGCTGGCCCTGGGGCGCCGGCTGACCCAGGCCAGCCAGCGCCTGCACGCCGGCCTGCACGACAGCCTGGCCGGCTTGCGCCTGGCCAAGATCCTCGGCGCCGAAGCACGCTACCGGGCCCGATTCGCCCGCGCTGCCGGCGCGCTGCGCGACCAGCAGCTGCGTTTCGCGTCCGCGCTCAGCTTGTCCAAGGCGCTGTTGCAGAGCGCCGGCGCGGTCCTGCTGGCGGGCTACGTGTATCTGGGTCTGCAGGTCTGGCAGATACCGGTCGCCGAACTGCTGGCGCTGGTGCTGGTCTTCGCGCGCCTGCTGCCGCTGTTCGTCTCGGTGCAGCAGCAACACCAGCAATGGCTGCATGCGATGCCGGCGTTCGCCGAGGCCGAGCGGCAACTGGCGCAGGCGCGCGCCTGGGCCGAGCCGGATGCGCAGGCCGACGCGCCGGTCGCGGTGGGCGCGACGATCGCCTTGCGCGCGGTCGAGGTGCGTTACGCCGGCCGCGTGGCGCCGGCCCTGGACGCGGTGTCGGTGACGCTGCCGGTGCGCACCACCACCGCGATCGTCGGCGCGTCCGGTGCCGGCAAGAGCACCCTGGCCGACGTGCTGTGCGGCCTGCTCGGCGCCGATCGCGGTGCGCTGGAGATCGACGGGGTGCCGCTGGACGCGCGCATGCGCCGTGCCTGGCGGCGGGCGGTGGCCTACGTGTCGCAGGAGACGTTCCTGTTCAACGACAGCATCCGCAACAACCTGCTGCTGGCTTCGCCGCAGGCTGGCGATGGCGCATTGCGCGAAGCGCTGGAGCAGGCCTCCGCGCAGTTCGTGCATGACCTGCCGCGGGGCTGGGACAGCGTGGTCGGCGACCGCGGCGTGCAGTTGTCCGGCGGCGAGCGGCAGCGCCTGGCGCTGGCGCGCGCGCTGCTGCAGCGCCCGGCGCTGCTGATCCTGGACGAAGCCACCAGCGCGCTGGACCACGACAACGAGCACCGCATCCGCGCGGCGATCGAGCGCCTGCATGGCGATCTGACCGTGGTGGTCATCGGCCATCGCCTGGCGTTGCTGGAACGCGCGGACAGCGTGGTGGTGCTGGAACATGGCCGGGTGCGTGCGCAGGGGCGATGGAGCGAGGTGGCGCCGGCCTGGATGGGCGCGCGATGAACCGTCGGCGCGGATGGAGGCGCCGATGACCTGGGCGATTCCACCGGGTTGGCGCGCAGGCGCCGGGGCGCTGTCGGCGCAGTGGCTGTCGATCCTGTTCGCCGCGGCGGTGTCGCTGGGCCTGTCGGTGTGGCTGGCGCGCGGCATGCAGCCGGCCGGGTTCGGCCGCTACGCCTATCTGCTGAGCGTGGCCACGCTGCTGGCGCTGGCGCAGGACGCCGGGCTGCGCACTCTGGTGCTGCGCGAACGGGTTGCCCCCAGTCCGGGGCTGGCCGCGTTCGACGCGGCGCTGCCCGGGCTGGCGCGCGGCCACCTGCTGCTGGTCACGCTGCTGCTGGTCGGCGCGAGCGGCGCGCTGGCGCCGTTCTACGGCGATCCGGCGCTGCCCTGGGCGGTGCTGTGCTTCGCTGCGGTGACCCTGTCGCAACTGGTCTCGGCGCAGCTGAAGGGGGCGGGCCAATGGCGGCGCGAGGCGCGCTGGCAGGCCGGCGCGCGCGCGCTCAGTGCGCTGTCGATCGTCGCCGCGGTGCTGCTGCTGGGCGCGGCGCCGGGCGTGGTGTTCGGCGCCTGGGGGCTGGGCCTGTTGCTGGCCTACGCGCTGCTGCGCCAGGACCTGCGCGACCGGCCGCAGTGGCGGCCGCAGGCGCCGGTCTATCGCGCCGCGGCCGGCTTCCTGTGGATCGATCTGGCGACCTGCCTGTACCGGCGCAGCGACATCGTGATCCTGCATCGCGTCGTGGCGCCGGCCGAGGTGGGCCAGTACGCCGCGGCGTATCGCTTGTTCGACGGCGTGCTGCTGCTGGTCGCGCCGCTGGCGCTGTGCTTCTTCCGCCGGCTGCGGCTGACGCGCGGCGACGCCGCCGCCGCGCGGCGCCTGCAAGGCCGCACCTTGCTGGTCGCCGCCATCGCGGGCGCGTTGCTGGCGCTGTGCGGCGCATGCCTGGGGCCGTGGGCGATCGGCGTGCTGTACGGCGCGGCGTACCAGCCGCTGGCCGGTGCGCTGGTCGCCTGGCTGTTCGCCGCCTTCGTGTTCGTGCTGCCCAACTATGTGTTGACCCAGGCCGCGATCGCGCTGGACCGCGAGCGCTGGTACGTGCTCGGCGCGAGCCTGGCGGCGGCCACCAATCTGGCGCTCAACCTGGCGTTGGCGCCGCGCTACGGGACGCATGGCGCCGCCGCCGCGGCGATCGCGACCGAGGCGGTGCTGGGCGCGACGTTGTGGCTGGGACTGCGCAGCGCGCAGCGCAGCCCGCGTTGACGCCCGACCGCATTGCCGCGCTCGCGGCGCCTGTGGCACAGTGCCGGCGCATCCGCTCGCCGGCGTGGCCGGATGCGGTCCCGTCGCGGATCCCGGCAGCGTGCCGGATGGGCGCTCCACCTTGCACTTGCACTTGAACAACGGCGACTGCTCCGATGCCAGGCTTAGACGATGTGCGTGACCGCAGCGACGACGCGTCGCTGGGCGACCTGCTGCTCGGCGTGTTGCGTTTCTACCGCCAGTTCGGCCGCTTGCTGATCCCGCTGGCGTTGTCGGTCGCGGCGATGGCCGGCGTGCTGGCCTGGCTGCGCCCGGCGTACAGCGTCACCGCGCTGCTGGAAGTGCCGCAGATGCCGCTGGAGCAATGGCGCCAATTGCAGCCGATGCTGTCGGATCGGGATCTGGTGGCCGATTCGCTGGCCGGCGCGGCGCTGCCGGCCGCGCAGCGCGAGCGGCTGCAGCAGCAGTTCCTGCAGCCGCGGTACTGGGAGACGCGGATCAGCTACCGCAGCACGGTCGAACGCGAGGATATCCGCCAGCAGGTCAACATCGACCCCAAGACCGTGGGCGCGCTGGGGTTGCAGGTGTCGCTCAACGCGCGCGACGACGCCGCGGCCGCGCAGCAGTTGCAGGCGATCGCGCGGCATGTCCGCCAGGTCATGCTGTGGCGCGGCCTGCGCGACTACCTGGACGCGCTGCGCCAGCAGACGCTGGAGAAGCGGCCGCAGCTGCAGATTGCGCAGATCGAGCAGCAGTTCGCCATCGAGCAGAGCACGCAGCAGGCGGCCGAGATGCAGAAGCTGCTGGAGCAGTATCCGCAGCTGCGGCGCAGCGAGGTCAATACCGTGGTGTCGGTCGGCGACGGCGGCGGCAAGTACCTGTCGCCGCTGGCGCAAATCGTGGCGTTGCAGGCCACCATCACCGAAACCCGCGCGAATCTGCGCCAGGCGCAGCGCGAGCTCGAGCAACTGGACTGGAGACAGCGCTTCCTCGACCGGATCGATCCGCAGGCGCGCGCGCTGCATTCGGGTTCGGCCTTGGCCGACTTGCTGCAGGCGCGCAGGCGCGCGCTGTTCGCCGATGCCGCCGCGGGATCGTCGGCGCAGCGGCAGGTCGCGCGCGAGCTCGAGTTGAATCTGGCGCAGCAGCGCTGGCGCGTGCAGCAGGTCCGCTACAAGGCGGTGCCGGCGCTGTCGGCGTCGCCAGTGCCGTCGCGGCGTCCGTTGCTGGTCGCGGCGGTGGCGTTCGCCGGCGCGCTGCTGGCGCTGTCGCTGGCGCTGGCGCTGTACGTGGCGATGCGGCGCCTGGGCGAGACCGGCGAGCAATGGTCCGCACAGCGCGATCCGCTGTTCGCCTGGCTGCCGGCCGGGCTGCGCAGCCGGCTGCTGCGGCCGGTGCCCGCTGCGCCAGGGCCGCAGCGCGGATGAGGCGGGTCCTGGTCACCGGCGCCGCCGGCATGATCGGGCGCCGGGTGGCCGCCGCGCTGCTGCGCCGCGGCGATGCGGTGGCGGGCCTGGACGATCTGTCCAGTGGCATGGCCCTGCCGGACGGGCTGAGTGCGGCTGCGATCGCCGACGTGCGCGATACCGCGGCGGTGGCAGCGTTGCTGCGCGATTTCCGTGCCGATGCGCTGCTGCACCTGGCGGCCGTGCACCATATCCCGACCTGCGAATCGCAGCGCATGCACTGCCTGCAGGTGAACGTGGTCGGTACCGAAAGCGTGCTGCACGCGGCCGCGGAGACCGCGCTGGAGCAGGTGGTGCTCGCCTCCAGCGGCGCGGTCTATGCGTGGGCGGCGGCGGCCTTGAGCGAAGCCGGCAGCCCCACCGAGGCGCGCGACAACTACGCCTTGTCCAAGCTGTGCAACGAGGGCCAGCTGCGGCTGTGGTGCGAACGCGGCGCTGGCCGTCGCGGGCGCGTGGCGCGGCTGTTCAACAGCATCGCCCACGACGACCCGAATGCGCACCTGATTCCCGAGGTGCTGGCGCAGCTGCGCGCCGATCCGGCGGCGGCGCCGGTGGTCCGGCTGGGCAATCTGCAGCCGCGCCGTGACTACCTGCATGCCGACGATGCCGCCGCGGGCCTGCTGGCGCTGCTCGACGACGCGCGCCCGGCGCCGGCCTTCGACGTGTTCAACCTGTGCTCCGGCGTGGAGTGCTCGGTTGCCGAACTGGTTGCCGAAATCGGCGATCTGCTCGGGCGCCGGGTGCGCGTGCAAGTGGATCCGCTGCGCCGCCGCGCGCTCGATCGCGCGCATCAACTCGGCGATCCGGCCAAGGCGGCGGCCTTGCTCGGTTGGCGTGCCCGCTGGGACCTGCGCCAGGCGCTGCGGCGCACCCTGTTCCCGGAACAGGCGGGCACCGCGCGGCCGTGAGCGCGCGGGACCTGGTCAATCTCGCCGGTGCCGACCTGGTGGCGGAGCCGGTCGCGCATTTCGTCAAGGACGGCTTCCTGGAGCCGCCGCGCTTCGCTGCCTTGCGCGACAGCTTTCCCGGCCGCGATGCATTCGCCGCTCCGGAGGTGGCGCGGTTGGCTGGCGGCCGCAGCGACCTCGAACCCGGCATGGAGGGCTACCGCCGCTTCCTGGCGGCGACGCCGGTGTGGCGCGACGGCATGGCCCCGGTCGCATTCGCGCGCCTACGCCGAGTTCCTGCTCGATGTGTTCGCGCCGTCCCTGCGCGCGCTGTCGAAATGGCGCCCGGCGTCGCTCGCGCCCCATCCGGACAGCGCCTATCTGCGTCGGCAGCGGCCACTGGGTGCGGCGTTGGCGCGCGCCGCGCGCCATCCCGGGGCCGCGCCTGGACCGGTTCGCATATCGCGGCATCGCCGCCTGCGCGGGCGCTTCTTCCTTGACGGCTGCGCCATCGCCAGCGCGTGGGACGGCGATGCGCAACCGGCGCACCGCGACACCCCGGACCGGATCATCGTCGACCTGGTGTATTTCAACGACCGGTCCGCCACGGCGGTGGTCGCGGCGGCGAGTTCCGCTTGTATCGGCCGCAATCCGGCGCGCGGCTGCGCGACGGGAGATGGGCCATTCCGGAGCAGGTCCGGCCGCTGCTGCGGGCGCCGCCGCGCGCCAACCTCGGGGTCGGGCTGCTCAATGTCCACGGCCTGCTGCACAATGGCGAAGCGTTCGCCGCCGGCAGCCAGCCGCGGCGCTTTTTGCATCTGGCGCTGAGCAAGTGCGACCCGCCCTATCCGTGGTGATCGCGACCGTGCCTGCGGCATTGCGCTGGCCGAGAGGAAGCCGCGATACTGCCGGTTCCCGCCCATCGCGCGATCTCCGCTTGCCCCCGACGCCGATCCAACGCCGCCCATTCGCCCATCGCCGTTGCCGGGCGGGGTGCGCGCCGCGGCGCGGCGGACGAGCGCGGCGCGCGCGGCACGCGTTCGCGCCGCATGTTCCGGCCACGGCGACCTGCGCCCGTCCGTGACCGCGGCCCGGCGCCTGCGCACGGGGTTCGTCGCGGGCGCGGTGCTGTATACGCTCGGCCAGGGCTGCACGCTGCTGTTGCAATGGCTGCTGCTGCGCCAGTTCGGCCTGCACGGCTACGGCGAGGTGGGACTGGCGCATCTGGCGTTGCCGACGGTACTGTTCCTCGCCGACCTGGGCTACGGCTCGCTGTTCCTGCGCGAGGATCCGGCCGCCGCGGGCTGGGCCACCCGCTGGCGGCAGGCGCTGGGCCATCGGCTGTGCGCGACCGTACTGCTGGACCTGCTGCTGTTGGCCGCCGCGTGGCGGCGCACGGCCGGGCACGGCGACGGGTTCGCGTATCTGGTGGCGGCGCTGCCGGCCACCGTGTTCGGCCTGGTCGGCTACTCGGCGCCGCTGCTCGCGCAAGGCCGGCGGATGCTGGGGTTCCTGGTCCAGCAGATCGCCATGCCGGTGGCGATCGTGGCCTGGCTGGCCTTGCGCGCGACGTCCGGCAGCGGCAGCGGCGGTGTCGCCGGCTTGGCGGTGAGCATCGGCTACCTGGTGCAGGCGCTGGTCAACGTGGCGGCGTTCGGCGGCCCGTTGCGCCTGCTGGCACCGCGTCGCGGCGGCGGCCGGCGCCTGATCGGCGCGGCGCTGCACCTGTCGCTGCTGGGGATCGCGGGCCTGCTGCACGACCGGCTGACACCGGTGCTGCTGGCATCGATCGCACCGGCGGTCCTGCCGGGCTATCTGATCCTGGGCTACGCGCTCAGCGGCGCCAGCGGCGTGTTCAACCAGTTCAACCGGCTGCTGCTGGCCGAGGCGGGGACCGAACTGGGCGAGCGCTGGACCCGCGGGCTGGCCTCGCTGGTGCTGGGCCTGTCGGCGCTCGGCGCGCACGCCCTGCTGCTGGCCGCGGCTGGCTGGGATGGCGCCGTGCGCGCCTGGTTGCCGTGGGCCATGCCGGTCCTGGCCGCGGGTGCGGTGTCGTTGCTCAGCGGGGTGCTGTCGGCGCTGTTGATCGGGCGCCATCGCGAACGCGCGCTGCTGTGGCTGTTGCTGTGCGGCCTGTCGTGCAGCGCCCTGCTGCAACTCGCCGCGGCTGCGCAGTCGGCCCCGCAGGTGCTGTTGTGGGCGCGGCTGCTGTGCCTGCTGGCGATCGCCGCGGCCAGCCTGCGCCTGTGCGGCATACGGCTGAATCCCGGCGGCCACGCCGCCGTGGCGTCGGCCCTGCTGGCCTCGGCGCCGTGGCTTGGCACCGGCGCCTGGATGGTCTCGGCGGCGTTGCTGCCGCCGGCGGCCTGGTTCGCATGGCGGCAGCGCGGCTTGCTGCGGGAACGCACGGCGGCCCACGCGCGATGAGCGGCGAGACAGCGCGATCCGCGCCCCGCGGGAGGCGATCATGTGCGGCATAGTGGCCTTGCGCAGCTTCGCTGGCGACACGGACTGGCAGGCGCGCGCCGGCCGCGCGCTGGATGCGCTGGCGCGGCGCGGCCCGGATGCGCGGGGCCTGCTGTGCCTGGAGCAGCCGCTGCCGACCGCGCTCGGCCATCGCCGCCTGGCGATCCTGGACCTGAGCAGCGCCGCCGATCAGCCGATGCGCTGCGCCGACAGCGGCAACGCGGTGGTCTTCAACGGCGAGATCTACAACTTCCTGGAACTGCGCCGCGAGTTGCAGGCGCTCGGCCACCGCTTCCGCACCGACAGCGACACCGAAGTGATCCTGCATGGCTGGCGCGCCTGGGGCGAGGCGTTGTTCCCGCGCTGCAACGGCATGTGGGCGGTGGTGGTGCTGGAGCAGGCGACCGGCGACCTGATCTACTGCCGCGACCGGCTCGGGGTGAAGCCGCTGTATCTGCACCACGATGGCCGGCAATTGCTGCTGGCCAGCGAGATCGGCGCCATCGCCGCGGCGCTGGGCGGATATCCGCCCCCCCACCCTGGCGCGATCTTCGATTTCCTGGTCGCCGGCCTGTCCGATCACCGCGGCGAGACCTTCTACGCGGGCATCCGCGCGGTGCCGCCCGGCTGGCTCTACCGCGTCTCGCCGTGTGGACACTCGCGCCGCCGCCGCTATCACCAATGGCCGTTGCCCGGCGAGGCGGAGCCGCTGGACGCCGACGCCGCGCGCGCGCTGCTGGAGGACGCCACGCGCCTGCGCCTGCGCTCGGATGTGCCGAGCGTGGCGCTGCTGTCCGGCGGCCTGGACAGTGCGATCCTGACCCGGATCGGCCTGCAGGCCGGCAACGCGCCGCGCACCTGTTTCGCCGGCGCCTTCACCTATGGCTACCGCGACAGCGCGCAGGCCGCGTTCGACGAGACCGCCCCGGCCGCGGCGCTGATGGCCGAGTGGGGCCAGAGCGCGCGCCATCATCTGCACCGCGCGCACGCGATCCCCGACGAGGACGAACTGCTGGCGCTGGTGGCCGCGCAGGAAGAGCCGTTCTGCACGCCGTCGATCCTGGCCAGCTTCCGCATGTACCGTGCGATCCGCGAGGCGGGCTTCAAGGTCGTGCTCAACGGCGAGGGCGCCGACGAACTGTTCGGCGGCTACGTGCGCGTGTACCTGGCCCTGGCCGCGCGCAGCGCCGTGCACGGCGCGCGCCTGCCGACCCTGCTGCGGCTGCTCGGCAGCGGCGCGGTCGATCCGCGCCTGCTGCTCAACCGCCTGGCCTGGGACCTGCCGGCGCCGCAGCTCGGCGCGCTGCTGCGCCGGCAGCGGCCGAGCGTGGCCTGCATGGCCGCCGGCCTGTGGCACGACCAGGCGCCGCGCTTGCGCGCGTTGCAGGCCGATCGCCGCGGCGATGTGCAGGCGCGGCTGCGCGGCGATGTGCTGGCGACCAATCTGCCGATGGTGCTGCGCATGACCGACCGCAACAGCATGCATGCTGGGGTGGAGGTGCGTGCGCCGTACCTGGACTGGCGGTTGGTGGCGCGCGCGCTGGCCACGCCGGCGCCGCAGCGGATGGGCGACTATCACGGCAAGGCGCTGCTGCGGCAGGCGTTCGCCGCGGACCTGCCGCAGCGCATCGTGGGCCAGCGCAAGAGCACCGGGTTCGGCCACGCCGAGCAGTTCCTGGTCGATCGCATGCCGTTGCAGCGGGCGCTGGCCTCGCTGCCGCCGGGGCTGGGCGCGTTCCTCGATCTGGGCCGCTTGCGGCACGAACTCGCGCAGGGCCGAGCGCACAGCACGCTGTGGTTCGCGGTGTCGGTGGCGCTGTGGTATCGGAGCGTCTATGCATAGGCAGGCGACGCCGATCGGCGCGGATCTGGCGCCGGACGACGGCCGCTGCCGCTGCTGCGGCGGCACCCAGGCGCAGCGCTCGGTCTGGCCCGAGGTCTACCTCGGTGCCGGCCAGGAGCTGCGCCGGTGCGGATTGTGCGCGGCGGCGTACCTGGCTCCGGACTTCAGCGATGCCGCCTTGGCGCGGTTCTACGCGCACGACTACCGCCTCCTGTTTCCGATGGAGGCGCCGTGGCGCAGCGAGGCGCGTTTCTTCGCATGGCGCGGCGATTGCCTGCTCGCACAGCGCCGCTTGCGCCGGATCTCGCCGGACCTGCCACACGGCGCCCGTGTGTTCGAGATGGGCTCGGGCTTCGGCGCGTTTCTCGGCGCCGCTGCGGCCGCCCGGGCGGACCTGCGGCTGTCGGCATGCGAGCCCGACCTGGCGCACCGCGCGCGCCTGCTCGACGGGGCGGCCGTGCGGTTCCTGCCGCAGTTGCACGCGCTGGCCGATGCGAGCGTCGACGCACTGGTGGCGTTCCACGTGCTGGAACACCTGCCCGATCCGCGCGCGTTCCTGGGCACGCTGGTGCGGGTGCTGGCGCCTGGCGGCCAGGCCTGGATCGAGGTGCCGGACGTGATGAGCGACTGGCGTTCGCGCAACTACGTGCATCCGGCGCACCTGAGCTATTTCTCTGCCGCGCTGCTGCAGCGCCTGGCACTGGCGGCCGGACTGGAGGTGGTCCGTTGCGGCCCCTGTCCGGGCGGCGGGGCGCTGGCGGAGAACCTGTGGGCGCAGCTGCGGCGCCCGCTGCGCGCGCGCGCAGCCACGCCGCTGGCGGCCGCGACGGCGCAGGAACTGCGCCTGCTCGACGCGCGCCTGGATAGCGTGCCGTGGCGCGCCCGCGATCGCCTGCGGCGCCTGCTCAAGCGCGCCGTGGTGCGCATGTTCGGCAGCGGCCTGCCCGGCGAGCTGCAACGCTGGCGCGGGCGCCGGCGGGTGCTGGAGGAAGAGCGCGATGCGCTTCCCTGAGTTCCAGCAGGCGCTGCTGGCGCAGTACGGCGAGGAGGCCGCGGCGGCACGCCACGAGGTCTACTTCCTGGCGCGGCGCGGGCGCAGCGCCGGCCTGCGCGCGGCGCTCGCCGCGTTGCGCGATGCCTGGCTGTGTTGGCGGCTGCCGCGCCGCTCGCCGCCGCTCGCCGGGTGGGCGGCGCTGGCGACCTTGCCGGGCAGCAACGGCTGGGGTGCGCTGGCGCCCTGCGTGGCGGACCTGACGCGGCGCGGCATCGCCTGCAGCGTGCTGATCCATCCGCGCCTGCGCGGCCAGGTCGCCGGCGAACTGCCTGCGCGGCCGGCGGCCGCGGCCTGGCGCCACGCGCTGGGCGCGTGGCGCTTGCCGCGCGGCGCCGGCCGCGCACACGTCGCGCCGCTCTGGCTGGTGCGCTGCTGCGTGTTCCGGCAACGCCTGTGGCGCGGCGCCTGGGCGCGCACGCTGCGCTCGGCCGCGCCAGGCGCGGCGCTGCTGCTGCACAACGATGTCGACCTGTATGCAGTGGCCGCGTTGCAGGCCGCCGGCGAGCGCTGGCGCAGCGTCTGCGTGCAGCACGGCCTGCCGACCGACGAGTTCTTCCCGGTGCGCGCGCAGCGCCATCTGTTGTGGGGAGAGAGCAGCGCGCGGGCCTACGCCGGGCGCGGCGTGGCGCCCGCGGCGATCGGCTACGGCCCGGCCCGGCCCCTGGCCGAGGCGGCCACCGCCACCGCGCCCACCGTGCTGTATCTGCTGTCGCAGACGCATACGCCGATCTATGGCCGCGCGCTGGCGGCGGATTTCCTGGCGCTGGCGCAGGCCCTGGCGCGAATGCGCCTCGCCGGGATCGCGCTGCGCATCCTGCTGCATCCGGAAGAAGCGCGCGGCGGCCATCCGTATGCCGGAACCCCACTGGCGGCCTTGTGCCGGACGCCGCCGCATCCGTTGCTCGATACCGAGGAGGCGCCGGCGCTGGTGGTCGGGTTCTGTTCCACCGCGCTGCTGCAGGCCGCCTGCCGCGGTCACTACGTCATCGGCATGGCGTGGCCGGCCGCGGCGTCGGCGGACGCGCTCGCCATCGGCCGTCCGCCGCGGCAGGTCGCCGATGCGGCGGAACTGGGCGCACTGCTCCTTGCGTTGCGCCAGGACGTCCGCGCGCGGCAGGCTTTCCAGCAGCGCCAGCGCGGCTGGCTGCAGCGCAGCTTCGCCGCCGATGCACAGTGGCCGCAGCGCCTGGGCGGCGGCGCATGAAGCGCGCGTACCTGCTGCTGCTGATCCTGTGGGTGCACATGGGCGATCTGCTGGCGGCCTGGCTGTATGCCGGCGGCGCCTGGCCCGCCGCCGCGCTGCTGCGCCCATTGCGCGATGGATACGTGCTGGCGGGCGCGGCGCTGTGCCTGCCGACGGTGCGCATGCCGCGCGGGTTGCTGCTGGCGATCCTGGCGTTCGGCGCGATCGCGGCGGCCTATGCGCCGGTAGGCTATGCGTACGGCCTGCCGGGCGGCGTGGTGCTGGGGTCGTTCGGCGTTCTGGTGCTGCCGATGCTGTTCCTGCTGGTCGGCTACGGATCCATGCCGCATCCGCAGGACTGCCGCCGCGCGGCGCGCTGGCTGTTGTGGCTGGGCGTGGCCAGTGCGCTGTTCGGCGTGTGGGACATTGCGCATACCGAATTCTGGGTGCGTGGCGTGCGCCTGCCGGACTACCTGGCCGAGGTCAAGGGCGTGCTGCCGAAGGACACCGATCCTGACACCGGCCTGCCGTGGAACTTCTTCGGCGGCGAGCGCTATGCGCGCCGCGCCGCGGGCCTGCTCGCCGCGCCGCTGGCGCAGGGCCAGTTCCTGTTCACCGCGGCGCTAGTCGCGCTCGGCCTGTGGCAGCGGCGCCGGCCCTGGCGCGCGCTGCTGGCCTGCGCCGGTCTGTTCGTCGGCATCTGGATGTCGGGCACCCGTGGCGCGATGCTGGCCGGCAGCGTCGCCGTGCTCGGCTATCTGCTGACCTCGCGCGGGCTGGTCCGCTCGGCCGCGGCGCGGGGGCTGCTGGCCTGCGCCGCGCTGCTCGCGATCGCCTGCGCGTCCTACGGCATCGTGGTGATCTCGGTGAACTTCCGCGACGGTTCCACCATCGGCCACTGGTGGGCGCTGCAGCGCAATCTGGCCGACCTGCACCAGGTGCTGCTGTTCGGCGGCGGGCTGGGCCGCCAGGGCGCCGTCGCCGCGCGCCAGTCGCTGACCGACCTGGGGGGCGGCGAGGGCGCGCTGTTCAGCATCGCCTACCAGATGGGGCTGCCGGCCGCGCTGTTGTTCCTGGCCTTCGTCGGCGGCTGCCTGCGCATGTTGTGGCAGGCGCACCGCGCGCACGGCGATCCCCTGGCGCTGGCGACCTTCTGGCTGCTGTGCGGGATGGCGACCACGCTGGTGTCCTCGGACAACGCGCTGACCGTGTCCGGCGCCGGCGGATTCTGGCTGTTGCTCGGCGGGGTGCTGCGCCACTGCCGGGAGCTGCCGCGGCGCCTGCCCGCCGGCGCCGCGGCCACGGCCTGCGCGCCGGCCGCGGCGCAGGGCTGAGCCGGTGCGCATCCTGCACGTCTACAAGGATTTCGCGCCGCACGCCGGCGGCGGCGGCGTCGGCCGCCATATCCACGGCGCGGCCACGCTGGCGGCGCAGGCAGGGCATGCGTTGCGCGTGGCCGCGCCGCTGGCCCAGGTGCAGGCGGCGCGGCACGGTTATACGGTGGTGCGCGCCGGCGCGTTGCGGCTGTGGCCGCAGATCGGCTGGGCCGACGTCGTGCACGTGCATGGCGCGCGCACCCCGCTCGCCGCGCTCGCCGCGGCGTTGGCGCGGCTGCGCGGCAAGCGCGTGGTCTACACGCCGCACTGCTACTACGACGACGATGCCGGCCTGGGCAAGCGCCTGCGCAAATGGGGCTGGGACCGGCTGATCGAACGTGCGCTGCTGCGCGGCGCCGATCGCGTGGTGCTGCTGTCGGCATACTGGCAGGACTATCTGCAACGGCGCGGCATGCCGGCCGCGCACCCGCTGCTGCTGCCCAATGCGGTGCTCGCGGCCGAGCTGCCCGCAGCGCCTGCCGCCGCGCCGCGCCTGGCCGGCGCGCCGGCGCTGTTGTCGCTGGGACGGCTGGATGCGGTCAAGCGCCTGCACGATGCGATCGCGGCCCTGGCCGGGCCGGGCATGGAGCAGGCGGTGCTGCACGTGGTCGGGCGCGGTCCGGACCGCGCGCGGCTGGAGGCGTTCGCGGTTGCGCACGGCGTCGCCGCGCGCGTGCGCTTCCACGGATTCGTCGCCGATGCCGAGGCGGCGGCGATGGCGGCGGCCGCGGATGTGTTCGTGCTGCCGTCGGCGGTGGAGGGGATGCCGACCGTGCTGATCGAGATGCTGCTGCTCGGCTGCGCGGTGGTCGCCAGCGACATCCCCGGCAATCGCACGATCCTGGCCGAGGTCGGTCTGCACGCTGCGCTGTATCCGCTGGGCGACGTCGCCGCGCTGGTCGCCTGCATCGCGGTCCAGCGGCAGCGCCGCCCCGCCCCGCAAGTGGCCGTGCTGGTCCGCGCCGGCTTTACCTGGGAAGGCCTGCGCCCGCGGGTGCTCGCGCTGTACGATGCGCTGGCCGTACAGAAGCCTGCACCTTGACCGACGCTGCCGTCCGCCTGCGTTTCCTCGACTGCCCGCTGGATCTGCTGACGCCCGGGCAACTGCTGCGGCGCGCGCAGGACGCGGTGGACGGCGGCGCGCCGCTGCGCATCGAAGGGCTGAACGTGGCCAAGCTGATCGACGCGCGCGCGCAGCCGCCGCTGCGCGCGGCGCTGGAGCAGGCCGAGGTGGTGCATATCGACGGCGGCGGCATCAGCATCGGCCTGCGCTGGCTGCAGCAGGAGCCGCCGCCGCGGCGCGCCGGCATCGACCTGATGCAGGACCTGTGCGCGCAGGCCGCGCACTGCGGCGCCGGGGTCTATCTGCTGGGCGCGCGGTCCGCGGTGGCGGCCGCCGCGGGCGAACGCTTGCGCGCGGCGTCGCCGGGATTGCGCATCGTCGGCGCGCGCGACGGCTATTTCGGCGACGCCGAGCTGCCGCAGGTGATCGCGGCGATCCGCGACTCGGGGGCGCGCTATCTGTTCGTCGGCATCAGTTCGCCGAAGAAGGAACTGTTCTTGCAGCGGCACTGGCGCGAGCTGGGCGTGGCGCTGGCGATGGGCGTGGGCGGTTCGTTCGACGTGCTGTCGGGCATGTTGCCGCGCGCGCCGCGGCTGATGCAGCGCTTCGGCATGGAATGGCTGTTTCGCCTGGCGCTGGAACCGCGGCGCCTGGCCTGGCGCTACCTGCGCACCAATGTCCTGTACTTGCTGCTGTTGCTGCGCGCCCGGCTGAGTCGGCGCTACCGGGCGCGCGCGTTGACCCGCGGATGAACCCGCGGCCGGGTTCGCCCGCCGCGGCCGCGGCGCGGCCGCCACAGACGCTGCTGGTGGTGCTGTGCCTGGGTGCCTACCTGCTGTTCTGCCTGCAACAGGTGGTGCTGACCGGCCGCTACTTCGGCGTCGGCCTGTCGCTGGGATCGATGGCCATCCGCGGTTTCGCGGTGGGCGTGTCGGCGTGGGCGCTGTGGCGGCATGGCGTGCCGGCGCGCCTGCGCCGGCCGCTGCTGGCAATCCTGGCCTGCATGGCGGCGCTGGCGGCCTCGGTGCTGGCCTCCGACCATCCGGCGCTGGCGTTCAAGTTCGCGGTGCGCTACGCGACCGCCTTGCTGTCGTTGTGGGCGCTGCTCAACCTGGCCGTGGCGTGCCCGCGCTGGCCGCGCGCGGCGACGCTGGCGGCGTCGATCGCGCTGTGGCTCAACCTGGCGCTCGGGGTGGCGGTGCAATGGCAGTGGGCGCCGGCGCTGCGCCTGTCGCTGGCCTTCCATGCGCAGGACACGTTCAAGTACCTGCCGCGGATCTCGGGCATGTACGACCATCCGGCGATCCTGGCCGCCACCGCCGTGGTGGTGGCGGTCCTGGTCCTGCGCCTGTACCGCCGCGGCGACCTCGGCCAGGTGGCGCTGATCGCGGCGCTGCTGGGCGCGGTGGCGGCGCTGGCGCTGACTCAGGTCCGCAACCCGCTGTTGCCGGTCGGCGGATTGATCGTCTGGTGGGCCTGGCCGCGGCGCGGCGCGGCGCGCGGCAGACGCCACGCATCCTGGCTGGCGTTGCTGGGCCTGGCCGCGACCGCCGGCTTCGTGCTGTGGCGGCGCTACGCGGAGATGACCAGCGCCGTGCACGAAAGCGCGCTGACCGCGATCTCGCTGGGACGCACCTACCTGTGGGCGGGGGCGATCGAGGCCTGGCGCAGCCACCCCTGGTTCGGGCTGGGCGCCGGCGTGTTCCAGTTCCTGGCGCCCGACTACACCGGCGGGCGTTTCGATCGCGGCGAACTGCATGCGCACAACCTGCTGCTGGCGGTGCTGTCCGAGACCGGGCTGTGCGGCCTGCTGGCCGGCCTGGGTCTGCTGTACGCGCTGTGGGCGCCGCTGTTGCGCGATGCCGCCGGGCGCGGTTGGGCGCTGATCTGGTTGCTGCTGCTGCTGGGCCTGGGCGTGTTCGATTCCTACCTGCCGTTCTACCCCTTCGCGCTGCACGCGGCGCTGGCCGTGGCCTCGCTGTATGCCAGCGGCGGCGACGGCGGCCACCGGCTCAACGACGCACCGCGATCCACGACTTGGTGAGTCCGCAGAAGCGTTCGCTCGTCAGCGCGCTGTCCGGAAACAGCCGTGCCATGTCGCGGCGGGTCAGCAGCCGGATCTCGTCCACCAAGCGGCGCGCCTGCGCGCGCGTGGGCGGCCGTTCCATCCGGCCCAGGGGGATCCGGTACAGCAACTCGGCCTGCCAGGCCGAGGGCAGGAACTGGATCCCGGGCGCAAGGTAGTGCGGCTCGATCGGGAACCAGTAATTCGGGGTCTGGACGTAATGCCGCGGCGCCACCCGCTGGATCTCGCCGGCGAAGGCCTGCATGCGCGCCGCATCGCCGACGTGCTCGATCACCGAGTTGGAGTGGGCGATGTCGAACGCAGCGTCGGCGAAGGCCAGCGCACAGCCGTCGCCGCGCTGCACGTGCAGGTGCGGGCATGGCGGCGATACCGGATCCGGCTCCAGGTTGACGATCGTCACCTCGCAGGCATGGTGCGCGAAGAACGCCTGCGGGACGTGCGCCCAGTAGGCGGGCGTGCCGCCGACGTCGATCACCCGGCAATGGCCCTGCCGGCGATGGCAGCCGCGCACCAGTTCCAGGAACGTGCGCAACCGCCGCGCACGCAGCCGCGCGCTGAGCGATGCCGGGTCGTTGTAGTCGGCTTGCGCAGCCAGTCCCATCGCCGGGCCGCCGTTCAGACGTGCTGGACGCGAAGGCGCGGCGCCTGTCGCCGGTCCTCCATCGCCAACAGCGCATCGAGAATGCTACGGAAGGCGTACCCGTCGCCGAACGGGTTGCGCCAGGTCACCGAGCGCGCGAGCAGCAGGTCGGCGGCGCGGCGCAGGCCGCGTTCGTCCAGGCTCAGCGGCAGTTCGGCGCCGCCGACCTGCAGCGTCTCCGGCCGTTCGGTATTGGTGCGCAGCACCAGGCATTTGCGCCGCAGGATGCAGGCTTCCTCCTGGATGCCGCCGCTGTCGGTCATGATCAGCGCCGCGCCCTGCTGCAGCGCCAGCATGTCCAGATAACCGACCGGGCCGATCGCGCGCAGGGCGCGATGGCGGGCGGCGGCGGCGGCGCCCAGCGCGGCCAGGCGCGGATGCATCGGGAACACCAGCGGCCGGCCGGCGGCGTCGGAAATCGCCGCCACCGCCTGCATCAGCGCGGCGAAATGCTGCGGATCGTCGGTATTGGAGCGGCGATGGCAGGTCAGCAGGTGGTAGCCGCCTGCGCGCAGTCCCAGCCGTTGCAGGATGTCCGAGCGCCGCAGCGCGGTCTGCGCATGCGCCAGCGTCGCGTCGGCGACGGTGTTGCCGGTGATGCGGATGTTCGCCGCAGGCAGGCCTTCCTCGCGCAGGATCTGCGCCTGCAGCGCGGTCGGGCAGAACAGATGTTCGGAGAGGTGGTCGATCAGCACCCGGTTGATCTCCTCCGGCATGCGCTGGTCGCGGCTGCGCAGCCCCGCTTCCACGTGCGCCACCGCGATGCCGAGCCTGTTGGCGGCCATGGCGCCGGCCAGGGCGCTGTTGGTGTCGCCCTGCACCACCACCACGTCCGGCCGCGTCCGCGCCAGCACCGGTTCGATGCCGCACAGCATGCGCCCGATCTGCGTGGCGTGCGGGGCCGAGCCGACGCCGAGGTTGTGGTCGGCCGGCGGCAGGCCCAACTCGTCGAAGAAGATGCGGTCCATCGTCTCGGCGTAATGCTGGTTGGTGTGGATGATCGAGAAGCGCAGCCCCTCGCGCACGCTGGCGGCGATCAGCGAGGCCAGCTTGATGATTTCCGGGCGGGTGCCGAGAACGTAGCTGATGTGCATTGGAATCGGACTCCCCTGGCTCGGCATCAGTAGGCGTCGCGGTCGAACAGCACGATCGCGGCGGTCTGCGCGATGATGCTCAGGTCCAGCCACAGCGACCAGTGCTGGATGTAGTGCAGGTCGTATTCGACGCGCTTGCGCATTTTCTCCAGCGTATCGATTTCGCCACGCAGGCCGTTGACCTGGGCCCAGCCGGTGAGGCCGGGCTTGACCCGGTGGCGTTGCAGGTAGTTCGGGATCAGGTCCTGGTACTGCGCGTGGTGCGCGAGCGCATGCGGGCGCGGGCCGACGATCGACATGCGGCCCTGCAGCACGTTGAAGAACTGCGGCAGCTCGTCGAGGCTGGTGCGGCGCATGAAGGCGCCGAAGCGGGTGACCCGAGGGTCGCCGCGCGCGGTCTGCGGCGCGGCGGACGCGGCGTCGTGCACGTGCATGCTGCGGAACTTCCAGACCTCGAACGGCTGCCCGTCCCAGCCGTGCCGCAGCTGCCGGAACAGCACCGGCCCGGGCCCGGACAGCCGGACCCCCAGCGCCAGCGCCAGCAGCAGCGGACCGGACAGCAGCAGGATCAGGCCGGCCAGCAGCTTGTCGGTGGTTTCCTTCAGCAGTCGCGCCGCGCGCGGCAGCGGGCGTACCGACAGTTCCAGCAACGGCGCGCCGGCCAGCTCGGCCATGCCGTGGTGGATCGTCCGGAACGCGAAGATGTCCGGGATCCAGCGGACGTCCACGCAACTGGCGCCGAGCTGGCGCACGCTTTCGCGGATCAGCCCTTCCTCGCGCATCGGCCAGGTCAGCCAGACCTCGGCCACGCCATGGCGCTGCAGCCATGGCGGCAGCGCGGCGATGTCGCCGCCACGAATCGCCGCCGGCACCGGCACCAGTTCCAGCCCGGACCACGGGCCCTGGCGGATCCGCATGCCGACCTGCTCCACGCGCTCCGGCGGCCCGAGCAGCACGATCCGGCGCGTGCCCACGCCATGACGGTGCAGCCAACGCAGCAGCCGGTCCATGGCCAGGCGCACGCCGACCAGGCCGAGCACGCCGAACCCGGCCCAGTATGCAAACCACAGCCGGGAAAAACTGGGACCGGTCTTGCTGAGGAAACTCAGCGAGGCCAGCACGCCCAGGACCACGCTCCAGCCCAGCAGCAGCCGGCCCAGCATCATCGCCGGCAGCGCCAGGCGCCAGCTGCGGTACAGCGCCAACTGCGAGAACACCAGCAGGGTCAGCAGCGCGCCGGCGAGCAGCGCATACGGGTAGCGGGGGGCGTCCGGCAAGCTCGCGTGGCCCACGCGCAGGGCATAGGCCAGCAGGCCGCTGCCGATCACCACGGCCACGTCGGCCAGCTTCAGCGCCGACACCGCCAGCGCCATCGCGTCGCCGACCAGCCCCGGGGCCGCCGCCGCGGCGCGCGGCAGCGGCCCGCGCAGCGATCTCATGCGCCACGGCCTCGTCGGTCGCACGCCCGGGATCCGGCCGCCGGCCTGTCTTGCCCTTGCTCCCACCACTGTCCTGTCATCCTTGTGCCCTGTCGTTGCCGTCTCCGAACGATGCTCCGCAGACGCTGCGGTACAGCGCCAGATAGGCGTCCACCATGCCGGCGGCGGTGAACAGCCGGCGATACCGCGCCTGCGCCCGCGCCCCGTAGACTGCCGCGGTCCGTGGATGGTCCCATAGATAGCGCATCGCGTCGCGCAAGGCCACCGGATCGCCCGGGGCCACCACCAGCCCGGTCTCGCCAGCGACGTTGACGAAGCTGGTGCCGGTGCCGATTTCGCACGAGATCATCGGCTTGGCGTGCATCGCCGCTTCCAGCAGCGCGATCCCGAACGCTTCCGAGCGCAGGTGCGAAGGGAACACCAGCGCCTCGCACGCGGCCAGCAGCGCATGTTTGTCGGCTTCGTCCAGCTGCCCGAGGAAATGCACGTGGGCCAGGCCGCGGCGCTGCGCCTCGCACCGCAGCGCCCCGGCTTCCGGGCCGTCGCCGACGATCGCGATCGGAATCTGCGCGCCCTGCGCGGCCTGCAGCAGGAAGGTCAGGCCCTTGTAGTAGCGCAGTACGCCGACGAACAGCAGGAAGCGCGGGCCGAGCCGCGCGCGCCAGGCCTGCAGCCGCGGCGGCAACGGCGTGCGCGGCGGCGCAACATCCAGCCCGATCGGGATCACGCTGACCTTGGCCCGGTGCTCGTCCAGCACCGCGCTGCTGGCCAGGTAGTTCGGCGAGGTGGCGACGATGCGGTCGACGCTGCGCAGGAAGCGCCGCTGCAGCGGGCGGTACAGGCGCAGCAACTGCCGCTGGCGCACGATGTCCGAGTGGTAGGTCAGGATCGACGGCGTGGCTGCGGACGCCGCGAAATGCAGTACGTCCATGAACGGCCATGGAAAGTGGTAGTGGACCAGGTCCGCGCGCTTGGCCAACTGCGCATAGCGGCGCAGCAGCCGCAGCGAGACCGGCATCGACGCGAACTCGAAGTCGCGCTGCACCCGATGCACGGCATAGCCGGCATGGCGGCAGCTGCCGGCATCCTGCGCGTCGGCGCACAGCGCCAGCACGTCGCAGTCCACGCCCTGTTCCTGCGTCCGCGCGGCCAGCGTATGCACCACTTGCTCGATGCCGCCGACCGACTCGGGCAGCGCGGTCTTGTAGACATGCAGGATGCGCGTCATCTGGCGCGGGCCCGGCTCACGCGGACCATGCGTCGCGGTAGGCGTCGGCGGTGAGTTCCGCGCAGCGCCGCCAGCCGAACTGCGCTGCGCGGCGGCGCCCGGCCGCGGCCAATGCGGCCCGCCACGGCGCATCCTCCAGGCCGCGCGCGAGCAGCGCGGCCAGCGCATCCACGTCGCGGGGGGCGAACAGCGCGGCGGCAGCGCCGGCGACCTCGGGCAGCGCCGCCGCATCCGAGCACAGCACCGGGGTGCCGCTGGCCATCGCCTCCAGCACCGGCAGGCCGAAGCCTTCGTACAGCGACGGGAACGCGAACAGCCGCGCGCCGGCGACCAGCGCCGGCAGGCGCGCTTCCTCAACATAGCCCAGGTAACGCAGCCAGCCGGCCTGTTCGGCCCGGCGCATGCGCGCATGCAGGCCGGCGCTGTGCCAGCCCGGATGGCCGGCCACCGCCAGCGGCCAGCGCGCGCGCAGCGCCATGGGCAACTCGGCGTAGGCGCGCAGCAGCGTCTCCAGGTTCTTGCGCGGCTCGATGGTGCCCAGGAACAGGCCGTAGCCGTCGTGGTGCAGGCCCAGCGCGTGCAGCGGCGCGGCCAACTCCGCCGCGGCGTGCGGGCGGAACGCGGCACTGGCGGCCAGCGGGACGGCGCGGATGCGCGCCAGCGGCCAATCGAACCGGTCGGCGATCTCGCGCCGCGAGAACTCGGAGACGGTGAGGATCAGCCGCGCGCGGCGCAGCGACAGGGCCAGTTCCTTGCGCATGTAGCGCACGCGGTCGGCGCGGTGGCATTCGGCCCAGCGGTAGATCGAGATGTCGTGGAAAGTGGCGACGCTGGGACCGTCGAAGGCGGGCAGGTAGTAGTTGCAGCCATGCAACAGCGCCGCGCCCTCGCCGCGCAGCGCCCTCGCCCTGGCCAGGTTGTGCAGATGCCGGTAGGCATCGGCGGCGGCGTGGACCCGCGACAGGCGGTCGCGCAGCCACGGCACCACCGCCGGCGCCGCCACGGGGTCGGGCAGGCGTTCGCACAGGCGAGCGCCATGCAGGAAACGCAGCGAGGTGATCTGCGGCAGCGCGGCCAACTGCCTGGCCAGTTCCTGCGTATAGCGGCCGACCCCGGTCAGCGGATGCCGGATCGATTCGGTGGCCAGGATGATCCTCACCTAGGCGAACAGGGCGGCCAGCCGCGCCACCGCCGTTTCCGAGGCGGCTCGGTCGGGCGTGGCGTTGGGATTGCCGAAGTCGCCATCGGCCTGCGCCTGCACCAGGATGCCGTCGCGGCGCGGCACCACGTCGAGGTTATGGCCGCGGTAGGCCAGCCCGTAGATCGCCTCCGGCTGCGGCACTAGCCGCGCGGTCTGCCCACGCACCGGCGCCAGGCTGTCGTTGCCGAGCAGGGCGCGCGCGCCGTAGCCGGTGGCGTCGACCAGGGTCTTCTCGCGCAGCTCGGCGAACTGGCGCGGGCTTTCGAAGTCGTGTGTCGCGAACTCGCCGCCGGCGGCCAGGAAATCGTCCATCAGCAGCCGCGCGTAGGCGCGGATGTTGAACGCCAGTTGCGTGTAGCGGCGGCGCACGTGCTGCACCGGGAACGGATGCCGGCCCGGCGCCGTCGGCTGCGCGCGCGGGTGCAGGTCGGCAGGCGCCGCGCTTCCAGCGGCCGATAGTCGGGCCCGCCGTCCGCGCCATGCGCGGTGGGCCGGTCGAACGGCACATCGGACAGCACGTCGCCGTCGCGCCACTCGATCGGGTCGCCGGGCAGGCCGAGCAGGTTCTGGTAGATGCCGAACGAACTGCGCGCCATCCGTTCCCGGCGCCGCGCGAACGCCGGCGTGGCATAGGCGCTGGTGCATACGCGCCAATCCGGCGACCACAGCCCGGTGGCGAACGAGGAGCGCACCGCCGGCGGCCGCTCCCTGGCGCAGACGCGCACGCGCAACCCGGCGCGCTGTGCGACCAGCGCGGTGGTCAGGCCGATCGCGTCGCAACCGATCACCGCCTGCTGCGCCTGGCCGGTGGCGCGCGCCAACTGCGTGGCGATCGCCGTCGATCCTCACGACAGCGACCAGCCGCTGCCCGCCATGGCCGCAGTTGTGGATCAGCGTCTTGCGGCCGCTGCGCTCGGCCTCGATGCGCGGCCCCTGTGCGCGGAACGGGCGCGTACAGGCATACAGGGCCACGATGCGGTCGGCGCTGGCGCGGATCGGCGCCAGCGCTGCCGTTGCCGCGGCGGCGAATGCGGCGCGGGGTGCGGGCGCCAGCGGCAGTGCAGCAGAGCCGCGCGCGGCGGCGACCAGCGCACCGCTGCGCAGGAAGTGTCGTCGATGCATGGCGGGCTCCCGATCGTGACCGGCTAGAGTCTAAGCGAGCGCGTGCACTTGCGCCGTCGTCCGCTGCCGTCGCGGCGCGCGGACGCGCATGTGGCGCGGCAGTGCGATTGCCATCACAGGCGGTGCGCGCCGCGCGGCGGCGCATGCCCTGGTCCGGCTTCAGCGCCGAGTCGGTTTCGGCGTTGCCTGTGCCGCGCGCGCCGCCTACCGTGGGGCCACCCCATGCATGCGGCGACGTCCGCAGGAGTTCGTTTCGGTGACCAGCCCGCTTGCTGCCGCTTCCGCCGCGCCGCCGCGCATCGTCGACCTGTCGATGGCGATCGAGAACGATGTCCCGTCCGATCCGCCGGTGATGGAACCGCAGATCACCTATCACGGGCACCACCAGACCGCGCCGCAAATGGCCGCGTTCTTCCCCGGGCTGGGCACCGCCGACCTGCCCGGCGGCGAAGGCTGGGCGATCGAGGAACTGCGCCTGACCACGCACAACGGCACCCACATGGACGCGCCGTACCACTACCACTCGACGATGGACGGCGGCGCGCCGGCGATGACCATCGACGAAGTGCCGCTGGACTGGTGCCTGCGCCCCGGGGTCAAACTCGATTTCCGCCACCTGCCCGATGGCCACGTGGTCGGCGCGGCCGAGGTGGAGGCGGAACTGGCGCGCATCGGCCACGTACTGCGGCCGCTGGACATCGTGCTGGTCAACACCGCTGCCGCGGCCCGCTACGGCGAGCCGGCCTATGTGGACAGCGGTTGCGGCATCGGCCGTGAGGCCACCCTGTACCTGCTCGAACGCGGCGTGCGGGTCACCGGCACCGACGCGTGGAGCTGGGACGCACCGTTCAGCCATACCGCGCGCCGCTATGCACAAAGCGGCGACGCCAGCCTGATCTGGGAAGGCCACCGCGCCGGCATGCATACCGGCTATTGCCACATGGAAAAGCTGCGCAACCTGGAGACGCTGCCGGCGCACGGCTTCCGCGTGTGCTGCTTTCCGGTCAAGATCCGCCGTGCCTCCGCCGGCTGGACCCGCGCGGTCGCGCTGCTCGACGCCTGACCCGTCGCGCCGCCGGCGTCGGGGGAGTCGCCCCGTCGATCCGGCGCTGCCCGCGCGGCGGCCTGCCCGCGGTTGCAGCGCCGGCCCGGTCCGGTCCGTGCGGCCTGGCGCCGCCTCAGCCAGCGACGCGGAGCACGCCGTTCTGGCCGCCGGGCGGCAGGCCCTCGAATTGGGTCAGCGCGGCCACAAGTTCGGCGTGCAGGCGGATGCGGCCCATCTCGCGCATGATGCGGATGTCCTCGTGGCGCAGTTCGCGGTTGGCGACCACCTCGCGCTTGTAGTCGAGGATCTCAGGATACTTGCGCGCCATGTTCAGTGCATCGGCGACGCATTCCACCGTGTCGGCATCGGCGGACAGCGGTTCGCGGCTGTTGAAGGCAGTGAGCCAGCGCTCGAAGCCGGCGGTGCGGTCGAACATGTTGGCGATGAACCAGATCACGAACAGGATCGCCACCCACGAACTGAACACGATGACGATGCGCGAGAAGGTCACGTGATAGTCGTGTTGCCAGAGCTGGTTGGTGACGACCCCCAGGATGATCAGCGACATCGCCTGCCAGCCGATGATCGAGGCCACCAGCCATTGCTGCTTGGCCTTGGCCAGCAGCGCCACTTCGGCGCGCAACTCGGATTCGCTCTTGTGCTGCCAGTGCGCGACCTGTTCGGGGAACGCGCGCTGATGCAGCGCGTTGTCCTCCAGCAGCAACCCCAACCCCTTGAACAAAGCGATCATGACAGGCTCCTCGCAGATGCGATGACGGACGACGGTGTCGTTGACGATCTTGCGGCAGCTCCTTTCTAGCACAACGTCCTGCATCGGCATGCTGCAGTCGCACATGCGGGGCGCGCCGCCCGCTGCCATGGCGCGATGACCGCCATGCTGCGTACGCTCGCCGCACCTGCCTCTGCCCAGCTCCGCCGCTGGGTGCTGGCGCCTACCCGGGCGGCCACAGTGGCATCGACTACGACCGGCCGCACGGCGACGCCTGCCTGTTCGGCGCGGACAGCGTCACCTGGTGCATCCATGCCGAGTTCCCCGGCGGGCTGTGCGCGCGGTTGCTGCAGACCCTGCACCCGCTGGCGTTGGCCGGGGTCTACGACCACTCCAACTTCCGCCAGGACCTGGTCGGACGCCTGCGCCGCACCACCCAGTTCGTTGCCGCCACCCGCTACGCCCCGCTGGCCGAGGCGCAACGCCTGATCCAGCGCGTGACCGCGATCCACGCGCGGGTCCGCGGCCACACGCCCGATGACCACGCCTATGCCGCCGACGATCCGGCGCTGCCGACCTGGGTGCACGTCACCGAGGCCTATGGCTTCCTGCAGGGCGACCGCCGCTATTGCCGCGCGGCGCCGGCGACCATCGCCGATCGCTACTACGGCGCGGCGCGTGGCCGAGGCCTTGGGCGCACGGCCGGTGCCGGCGGCCTGCGAGCGCGAGGTGCTGGCGTACTTCGCGCAGGTGCGGCCGCAGTTGCGGATGGACGCGCGCGCGCGGTGCTCGCGGTGCTGGCCGGCCTGCGCCTGCCGGTGCCGACGCCGGGCCTGTTGCGCGTGTTGTTGCTCGGCGCCGGTGCGGCGCTGCCGCCGCCATGGGCGGACGCGATGCTGGGGCGCGGGCGCCGGCAGCGGGCACACGCAACGGCGGCGTCGCGGGTCCGGCAGCGGCTGGCGCCGCTGTTCCGCGCGTCGCGCGGCGGCGGCGTCGCGCACCGCGCCTGCCGGCGGGTCGGCATCGCCCCGCAGCGGCTGGCGCATTGGCCCGACTGACCGGGCCGCGGTGCGGCGCCGGAGACGGTCGCGGCGCAGGCTGAACCATGCGGCGGAAAACCGCCATGCCGTCGGCGCTGTATCGGCCGTCGGTCAAGATCGCGCCGCCCAGGCCGCTTTATGCAACACCGATGCAGCCCTGTTTCTTCACCGACAAAACGCGCGAGGGCGGTTCCACGCAGCGCCTGCGGCAGGCGTTGCGGGCGCCGCTGCGCGCGATCCTGGTCTCGGGCATGGCGCTGGCGGCGATGCTGGCCTGCGCGCCGGCCTGTGCGCTGGCGCAGGACCGCGCCGACCACCGCCCGGCCGCCGGCTGCCCCGCTGGCGGCGCCTTCGGCCTCCCGTTGCGGTGGCTGCCGGGCGTGCGGCGCGGCCCGCCGCCGGGCAGCGCGTCGTTGGGCAACGCGCACCACGGCCGCATCGGGCCGCGGCGGCTGGCGGTCAGTGGCGGGCATGTCTTCGCCATGCCGGCGGTCGCCGCCGCGGCGGTACGCGCGGTGCCGTCGGCCTGGCGGTGGCCGGCCATGGGCGCGGCCGCGGTCTGCCTGCTGTCCCTGGCCGGGTTCACCTACCTGCTGGGCCGCCTGCGCCGCGCCGAGCACCGCCAGCGGCGGGTGCTGGACCGGCTGCACCGGAGCGAGGAGGCGGAGGCGCGGTTGCTCGACGCCGAGCGCCAGTTCCGGCTGGTGTTCGAGCGCAATCCGCTGCCGTACTGGCTGTTCGCAGTGGACAGCCTGCGGTTCCTGGAGGTGAACCAGGCCGCGATCCGCCAGTACGGCTATAGCCGCGACGAGTTCCTGGGCATGACCCTGCTCGACCTGCGTCCGCCCAGCGACGCCGAGCGGCTGCTGCAGGACGTGCGCAAGCCGCGCGACGGGTTCGACGAGCCGAGCGTCTGGACCCACCGGCGCAAGGATGGCAGCCTGCTGTCGGTGCGGATCCACAGCGCCGACCTGGCGTTCGGCGGCATCGCGGCACGGCTGATCCTGGCCGAGGACGTCGGCCAGCGGGTGGCCGACGAGCGCGCGTTGGCGTTGCGCGCCAGCCACGACGTCGCCACCGGCCTGCTCAATCCGCGCGCGCTGGCCGAGGAGCTGGACGCGCGGCCGCAGGCGGACTATGCGGTGGTCTACGTGCAGCTGCGCGGTCTGGCGCTGATCGGCGATACGCTGGGCCGCGCCGCCGGCGACGCAGTGCGCTGCGCGCTGGCCGCGCGGCTGCGCGCGCTCGGCGCGCGTTTCGGGCTGACCGCGCACCAACCGTCGCAGGACTTCGTGCTGGCGGTGTTGGATCCACGGCAGTTGCCGCAGGCATTGCAGGCCTTGCTCGATGCGGTGTCCGCGCCGGTGCACGGCGGCGGCTTCAGCCAGCAGCTGCACGCGCATGTCGGCGTGGCGCTGTACCCGCAGGACGCCAGCGGCGCCGACGCGGTCATCGGCAGCGCCGCGCAGGCCGCGCACGCGGCGCAGGCCGACGGCCGCAGCGTCGCCCGCTTCGAGCGTGGCATGTCCGCGCGCATCGGCGAGCGTCTGCGCCTGGCCGGGCGCATCCACCAGGCGCTCGCGCGGCAGGAATTCCAGTTGTACTTCCAGCCGATCGTGCGCCTCGCCGACGGCGCGCCGCGCCTGCTCAAGGCGCTGATCCGCTGGCCGCAGGCGGACGGCAGCTTCATCGCCCCGGACCAATTCATCCAACTGTGCGAGGACACCGGGCTGATCCTGCCGCTGGGGCGCTGGCTGATGCGCGCCGCGGCGCAGGCGCGGCGCCAGCTGGCCCTGCACGGCTGGGCCGGGCTGCCGGTGGCGGTGAACGTATCGGCGTTGCAGTTCTTCGACGGCGACCTGGTCGCGGAACTGGAGCAGGCCTGTGCCGATGCCGGCGTGGGCGCCGACGGCCTGTGCCTGGAACTGACCGAAAGCAGCCTGATGCGGCAGCCGCAGCAGGCGCTGGACGTGCTGCGGCAGTTGCGCGCGCGGGGCGTGCGCGTGGCGCTGGACGACTTCGGCACCGGCTTCTCCAGCATGGCGCACCTGCGCGACCTGCCGCTGGACGCGATGAAGATCGACCGCAGCTTCGTCGCCGACGTGCACAGCGATGCGCGCAACGCCTCGATCTGCGAGGCGTTGCTGACCCTGGGCCACCGCCTCGGCCTGCAGGTGGTGGCCGAGGGCGTGGAGACCCAGGCGCAATTGCAGTGGCTGCGCACGCACGGGTGCGACCACGTGCAGGGCTACCTGCTCGGGCGGCCGGCGCCGCTGGCGCAGGTGATCGGCACGCTCGATCCACGCGCCGCGCTCACGACATGAGCTCGATGCCGTGTTGCGCGCCGGCGTCCGGCAACGGCGCGCCATCCCAGTAGCGGCGCAGCGGCGCGCGCACCAGATCCAGCGCGGTCGAGGCGGCGCGCGCGCCGGGGAAGCGCTGCTGGTTGCGCGACTGCAGCGCCAGCATGTGCCGGTCCTGCTCGCCGACTTTGCGCAGCAGCGGTCACACCAGCCAGCGCGCCGCCCACGCCGGCGCCCAGCGTACTGCCAGCGGATCGGCGCCCGGCAACAGCAGCGCTGGCGCGCGACCTGCTCCAATGCAATCGCTGCCAACAGCAGGCCTGCTCGACGCGCGGCACCTTGTTCGCCGATGCCACGTCGCCGTTGCGCAGCTGGTTCCTGGCGATCTACTCGCTCAGCCAGCACGGGAACGGCATCCCGGCCCTGGCGCTGCGCCGGCAGCTCGGAGCGGGCGAGGACACCGCCAGGCTGATCAAACACAACTGGATGCAGGCCAGGGTCGAACGCGAAGCCTGCTGCCATCCGTTGAGCGGGTATGTGCAACGGGACGACGCCTTGGGGGGTGGAGAGCGGCAGGGGGCGGGGCAGGCCGTGGCAGCCCGGGCAAGACCCGGTTCGTGGCTGCCGTTCCGTGCTCCCCGCAGGGACATCCCTGGCCATGCGCCGGGAGGCAGCGGCCGGTCTTCGCAAGGCCGACTGGCCTGCTGGGCCAGCCGCTCTGGGGCACCCGGCAGTGGAGTCGTTTCCGATGGCCTGAGCTGCTTCCAGGCGTGGCCCTGGCCGGATGCCACCATACCGCCATCCTCGACCGGGGCCGGCCGCTGCCAACAGAGCCGGCGCTCATCCGGGTCGACGCCCTGCTGGGCACCATCCAGAATGCCTGGCATGGCGCCATCACGCCTTGCCCCCGAAGTCCCTACAGCGCTACCTGAACGCGTTCTGCCATCGCTTCAACCGACGCGTGGACCTGGCGGCCTGGGTCCCACGATCGATCTGCGCCGCCCTCCACCGCGGCCCTATCGGCTCGCAGCGTTGGATGCGTGATGGGGGGAATCAGGTCCCGGTAAAACCCCGGTCGCGGCTGAAGCCGCTTACACGTGGCGCCATCGGCTGGCAGCATCGGCATCGAAAATGCGCTGGCTCAGGCGCCGCGGCGGCGGATCGGGATCGCCGACACCGGCACGGCGGCGATCTCGCTGCCGCCCTCGCGGATCGGCGTGCCCGGTGGCGGCGCCCAGGCATGGGCGTAGATCACTTCCCAGCTGCTGGGCAGCATGCCGTCGGCATTGCGCAATGGCTCGTAGGCGGCGTTGGCCGCGGCGAAGCGGCCGCGGCCGGTCAGGGTATGGCGGCGCGCGCGCAGGGCGTTGGTCGCGCCGATCGCGCGTAATTCGCGCATCAGCGCGGCGAGGTCGGGGTAGGTGAGCGTGAACAGGTCGCGGTCCAGCACCGGGTCGCGGAAGCCGGACAGCATCAGCGCATCGCCGAACTGCGCGATCGGCGCGAAGTGGTTCACGTGCGGCGTTTGGCGGTCGGCCTGCGCGAACGCCTCGCGCAGTTCGACCAGCGTGTCCGGGCCGAAGCTGGAGCACAGTAGCAGGCCGCCGGGCCGCAGCACGCGGCGGAAACCGGCGAACACCGAGGGCAGGTCCTCGACCCACTGCAGGCACAGGTTGCTGAAGATCACATCGACGCTGCGTTCGGCCAGCGGCAGCGCGCGCGCGTCGGCGCAGACGCGGCCGAACGACTTCCACCAGCCGGCCTGGCGCTTGGCCTGGTGCAGCATCGGCAGCGCCTGGTCGAGCGCGATCACCTGCGCGCGCGGCCAGCGCTTCTTCATCGTCGCGGCGGCGTGCGCCGGGCCGCTGCCCACGTCCAGCACCACCTGCGGGATGCGTTCACCGAGATAGTCCAGCGATTCGAGCAGGCGCTTCTCGACCTCGTGCTGCAGGGCCGCGGCGGCGGCGTAGCCGGCGGCGGCGCGGGAGAACGCGCGGCGGATGTGGTTGGCGTCGAACGAGGCAGGATCCATCGGCGCATTATCGCGCCCCCGCGCACGGGTGCAAAGCGCGCGGGGCCAACTGCAGCTCGAGACACCGCGCGACCGTGACGGCAGCGTTGAGCCGCAATTGGCGCAGAAGCGGCAGGTGCGACTGGTGGGAATGGAAGCGGAGATGTTGGCCTTGTACGCCAAGGGAATGACGACACGGGACATTGCGTCGGCGCTGATGGATTTGTCTGGAGTGACGATCTCTCATGCGTTGATCGCACAGGTCACCGGTGCGGTGCTTGACGAAGCGCGGGCATGGCAAACCCGGCCGCTGGAAGCAATTGATCCGCTGATGTGGCTGGACGGGATCGTGGTGAAAGTGCAGCACAACAAACAGGTGGTGAACGAATCGCCACATGTGGTGCTGGTAAACTTGCGCGGGGAGAGGGAAGTGCTGGGCCTGTGGTTGGCCGACAGCGAAGGCGCCAAGTGCTGGCTATCGGTGTTGACTGAGTTGCGCCAGCGCGGTGTGCAGGACGTGCATGTGGCCAGCATGGATGGCTTGAAAGGGCTGCCTGAGGCGGTCAATGCCGTGTTCCCGAAGCCGCTGACTGCGTTGTGCATCGTGCACTTGGTGCGAGCCAGTTTAGCTATGCGGCGGCCAGGGACGGCAAGGCGGTGGTGGTCGCACTGCGGCGCGTATACACCTCTGCCACGGCCGAGGAAGCGAACCGGGAGATGGATGCCTTGGCGGTCGATCGGGGTGGTAAATACAAGGCGGTGGTGCGCTTGTGGCGCGAGGACCGGGCCAACATCATCCCGTTCTTCCAGTTCTTGCCGGAGATCGGCAAGGTTATTGGCACGACCAACGCGATTGAGTCGCTGAACATGGCGATGCGCAAATACACACGTATTCGGCGCATTTTTCCAATTGACGAGTCGGCGCTAAGTCGCTATTGCTGGCGATCGGCGTAGCCTCGAAGAATTGGAAAGCGATCCATCATTGGAGGCCTGCGTTGCAGAGCTTTCAGGTGATGTTCGGCCAAGAGCGTGCGCCGCTGCATGCGCTATGAAAATCCCGCTTACACAGTTCCGTTGACAGACCCACCGAGGGAATGCAGGCAGGCACGTCTGCGTCGTGCCGCTGGCGGGTGCCCTGTCGGCGGGGCGGCAGCCCCGACGGCACCCGAAGCCGGAACGCTCGCGGTTGCGCTCGTCGCGGTTGAAACCGCTCCAGGGGGCCGGCGATTGGCTGGCGGGTGCACTGTGGGAGGGGGCTCTGGGCGGCCTCGGGCCATCAGCCGCGGCAGGGTCCCACGCCCGCAAACGCATCCCACGCTCGCCACCATCCTGCGCATCGCCGCCGCTCCGATCATCCCCCGCCAGCACCGTCCGTGTACCGTTACCGGACCCGCTTGCCCGCCCCGCCCCGCCATGAGCACCTACCACCTACAGTCCGTGTTCCGCCCCGCCTCGGTCGCCATCGTCGGCGGCAGTCCGCGCGAGCGTTCGGCCGGGCGCGCGGTGGTGCGCAACCTGCGCGCAGCGGGCTTCCCCGGACGGATCGGTTGGGTCAGCCCGCGCTATCGCCAGATCGACGGCGTGCCGACCGTGCGCCGGCTCACCGACCTGCCGTGGGTCCCGGACCTGGTGGTCGTCACCGCGCCGGCGCGGATCGTGCCGCGCATCGTCGCCATCGCCGCGCGGCGCGGCGCGGCTGCGGCGATCATCCTCACCGCCGGGCTCGGCGCCGGCGCCGGCTCGGCGGCGGCGCGGGTCGAGGCGGCGGCACGCGCCAAGGGCCTGCGCATCCTCGGCCCGCATTGCCTGGGCGTGATCGCCCCGCACGCCAGGCTCAACGCCAGCATCGCCGCGCACTGCCCGCAGCCCGGCGACCTGGCGCTGATCTCCGAATCCAGCGCCATCGCCGCCGCCTTGGTGGAGTGGGGCGTGGCGCGGTCGGTCGGCTTTTCCGCAGTGGTCTCGCTGGGCGATGCGCTGGACGTGGACTTCGGCGATCTGCTCGACCATTTCGCCACCGACCACCGCACCCGCGCGATCCTGCTGTACGTCGAACACATCCGCGACGCGCGCAAGTTCATGTCCGCCGCGCGCGCCGCGGCGCGCGCCAAACCCGTCGTGGTGGTGAAGTCAGGGCGCCAGCTGCGCATCGATCCCGCTGCCGACACCCACGTGCAGGCGCTGGCCGGTTCCGATGCGGTCTACGGCGCGGCCTTCGCCCGCGCTGGCCTGCTGCGCGTGCGCGCGCTGGACGAGCTGTTCGCCGCGGCCGAGACCCTGGGCCGGCTCGGCACCTTCCCCGGCCGGCGCCTGGCCATCCTCAGCAACGGCGGCGGCGTCGGCCGCCTGGCGGTGGACAGGCTGGCCGATCTCGGCGGCACCCTGGCCGCACTGTCGCCACAGACCCTGCAACGCCTGGAGCAGGCGCTGCCGCAGGAGTGGTCGCACGCCAATCCGGTGGACATCGTGGTCGACGCCGACGGCGAGCGCTACGCCGCTGCCGCCGAAGCGTTGCTGGCCGACTCGGAGAACGACGCGGTGCTGGTGGTCAACGTGCCGACCGCATTCACCTCATCGGCCGATGCGGCGCAAGCGCTGACCCGCGCGCTCGGCCTGCGTCCGCGCCACCACCGCGACAAGCCGGTGTTCGCGGTCTGGCTCGGCAACGACGAAAGCGCCACCGCCGCGCTCAACGCCGCGCGCATTCCCACCTACGCCACCGAGGCCGACGCGGTGCGCGGCTTCATGCACCTGGTGCGCTACCGCGAAGCGCAGGCGGCGCTGATGGAGACTCCGCCCAGCCTGCCGGCGGATTTCGCGTTCGACGCGGCCGCCGCGCGCGGTATTGTCGACGCCGCGCTGGCCGCCGGCCAGACCTGGCTCGACCCATTGGCCGCCACTGGGCTGCTCGCCGCCTACGGCATTCCCACCGCCCCGGTGGTCCACGCCGCCAGCGCCGCCGAGGCCGCGCGCGCGGCCGCGCCGATGCTGGCCGAGGGCCTGGCGGTCGCGGTGAAGATCCATTCGGCCGACATCCCGCACAAGTCCGACGTGGACGGGGTGCGCCTAAACCTGGTCAGCGCGGGGGCGGTGCAGGACGCCGCCGCCGGCATCCTCGCCCGCGCCCGCGCCGCGCGCCCGGACGCGCACATCGATGGCGTGCTGGTACAGCCCACGCTGCTGCGGACCAAGGCGCGCGAACTGATCGCCGGCATCGCCGACGATCCCACCTTCGGCCCGGTGATCGTGTTCGGCCGCGGCGGCACCGCGGTGGAGGTGATCGACGACAAGGCGCTGGCGCTGCCGCCGCTGGACCTGCGCCTGGCCCACGAATTGATCGGCCGCACCCGCGTCAGCCGCATCCTCAAGGCCTACCGCGACGTGCCCGCGGCCGACGAGCGCGCGGTGGCGATGGTGCTGGTCAAGCTGGCGCAGCTGGCCGCGGACCTGCCGGAGATCCGCGAGCTGGACATCAACCCGCTGCTGGCCGACCGTGAAGGGGCGATCGCGGTGGACGCGCGCGTGGCGGTGGCGCCGCCGCGGCGCCTGCACAAGGGCCGCGGCCATCCGCGCTTCGCCATCTTCCCGTATCCCAAGCAATGGGAACGGCGCATCGCGCTCAGCGACGGCGCCACCGCCTTCGTGCGCCCGGTGCGTCCGGAGGACGATGCCTTGTTCCGCAGCTTCTTCGCCCGCGTCACCGACGAGGACCTGCGCCTGCGCTTCTTCCAGGCGGTCAAGCATTTCAACCACGAATTCATCGCCCGCCTGACCCAGCTCGACTACGCCCGCTCGATCGCCCTGGTGGCGATCGAACCGAAGACCAGCGACATGCTCGGTGCGGTGCGCCTGCATGCCGACGCCGACTACGACCGCGGCGAATACGGCATCCTGATCCGCTCCGACCTCAAGGGCCACGGCATCGGCTGGCAGCTGATGCGGATCATGATCGAGTACGCCGGCTGGCTCGGCCTCAACGTGGTCGAGGGCCAGGTCCTGCGCGAGAACCGCACCATGCTGGCGATGTGCGCGCAACTGGGCTTCAAGGCCATCCCGGATCCGGACGACGCTACGCTGATGAACGTGGTGCTGTCGGTGGGGAAGGGGTGAGGATGTAGACGCCTCGAACGGCGTGACGCATGTTGCGGCAGCACGCCCGGGGCGTGGGGCCGAACCGGCCGCTGCCATGGCGGTGGCGGTCGGCCCGGAGCGCTTTTGTATATGCATCGCCGTGGCCTGCATCGCCGTTGCCGGCGTTCAGTACAATCCCAGCGCGAGATCGCCGGTCTTGCCGATGGCGCTGAACGCCAAAGCCCCGCACTTGCCGGGCACCGCACCGGCAAAAGCCGCGGCCTTGACGATCCCGATCGCAGCGTTTCCATAAGGCGCCGGGCCGCCGCTATCGCCGAGAAAACACGCAATCTCCTCGTCAACCGCCACTTGGTAGGCTCTGGGATTGCAGACTTTCCCGTTGCAATCATCCTTGCCGAATTTATAGGCGTTACTCGATACGATGCCGCACGACCGTCCAGTCTGCAGCCCACGGTGACAGAGATCATCAGCGGCGGCAACGATGGCGGTGTGGGTGATGGCAACTCCGCAATAGAAGCATGTGTGGCGCGCGACTATTTCGCCGAGAGGCCGGTATTCCGCTAACAGGAAAGAGTGCCATGCAGGATCATGTTCGGCGCCGAAAATTTGATTGCCATCTGTCAGCTTCGCCGTGACCTGCTGGCCGCTTTCTTTGTCGGACCAATCGCCGTAAGGCAGGTTCTTCCCGCAATGTGCGGCGGCGATGATGCCCCACTGGGCGGTCGCCTTGTTGCGCACGATGAGGCCGCCTGTGCACTGGTTTCTTGTGCCGAGGTTGAGAATCTGCGAGCCAGCAAGCACGTGAGGTGCGTCTGCCGCGGCGCCTGCCGCAGGCGATGCGTCCAGCACGGATGGAGGTTGCTGCTTAGGGCCTGTTAACACTAATGGCCCGAGCGTTTAAACTATCGGGCATGGAGATCACGCCAGCACAATTTTCCCTAATCGAACACTGCCTGCCGGCACAGCGCGGCAATGTCAGCATGACCAACCTGCAAGTGGTCAACGCCATCCTTTACGTTGCCGAGCATGGCTGCAAATGGCGCGGCCTGCCCAAGCGCTTTGGCAACTGGCACACGGTGTACACACGCATGAACCGCTGGGCCAAGGCGGGTGTGCTGGACCGGATGTTGGTCCAATTGCAGAAGTCCCAGATCGTGCGCATCAAAATCGAAGCAATCTCGCTGGACTCCACCAGCATCAAGGTGCATCCCGATGGCACGGGCGCATTAAAAAAAACGGTCCGCAGGCCGTCGGCAAGTCCCGCGGTGGATGGAATACCAAGATTCATATGGTTGCCGCAGATGCTCGAACAGCCATCACCTTTGGATTGACGCCTGGTAACGTGCATGACGCACCTGCAGGCCGCACGTTGCTTGAACACCTGGGGCCAGTGGAGCGGCCGATTCATTTGTTGATGGACCGTGCCTACGAAGGCAACCAAACCCGCCAGTTGGCGCTCGATCTTGGCTTCGTGCCGGTGGTCCCGCCGAAATCCAATCGGGTCGAGCCTTGGGAATACAACCGGGAGATGTACAAGCGGCGCAACGAAGTGGAGAGACTGTTCCGTCGCCTGAAAGGCTACCGCCGGATTTTCTCGCGCTTCGAGAAGCTGGATGCCATGTTCCTTGGATTCCTCAGCTTCGTCCTGGTCGTTGATGGGCTTCGGATGTGTTAACAGGCCCTAGAATCTGCTCATGATCTTTCCAGATCACTGCAGACTTTGCTGATACCCAAAAGACAGTATCCAAGCGACATGAGCCGTGACCGTTTCGAACGGATCCTTCCGATCCTGGAACAGGCGCGCAAGCGCACCAGGCCCCGCCGCGTAGACCTGTTATGAGGTGTGGTGCGCCGTGCTTTACCTGTTACGCACCGGATGCCCTTGCCCAGCGACTTTCCGCAGTGGCGTACGGTGCACGCGTACTTGGCCAAGTGGAGCGAGCCAGACGATGAAGGAATGAGCCTGCTGGAGCGGGCGCTCAAAAAATGGTTCTTCACCCAAGTCCGGGGAAGGCCGCCCTGATCTTCAGGAAGAAGGAGTGATTCAGGAAGAAGGAGTGATCATCGCGGTGGCCATAGGCGATGCGCTTGATGACCTTGATCTTGTTGTGGACGCCCTCGACCAGATGGGTGCCCAGAGGCCAGCGACAGTGCGCCAGGATGCCCAGCAGGTACGGCTCCAGCCGGCCGACGAAGACCTTCAGTGGCTCCAGGCCGCTGCGCAGGACACGAGGTTTCCAGCTCTTCCAGATCTTGCGCGCCCACGCCTGGCTGCGGCAGCGCCATCGCTGCTTGAGGTCGTCCTTGAGCAGGTAGACCGCCAGCAAGGCGCGGTTGGCTGCCAGCAGTGCGTCCAGGCCAGCCCGACCCAACGCGCCGCCTGCACGGTCGAGGTCGCCGTGCACAGCCGCGCCACGTTGTCGGCCAGCCGGCGCGTCGGGCCGGCGTGCCGATCCAGCCAATCCAGGCGCTCCGAACGCGGCCCGCCGCCCATGCAGGCCAGGCGCCACCGCGGTACCCGTCATTCCACCGCATGCTCGAACACCGGCAGGTCGCGGAGACCACGCACGCTGCAATCGTGGATCGCGCTGACCACCTCGTGGCAGCCCGAGCAACGACGCGCGGCATCGGCCTGTGGCACCAGATCCAGGATCCACCCACGGCCGTTACCCGGCTGCTCCTACCGCCAACCCGACACCCCATTCCCCTCCCCGCCACCCAACGGCGCAATACCCTCCCCGGCGGCCACGGCCGATCGCCATTTTGTTGCCTCGACAACGACACTAATGCTGACGGTCGGCCGTGCGCCTTTCCACTCGGTTGGGTGAAGAACCCGAAAAAATCCTCCGTACCTGCCGATTTAATGACGCAGTAAGATTAGTAGGGTGATCTGACTACTGCCGGCCAGTCACGTCGCTGGCAAGGCCGGGCGTGCACGGCGTTGGCCAGGCAAGTGGCACGCCGACACGGCCGATAACATCGACCGCTGCCGCAGCCATCTCAAGCACCGCGGCATCACCGCGCGCATCGCGCGCAACGACGGGCTGGGACGCCAGCGCTGGGTGCTCGATCGCACCCATGCCTGGTTCGCCGCGATGGGCAAGCTGCACATTCGCTTCGAGCGCAGGATCGATATCCATCTTGCAGGGCTGTGGCTTGCTTGCTCCATCAGCTGCCTGCGGCTTCTTTCAGAGTTTTGTTAGCCGCTCTTAGAGCAACGAGCGCAATCGATCGTGGACGATTACCTTCGATATCCCCATGGCAAGGCCATCGTCTTACTTGCCGACCAGCAGTTTGTGCAAGAGATGTCCATGCACCTGAACGCCATCTTGGATGGCAGGCTAGGGGGAATCGGAAATCGGCAGTCGTGCCGTGGGCATCGGTTCCTTTATGAATGATGCCACCGTACGACAAGCTTTCCAGAAATTTTCGCAAGAGAGCGAAGAGCCGAAATTTTTGATTATGACGCCACCACGGATTGTCGGCCTAGGCATCCAAATCGTGACGTGCTACGTGACTTGCAGCGTTTCTCCCGCGATGCGAGTAAGCGCGGCCCCGCTAGTTTCTCGGCCAAGGCCGGGCAAGGGCGGCGGCCGCATTGTCGACTACGTCGATCATTCATGGGACATGGAGGAATTCGTCGGATCTACGATCTGAAAATAGTTCGTAGCCGACATATTGGTGTTGCACTGGGATAAACGTTATATGCTCTGTTTTTTGAGTTTTAAGTATTCAGTAGGTCAGTAATCGCGGGAGCACTTATCGCTGTGTGGGCCATCGCCTTTGTGCCTTCACTCGCGCCGCACAATTAGGCATGAAAGGGCGCTGGAAAGCGCCGGCCGGTCCAAGGCTCTGCACCAGGTTCTCCGCTGACACTGAGCTGCGCCGATCAGAAGAGTTCCATCTGCGGGGTCTCCGGCCGAGGCGGGCGGAACTGGCTGGTGTCTAGCTTCGGCATCCTGCCGAATCCAAGGCGGCGGTATGCGGATGCGAATCGCTGCGCGATGAGCTGCGCGAATGGGCCTTCGCCAACCATGCGTTTGCCGAAGCTGCTGTCGTAGTCCTTGCCGCCGCGCATCTGCTGGATAAGGCTCATGACGTGCTTGGCCCGGTCCGGGTAGTGCAACTCAAGCCATTCGCGCCACAGCTGGGTCAGCTCGTGCGGCAAGCGTAACAGGACATATCCTGCGGAGCGCGCGCCGTGCTCCCTGGCTGCTTCCAGGATATGCTCAAGCTTCCTGTCGCTGATCATCGGGACCACCGGCGCCACCAGCACGCCCACCGGAATGCCGGCCTCGTGCAGTGCCCGCATCGCGCGCAGCCGCGCATGCGGTGCAGCTGCGCGGGGTTCCATCTTCGCCGCCAAACGATTGTCCAGCGTCGTCACTGAGAAGTGCACGGACACTAGATTGCGCTGCGCCAGCCTAGTCAGTATGTCGATGTCGCGCTCTATTAGCGCCGCCTTGGTGACAAAGCTGACCGGATGCCGCGCATCGGCTAGGACCTCCAGGCATGCTCGCGAAATGCAATGACGCCGCTCGGCGGGCTGATAGGCGTCGGTGTTGATGCCAAGTGCGATAGGCGAGCATGCATATGAGGGGCGCGCAATCTCAGCGCGCAGCAACGCCGCAGCGTTGGACTTTGCGAAGATCCGCGTTTCAAAATCCAAGCCCGGCGACAGATCCAGATAAGCGTGCGAGGGCCGGGCGAAGCAATAAACACATCCATGCTCACAGCCCTTATAGGGGTTCACAGAATGGGAGAATCCCACGTCCGGTGAACTGTTGTGGCTGATGATGCTTCTCGCATTCTCCTCCTTCACAACGGTTTTGGGCCGGCTGGGGGACTCAGCATCTGGTTCCAAAGAACCCCAGCCGTCATCTACCTCGACTGAAGTGGTAACTGCAAATCGACCAGGCACGTACGACGTCGTACCTCGGCCTTTGATGGCCGTCCGCGCGCTTCGGACATCTCGGCCGGCCAGATCATCGGTTGCCTCTACAGGGTCGCTTTTCTTCCACATGCCGTTAGTATTAGTGCTAACGACGCGTGTTGCAATCGCTCTCAATGAAGCTGAGCAGCAAGTAGGCCGTCCGTGAAATGGGGGTGAACCCCTGCTAACAGGCGGCGTCATGTGCCGACTCTCGCGTTTCTCGTATGCCCGTGTCACGGAAGCCCGCAAGCCGTCGCGCCGCCGGCGGCCGAACTCAGCCTCGCGCCCCGACATGCTCCGCGTGATAGCGCACTGCCTCGGCCACTTCGTTCCTGGAACCCAGGAACACCGACACGCGTTGGTGCAGCTGGTCGGGCTGGATGGCGAGAATGCGCGCGCGGCCGGTGCTGGCGGCGCCGCCGGCCTGCTCGACCAGCAGGCCCATCGGGTTGGCTTCGTACATCAGGCGCAGCTTGCCGGCCCTGCCTGGATCCTTCTGGTCCCAGGGGTAGATGAAGATGCCGCCGCGGGTGAGGATGCGGTGCACGTCGGCGACCATGCTCGCGATCCAGCGCATGTTGAAGTTCTTGCCGCGGGCGCCCTCGCTGCCGGCGAGCAGGTCGGCGACGTAGTGTTGCATTGGCGCTTCCCAGTGGCGCTGGTTGGACATGTTGATCGCGAATTCGGCAGTGTCCTCGGGAATGCGCATGTCGGCTTGGGTCAGCAGGAAACTGCCCTCCTCGCGTTCGAGGGTGAAGGCGTGGGTGCCGTGGCCCAGGGTCAGCACCAGCATGGTGCTGGGGCCGTAGATGCAGTAGCCGGCAGCGACCTGGGCGGTACCGGGCTGCAGGAAGTGTTCGTCGCCGGGCTTGTCGGCGCCGGGCGGGGCGCGCAGCACCGAGAAGATGGTGCCGACGGAGACGTTGACGTCGATGTTGGAGCTGCCGTCCAGCGGATCGAACAGCAGCAGGAAGTCGCCGCTGGGATACTTGTCGGGGACCGGCTGGCTGTGGTCCATCTCTTCCGACGCGCAGGCGGCCAGGTGCCCGCCCCAGGCGTTGGCTTCGAGCAGGATGTCGTTGCTGAGCACGTCCAGCTTCTTCTGCGCCTCGCCCTGCACGTTGCCGGTGCCGGCATCGCCGAGCACGCCGCCCAGCGCGCCCTTGCTGACTGCGATGGAGATGCGCTTGCAGGCGCGCGACACGATGGTGATGAGCTGGCGCAGTTCCGGCCCGATACGGCCGGCGTGCTGTTCTTCGATCAGGAAGCGGGTCAGCGAGGTTCGCGACATGGGCGCAGGCAGCCTTTGGTGGGGGAGGCGCCTATTGTCGCGGCTGTTGCATGAGATTTCGATTAGCGGACGCGCAATCGCGCCGCACGCAGGGAGATTGGCGGTCGGCGCGCGCCGTGCGCGATGGCACGGGACCGCCGCAGGCACCGGCGGCAGGCTGTCACACGCGCATAAAAAAGCCGGAAGCGCATGCGCTTCCGGTGATGTGTCGCACCACTGCGCGCGATCAGCCCTTGTGTACCGCGGCCACGGCCCGGGTCACGTAGTCCAGGTTGTTCCGGCTCAGCGCGGCCACGCAGATGCGGCCGGTGCCGACCGCGTAGATGCCGAATTCCTCGCGCAGCCGGTCCACCTGCGCCTTGCTCAGGCCCGAGTAGGAGAACATGCCCGCCTGCTGCTGGATGAAGCCGAACTCCGGCGCGCCGAGCGCGGCCAGTTTCTGCACCATGCCGGCGCGCAGCGCGTGGATGCGCTCGCGCATCTCGGTCAGTTCCTGCTCCCACATCGCGCGCAGCTCGGGGCTGTTCAGCACGCCGGCCACCAGTGCGGCGCCGTGGGTGGACGGGCTGGAGTAGATCGTGCGGATGATGCGCTTGACCTGCGACTGCACCGCCTTGCTCTCGGCCGCGGTGGCCGAGACCACCGACAGCGCGCCGACGCGCTCGCCATACAGCGAGAACGACTTGGAGTACGAGCTGGCGACCACGTAGCTGTCCACGCCGGCCTCGGCCAGCAAGCGCACCGCGTAGGCGTCGGCGTCGATGCCCTTGTCGAAGCCCTGGTAGGCGATGTCGACGAACGGGAACAGCTGGCGCTCCTTCAGCAGCGCGGCGACCGTGCGCCATTGCTCCCGGGTCAGGTCGGCGCCGGTCGGGTTGTGACAGCAGGCGTGCAGCAGCACCACCGCGCCCGGCGCGAGTTTGTGCAGGTCGGCGAGCATGCCGTCGAAATTCAGGCCGTGCGTGGCGGCATCGAAGTAGGTGTAGTCGACCACCTCGAAACCGGCGGCCGAGAACACCGCGCGGTGGTTCTCCCAGCTCGGGTTGCTGATCGCGATGGTCGCGTTGGACAGCAGTTTTTTCAGCAGGTCCGCGCCCACGCGCAGCGCGCCGCTGCCGCCGACGGTCTGCGAGGTGGCGACGCGGCCGGCCGCCAGCAGCGGCGAGTCGGCGCCGAACAGCAGCTTCTGCGTGGCCAGGTCGTACGCCGGCAGGCCGTCGATCGGCAGGTAGCCGCGCGGCTTGGCGTCCTGCGCCAGCTGCTGCTCGATCTGCTGCACGGCGCGCAGCAGCGGAATGCGGCCGCTCTCGTCGTAATAGATGCCCACGCCCAGGTTGACCTTGGTCGGGCGGGAATCGGCGTTGTAGACCTCGGTCAGGCCCAGGATCGGGTCGCCTGGGATCTGTTCCACGTTTGCAAAGAAGGACACGGCGGTACTCGTTCGTTGACGAAGGGTGGGGGCCGGGAGGGGGCCGGAGCCGGCGCGGTCAAAGGCCTCATCCTAGCAAACGCAGGTCTTGCGCGGGGTTTTGCGCCGCGCCGCGTGCCGCCCGGCGGCGGTTCCCGATAATGCGCGCATGCCCCATCCTCATCGCCTCGTTCTGCTCTGCGGCCTCTGCGCCGCGGGGCTGTCGCCCGTCGTCTGCGCCGCCGATGCCGATCCCACCACCCTGCCGGTCGTGCAGGTCCAGGCCGCGCGGGTCGGCGGGGTGGACGATTTCGACCTGCCGGCCTCGCTGACCGCGATCCCGCTGGGCGACAGCAACCGCACCGGCGTGCAGGTCGCCGAGGCCTTGTCCGGCGTGCCCGGGCTGCTGGCGCGCGACCGCCAGAACTATGCGCAGGACACCCAGCTGTCGATCCGCGGCTTCGGCGCGCGCTCGGCGTTCGGCGTGCGCGGCGTGCGCCTGCTGCTGGACGGCATCCCGGCGACGATGCCGGACGGCCAGGGCCAACTGTCGCACTTCAACCTGCTCGGCGCCGAGCGCATCGAGGTGCTGCGCGGCCCGTTCTCGGCGCTGTACGGCAACTCCTCCGGCGGCGTGCTGCAGCTGTGGAGCGCCGATGGCGCGCCCGAGGACCCGTGGCAGCTGCGCACCACCTTCGGCAGCAATGGCACCTACAGCGCAGGGGCGCAGTTGCAGGGCCAGCAAGGCGACGTCCACTACAACGTGGCCGCCACCCACTTCCGCACCGACGGCTACCGCGACCACACCCAGACGCGGCGCGAGTCGGTCAACGCCAAATTCGGCTTCGGCCTGGCCCCGGGCCGGCGCCTGGACCTGGTGCTGAACTCCCTGGACGCGCCGTGGGCGCAGGATCCGCTGGGCCTGACTCGCGCCCAGTTCCATGCCGATCCGCGGCAGGCCACCGCGGTGGCGACCCAGTTCGATACGCGCAAGTCCGCGCGCCAGGCGCAGGCCGGGGCGATCTTCGCCCAGCAGCTGGACCAGCAGACCTGGCGGCTGATGGGCTATGCCGGGCGCCGCGACGTGCAGCAATACCTGGCGGTGCCGGCCAATCCACTGCATGCCGGCGGGCTGATCGACCTGGACGGGGACTACGGCGGCGTCGATGCGCGCTGGGCCTGGCAGGGCGCGCTCGGCGGGCGTCCGTTCCAGTTCACCGTCGGCGCCAATGCCGACCGCCAGAAGCAGCACCGCACCGGCTACGAGAACTTCGTCGGCAGCACGCTGGGAGTGAAGGGGCGGCTGCGCCGCGACCAGGAGGACCGGGTGCAGAACGTGGACCAGTTCGCCCAGGCCTGGTGGCAGTTCAGCGACCGCTGGTCGCTGTTGGCCGGGCTGCGCCACAGCCAGGTGCGGTTCCGCTCCGACGACGCCTACATCGTCGGCCGCAATCCCGACGACAGCGGTCGCACCGACGACGCGGCGACCACGCCGGTGGCCGGGCTGCTGTTCCGCGCCAGCGACGCGTTGCGCGTCTACGCCTCGGCCGGGCGCGGCTTCGAGACGCCGACCTTCAACGAACTGGGCTACCGCAGCGGCGGGGGCGCCGGCCTGGCGCTGGACCTGTCCGCGGCCAGGAGCGAGAACCTGGAACTGGGCGCGAAATGGCGCGACCAGGCCGGTGCGGCGTGGGAAGCGGCGCTGTTCCGCGCCGACACCGACGACGAAATGGCGGTGGCCAGCAACACCAACGGCCGCAGCACCTACCGCAACATCGGCCGCACCCGCCGCCAGGGCGCCGAGGCCAGCTACCTGCCGCCGCTCGGGGAGACCGCGCAGCTGCAGCTGTCCTATACCTGGCTGCAGGCGACCGTGCGCCAGACCTACCTGACCTGCGCCGGCAGCGGCTGCGCCACGCCCACCGCGCCGGTGGCGGCCGGTTCGCGCCTGCCTGGCCTGCCGCGCCAGCAGTTCTTCGCGCGCTGGCAGTGGCAGCCGCGCGCCTGGCAGTTCGCGGTCGAAGCCGTGGCGGCCGGCGACACCGTGGCCAACGACCTGGCCACCGAAACCGCCCCCGGCTATGCGTTGCTGAACCTGGAGGCCTCGCGCCGCTGGAGCACCGCGCGCGGCGCGCTGCGCACCTTCGCGCGCATCGACAACGCGCTCGACCATGCCTACATCGGTTCGGTCATCGTCAACGACGCCAATGGCCGTTACTACGAGCCGGGACCGGACCGTGGCTATACCGTCGGACTGCAATGGGATTTTGCGCACTGAGGTTGTCGTAGCGGTGGCTGCGCGGATACGACCGCTGCGCGGCTGCCCACGCCCATTCTTTGGGATACGCTCATGAAAACCGCATCGCTGCTGGTGCTTGCCGCCCTCGCACCGGCCACCGCACTGACCGCCTCCGTCAACGGCCAGGACGTGGAAGCCTATTGCGCGACCCGCTGCGGCCACTGATGGTTCGTCGCCGAGCCGGAAAGCGATGTGTTCGTGCTGAAGAAGGCGGTCAAGGGAAAGCGGGTCGCGCTGGAATACGCCACCAAAGCCAATGGCGACCGCATCGCCGGTCCAGGCCCGGACGAGCGGCTGCTGTTCGTGAAGAGCTTGGACTCAAGTTCCCAGTGCAACACCTCACAGAGCGCAGGAGGTTGCGCTGGGCAAACAGTCCAGTCATCTGCGTGTTGAGGAACGCGCGGTGCTGCAGGTGGAGCGCGATCGAGGAACGCGCTTGCGCAAGATCGGTCGCCGGTGGGGATGCCGTGCATCGACGCCGAGCCGCCAGGTCGGTGGTGTGCAAGGGCCGGTGTCCTGTGCGCACGCGGCGGCTGTGGCCTATCGCTCGCGCCGCTCGCGCTGCGTGCGCCCTCGCCGGCCCCTGGAAGGTTCGTCGTTGTTCCCGTGCGTCGATGAGCGCCTGGTGTACGAGCGCTGGTCGCCACAGCAGATCGCGGCCGCACGGCGGGACAGGCATCCGGACGCTTCCAGCCAGCGGGTCAGCCACGAGAGGATCGCTGCGGCGATCGACACGCAGCGGGGGGGGTGGTCTGAAGAAGGCGCTGATCCATGCATGGAGAGGGGGCCAGCCCACACCAGGTCGCAGGCGCACGACAGCGGCGGTGCGCTCGTGGGCGCCGGAGGAACTGCGCATCGTGCATGGCCCGGACCCCGTGGAGCGGCGCCTGGCGCCGGGGCATGGGGAGGGCGCCCTGATCGAAGGCGCGTTCAACCGTTCATGCGTGGGCGCACTGGTGGAACGCAAGACCCGCTTGGTGGTGCTGTGCAGGATGGACGGTGGCACGGCGCAGGCGGCGGTCGAGGGGTTTCCCCGGCAGATGAAGCAGCGGCCGGCCTTCCTGGGTGAGAGCCCGACCGACGACCGCGGAACGGACCTGCTACGAGGAACGGATGCAGCGGTTGAACAGCCAGGTCTGGTTCGCCGATCCGCACGCACCGTGGCAGCGCGGAAGCAATGAGAACACCAACGGTCTACTTCGCCAGTTCCTGCCCAAGGGGGCGGACCTATCCGCCGTCAGCCAGGAATACCTCAATCACATCGCGTTGCTGATGAACACTCGCCCTCGCCAGACACTTGGCTGGAAGACGCCTAGCGAGGCAATGGAAGCGGACATCGCAGCGTTCAAATCACGTGTTGCACTTGATTCTTGAGACCGCCCACTGCACGTTCGGGGCGAATTCGAGCAGGGTCAGGAAGTCGCGTTCGAGCGTGGATTCGAACTGCGCCGGGACCGGCGCCTTGCGGGAGGCGACAATGCCGGTGACGTTTCGGTAGTTCATGGGGATGCGGCGGACAGGCATGTTCTACAACCCATTCCGAACGAACAATGTAAAATCCGATCCGTTCCGACGGATCGGAGCCTGGCATTCCGACGCAGCGATGGGAAAAGAGCCTTTCATGGCGTCCCTTAGTCTAATCGAGCGTTGGAAATGACAGCCGCCTGAGCCCCCGAAGCCGATCCTGCTACGGCTGCCTGCGCGCGTGCTGCGCCGACCGGCGCGTGCGCCTGCCGTGGCCTGCACCGGCAGCATTCACACTTCGCTACCGTGCCGCCGCTAGTCTGGTTCAGGAACAGGTGACACGCCCTGCAACTTGCGGCACTGTCGCGTTGTCTGACGCGATCTGCCGCCCCCCCCCTGACGGCCTGGTGCCGAGAGTACGTTGATGAAATTCAAAGCCTCCGCCTTCCTGCTGGCGTTCGCGCTGACCGCGCCGCTGGCGCTGTTCGCCCGCAACGACGCTCCCGCGCTGCCGGCCGCGTCGACCGCCGACCAGGCCACCACCGCCAAGCTGGTGTACGGGCTGCTCTCCGACAGCCGTTATGCCTATCGGCCGCGCGCGCTCGACGAGGCGACGTCGAAGGAAGTCTTCAAGAAGTACCTGGAGACGCTGGACGGCAGCAAGCAGTTCTTCACCCAGGCCGACGTGGACAAGTTCGGCGCGTTACAGGCCAGCCTCGGCGCCGATATCGCCTCCGGCCAGTTGGAGCCGGCGTTCCAGGTGTTCGCCGTGTACCGGCAGCGCGTGGACGAGCGCATCGGCTACGCGCGCAAGTTGCTCAAGCAGGATTTCGATTTCAACGGCAGCGAGAAGTTCGAGTACGACCGCAAGAACGTGCCGTGGCCGAAGGACGACCAGGAGCTGGACACGCTGTGGCGCAAGTCCGTGATGAACGACTGGCTGCGGCTCAGGCTCGCCGGCAAGAAGCCCGAGGACATCCGCAATACGCTGGACAAGCGCTACGCCAACCTCGCCGACTCGGTGAAGGAACTGAAGAGCGAGGACGTGTTCCAGTTCTTCATGAACGCCTACACCAATACCGTCGACCCGCATACCGACTACTTCACTCCGCGCACCGCCGAGAACTTCAACCAACAGATGTCGCTGTCGCTGCAAGGCATCGGCGCGCAGTTGCAGAAGCAGGACGACATGGTGGTGATCCGCGAGGTGATCCCGGGCGGCCCGGCCGCGGTGGACGGCACGCTGAAGCCAGGCGACCGCATCGTCGGCGTCGGCCAGGGCAAGGCCGGCCAGGTCGAGGACGTGATCGGCTGGCGCATCGACGACGTGGTGGCCAAGATTCGCGGCGACAAGGACACCCAGGTGCGCCTGGAGTACATCCCGGCCGAGGCCGGCGTGGACGGCAAGCACCGCCAGTTGCTGCTGACCCGGCAGAAGGTGCGCCTGGCCGAGCAGGCCGCCAAGGCCGAGACCATCAGCCTGCCGGCGAAGGATGGCGAACCGGCACGGCGCGTCGGCGTGATCAAGCTGCCGGCGTTTTACCAGGACTTCGAAGGCCGCCGCCGCAACGCCGCCGACTACGCTTCGGCGACCCGCGACGTGGCCAAGCTGTTGGCCGGTTTCAAGACCGACAAGCTGGACGGGGTGGTGCTGGATCTGCGCAACAACGGCGGCGGTTCGCTGGACGAGGCGATCGAGCTGACCGGCCTGTTCATCGAGCAGGGCCCGGTGGTGCAGGTGCGCGAATCCGGCGGCCGCGTCACCGTCAACGGCGACCAGAATCCGAGCGTGGCCTGGGACGGTCCGCTGGCGGTGCTGATCAACCGCGGCTCGGCTTCGGCCTCGGAGATCTTCGCCGGCGCCATCCAGGACTACGGCCGCGGCTTGGTCATCGGCGAAACCAGCTTCGGCAAGGGCACGGTGCAGAACATCGTCGACCTGGACCGCTGGCCGGCCAACGAGACCGACCGCTTCGGCCAGGTCAAGCTGACCATCGCCCAATTCTTCCGCGTCAGCGGCAGCAGCACCCAGCACAAGGGCGTGGTGCCGGACATCGCGTTCCCGGCCAGCGTCGATGCTACCGAGTTCGGCGAGAGCACCTATGATAACGCACTGCCGTGGACTCGCATCGCTGCGGTGCCGCACACCCAGTACGGCAACTTCGCGCCGCTGCTGCCGAAGCTGGAAGCGTTGCATGCCAGCCGCATCGCCGGCGACAAGGAATTCCAGTGGTGGGAGGAGGACGTGCAGCAGTTCCGCACCGAAGCGGCGAAGAAGTACGTGGTGCTCAACGAGGCCGAGCGTCGTGCCGAGCGCGAGAAGCAGGACGTGCAGCGCAAGCAGCGCCAGGCGATGCGCAAGCAGCTCGGCCTGCCGCTGGACCCGCTCGCCGACGACAACGGCGACGACGGTCTGACCGGCAACGAGCGCGACATCGTCAAGGACGCCGCGCGCGAGAAGCTGGTCGACAAGCGTCCGGATCCGCTGCTGCGCGAGTCGGCGGCGATCCTGGCCGATGCGCTGAACCTGCTGGAAAAGGACCGTCCGCTGTCGGCGCAGGTGCTGCCGCAGTCCAGCGGCCCGGGACGTTGGGCGGACTGAGCCGGCGCGCCATCGCCTAGCGGTGGCGTGCTTTTCGTTGGGTGTTCGCGCAGGCGCGCCATCGCCCGCGTTGCGCGCCGCCGTGCGCCGGGGCGCTCTGGAATGGTGGCCAGCGCGGCGATGGCCGACCGCGCTGGAGCGGCTTCAGCCCCGACAGGCGGCCCTGCCGCGTTGACAGCCCTGTCGTCGTGCGCACCGCGCCGATCGGAACTGTCCTAGCCCAGCACCTGCCACAACTGCTGCAGGCCCAGCGCCAACAGGGTCAGGAAGAACACGCGGCGGAACGCCTCGGTGCAGATGCGCCTGCGCAGGCGCCCGCCCACATGCCCACGGCGGTCGGCAGCAGCGCCAGCAGCGAGGGCGCGAGCGCGCCGTTCGCGAAGGCTCCATGCCACGCCAGCGCCGCGGCCAGCGCCAGCGTGGCGGTGAAGAAGCAGTGGCCCAACGCGCGCATCAGCGTCTTGCGCGGCAGCTCCAGCGCGACCAGATAGGGCAGCGCCGGCAGTACGAACACGCCGGGGGCGCCGGTCAGCAGGCCGGTCGCCAGCCCGGCCGCCGGGCCTGCCCAGGGCTCGTGCCGTGGCGGCAGCCGGCCCTGCCAGCGGCTCAGGCCGAGCAGCGCGTACAGCGCCAGCAAAGCGCCGAGCCCGGCGCGGGCCAGCGCCGGATCGGCGCCGGCCAGGAGGTCGGCGCTGAGCCAGGTGCCGACCACGATCGTCGCCAGCAGCGGCCACAGCCGCCGCAACAGCGCCGTCGCGTCGGCGCCCCAGGCCTGCTGCAGGTTGGTCAGCAGCGAGGGCAGGGCCAGCAGCGCGGCCGCCTCGGTCGGCGCCAGCCACAACCCCAGCAGGCCCATTGCCACGGTCGGCAGCCCGGTCCAGCGACGTCCTTGACGAAGCCGGCCAGGCAGAACACCGCGGCGATCGGCAGCAGATGGGAAGCGAGCATGTCCATGCCGGCAGCATCGACCGTGCGCCGGCAGCGGACAATGCGCGATTGCTTCAGGCAGACGTCGGCGACGGCGACGGCTGGAGCGGCCATGCACCTGGATTTCATCGACTTGCGGCTGTTCGCGGCAGTGGCCCAGGCCGGCAGCATCACTGCCGGCGCCGAGCGCGCCGCGTTGTCGCTGGCCGCCGCCAGCGCCCGCATCCGTGCGCTGGAACTGCAGGCCGGGGTGGCGCTGTTCGAGCGCGGCCGCCGTGGCGTGAGCCTGACCGCCGCCGGCGCCGCGCTGTTGCGGCATGCACGACAGTTGCTGCGCCAGGCCGAGGCGATGCGTGCCGAACTGGGCGAGCACGCCGGCCGCGATCAGGCCACGGTGCGGCTGCTGGCCAATACCGCGGCACTGTACGAATGGCTGCCCGAACTGCTGGCCGAGTTCCTGGTCGCGCATCCGCGCATCGACCTGGCCTTGCGCGAGCAGGGCAGCATCGCGGCCGCCGATGCGGTGCGCGAGGAACGCGCCGACCATGCCGACCTACGCGCGCAACCGTTTCGGCAGGACCGGCTGGTGCTGGTGGCGGCGGCCACGCATCCGCTGGCGCGGGCGCCGTAGCTGCGCCTGGCGCAGCTGTGGCAGGCGCAGTTCCTCGGCCTGGCCGACGACAGCGCGCTGCAGCACCACCTGCGTACCCAGGCCGCGCGTGCCGGCGGCCGTTTGCGCATCCGCGCCCATGTGCATGGCATCGAGCCGCTGTGCCGGATGCTGGCGCGCGGCGCCGGCGTGGCGATCCTGCCGCTGGCCGCGCTGGCGCGGGTCAGCGTGCGCGAGCGGCTGGCCGCGGTGCCGCTGCACGAGCCGTGGGCGCCGCGCCAGCTGTCGATCGTATGGTGGCCGGCGCCGGCGATGCGTCAGTTGCTGGACTGGTTGTGCGCGCACGCCGATGGCGGACCGGCCGCGCCCGTGCAATGACGCGTGACGCGTTGGCGCAGGAAGGGGCGGGACTCAGTGCGGCCAGGCGAACTCGGCGACGACCGGGAAGTGATCCGACGGCCAATGCCCCTGCGGCCGCGCGTCCAGCGTGGCGAAGCGGGTGGTTCGCAGTCCGCGCGACAGGATCCAGTCGATGCGCCGATCCGGATGGCCGGTGAAATCGTGGAAGGTCGCTTCCGGCCCCTGCGGCTGCGCTGCCTGCGCGCGCGCGTCGGCCAGTGCGGGGACGAGCGTGCGGTAGGTGGGCGAGTCCGGTGCCGTGTTGAAGTCGCCGACGAGCACCACCGGCACACCGGCAGGCAGGACCTGCAGGCGCGCCAGGATCAGCGCAGCGCCCTTGGCGCGCGCCGCCTCGTCCTCGTCGCGATAGGGCAGGTGGGTGTCGAACAGGTAGAAGCGGCGGCCATCGGCGATGCGCTCGAACAGCCCCCAGTTCACCATGCGCGGCAGCGGGTGGCCCCAGCTGATGCTGCCGACCACCGCCGGCGTGTCCGACAGCCAGAAGTCGCCCGAGTCGATGCGTTTCAGTCGGCGGCCGTCGTAGAACACGCCCATGCGCTCACCGTCCTCGCGGCCGTCGCGGCTGCGGCCGAACCAGCGATAGCCGGGCAACTGCGCGGCCAGGTAGTCGGCCTGCCGCCCGACCAGTTCCTGGGTGCCGACCACATCCGGATGCTGCGCGCGGATCAGCGCCGCCAGCGCGCTGCGGCGGATCTCCCAGCGCCTGTCGCCATCCTGGTCGACCGGCACGCGCACGTTGACGCTCATCACCTTGAGCGTGGCTTGCGGGCGTGCCGGTGCCGAGGCGAGCGCTGCGCTCAGCGCTAGCAGCAACGCCAGTGGACGCGAGAGCAACGGGGATTTCGGCATGGCGGCGTGTCTTGCGCTGAGGGGCCGCGCCAATGGTGACATGCGGACGTGAAAGGCAGCCAGCCGCCGGCGCGTCGCGAGTTCGGGATAGCCCGCTGCGGCGCGACAGCCGGGCGCCCGACGGCGGAAGCGCGCGCCGGCATCGGCATCGCTGTCCTCGCAATCGATGACCAAGCCAGCAAGGCGACTGCGATGGGCCGTGGCCGCGCGCTCCTGTCCGGGGAAGCACGGGGCTAGAGCATTTTCGATTCTAGTATGTTCAGAAATCGGAGTGTTGTGGAGCGACTTCAGTCGCGAATCAATTTAAATTCATAGCCTTTAGTGACTGAAGTCGCTCCAATAAATGTAGTCATTTGAATCGAAATTTATCTAGCGCGCGCAGCGCGCACATGACGGTGCGCGACGCGCACGTTCAAGCTTGAACGCGCGTAGGCGCGAGGCACGCAACGCAAGCCGTCGCCGCGTTGCGCAGGCAGCGGCGAAGACGCGGTCGCCGCCGCGAACCGCGCCAGATCCCGCTGCCGGTGCTGAAGGGCTCGCTGAAGAACCGCCACGTGTTCGATCATCCGCTACGCAGCCTGCGCGGGCGCACCATCGCCTCTGCTTTCCACTTCGAGTTCAGCTTCGGCGACCTGCCCGAGGTGCGCGGCGGCGGCGATGCCGACAAGGCGCGCTGGGTGCCGGTCGGCGAAGTGCTGGGCATGGGTCCGAAACTGTTCGAAGACCACCTGCACCTGCTCGAGTTCTTCCTGGGCCGCGGTTGACCGCGGCGTTCCCGGCCGGCGGACAGACCGCCGGCCTTCCCCCGACGCGAAGGAGCTTCCCGTCATGCAATGCCTGAACAACCTGCTGCTCGACACCGACAGCTACAAGGCCAGCCACTGGCTGCAGTACCCGGCCGGCACCGATGCCACGTTCTTCTACATGGAATCGCGCGGCGGCGTCTACGACCGCACCGTGTTCTTCGGCCTGCAGTCGATCCTCAAGGAGGCGCTGGGCCGCGCCGTCACCCATGCCGACGTCGACGAGGCGCGCGACCTGTTCGCCGCGCACGGCGAGCCGTTCAACGAGGCCGGCTGGCGCGACATCGTCGACCGTCTCGGCGGACAGCTGCCGATCCGCATCCGCGCCGTGCCCGAGGGCAGCGTGGTGCCGACCCACAACGCGCTGATGACCATCGAGTCCACCGACGCGCAGGCCTACTGGGTGCCGTCGTACCTGGAAACGCTGCTGCTGCGCATCTGGTATCCGGTCACCGTGGCCACGGTCAGCTGGCACACCAAGCAGACCATCCGCCAGTTCCTGGAGCGCACCAGCGACGATCCGGAAGGGCAGTTGCCGTTCAAGCTGCACGACTTCGGCGCGCGCGGCGTGTCCAGCCTGGAGTCGGCGGCGATCGGCGGCGCCGCGCACCTGGTCAACTTCCTCGGCACCGATACCGTGTCCGGACTGCTGCTGGCGCGCGCCCACTACCACGAGCCGATGGCCGGCTACTCGATTCCCGCTGCCGAGCACAGCACCATCACCAGCTGGGGCCGCGAGCGCGAAGTGGACGCGTACCGCAACATGCTTAGGCAGTTCGGCAAGCCGGGCGGCATCGTCGCAGTGGTCTCGGACAGCTACGACATCTTCCACGCGATCCGCGCGCACTGGGGCACCACGTTGCGCGCGGAAGTGATCGCGTCCGGCGCCACGGTGGTGATCCGCCCCGATTCCGGCGACCCGGTCGCGGTGGTGCACCAATGCCTGGAACTGCTCGACGAGGCCTTTGGCCACAGCGTCAACGGCAAGGGCTACAAGGTGCTCGACCACGTGCGCGTGATCCAGGGCGACGGGGTCGACCCGACCAGCATCCGCGCCATCCTGGAACGCGTCACCAGCGCCGGCTACGCCACCGACAACGTCGCCTTCGGCATGGGCGGCGCGCTGCTGCAGCGGCTGGACCGCGACACCCAGAAGTTCGCATTGAAGTGCTCGGCCGCCCGCGTGGACGGTAGCTGGATCGACGTCTACAAGGCCCCGATCACCGACAACGGCAAGCTCAGCAAGCGCGGCCGCATGAGCCTGCTGCGCCATCGCGAGTACGGCGGCTATCGGACCGAACCGGTGCCGGCTGCGGTCGCGTCGCCGGATGGGTTGGCGCGGCCCGCCGGCTACGAGGACGCGATGGTCACGGTGTGGGAGAACGGCCGCTTGCTGCACGACTGGACCCTGGCCCAGGTGCGTGCGCGCGCGAACGCGGCGCGTCTGTAGGCGCCGCGGTAGATGTCCCATGTTGCTCGCCGCCGCGCTGGAAGGGCGGCGCGGGCTGGGCCTGGAGATCGATGCGCCGCGCGCGGCGTTGGCGCGCGAGCGGCTGCAGCGGCTCGGGTTGGACGCTGACAATACGGGTCGGCGCGCTGCCGCAGTTCGCGCTGGATGTGCCGGACGAGTTGCGCCTGACCAGTGCGCCGTACTTCGGCGGCGCCTGGCCGGGCGCGGCGGCGCCGGGTCAGCGCTACGCCAGTGCCGACTATGCCGCCTGCCTCATGGCCTGCGCGCGGTCTTCCACGCGGTCGGCCGTTGCCTGCGCGGCGCCGGCTTCTGCGTTGCAATGCTGGAGAACGTGGTGATCGACGGCGCGTTGGCGCCGCCGCCGGCCCTGGCCCTGCGCGACGCCTGCGATTACCTGCATGCCGAACGCCGCGATCGCGGCGGCGGCCTGCTGCAGCTGGACCTGTCGCCGCGGCGGGCGCTGGACTGGCTAACCGCGGGATGAGCGCTGGCGGCGGCATCAAGACCACCTCGACACGCTTGCGGCTATGCTTGTCTGGTTCGTCATCCCTTCGGTCCACGGCCATGTCCGCTTCTTCCAACGTCCTCGCCTTTCCTGCGCTCGTGCTGGTCGCGATCGGCCTGAGCGGCTGCTTCAACCGCAAGCAGGACGGCCTGGTGAAGGAGACCTTCAATTCCGACAACACCTATTCGCGCAGCTACCCGCTGCAGCCGGCGCAGGCCTGCGAATCGGCACGGCGCGCGCTGCTGAGCCAGGGCTACGTCGTGTCCAAGGCCACCGCCGATGCGGTCGAGGGCACCAAGAACTTCCAGCCGAACCAGGAGTCGCACGAGCAGCTGGAGCTGCGCGTGTCGTGCGTGGCGCACGGCCAGGACGCATCATGGGTGTTTGTCAGTGCGCTGCAGGACCGCTACGCACTGAAGAAGAGCGCCACCTCGGCCAGCGTCGGCGTCGGCGTGCTCGGCTCGGTGTCGCTGCCGGTGGGCAGCAGCGACGACTCGCTGGTGCGGGTGGCCAGCAGCACGGTGCAGGACAGCGATTTCTACAAGCGCTTCTTCGAGCGCATGGCGCAGTACCTGCCGAAGGCCAAGCCGGCCGCGGCCGAACCGTCGTCGCCGGCGGCCATGCCCAGGCCCGCACCGACGCCTGCGCCTGCGCCGACGCCAGGGCCGGCCGCGACCGAGGACGGCGCGGTCGCGCCCGCCGCCAACGGCGGCAGTGCGCCGCGCTGAGCGTTTACGCACGGCATCGGAAGCTGAATAGAGGCGTTTCCGCTTCACGATTCATTCGCGAACGCGATGCAAAGGTGGCGCCTGCCGAGCGCGCGATGCGTATCGGCATGCAGCGGCCAGCCACCCAGGAGCAGACCTCATGAATAATCTCAAATCCGCGTTGTGTCTCACCGTGCTCGCCGTCGCCACTGCTGCCGCACCATTGGCGCAGGCGCAGCGGCACTATGGGCCCGAAGACGCCGGACGCCGCTTCAACGACGGCACCCGCGTGCACTGCAAGAAGGTCGCGGTGCAGAAGAACAACACCGACCCGAACCGCATCGGCGGCACCGTGGCCGGCGCGGCGATCGGCGGACTGCTTGGCAACCAGGTCGGCAAGGGCGACGGCAAGAAGCTGGCCACGATCGGCGGTGCGGTCGCCGGCGGCGCCACCGGACGCTACATCCAGGGCCAGCGCCAGCAGTCCAACGGCAACCGCGTGGTCGAGACCGTCTGCAAGCGCTACTGAGGCCGGGCCGCGATGGGCCATCGCGGCGCAGCGCCAGCGAGCAACGCAAACGCCCCGGCGGGTCATGTCCACCGGGGCATTTGCGTTGCGGCGCCCGTGCGGCGTCGGCCAGGATCGAAACCCGCTAACGGCCGACCAGCGCGCGCAGCGCGCTTTCCAGTTCCGGGTGGCGGAACACGTAGCCCTCTTGCTGCGCCCGCATCGGCAGCGCGCGCTGGCTGCCCAGCAGCAGGTCGGCCATCTCGCCGAAGGCCAGGCGCAGGGCGGCGGCCGGGAGCGGCAGCAACGCCGGCCGGTGCAGCGCGTGGCCCAACTGCCGGGCGAAATCCGCATTGGTCGCCGGCACCGGCGCGGTGGCGTTGTAGGCGCCGTCGCCGCCATGCTGCAACAGCCACAGCAACAGCCCGACATGGTCGTCGCGGTGGATCCAACTCATCCATTGCTGGCCGTCGCCCATGCGCCCGCCCAGGCCGAATCGGAACGGCGGCAGCATCCGCGCCAGCGCGCCGCCGCCGCCGCCGAGCACCACCCCGGTGCGGATCAGGCTGGTCCGCACGCCCAGCGCCTGCGCGCGCAGCGCCTCGGCCTCCCAGTCGCGGCACAGTTGCGCGGGAAAATCCGCGCCGGCATGGCTGTGCTCGTCGAGCAGGTCGTTGCCGCGGTCGCCGTAGTAGCCGATCGCCGAACCGGAGAGCAGGCACGCCGGGCGCTGCGCCGCGTCCAGTTGCGCGATCCAGTCGATCAGCGCGCGCGTGGTGCCGATGCGCGAGGTGCGGAAGCGGCGCTTGCGGGTCTCGTTCCAGCGGCCTTGGCTCAGCGATTCGCCGGCGAGATTGATCACCGCGTTCGCCGTTGCTGCGCCTTGCAACGTTTCGAGCGCCTGCACGCCCGGCAGCGCGCGCGCCGCGCGCGCCGTATCGCGGGTGAGGACGCTGACTTGGTGCCCGGCCTGGAGCAGGGCGGGGCACAGCGCGCGGCCGATGAATCCGGTGCCGCCGGTGACCAGGACATGCATGACGACGTTTCCGCGAATGGGAGCGGCAGTGTAGGGCTGCCCGGTATTGCAGCGGGGTGAACGCATACGCGCGGTCGCCGCGCGCGCCACGCGTGCCGCACGGCGGCGCGCAGCTTCGCGGCGCGTGCACGACAGCTGCGGCACGCTCCGCCTCCGCGCGTTGGAGCGCGGCCACCAGACCGTTCGCATCCTCCATGCTCGCGCCATGACCGCCCCGACCGCCATCCGGCCATCGCCGCGCCGCCGCCATGCGGGCTTGCGGTGGCTGCTGATGCTGGCGCTGGCCAGCGGCGGCGCGCTCGCGGCGCCGCCGGAAGCGGCGGACCAGGCCGGTGCCGACTGCCTTGCCGCGCTGCTGCGCCAGCTCGGCTGGCGCATCGGCAGCACGTCCGATGCACAGCCGCGGCTGCTGCCGGGCACGCCGTGCGTGCGCACCTCGCTGGCCGCCGCGCACGCGCATGGCGATCTGCAGGTGGCGCTGCCGGTGCGGTGGAACGAGGCGCAACGCCGCCAGACGCTGCGCGCGCTGCTCGACGCGCCGGCCACGCGTTGTGGCTACTTCCTGCTGCTGGGCGCAGCCACCCAGCGCGCGGTGGCGCGCCTGCAGGACAACCCCGGCTACCGCTTCTCCGCGCTGCAACTGGGCTGGATCGGGTTCGGCCCGGGCGGCGCGCGCCGGCAGGGTTGGCAGCGCTTCCGCAGCTTCGGCCGCGGCTACCGCCCGGTGCACGGCAACGCGCGTGCGCTCCAGGCGTTCTACACTGGCCGCGTGCGCTCGGAGTGCGGTGTCGGCCGGCAGATCGCACAGCTGGCCACGCAACGCGAGCTGTACGGCGACGCCGGCTTCGACCGCGAGTTCAGCCCCGGGGAGCTGTCGATCGGCACCTTCCTCACCCTGCATCAGACCGACAGCATCCTGCTCGGCGCGCATGCCGGCGAGTTCTTTGCCGATGGCAAGGCGGCCAAGACCTCGCAGCTGGGCGCCGCCGCCTTCCTCGGTGCACCCGGCTTCATTGCCCACGTGTTCGAACGCCGCTACCTGGACGACATCAACAATCAGGCGGAGAACTTCGTGGTCGCCGCGGTCAGCGCCGAGGCGGCGGCCGCGTTGCGGCAGCACGGCGGTTTCGCCTACTACGACCGCAGCAACCGGCGCATCTGGGAGCTGGCGCAGGCGCTGCGCGGGCCCGGCCGCGAGCGCTTCGAGGAGCTGCTGTTCGCGCGCGACCCGATGCTGCGCGCGACGCTGTCGCCGGCGCAACGCAGTGCCCTGGCGCAGATCGACGCGCTGCTCGACGACCCGTTCTACCGCGGTTTCGAGGTGTATGTGCATCCCAAGGGCCGCAAGCCGATCGGCTACCACGTGGCGCGCCTGCTGGACCGCAATCCGCGCACGCCTTTCGCGATCGACCTGGCCCTGCATAACCTGCATACCACGCTCTACCGGCGCTGGCGCGACCACCAGTTGCAGGCCTGCGCGCAAGCGGCGCAAGCAGGTGCCCCTTAGCGGTGCGTCATCCAGGGTGCGACGCTTCGTGCGATCCTGATGCCCCTTACTTCGAGCTAGGACACGACGCATGGAACTGGGACTTGTAGGGCTGGGCCGGATGGGCGCGAACATGGCCGAGCGGCTGGTGCGCGGCGGTCATCGCGTGGTCGGTTTCGACCTCGGCGAGGCGGCGCGCAGTGCGGCGCAGCAGCGCGGGGTGGAAACCGTCGCGAGCATGGCGGCGCTGATCGCGGCATTGCCGGCGCCGCGCGCGGTGTGGCTGATGGTGCCGGCCGGCAAGATCGTCGACGCCACGCTGGCGACGCTGCTGCCGTTGCTGGCTGCCGGCGACGTGGTCGTGGACGGCGGCAATTCGTACTACAAGGATTCGATGCGCCGCGCCGCCGACCTGGCCGCGCACGGCATCGCCTACGTGGACTGCGGTACCAGCGGCGGCGTGTGGGGCCTGAGCGAAGGCTACAGCCTGATGATCGGCGGCGACGCGGCGGCGGTGTGCCGCCTCGACCCGCTGTTCGCCACCCTGGCGCCGGCCGCCGACGCGGGTTGGGCGCGGGTCGGTCCCAGCGGTGCCGGCCACTTCACCAAGATGGTCCACAACGGCATCGAGTACGGAATGATGCAGGCCTATGCCGAGGGCTTCGCGCTGATGGCGCGCAAGCAGGAGTTCGAGCTGGACCTGCACCAGGTCGCCGAGGTTTGGCGCCAGGGCAGCGTGGTGCGCTCGTGGCTGCTGGAGCTGTGTTCCAATGCGCTGGGCGACAATCCCGCGCTGGCCGGGATCGCGCCCTATGTCGAAGACTCCGGCGAGGGCCGCTGGACGGTGGCCGAGGCGATCGACCTGAACGTCGCCGCGCCGGTCATCACCTTGTCGCTGCTGGAACGACTGCGCTCGCGCGACGACGATTCGTTCACCGACAAGCTGCTGTCGGCGATGCGCAACCAGTTCGGCGGGCACCCGATCAAGCACGAGACTCACGGCTTGCCGCCATCCGGGGCCGCGGCCGGCTGAGCCGCGCCGGGCTCAATCCAGCGCCAGCGTGCGGCCTTCGGCGGCGCTGCGCTGGCCGAGTTCGAGCAGCCGGATCACCGCCAGCGCCTGTGCCGCGTCCACCGGCGCGGCCGCGCGGCCGGCCATGGCCTCGCGAAAGCCGGCATAGCAGTGGCGATAGTCGCCGCGTTGCGTCGGTAGCGCGTGGGTGGCGGTGTTGCCGTTGCCGGCGGCCAGGGTCAGCTGGCCGGCGGCCGGGTCTTGGCCCCACTGCGGCGCAGCCGGGGTGAGCCCGGCGCGCAACTGCGCCTCCTGCGTGTCCAGCCCGTGCTTGAGGTAGCTGCCGCGGTCGCCATGCACCGCGAAGCGCAGGCCGTTCGCCGCGACCAGCGAGCCGGCATGCAGCACCGCGCGCAGCCGCGGGTAGCGCAGCACCGCATGGAAGTAGTCCGGCGCCTGCGCGCCATGGCGTTGCAAGGCCAGGTCGACCTGGATCGCCACGGGCGGGCCGAACAGCTGCAGGGTCTGGTCGAGCAGGTGCGGGCCCAAGTCGAACCACAGGCCCGAACCGGGCAGCGCATGCTCGCGCCAGCGGTCGCCGACCTGCGGGCGGTGGCGGTCGAAGTGCGAGTGGAATTCGGCGACCGCGCCCAGCCTGTCCTCGTCGAGCAGGCGCTGCACGGTGAGGTAGTCGCCATCCCAGCGCCGGTTCTGGAACACGCTGACGATGCGCTCGGCGCGTTGCGCCTGTGCGGTCACTTGCCGCGCTTGGTCCAGGTCCAGGGTGAACGGCTTGTCCACCAGCACGTGCTTGCCGTGGGCCAGCGCCGCCAGTGCCAGCGGCGCGTGGGTCTGGTTCGGCGTGGCCACCACCACCGCATCGATCTGCGGGTCGGCGAAGGCCTGCTGTGGGTCGGCGACGATGCGCGCCTGCGGATGGGCCGCGGCGGCGGCGTGGCGGCTGGACACGATGGTGTGCAGTCGCAGGCCCGGCGTATGCGCGATCAGCGGCGCATGCAACACGCGGCCTGCATAACCATAGCCGAGCAGGGCGAGATTGAAAGGATGGTCCATGGCGTCGGGGCTCGGGCGGGGGAGGGCGTCAGTATCGGCCAGCAACCGTCACGCAGTGTGCACGCATTTCACGCTGCCGCCATTTGCCGGTCACGTGGCTTGTACGCAGCAGCGCAGACACTTCGCACCACACTTCTACAAGGAAAAGAGGACAGCATGAAAACGCACACGTCTCGCACGATGCTCGGTACCGCACTGGCATTCGGCCTGACCCTGGCCGCAGGCCAGGCGCTGGCGGTCGATCCGCCGACCGCTGCCAGCAAGGACCATGGCAGTATGGACCATGACAGCATGAAGCATGACAGCATGAAGCATGGCTCCAAGAAGCCGGTCGCCGACACCTGGATCACTACCAAGGTCAAGGCCGATCTGCTGGCGACCAAGGACGTTTCCGGCACCGACATCAAGGTCGAGACGCTCAACGGCACGGTCAAGCTGTCCGGCGCAGTGGAGAGCACGGCGCAGCGCGACAAAGCCATCTCGGTCAGCAAGATGATCGATGGGGTAAAGAAAGTCGATGCATCGGGCCTGAAGGTGGCCGGCGCCGCCAAACGCTGATCCGGCGCCATCCATCCGTAGCGGAGGCGGAGCCAGAGACGAGGCGCCTTATCTCCGCCGCGCATGCAACGCGCACCCTCGAGGGGTGCGTTTTTTTGCACCCCGCAGATGCACGAAACACCTGCGCCCGTATCGTTTCGCACCGTATTGACACGCGGTCAGCCATCCTCCGGCGATGCTGGCTACCAAGCGAATCGCCATGTCGGATACCTGCTTCCACGCCGCCGCCAGTCCTGCGACCGCGCAACCCGCGGCGGCGACGCGCCGCCGCGGCCGTCCTCGTTGCCCGTGGCGATGGGTCAGTTGGAAGCGCAGTTGGGCATGCTGCTGGTCGCCTGCCACGACGATGTCGGTTTCTGGCCAGCATTCGCCAAGCTGATGCACGGCCTGGACGACGGGTTGACCGTCGCCGAGCGCGTGCGCCTGCGCAGCCATGCCGACTTCCTGCTGGTCCAGGCCGGGATGTCATCGTGGACCCTGATCGGCGCGGCAAGCGTTGCGGCGTCCAGCACGACCGCGGTTCCGGCGCGCTGACCCGATCCGCGTCGTCCGGGGTCCTATCCACGGGCGGCTTGCAGCCGCCCGTTTCTTTGTCCGCAACCATTTAAGATAGAGCTATTCAAATGGCGCGTGGCGTGGCGGGGAGTCGTTCCAAGCCTGAATAGTTTATCTGAGGCGGCGGTGGATCGGCGAGAATGCCGCTCCTTCGATGTCGCTTCTGCTGCAATCTTCCACGGCTAGCTATGCAGATCACCGCCAAAAATGACGCCTGGGACCGCTGGCGCTTGCCGCTGCTGGCGTTGGCTGTCGTCTTGATCGTGATCCTGCCTTCGCTGCTGCTGCGGCAGATCAGCGCCAGCACCCTGCGCGCGGCCGACTGGGTCAGCCACAGCCAGGAGGTCACGGCAACGCTGCGCAGGCTGGAAGCGAGCCTGCGCGACATGGAATCGGCAGCGATGGCGATGTCGCACGGGACCGAATCGCCGATCCTGCATACCCGCTTCCGCGAGTCGCGCGCCGCGATCGCACCGACCATCGCGCGCCTGATCGAGCTGACTGGCGACAACCCCGGCCAGCAAGTGCGCATCGGTCGCCTGCAGAGCACGCTGGAGCGCCGCGGCCTGCTGGCCACGCGCATTGCGAAGAACCGCGACCCGCAGCAGATCCGCGCGCTGATCCAGGAGATGACCGCGGACAACCCGATCCGCGGCCTGGTCGCCGAACTGCAGCGGCGCGAGGACGTGCTGCTGGCCGAGCGCACCGCCGATGCCGGCAAGCGGCGCCTGTTGGCGTCCACGATCAGTTGGGTCTCGCTGGCGGTGCAACTGCTGCTGCTGGGCCTGGTGATCTGGCTGCTGCAACGGCAGACCGGCCGGCGCCTGGACGCCGAGCGGCACATGCTGCGCGCCAACGCGCGCGCCGCCGCGGTGCTGCAGACGGTGCGCGAGCCGATCGTGTTGCTCGACGGCGCGCAGCGCATGATGATGCACAACGCCGCCTTCGGCGAGCTGTACGGGCTGGACCCGGCGCACGCGCCGAAGATGCTGGCCGATGTCGGCGACGGCGCCTGGCAGGATCCCATCGTCCGCCAGCGCCTTGCCGACGTGTTGTTGCGCGGGCGCGAACTGTGGGACTTCGAACACGAGCAGGTCGGCGCCGACGGCGTCGTCCGCACCATGCTGCTGAACGCGCGGCGCATGCCGTTGCCGGACAGCGAAGACGAAGTGGTGCTGATGACGGTCAGCGACATCAGCCTGCAGAAGGCCTCGCGGCAGCGCATCCAGGAACTGAACCGGCAGCTCGAAGGCAAGGTGGAGCTGGTCTCGGAAGTCAACCGCGAGCTGGAGGCCTTCAGCTATTCGGTCTCGCACGATCTGCGCGCGCCGCTGCGCCACGTCGCCGGCTTCGCCGACAAGCTGGCACGCCACCTCGGCGACGCCGCCGACGAGAAGAGCCGGCACTACCTGGAAGTGATCGCCACTTCCGCGCGGCGCATGGCCTCGCTGATCGACGACCTGCTGGTCTATTCGCGCCTGGGCCGCAGCGCGCTGCGCCTGCAGGCGGTGGACATGCAGTCGCTGGTGGCGGAGGCGCGCTCGGTGCTGGAAGCCAATTTCTACTCCGACCATGCCGGCAGCGGCCAGCGCATCGAATGGAACATCGCCCCGCTGCCGATCCTGGTCGCCGACGAGAACATGATGCGCCAGCTGTGGATGAACCTGCTCGGCAACGCGGTCAAGTACAGCGTCAGGCGCGAAGTGCTGACCATCGAGGTGGACTACCAACTGCAGCCCGACGGCAGCCACCACTTCAGCGTGCGCGACAACGGCGCCGGTTTCGACATGACTTATGCAGCCAAGCTGTTCGGCGTGTTCCAGCGCCTGCACAAGGCCAGCGAATACACCGGGACCGGCATCGGCCTGGCCAGCGTGCGCCGCGTGCTGACCCGCCACGGCGGCCACGTCTGGGCCGACGCGGCGCCGGACCAGGGCGCGACCTTCCATTTCGTGTTACCGCCCGCGCTCGAAGCGCCCACCACCGAGTTGATCGCATGACCGCCATCCGCACCATCCTGCTTGCCGAAGACAGCCCCGCCGATGCCGAAATGGCGGTCGATGCGCTGCGCGACGCGCGCCTCGCCAATCCCATCGTCCATGTCGAGGACGGGGTCGAAGCGATGGATTACCTGCTGCGCCGCGGCGCCTACGCCGACCGCGAGGAAGGCCTGCCGGCGGTGTTGCTGCTCGACATCAAGATGCCGCGCATGGACGGGCTCGAGGTGCTGAAGCTGGTGCGCAGCGACGAATCGCTCAAGCGGCTGCCGGTGGTGATCCTGTCCTCCTCGCGCGAGGAAAGCGACCTGGCGCGGAGTTGGGATCTGGGGGTCAACGCCTATGTGGTCAAGCCGGTGGACGTGGACCAGTTCTTCACCGCGGTGAAGACCCTGGGCACGTTCTGGGCGCTGATCAATCAGGCGCCGGACAAAGAGTAAGCGCGCATGCCCACGACCGGCACCAAGCTTGGACCGATCCGGATCCTGATGGTCGAGGATTCGCCGGAGGATGCCGAACTGCTGTCCGACCAGTTGCTGGATGCCGGACTGGAGGCGACCTTCCGCCGGGTGGAAAGCGAGCCCACCCTGCGCGAGGCGCTGGGCGAGTTCGCGCCGGATATCGTGCTGTCGGACCTGAGCATGCCGGGCTTCTCCGGGCACGAGGCGTTGCGGGTGCTGCGCGAGCACGGCAGCGCGATCCCCTTCATCTTCGTCTCCGGCACCATCGGCGAGGAGACCGCGGTGGAGGCGCTGCGCGACGGCGCCAACGACTACATCATCAAGCACAACCCGACCCGGCTGCCGTCGGCGGTGACACGCGCGATCCGCGAGGCGCGCAGCGAGCGCGAGCGGCAGCGGGTGGAAGGCGAGCTGATGCGTGCGCAGCGACTGGAGAGCCTGGCGATGCTGGCCGCCGGGCTGAGCCACGACCTGCGCAACATCCTGCAGCCGCTGCTGATCGTGCCGGAGCTGATGGTCGGGCGCAGCGACGATCCGCAGCTGCGGCACCTGGCGGACGTCATCGCCGAGTGCGGCCGGCGCGGTCACGAGATGGCCGAATCGATGCTGTCGTTCGTGCGCGGCTCGCGCACGCCCAGCGAGCGGGTCTTGATCGCCGGCCTGTTCCAGGCGGTGCAGATGCTGCTCAAGAGCAGCCTGCCCGAGCGGGTCGGCTTGCGCGTGGAGGTGGTCGACGCCGAGCTGTCGATCGAGGCCAACTACACCGAGTTGCAGCAATGCCTGCTCAACCTCGGCCTGAACGCGATCCAGGCGATGCCCGGTGGCGGCACGCTGGATTTCTCGGCGACGCCGGCGATCGGCGCCGACGGCAGCGAACAGGTGCGGATCCTGGTCCGCGACACCGGCGTGGGCATGGACGCGGACACTCAGGCGCACCTGTTCAGCCCGTTCTTCACCACCAAGCCCGACGGCACCGGCCTGGGCCTGATCTCGTGCAAGCGCGTCGTCGAAAGCTACGGCGGCAGCATCGGCGTGGACAGCACTCCGGGCGTGGGCACCTGCTTCGAACTGCTGATCCCGCTGCGAGGCCACGCACCCTCGGCCGAGCCGGAACTGGGGATCCCGATGGGCGACGGCCAGCGCGTGTTGCTGGTCGACGGCGAGGCCACGCGCCTGTCGCTGCTCGGCAACGCCTTGTCCAGCCAGGGTTACCGGCCGCAGCTGGCCTCCGACGGCGCCGCGGCGCTGCGCGATGTGCGCGAGCATGGCATGCCGGACCTGGTGATCGTGGACAGCGACATCATCCTGCTGTCGGCGGTGAGCCTGCTGCTGGCCCTGCAGGACCTGGACTACCGCGGCCCGGCGATCGTGCTCGAGGATGCCGGCACCGCGCTGCAGCGCGATCACTTCCCGCGCGACATCGCCGTGCACGTGCTGCGCAAGCCGCTGGAGATGCAGCGCGTGTTCCGCGCGGTGGCGCATGCGTTGGAGAGCGGCTGAGGTGGGGCTGGCGCAGTTCCCGTCAGGACGCTGGCGGCCCATTACGTCGTTTGAGCCATGTTAAATGTCAACCTGTCTTATTGATTCCTGATTATCCCTGACTTTCAGTAATGGAAATTGCTCGCCGCATGCAGAAGTGGCTCCGGGCAGGGCTTGCAGCGCAACACGGCGATGGCCAATGGCGGCAGCAACTCGCGCAGCCGGAACCGTCGGTTGAAGCGGTCGGCGGCCTCGGCCAGGTAGCGCCGGGCATACTGGGCCTGCCGGATCGGGTGATAGACCCCGCGGATCGCGCTTGAGATTGGCCAGCACCACGTCGACCCAACGCGCCCCGGGCGCTTCGGTGGCCGCAGGCCCCCCGGCCTGCAGCGTGGTGTGGGTATGCCCGGCCTCTTCGAGCCGGCCGAAACACGCCAGGCCATCGCTGTAGAGTTCGCACTCCGGCGCCAAGCGGCGCGCAATCCAGTCCCTGAGCGAGGCATCGTCCAAGCCGCGTACCGGTTCGATCACCGCAAACATGGGATGCTGGTCAGGCGCGTCGGTCTGCACGGCGATCACCAACGGCGGCCTGTTCTGCGATCCGCGCCCGCGCTTGCCGCCGTTGCGTTCACCGCCCAGAGGCATCGTCGATCTGCACGAAACCGGCCAGTTGGCGGCTGTCCTCGCGTTCGACCATGGCCTGCATGATCTTGTGCTTGAGCCGCCAGGCGCTCTTGTGGTGCACGCCCTGAACCGCTCCGGGATTGCACTGCCCCCCAGAAGTTGGACGAACTTCAAGGGGCCAGTTCAAAGTCGGGGCGGTTCAGTCCTGCGCACCGGCATTGCCTGGCAAGCACTCCCGCTGGAGTTGGGCTACGGCAGCGGCATGACCTGCTGGCGGCAATGGCGGCAATGGCGGGATTGGCAGACTGACGGCGTCTGGCATCGCCCGCATCGGGTCCTGTTGGCCGAACTGCGCCGGGCCGACCAGCTGGACCTGAGCCGGGCCAGCTTGGAGGCGACCAGTGTGGCCGCCCCTGGGGGGCGCCTACAGGCCGATCGCGGCAAGCGGCATCTGATCGTCGATCGTAATGGCATTCCTTTGGCATTCTGTGTGACCGGAGCCCATCGGCACGACTCGGTGGCGTTCGAGGGACTGGTCGATGCCTTGCCACCGATCGCTGGCAAGGCCGGGCGTGCACGGCGTTGGCCAGGCAAGTGGCATGCCGACACGGCCGATGACATCGACTGCCGCCGCAGCCATCCCAAGCAACGCGGCATCACCGCGCGCATCGCGCGCAAGGGCATCGCGCACAACGACCGGCTGGGACGCCAGCGCTGGGTGCTCGAGCGCATTCATGCCTGGTTCGCCGCAATGGGCAAGCGACGCATTCGCTTCGAGCGGGGGATCGATATCCATCTTGCAGGGATGCCGCTTGCTTGCTCCATCATTGCCTGCGGCTTCTTCCAGAGTTTTGTTGGCCGCTCTTATTCTTGAAATGCTCCAGGTTTTGCGTTGGCCTTACATGGATATCGATTGCCAATCGCCGGTGCCGTCGCGCGGCGCGGCGGTTCAGCTGGGCGCGGCCAGGTCGTCGAGCATCGCGCGCAGGAAGCGCGCCGCCTCGCCGCCGGTGCAGGCGCGGTGGTCGAAGCTCAGCGACAGCGGCAGCAGCTTGTGCGTCTCCACGCCGCCCAGCACCGGCACCAACTGGTGGCGGGCGCGGCCGGCGGCGACGATGGCCACGCACGGCGGTACCACGATCGGGGTGGCGTAGCGGCCGGCGAACATGCCGAAGTTGGACAGCGAGATGGTGTGGCCGCTCAGCTCCGAGGCGGCGATGCTGCGCGCTTCCACCTGCTGGCGCAGGCGGTTGATGCCTTCGCGGATGCCGCGCGGGTCGAGCATGTCGGCATTGCGCAGCGCCGGTACGAACAGCCCGTCGTCGGTGTCCACGGCGATGCCGAGATCGACCTGCGCATGCAGGGTGCGGGTCAGCGTGCCGCCGTCGAACCATGCGTTCAGCGCCGGCACCGCCCGGCAGGCGGCGACGAGCGCGCGCACCAGGCGCACCGTGGTGTCGTTGCCGGGCGTCCAGGCATGCAGGTCGGCATCGTCGTTGAGCGTGGTCAGCACCACCTGGCGCTGCGCCTCGGCCATCACCCTGGCCATGTTGCGGCGCACGCCCTTGAGCGGCTCGGGCTGGCCGTGTGCGACGACGCCGGGCGGCTGCGTGCGCATCGGCTTGCCGGCGGTGGACAATGGCGTGCGCGACGGTGCGGCGGCGGCTGTTGTAGGAGCGGCTTCAGCCGCGACCTGTGGCGGCCGTGGGGTCGCCGCCGATGGCCCGAGGCCACCCTGAGCCGCTCCTGCAGCAACCGAGCCGTCGGCTGCGGCCTGTTTGACGTCGGCCAGGGTCACTGCGCCGTCGCCGCCACTGGCGCTTACCCGTGCCAGGTCCACGCCCAGTTTCCTGGCCAGCGCGCGTACCGCGGGCATCGCGCGGACCCCGCCGACCGAGACCGTGCGCTCGCGGTGCACGGCGTTGGAGCTCTGCATCGCACCGACCACAGTGCCGGCATCGTCGCGTGCGCTCTCGCTCTCGCTTTCGCGATGCGCCACGTCGGCATCGTGCAGTTCGCCGCCGGTGTCGGAAGCGACCACGCGGTCGTTGTCGCCCGACGCCTCGGCGCCGGCGCCCTTGCCGGGATTGGCCGGCGCAGCGCCGCCGTGGTGATGGCCGGTGTCCTGGCCTTCGGCGCGCTGCGGCAGGTCGGGGTCGGGCGCGAACTGCGCCAGCATGCTGCCGGTGACGACGATGTCGCCCGGTGCGCCGGCCAGCTTCAGTACCTTGCCCGAGACCGGCGACGGGACCTCGACCACGGCCTTGGCGGTCTCCATCGACACCAGCGGCTCGTCGAGCCGGATGTTGTCGCCTTCCTTGACGAACCACTCGACGATGGTGGCGTCGGGCAGACCTTCGCCCAGGTCGGGCAGATTGAAGTTCTTGATTTGGCTCATGGGGTCTCTTCCAGCAAGTCCAGGTCGCGCGCCGGCAGCCAGCCTTGCGCGCCATCGGCGCGCTCGGCCCACCACCAGCCGCCGTATTCGTGATGCAGGGTCACGGTGTCGCCCTGCGCGGCATCCAGTTCGCGCGCGTGGTAGGCGCGCAGCGCCACGGCATGGCCGTCGCCGGTTGCGCGCAGCCAAGCCAGCGGCGCCCAGCCGGCGTTGCCGGCCGCGGTGGTGGTCCAGACGAACGCGGGCCATTCCTCGTCGCGCACGCCCAGCACGACCCGTTCGTCGGCGGCGAAGCGGATCGGGTGCGGGTAGGCGGCGCGGTAGTCGCTGAGCAGGCGCGCGCGCATCTCAACCCGCGGCGACGGCGCGCTTGGCCGCCGCGACGATCTTGTCCACACTCGGCAGGTATTTCATCTCCAGCCGGAACAACGGGATATGCGTGTCGTAGCCGGTCACGCGCTGCACCGGCGCCACCAGATCGTACATCGACTGCTCGGCCAGGCGCGCGGCGATCTCGGCGCCGAAGCCGGCGCTGCGCGGGGCTTCCTGCACGATCACGCAGCGACCGGTGCGCGCCACCGATTCGGCGATGGTGTCGAAGTCCAGCGGGCGCAGCGTGGCCACGTCGATGACCTCGGCGCTGATGTCGTCGGCGCCGAGCCTGTCGGCCGCTTCCAGCGCTTCCTTGACCTGCGCGCCCCAGGCGACCAGGGTCACGTCGCTGCCGTCGCGCAGCACGAAGCACACGTCCAGCGGCAGCGCCTCGCCGTCGTCGGCGACGACTTCCTTGTACTGGCGATACAGGCGCTTGGGCTCCATGTAGATCACCGGGTCCAGGTCGCGGATCGCCGCCAGCAGCAGGCCGTAGGCGCGCTGCGGCGAGGACGGCAGCACCACGCGCAGGCCGGGCACGTTGGTGAAGATCGCCTCGTTGGCCTCGCTGTGGTGCTCCGGCGCGCGGATGCCGCCGCCCCACGGCACGCGCAGCACCATGGGGCAGTGCAGGCGGCCGCGGGTGCGGGTGCGCAGGCGCGCGGCGTGGCAGATCAGATGATCGACCATCGGGTAGACGAAGCCGTCGAACTGGGCCTCGGCCACCGGCTTCATGCCCTGCGCGGCCAGGCCGACGCTGAGCCCGGCGATGGTGGTCTCGTCCAGCGGGGTATCCAGCACGCGCTGCGCGCCGAAGCGCTGCTGCAGGCCGGCGGTGGCGCGGAACACGCCGCCGTTGACGCCCACGTCCTCGCCCAGCACCAGCACCGACGGGTCGTGCTGCAGTTCCCAGGCCAGGGCCTGGGTCACCGCTTCGATGAGGGTGATGGGCGTGGCGGTCATCGGGCTGTCTCCGCGCGACGCTGCCGCGCTGTGGGCGCTGCCGGCCGCACGCGCGGCAGCGCTGTCGGTGTCGACAAGGCGGGGGGTGAACTCATCCATGGCGCTGCTCCAGGGCGATGGCCTCGGCGCGCTGCGCCAGCAGGTCCTGCGGCGGGTCGGCGTACAGGTAGTCGAACATCGCCTGCACCGGCTGCACCGGCGTTGCCAGGTAGGCGTCGACCTCGGTGTCGACCAGGCGCGCGCACTCCTGCTTCCAGCCCGCTTCCTCGGCCTCGCTCCACAGCCCCTGCGTGGTCAGCCAGGTGCGCAGACGGGTCAGCGGCTCGCGCTCCCAGGCGCGCTTGACCTCGGCCTCGTCGCGGTAGCGGCGCGCGTCGTCGGCGGTGGTGTGGTCGGACAGGCGGTAGGTCAGGAACTCGATGACCGTGCCGCCCTGGCCGGACAGCGCGCGCGCGCGCGCCTGGCGCATCGCCTCCAGCACCGCGATCAGGTCATTGCCGTCCACCTGCAGGCAATGCAGGCCGCCGGCCAGGCCCTTCTGCGCCAGGGTCTGCGCGCCGGTCTGCGCCGCGCGCGGCACCGAGATTGCCCAGCCGTTGTTGATCACGCACAGGATCAGCGGCAGGGTGTAGGCGCCGGCGGAATTGAGCGCGGCGTAGAAGTCGGTCTTGGAGCTGCCGCCGTCGCCGCAGGTGGCGACGGCGACATGGGCTTCGCCGCGCAGCTCGAACGCCAGCGCCGCGCCGGCGGCGTGCAGGCACTGAGTGGAGATCGGCACGCAGATCGGGAAGTCCCTGGCCGCGTCCGAGTCGCGCAGGAAGTCGCTGCCGCGTTCGTCGCCGCCCCAGTACAGCAGCACCTCGCGTGGGCGCACGCCGCGCATGAACATGGCGCCGTACTCGCGGTAGCTGGGCGCCAGCACGTCGCCGCTGCGCATCGACGCGCCGATGCCGATGTGAGTGGCCTCGTGGCCCAGGCACGAGGCGTAGGTGCCGAGCTTGCCGGTGCGCTGCAGGGCCACCGCCTTGGCGTCGAAGGTGCGTACGTAGAGCATCTGCTTGAACAGCGCCAGCAGCGTCTGCGGGTTGGCCGATTCGGCGGGAAGCGCGTCGCGGACCGGCTGGCCGCTTGCATCCAGGTACTGCAGGTATTCGATTTCGAACTGCGCGGCGATGGGCATGACGGCGGCACTCTCGGCAACAAGTTTCAAATGGTATGAGCGCGCATGTTAAGGAAGCCGTGTGCAAAAGCCGTCCTGCACCGCAGCACGGCATCTTGCTGGATCGCAGCAAGAAAGCGCAGCGTGTTCCGCGCATGCGCCGCCTGGGTTGGCTGCCGCGATTGTTGCGCTGCGGTCGTCGGCTGCGCAACGGCCGCGGATGGGCGATGCGGTAGCTGGCGCCGAATGCGGGTCGGCGGCAGCATTGCCGGACCATCGATGCGCAGCGCTAGGTCGGCCGGCAGGCGCGGCCTGCACCGCCATCGCCGCACTGGCGCCGTTGTTGTCGGGGTTCGGGTCCTCGGTCTGCGAGGCGGTCAGGGTCAGCGTGCGCCCAGCCAGCGCGGCCGGGGCCGGCACTGCGACCTCGAAGCGCGGCGCCGCGCCGGCGATGAACTGCGTCGTGGTGCAGGTGGAGCACGGGTCTGCGCACCCAATTGCGGCGCGGTGCAGTCACGGCCCCGGGCGGCGGTCAGGGCCGGTGCCAGGGCGGCATCCAGGGCGGCGAAGGCGATCGCGGCGAAACGTGCCGCGTCCGGGTCGCCGTTGCCGACCTCGACGCTGTAGCGGATCGTGTCGCCGGCTTGGACTGCGGCCTCGGCGACGTTCACCGCCACGCCCAGGTTGGCGCGCTGCAGCGGCTTGAGCTTGAGCAGCAACCACCGCCGGGTCGTGGTCGGACAGCCGCGCCGACGAATCGGCGTCCTTGCGCGCGATGGCAAGGCGCCGGTCCGATGCTGCCCGAGCTTGGGGTCCAGCCGTTGACTGGGATGTGACAGGCATCGCTGCGGTACCCTTGCCGGCCCGGACCGCCGTACCCCCCATGCCCGTCGAACAGAACCAGCGCCCGCTCGAAGCCGGGATCCATACCGATCTGGAAGGCCGCCTGACCTACGGCGGCTATCTGCGGCTGGACCAGCTGCTGTCGGCGCAGCAGCCGCTGTCCGACCCGCCGCACCACGACGAGCTGCTGTTCATCATCCAGCACCAGACCTCCGAGCTGTGGCTGAAGCTGCTGGCGCACGAGCTGCGCGCGGCGATCGCGCACCTGCAGCGCGACGAGGTCTGGCAGTGCCGCAAGGTGCTGGCGCGCAGCAAGCAGGTGCTGCGCCAGCTCACCGAGCAGTGGTCGGTGCTGGAGACGCTGACCCCGTCCGAGTACATGGGCTTCCGCGATGTGCTCGGCCCGGCCTCCGGCTTCCAGTCGCTGCAGTACCGCACCATCGAGTTCCTGCTCGGCAACAAGAACGCGCAGATGTTGCGCGTGTTCGGCCACGACCCGCAGGGCCAGGCGACGCTGCAGGCGGTGCTGCAGGCGCCTAGCCTGTACGAGGAATTCCTGCGCTACCTGGCGCGCTTCGGCCATGCCGTGCCCGAACAGTACCGAGTGCGCGACTGGCGCCAGCCGCACGTGAGCGACCCGCTGCTGCGGCCGGTGTTCGAGCGCGTCTACGAGAACACCGACAGTTACTGGCGCGAGTACTCCCTGTGCGAGGACCTGGTGGACCTGGAGACGCAGTTCCAGTTGTGGCGCTTCCGCCACATGCGCACGGTGATGCGGGTGATCGGCTTCAAGCGCGGCACCGGCGGCTCCAGCGGCGTGGGCTTCCTGCAGCAGGCGCTGGCGCTGACCTTCTTCCCGGAGCTGTTCGAGGTGCGCACCTCGGTGGGGCTGGAAAGACGGGACTCGGGACCCGATGGCACGCCGCAGGCGTCGTAGCGCGCGCTTGGGTGTCGGTTTCAAGCGGCCGGCTCAGGTCGAGAAACGCCTACGAGTCCCGGGTCCCGGGTCCCGACCCAATTTGACGCCACCGTCACCTCTCTGTGATGCTCGCCTGCCGCCCGGCCCCGCCGCCGCGTCGCCCAGCCCATACTGACTACGCAAGGGAACATCGCATGAGCGTTGACGACGTCGTGTCGCGCCACCCAGTCTCACCGCCGCAGCCGCCAGTGCAACTGCCCGAATTCAAGACCTTGCTGGGCCATCCACGGCCATTGTGGATGCTGTTCATGACCGAATTCTGGGAGCGCTTCGCGTTCTACGGCATCCGCTGGGCATTGGTGCTGTACATCGTGGCGCAGTTCCATGGCGGCCAGGGTTCGGGCCAGGCCTCGGCCAGCGCCACCTATGGCGCCTATCTGGCGCTGGTCTACGCGGCGGCGATCTTCGGCGGCTACATCGCCGACCGGGTGCTCGGCTACCAGCGTTCGATCCTGGTCGGGGCCGGGGTGATGGCCGCGGGCCTGTTCCTGATCTCGATACCCAACCCGCAGATCTTCGAGCTGGGCCTGGCGACGGTGGTGGTCGGCAACGGCCTGTTCAAGCCCAACATCTCGACCATGGTCGGCAAGCTGTACAGCGTCGCCGATCCGCGCCGCGACAGTGGGTTCACCATCTTCTACATGGGCATCAACCTGGGCGCGATGATTGCGCCGTGGCTGACCCAGCAACTGGCCGAGAAGGTATTCGGCACCGAGGCGATGCCGTCGTACAAGATGGTGTTCATCGCCTCGGGCATCGGCATGCTGATCAGCCTGGTGTGGTTCTGGTTCGGCCGCAGCCAGCTCAAGGGCATCGGCGCGCCGCTGCACGACGGCACCGGCCGCATGCGCGTGGTCTATGTGCTGCTCGGCATGCTGCTTGCGATCCCGGCGGTGTACCTGGCGCTGGCCGCCGGCGCGGAGATCCTGCAATGGATCCTCAGCACGATGTTCGTGATCCTGGCGGCGATGCTGCTGGTGGAGGGCGTGCGCAACGGCAAGGTGGCGCGCGACAAGGTGATCGCGATGCTGATCATCTTCGCCTTCAACGTGCTGTTCTGGATGTTCTTCGAGCAGGCAGGCAGTTCCTTCACCTTCCTCGCCGACGAGATCGTCGATCGCCAGTTCGGCGACTGGACCCTCCCCACCGCCTGGTTCCAGTCGGTGAACTCCCTGGCCATCATCACCCTGGCGCCGATCATCGCCTGGATCTGGGTCGAGGCCGGCCGCTTCAATCCTTCGATCTCGCGCAAGTTCGCGCTGGGCCTAGTGTTCAACGGCCTGGCGTTCCTGTTGCTGATGTTCGCGCTGTCGAGCCTGGTCGACGATGCCGGCAAGATCCCGTTCTGGACCTTGTTCATGGTCTACGTGATCCAGTCGGTCGGCGAGCTGTGCCTGTCGCCGATCGGCCTGTCGATGGTGACCAAGCTGGCGCCGCTGCGTCTGGTCGGCTTCGGCATGGGCGGCTGGTTCCTGTCCACCGGCATCGGCAACAATCTGTCCGGCATCTTCGCCAGCCATGTCAGCGGCGAAAGCGGGATGACGGTATCGTCCGCGCTGAGCGGGTATACCTTCGGTTTCTGGGCGCTGCTCGGTGCCGGAGTCTTGCTGTTCCTGATTGCGCCGTTGATCAGCAAGTTGATGCACGGTGTCAAATGACGTGAGGTGGATCGCAATGTCGAACAAGACGATCAAGACGATAGCAAGCGCGGCGGCGCTGATGCTGGCACTGGGCGGCTGCGGCAAGGCGCCTGCGCCGGACGCCGGACAGGCGCCGGCCAAGCCGCTGGACACCTCGGTGCAGAAGCCGCCGGTGGCCGATCCGAACCAGCCGGTGGCCTCGGGCAACACCCCGGCCGCCGCCGACGTGGCCGCGGTGGCGGCGCTGGGCGCGCAGTTCGACCCGGCCCGCGACCCGGCCAACGACCTGGAAACGGCCGAGGTGGAAGCCAAGCGCGGCGGCAAGCGCATCCTGCTCGACGTGGGCGGCGAGTGGTGCTCGTGGTGCCACATCCTCGATGCCTTCATCGAGGGCGACGCGGAGCTGCGCAGTTTCCGCGACGCCAACTACGTGTGGGTCAAGGTCAACTACAGCGACGACGACAAGAACGAGGCCTTCCTGGCGCAGTACCCCAAGATCGAGTCCTATCCGCACCTGCTGGTGCTGGATGCCAACGGCAAGCTGCTGCACTCGCAGTTCACCGGCGAGCTGGAGAAGGGGGAGGGCTACGACCGCAAGAAGTTCTTCGACTTCCTCAAGCAGTGGGCGCCGCCGAAGACCTGAGCGGAGCGGCGGGCTGTTTGCAGCAGCGGCTGAAGCCGCTCCTACGTGCCTGCGGCGCGCAGTTCGATAGCGCCGCATCTGCGCGCCACGCCCGCCACGCGCGGGCGTGGCGCCTCACTTGCCGGTCATGCTCGGCAGCCCCTCGGCGGCCAGGCGATCGATCAGCCGGTTCAGCACGCGCTGTTCTTCTTCGCTCAACGGCGCAAGCAGGCGGCGCTCGCATTCCAGCACCATCGGCGCGACCACCTGGTAGACCTCTACCCCCGCGTCGGACAGGTGCAGCACCGAGCGACGGCGGTCGTCGCCATGCGTTTCGCGCTGGATGAAGTCGCGCTCCAGCAGCCGCGCCACCGCGCGGCTCACTGCCACCTTGTCCATCGCGGTGCGCTCGGACACCTCGCCGGCGGACAGCCCCGGGTACAGCGCCAGCACCGCCATCACCCGCCACTCGGTCACCGCCATGCCGTAGCGCTCGCCGTAGACGCGGGCGATGTTGCTGCTGATCCGGTTGGACAGCACGCTGATCCGGTAGGGCAGGAACTGCTCCAGGTCGAGCGAGGGCGGCTCGGGGACGCGCGGGGCGGCGGGGGCGATCGACGTCATGCTGCATTGCACCTTGCTTGTGGTTTCATTTGTAACTATAACGGAGGACACGATCGTTCATTCTCGCGAGTCTGGCGTCCGTCCGCATTCGAATGTCGGCCGGCCACCACCCGCATCCTCCAGGAGACGCGCCATGAGCGCACAACCGCAGTATCCGTCCCAGCCGGCCAACCTGGGCATGCAGGTCACCACCTTCGAGAACCCGATGGGCATCGACGGCTTCGAATTCGTCGAGTTCGCCGCGCCCGCCGGGCAGGGCGAACGGTTGCACGCGTACTTCCGCAGCATGGGCTTCAGCGCGGTGCTGCGCCACCGCCGCCGCGCGATCACCGTGTACCGGCAGGGCGGGGTCAGTTTCCTGCTCAACGAGGACCCGGACTCCTTCGCCGCCGATTTCGCCGCCGCGCACGGCCCTTGCGCCTGCGGCTTCGCGATCCGCTTCCGGCATCCGGCCGAGGAGGTGTTCGCCAAGGTGCTGGAGAACGGCGGCGAGGCCATCGGCGACAAGGCCGACACCCGCGCGGTGCCGGCGCCGGTGGTCAAGGGCATCGGCGACTGCATGCTGTACCTGGTCGACCGCTATGGCGAGAAGGGTTCGGTGTACGCCGAGTTCGAACCGGTGCCCGGCGCCGAACCGCATCCGGCCGGCTTCGGCCTGACCTTCATCGACCACCTGACCCACAACCTGTACTTCGGCAACATGCAGCGCTGGTCGGACTACTACGAGCGCCTGTTCAACTTCCGCGAGATCCGCTACTTCGACATCAGGGGCGCCAAGACCGGTCTGACCTCCAAGGCGATGACCGCGCCGGACGGGGTGGTGCGCATCCCGCTCAACGAGTCCTCCGACCCGAAGAGCCAGATCAACGAGTACCTCGATGCCTACCATGGCGAAGGCATCCAGCACATCGCCTGCTTTACCGACGACATTTACGTGACGGTGGAGCGCATGCGTGCGGCGGGCGTGGAGTTCCTGGACACCCCGGAGGCCTACTTCGAGGTGATCGACCAGCGCATTCCCGACCACGGCGAAGACGTGGCGCGGCTGGCCAGGAACAAGATCCTGATCGACGCCGACACGGAGACCAAGCAGCGCAAGCTGCTGCAGATATTCACCCAGAACTGCATCGGCCCGATCTTCTTCGAGATCATCCAGCGCAAGGGCAACGAAGGCTTCGGCGAAGGCAACTTCCAGGCGCTGTTCGAGAGCATCGAGCGCGACCAGATGAAGCGCGGGGTGCTTTGAGAGCCGGGACCGGGGACAGGGGACTCGGTAAAGCAGTCCCGGCAGTTCATGTCCTTGGGCCTGTCGGCGGCATGCCGCAAGCGTTTCGTTCGTCAAGCTTTTCCCGAGTCCCGACTTCCCGAGCCCAACCATGCACAACGGCACGCTCCACTACCAATCCGGCTTCGGCAACGAATTCGCCAGCGAGGCGGTGGCGGGCACGCTGCCGGTCGGGCAGAACTCGCCGCAGCGCGTGGCCCATGGCCTGTACGCCGAGCAGTTGTCCGGGACCGCGTTCACCGCGCCGCGCGGACTCAACCGGCGCAGTTGGCTGTACCGGATCCGCCCGGCGGCGGTGCACGGCACGTTCGCCGCCTACACGCAGGCCGTCGGCTTCCACAACGACTTCGATGCCGGGCCGGTGTCGCCGGACCAATTGCGCTGGAGTCCGTTACCGCTGCCGCAGGCGCCGCTGGATTTCGTCGATGGCCTGTACGCGATGGCCGGCAACGGCTCGGCCGCGGCGCAGCACGGCGTGGCGGTGCATCTGTACGCCGCCAACGCGTCGATGCAGGGGCGTTTCTTCTACGACGCCGACGCCGAGCTGCTGATCGTGCCGCAACTCGGCCGGCTGCAGCTGTGCACCGAACTGGGCGCGCTCGAGGTCGAACCGCAGGAAATCGCCGTGATCCCGCGCGGCGTGCGGTTCCGCGTCGCGCTGCCCGACGGCCAGGCGCGCGGCTACGTGTGCGAGAACTTCGGCGCGCTGCTGCGGCTGCCCGACCTGGGGCCGATCGGCGCCAACGGCCTGGCCAATCCGCGCGATTTCCTCACTCCGGTGGCCGCCTTCGAGGAGGACGAGGGCGCGTTCGAACTGATCGCCAAGTTCCAGGGCCACCTGTGGCGCGCGCCGATCGCGCATTCGCCGCTGGACGTGGTCGCCTGGCACGGCAACTACGCGCCGTACAAGTACGACCTGCGCCGCTTCAACACGATCGGCTCGATCAGCTTCGACCATCCCGATCCGAGCATCTTCACCGTGCTCACCGCGCCCAGCGACACGCCGGGGACCGCCAACCTGGATTTCGCGATCTTCCCGCCGCGCTGGCTGGTGGCGCAGCACACGTTCCGGCCGCCGTGGTTCCACCGCAACCTGGCCAGCGAGTTCATGGGACTGGTGCACGGCGTCTACGACGCCAAGGCCGAAGGCTTCGCGTCGGGCGGCGCCTCGCTGCACAACTGCATGAGTGGACATGGCCCGGACGCAGCCACGTTCGACAAGGCCTCGCAGGCGGACCTGTCGCGGCCGGACGTCATCGCCGACACGATGGCTTTCATGTTCGAGACCCGCGCGGTGCTGCGCCCGACCGCGCAGGCGCTGTCAGCGCCGCATCGCCAACGCGACTACCAGCAGTGCTGGCAGGGCCTGCCTCGCCACTTCCGCGCGCCCTGAGCGCGCGCCGCGCTCAGGCGGCGGCCAGCGCCGCGTGCAACGGCGCCGGCAGCACTTCCAGCACGCGCTCGCGGATGCGCTGCGCGTAGCGCTGGGAGGTCATTTCCGGCATCGCGCGCAGCGCGTGCGCGATCGCCTGCAGCGTGGCGGCCTCCTCGCGCGCGTCGCGCAGTCGTTGCTGCAGCAGGCGCGAGGCCGGGTGGCGCTGCAGTTGCAGCAGGTCGAGCAGGTACATGCGCGCGTTGAGCAGGGCGCGGCGCGGATCCGGCGGCGCTGCATCCGCGCGGCCATCGTCGAGATAGCCCAGTTGCAGCAGCGTCTGCACGATCGCCGCGGCATTGCTGCCGCCCAGTGCGGCCAGTTCGTCGGCGCTGCGCCGGCCGTCGGCCAGGATCAACACGCGCCGGTGGCGCATGTCCAGTGGTGCGGCGTGGGATTGCAGCGCGGCGAGGGCGAGGGCGGTCTTGCGCGGCGGCATGGCAATGGTTCCGGAAGGTGGGCAGTGTCGCCGTCGGCGATGAAACACCGATGACAGGCGCTGCGTGCGGCCGGTGGCGCTGTCGGCCTGCGGCGCGCGCCAGCCTATGCGCTGCTCTCTTGCGCTGCTGTTTCGAGGACCTGCGATGAAGCCGACCCTGCCCGTTGTTGCCTCGCTGCTGCTCGCACTGGCTGCCTGCGACACGTCGCCGGCGCCGGCGGGCGACCACGCCCTGCCGCCGCCGGCGCTGGACCAGCTCGATACCGACGTGCCGCCGGCGCAGGCCCTGGCGGCGGCGCTGCCGCCGTAGATGGCGCCGGCCGACCGTCAGCTGGCGCGCGAGGACGGCTATGGCGACCTGCGCCTGGGCATGTGCGCGGCCTGGGGCGGCGCGCTCGACGGCGAGCCGGGCGCGGCCGGCGGCTGCTATTCCCTGACGCCGCGCTGGGCCAAGGGCGGCACCGGCATCGGCCTGATGTTCGAAGCCGACCGGCGGGTGCGCTACGACGTGCGCACCGCCAGCGAGACCGCGCCGGGCGGCGGCAAGGTCGGCATGGCGCTGGCGCAACTGCGCACGCTGTATGCCGGACGCGTGCAGGAGCAGCCGCACGAGTACGTCGGAGGCGACAAGGTCCTGCGCATCGGCGGTAATGCCGCCCAGTCCGGCGTGCTGGTGTTCAAGATCGACGCCGTCGGCAGGGCCAGCGTCTGGCGCGTCGGCCTGCCGCCGCAGGTGGACTACGTCGAGGGCTGCGGCTAGCGCCGTTGCTTTCAGGGGCGTGGCCGCGAAGAACCTCACAGGTGCAGTTAGCGAACGCGTCGGGACTGAAGTCCTTCCCACAGTGTCCGCGCCAGTCCGCCATGCTCCCTGTAGAGCGGTTTCAACCGCGGCAGTTGCAGCGGCGAGTTGGCAGGCTTCGTCAGTTGTCGGCGCTGAAGCCCCTCCTACAGTGCAACCCGCCGGTCGGCCATGCTCCCTGCAGGAGTGGTTTCAACCGCGACAGACGCCGCGCCGCGCTGGTGCGCGTCGGCAGCCCTCGAGTCCGAAGCTCCCGCTGCAGTGCACTCAGCCCCCCACCGCCATATCCCTTCCATGCCGTCGCCACGATGACGGCCGCATCATCCGCGCTGCGCATAGAATCGCGCATCGTAAAAGAGGAAGTGGACGATGGCGAGCGCGATCGGCTTGGTGCTGGTGGGACTGCTGTTGCTGGCATTGGGCGGCGACTCGATCGTGAAGGCGGCCTCGGGCCTGGCGCAACGTTGCGGCGTCTCGCCGTTCGTGGCCGGCCTGCTGCTGGTGGCCTTCGGCACTTCGCTGCCGGAACTGGCGGTCAATGCGCGCGCCTACGCGATCGGGGCGCAGGACCTGGCGCTGGGCAACGCGATCGGCAGCAACCTGGCCAACCTTGGCCTCACCCTGGCGCTGGCCGCGCTGGCGGCGCCGCTGCTGGTGCGCACGCGGATGCTGGCGCCGCTGCTGGTGCTGCTGGCGCTGGCGACGCTGGCGCTGATCGGCTTCGGCCTGGACGGGGCGATCTCGCGGCTGGAAGGCGGGCTGCTGTTGCTGGGCTTCGTCGGCGTGCTGGCGTTCCTGCTGCGCCGTGCGCGCAGCGAAGACGCCGCGCGCCAACTCGGCCTGTCCGGCTATGCGGTGACCCGCACCGCGCTCGGCCTGAACCTGCTGCGGCTGCTGATCGCGGTCGTGCTGCTGTACGCCGGCGCCAAGCTGGTGGTCGATGCCGCGCCGCGGCTCGGCGCCGCTTGGGGCCTGTCGCCGCTGCTGGTCGGCCTGTTGCCGGTCGCGATCGGCACCGCGTTGCCGGAGGCGGCCGCCGCGATCGCCGCCGCGCGTCGCGGACAGGGCGACATGGTGGTCGGCCACGTGCTCGGCTCGAGCCTGTTCAACCTGCTGGTGGTGATCGGCGGGATGGCGGCGTTGCGGCCGCTGCCGCTGCCGGCCTCGTTCGTGCGCCTGGAACTGCCGGCGGCGATCGCGTTCAGCGTGGTGCTGTATCCGATGCTGCGCGGCGACATGCGCATCAGCCGCGGCGAAGGCGCGGTGCTGCTGGCCGCGTTTCTGGCTTGGGTCGGGTTGGAAGTGGTGCTGGTGGGGTGAGGCGGGCCCGGGACCCGGGACTGGGGACTCGGAAAAGCGGGGGCCAGCTCGCGGCCGGAGTCGTTGATTCGATGATGTCACTTGTGCGAGCGACTTCAGTCGCGACGGGCGGTACCGGTAAAAGCTGTCGCGACTGAAGTCGCTCCCACAACATTGCGGTGACCGTAATCCTCAGCGCTCGTCCTGCGTCGGCGGCGGCGGCCCTTCCTTGTCGGCATGATCGTTGCTGGGCACTTGCGGCCGCTGTTCCATCATCAGCGACAGCGCGGCCTTGGCCATCATGTGCGCACTGATCGGCGCGGTGATGAACAGGAATGCGGTGATCAGCAGTTCGCGTGGTTGCGGGTCCTGGCCCAGGAACAGGTGGTAGCCGACCGAGGCCAGCAGCACGCAGCCCACGCCCAGCGTGCCGGCCTTGGTCGGCGCGTGCAGGCGCTTGAAGAAGTCGGACAGCTTCACCAGCCCCAGCGCGCCGACCAGGATGAAGCAGCAGCCGATGATCAGCAGCAGCGACAGCGCCACCTGCAGCAGCCCGATCATTCGACGATGTTCCGGCGCAGCACGTACTTGCTCAGCACCACGGTGCTGCCGAAGCCGAGCATGGCGATGACCAGCGCCGCCTCGAAGTACACCGGCGAGTTCAGGTGCATGCCGAACAGCATCAGCTCGGCGATCGCGGTCACCGACAGTGTGTCCAGCGCCAGGATGCGGTCCGGCACCGTCGGCCCGCGCAGCAGTCGCCACAGCGCCAGCAGCATCGCCAACGCCACCACGTGCATGCACACGGCGATGCTGCCCTCGATGAACAGGTGTCCCGTCATGGAAAGATCTCCATCAGCGGCGCTTCGTAGCGCGTTTTGATCTGCCGGATCACGGTCTCGGCATCGTCCAGGTGCAGTACGTGCACCAGCAAATGCTTGCGGTCATCCGACAGCGCCGCCGACACCGTGCCCGGGGTCAGCGTGATCATGCTGGTCAGCGCGGCGATGCCGTGGATGTTGGCGATGTCCAGCGGCACCCAGACGAAACCGGGGTGGATCCTGGATTCCGGGCCCAGCACCTGCAGCGCCACCACCACGTTGGAACGCACGATGTCCCAGGCGACCACGCACAGCATCTTCGGCACCGAGCGCAGCGAGCCGATGCGCGCGAACTCGCGGTCCAGGCGCGCGGCGAACAGCGGCACCGCCACTCCCAGCAGCGTGCCCAGCAGCAGCGGGCCCAGGCCGAAGCTGTCGCTCATCAGCAGCCAGAACACGGCGACGGTGACGCTCAACGGCCACGAGGGGAACAGGCGGCGCAACCGGGGACGGCGCATCTCAGGGCTCCCGCAGGACCGGCGCGGCGGCGCGCAGTTGGGCAACATAATCGGCCGGGCGCAGCAACTGCGCGGCCGCCGATTCGGTATAGCGCAGCATCGGCCCGGCGGCGACGGTCATCGCCATGCCATAGCCGAGCAGCAGCAGCGTCGCTGCGGTCTCCAGCGGCCGCGCCGGCGCCTTGTGCGGCCGCGCCTGCCGCGGTTGCGCGCCCTCGTCGTGCAGGGCCTGCTGGTCGCCCGGCACGCGCCAGAACAGGCGCACGCCGGCGCGGGCCAGGCCCATGATCACCATCAGGCTGCTGAGCAGCACCGCCGCCCAGATCGGCGCCACGTCGGCCGCTGGCGTGGCGCTGAGGATCGCGACCTTGGCCAGGAACCCAGACAGCGGCGGCAGCCCGGCCACCGAGACCGCCGCGATCAGGAACAGCACGCCGGGGACGGTCTTGCCCGGCAGCGGCGCGATCACTTCCTTGCGGTCGCTGGCGTCGCCGCGGCGGCGCCGGATCAGGTCGGCGATCAGGAACAGCGCCGCGGCGACGAAGCTGCTGTGCGCCAGGTAGTAAAGGCCGGCGCCGAGCGTGCCCGGCGCGTCCAGGGCGAAGGCGACGAACAGCGTCGCCGCCGACACGATCACCAGGTAGCCGACCAGCACCCGCAGGCGTACCGCCGCCAGTACCCCGAGCGCGGCCAGCAGCAGCGTGCCGATGCCCAGCCACAGCAGCCAGTCGCGGCCGTAGCCGTCCAGCGCCTGCGTCTGGCTGCCCAGGATCAGCGTGCTCACCCGCAGCACCGCGTACAGCCCGACCTTGGTCATCACCACGAACAGCGCCGCCACCGGCGCCGGCGCGCGCGCGTAGGTTTCCGGCAGCCACAGGTACAGCGGCAGCAGCGCGGCCTTGGCGCAGAACACCAGCAGCAACAGGCCGAACGCGGCCTTGATCAGGCGCAGGTTCTCCGCCGGCGCCTGCGCGATGCGCTGCGACAGCTCGGCCATGTTCAACGAACCGAGCAGCGCGTACAGCAGGCCGAGCGCGATCAGGAACAGGGTGGAGGCGGTGACGTTGAACACCACGTAATGGAAGCCCACGCGCAGGCGCAGGCCGCGCCCGCCGCTGAGCAGCAGGCCGTAGGAGGCGACCAGCATCACCTCGAAGAACACGAACAGGTTGAACACGTCGCCGGTCAGGAACGCGCCGTTGAGGCCGACCAGCTGGAACTGGAACAACGCGTGGAAGTGCGGCGCGCGCCGGTCCCAGCCGGCGCAGGCGTGCAGCAGGCAGGCCGCGGCGAGCAGGGTGGTGGTCAGCAGCATCCACGCCGATAGGCGGTCGGCCATCAGCGCGATGCCCAGCCGCGACGGCCAATCGCCGAGCAGGTACACCTGCACATGGCCGTCGCCGGCGCGCACGAACAGCGCGATCACCGCTGCGGCCAGCGCCGCCATCGCGGTCCAGGCCACGGCGCGACGCACGTGGCGCCCGTAGCGGCGGTGCTCGACGAACAGGGACAGCGCCGCGCCCAGCAGCGGGATCAGGATCGGCAGGATGACCAGGTGGTTCATAGCGCGCTGTCGCCGTCGCGATCGACGCGCGCATCGACGTGGTCGCTGCGGTTGTCGCCGCGGCTGCGCATCGCCAGCACCACGCTGACCGCGGTCAGCGCGAAGGCGATCACGATCGCGGTCAGCACCAGCGCCTGCGGCAGCGGATCGGTATGCTCGGCCAGGGTGGCGGCGACGCCGTCGCGCAACACCGGCGCCTTGCCCTGCACCGGCCGCCCGCCGGCGAAGATCAGCAGGTTGGTGGCATAGGACAGCACGGTCATGCCCAGGATCACGTCGAAGCTGCGCGCACGCAGCAGCAGGTACGCGCCGACCGCGGTCAGCACGCCGATCGCGCTCGCCAGGGCCAGTTCCATCAGCGCATCTCCCCGGTGCGTGCGGAGCGCTGCGCCGGGTCGATCTCGCCGCGCTGGGACTCGCGCGTGCGCGAGGGTTTGATCGTGCCCATCATCGACAGGGTCAGCATGGTGCCGCCGAACACGACCAGGTACACGCCGGTATCGAAACCCAGCGCGCTGGCCAGCGCGATGTCGCCGATCAGCGGGACGTAGAGGTCGTAGTGGCCGCTGGTCAGGAACGGCGCCCCGAACAGCATCGAGGCCATGCCGCTGAGCGCGGCCAGCGACAGGCCCAGGCCGATGCAGCGGATGTAGTCGAAGCCGAAGCGCGATTCCACCGAGGCCGCGCCCTGGATCACGTACTGGATCAGCAGCGGCACCGCCAGCACCAGGCCGGCGATGAAGCCGCCGCCGGGCGCGTTGTGCCCGCGCAGGAACAGGAAGATCGACACGGTCAGGGTGAGCGGGAACATCAGCTGCGCCAGGTCGGCCGGCACCGGCAACTTGATCGGCGGCCCCGGCATCACCTTCTCCGGCGCCATCCGCGCGCGCCGCAGCAGCGCATGCACCACCAGCGCGGCGATGCCGAACACGGTGATCTCGCCGAACGTGTCGAAGCCGCGGAAATCGACCAGGATCACGTTGACCACGTTGCGCCCGTAGGCTTCCGGCAGCGCGCGCTGCAGCAGTTCGCCGGCCATCGTCGACGCCGGCCGGGTCATCACCGAGTACGCCAGCATGGCCATGCCGGCGCCGGCGGCGACCGCCAGCATCGCATCGCGCGCCTTGCGCCAGCGCTGCGGCTCGACCGGCGAGGCCTTGGGCAGGTAGTTCATCGCCAGCAGCATCAGCAGCAGCGTGACCATCTCCACCAGCAGCTGGGTCAGCGCCAGGTCCGGCGCCGACAGAAACACGAACACCAGGCTCACGCCCAGGCCGCTGCCGCCGATCACCAGGATCGCCAGCAGGCGCTCCCGGTACAGCAACAGCGTGGCCAGCGCGCAGCCGACGATCAGCAGCCACAGCGCCCAGCCCAGCAACGGCATCGGCTGCGGCGCCGGCCACTGGCTCCACGGCGGCGGCGCGGCGACCAACGGCGCCGCCGCCACGACCACCGCGCTCAACAGCAGCCAGCGCAGGCTGCGCTGCAGGCTGCCGTTGGTCAGCAGCCGGGTGAAGCGCGCGGCGACGCCGAACAAGGCATCCACCTGCCAGTGGAACGCGCGCTTGCCCAGCGAGCGGCGCACCTCGGTGTACAGCGCGGTCAGGCGGCGCAGGCCGAAGTACAGCGCCACGCCGCCGAGCATGCCGGCGATGCTCATCGCCAGCGGCGCGTTCCAGCCGTGCCACACCGCCAAGCTGTAGTCGGGCAGCGCGTCGCCGAGGATCGCGCCGGCCGCCGCGTGCAGCACCGGCGCCACGGTCAGCGCCGGAAAGATGCCGACCGCCACGCACGCCAGCACCAGCACTTCCACCGGGATCTTCATCCAGCGCGGCGGCTCGTGCGGCAGCCCGTCCAGTTGCCGCGGCCCCTCGCCGAAGAAGGTCTCGTAGACGAAGCGCAGGCTGTAGGCGACGGCGAACACGCCGGCCAGCAACGCCGCCGTGGCGGTGAACACGCGCATCGCCACCGGGCCGTCGGCGCGCAGCGCCTGCGCGAAGAACATCTCCTTGGACAGGAAGCCGTTGAGCAGCGGAATGCCGGCCATCGACAGCGAAGCGGTGATCGCCAGCGCGCTGGTGAACGGCATCCAGCGGCGCAGGTTGCCGAGCCGGCGCATGTCGCGGGTACCGGTCTCGTGGTCGATGATGCCCGCGGCCATGAACAGCGAAGCCTTGAACACCGCGTGGTTGAGGATGTGGAACACCCCGGCCACCACCGCCATCGGCGTGGACAGCCCGAACAGCATGGTGATCAGGCCCAGGTGCGAGATCGTCGAATACGCCAGCAGGCCCTTCAGGTCGTGCTGGAAGATTGCGCACCAGGCGCCGACTAGCAGGGTGACCGCGCCGATGCCGCTGACCGCGTAGAAGAACAGCTCGCTGCCGGCCAGCGCCGGATGCAGCCGCGTCAGCAGGAACACGCCGGCCTTGACCATCGTCGCCGAGTGCAGATAGGCCGACACCGGGGTCGGCGCGGCCATCGCGTGCGGCAGCCAGAAATGGAACGGGAACTGCGCGCTCTTGGTGAAGATGCCGAGCAGGATCAGGCCCAGCGCCCATGGATACAGCGCGCTGGCGCGGATCGCGTCGCCGGCGGCGAGCACCGCATCGAGTTGGTAGCTGCCGACGATGCGACCGATCAGCAGCACCCCGCCGAGCAGCGCCAGGCCGCCGCCGCCGGTGATCACCAGCGCCATGCGCGCGCCGTCGCGCGCATCCTGGCGATGCGACCAGAACCCGATCAACAGGAACGAGCTGATGCTGGTCAGTTCCCAGAACACCATCAGCAACAGCAGGTTGCCGGCGATCACCATACCCAGCATCGCGCCCATGAACAGCAGCAGATAGCCGTAGAAGCGCGCCACGTTCTCGCGCGCGCCGAGGTAATAGTGCGCGTACATCGCCACCAGCGCGCCGATCGCCAGCACCAGCCCGGCGAACATCCACGCCAATCCGTCCAGGCGCAGCGAGAACAGCAGCCCGATCTGCGGCAGCCAGGCGTGGTCGGCGCGGACGATGCCGCCGTCCAGCACGGTCGGGGTCATCATGCCCAGCAGCGCCAGCCCGGCCAGCGGCGCCGCCGCGGCGACCCAGGCCAGCGTGGTGCGCGAACGATGGCGCAGGGCGACCGCGGCCGCCGCCATCAGAAACGGCAACGCCAGCAGGACGTCCAGGAGCCGAATCATGCAGGGAATACGAGCTTCGCGAGCAGAAGCCCGAGTATAACAGGCGCATCCGGGCCCAGGCTTGCGATGGTGGTCCACGCATACGGCATCATGGCCGCACCGTAGCGCAGCCGGAGTGACGCGCTTGCGAGCGCGCCGCGGCCTCGGGCATTGGGCGTGGCGGCAACGGCTCGCTATGCTGGCGGCATGACCGACGCGCCCGCCATCGCCGCTTCCGCTCCCGCCGCGCTCGCGACCGCCACGGCAACGCGCGTGGCGCTGCTGTTCGGCGGCAGCGGCCAGATCGGCGAGCGCCTGCTGCACGGCCTGCTGGCCGCCGGCTGGCAGGTGCATGCGTTCTCGCGCATGGAGCAGCCGCCGCGTGCCGGCGTGCACTGGCATCGGGGCGAATTGAGCCAGCTGCAGGCGCCGCCAGTGCAGGCCGCTGCGATCTTCAGTTGCGGGCCGCTCGATGCCTTCGCCGACTGGTACCGGCGCACGCCGCTGCGCGTGCCGCGCGTGGTCGCGTTCGGTTCCACCAGCCTGGCGGTCAAGCGCGATTCGCCGGATGCGGCCGAACGCGACGTCGCGCGGCGCCTGCGCGAGGCCGAGGCCGCGCTGTTCACCGCCGCGGCCGCGCGCGCCGCGGCGGTCACCGTGCTGCGCCCGACCCTGGTCTACGGCGCCGGCCGCGACCGCACGCTGAGCGCGATCGCGGCGCTGGCGCGGCGTCGCGGCTGGTTCGTGCTGCCGCGCAGCGCCCGTGGCCTGCGCCAGCCGGTGCATGTGCAGGACCTGGCCGACGCGGCGCTGGCGGTGCTGGCGTACCCGGCCACGCATGCCCGCAGCTATGCACTGGGCGGCGGCGAGGTGCTCAGCTACCGCGACATGGTGCGGCGCGTCCTGGCCGCACTGCAGCCGCCGGCGCGGCTGCTGCTGCTGCCGCACGCGGCCTTCGTCCTGGTCCTGGCCACCGCCCACGCCGGCGGCCGCCTGCGCGGCATGAACCGCGCCGCGCTGCTGCGCATGGGCGATGACCTGGTATTCGACCTGGCGCCGGCGCGGCGCGATTTCGGCTATGCGCCGCGCGCGTTCTCGCCGGACGCGGCAATGCTCGGCGTACCGCGCTGAAACGCAGCGGCTGGCTCAGTAGCGCCAGTCCAGGCGCCGGTAGAGCTTGGCCAGCACCCACGCCGGCCCGATCAGCAGGTACACCAGGTCGGTGAGGAAGCTGGGCGTGTGGCCTTCCAGCTTGTGCCCGACGAACTGCGCGCACCACGCCGCCACGAACACGCCCAGCGCCAGCCACAGCAGGCCCTGCAGGCCGATGCGCGCCTCCAGCAGCCGGCACAGGCAGCCGCAGAAGAAGAACGCTGCGAGCATGCCGTAGCCCAGCGGCCGCGACAGCCGGTTGTAGAACATCCACGCCGCGAACATCGCCAGCGCCGCCCACAGCCCGTTCTGGAACCAACTGCCGCCGACCGGGATGCACCACAGCAGCGCCACCACCGACCACAGGATCGCCGGCACCGCGAACACGTGGATGCGCTGGTTGGCGGCATTGCGGTGATCGTCGGCATAGCGGGCGAAGTAACGGTCGATCGGGCGCGCGTAGGCGGTAGTGTCCATCGTCCCTCCCAGGGATCGGGCCAGCATAGCGCCATCGCCGCGGCGCTGCGGAGACAGCGCCGCGACGTCAGCGCAGGCGGCCGGCGTCCCGATCCGTCAGGATCTTGCCGCTTGCCGCCCGCGTGCAGCGACGCGCAGCGCCGCCGCTGGCTACATGCCGTTGCGAAACGCGTCGAGCGCATCGGCGCTCACCCAGCCCTGCGCGCAGTCGCCGCTGTACAGGCCCGGCGCGGTCGCGCCGGCCGCCACCAGGCGCTGGATCGGGCGATCGCCGTCGTGGTCGCACAGCGCATTGCCCTGGCACTCCTCCACGCTGCTGGCCGGGATCGCGACCACGTAGTAGTACAGCGGGTTCTGCGCGGTGCGGGTGATGCCCTGCACGCACACCAGCTCCCTTGCGCGAAGCGGGCGCGCGGCCGCGCGGCGCTGGCGCTGTCCGGGATGCGCTCGGACACGTCCACGTCCATGGCGACGCCGGCAAAGAAATCGCCTTTGCCGCAGTCGACGTCCAGGTCCACGCTGTAGCGCTCGCCTGCGGCGCTACAGCGCTGTAGGTGGCGGTGTCGCAACGGGCACCGCTGGCCCGGATCAGCGCTTGCAGCCGATCGCCCGCGGCGCTGGCGGCACCTGCGGCCGCTGCCTTTGCCGGCGCCTGTGCGGGCGCGGCAGGGCCAGGAGGGTCGCCCGGTGCGCATGCGCCCAGGCCGAGCAGCCGCCCGGCGCTGCACAGGCCAGGCAGAAAACGCGAGCGGATCGGCATGTTTGCATCGTGAGACCTTTGCGTGGGAGGAGCCCAGGCTTGGCAGGTATGCGCGCCGCGCACCGACGCCATCGCGGTTCGCGCGGCGGCGCCTGGCGGCGCCAGGGGCGCGGCGGCCTCGTCCCGGTGCGTGTCAGTCGACCGAAATCCCCGCCAGCCGCTGCAGCGCTTCAGCATACTTGCCGCGGGTGCGGTCGATCACCTCCTGCGGCAGGCGCGGGCCGGGCGCGGTCTTGCCCCAGTCCAGCGTCTCCAGGTAGTCGCGCACGAACTGCTTGTCGTAGCTGGGCGGGCTGGTGCCCACGGCGTACGCGTCGGCCGGCCAGTAACGCGAGGAATCCGGGGTCAGCATCTCGTCCATGATGTACAGGCGGCCGTCGGCGTCGGTACCGAATTCGAATTTGGTATCGGCCAGCAGGATGCCGCGCTCGGCGGCGAAATCGGCGGCGAAGCGGTAGATGCGCAGGGTAGCGTCGCGCACGCGCTCGGCCAGTTCGGCGCCGACCGTGTTGACCATGGCGTCGAAGTCGATGTTCTCGTCGTGGTCGCCGACCGCGGCCTTGGTCGACGGAGTGAAGATCGGTTCGGCCAGTTTCTCGGCCTGGCGCAGGCCGTCGGGCAGCTCGATGCCGCCGACCTTGCCGGTGCGATGGTAGTCCTTCCAGCCGCTGCCGATCAGGTAGCCGCGGGCGATGGCCTCCACCGGCACCGGCTTGAGCTTCTTGGTCACCACCGCGCGCCTGGCGTACAGCGCCGGGTCCACGCTGGCGGGCAGCACCGCGGCCACGTCGATGGTGGTGAGGTGGTTGGGCATCAGGTGCTCGGTCTTCTTGAACCAGAAGTTGGAGACCTGGCACAGCATTTCGCCCTTGCCGGGAATCGGATCGGGCAGCACCACGTCGAACGCCGACAGGCGGTCGGTGGCGACCATCAGCAGGTAGTCCCCGGGCGGGGCATCGGCAGGCAGGCGCTCGCGGGGAAGATCGAATACGTCGCGGACCTTGCCCCGGTGACGCAACGGCAGGCCGGGCAGATCGGATTGCAACAGCGTGGTGGACACAGGCACTCCTACGGACTTCGCAATGGCGGCTGTCCCGGAACCCGGCGAGCCGGCGGCTGGACAGCGGGCCGCGTAGTGTACGGCCGGAAAGGCCCGCTGTGCCGTAAAATGCGCGGCCTTGTCCGCCGAGCCCGCCCTCGCCCATGCACTGGTACGGAAAACTGCTCGGCGCGATCGCCGGGGCGCTGCTGTTGCGGCCCAATCCGGTGTTCGGCGCGGCGCTCGGGCTGCTGATCGGGCACGCCCTGGACGCCGACTGGTTCAAGCTCGGCCAGCGCGAGGATCCCTACCGCGAACTGGGCGTGACCCGCGACGCCAGCGACGCCGAGATCGAACTGGCCTACCGCCGGCTGATCTCCCAGTACCACCCCGACAAGGTCGCCGGCGGCGCCCCGGAGTTGCGCGCGCGCGCCGAGAAGAAGGCCAGCCAGCTCAACACCGCCTACGACCGCATCCGCACCCTGCGCAAGCGCTGAGACCTCGCCATGACCGATTGCATCATTTCCCCGTCCATCCTCTCCGCCGACTTCGCCCGCCTCGGCGCGGAAGTGGACGCCGTGCTGACCGCCGGCGCCGACTGGATCCATTTCGATGTGATGGACAACCACTACGTGCCGAACCTGACCATTGGCCCGATGGTGTGCCAGGCCCTGCGCAGGCACGGCGTCACCGCGCCGATCGACGTGCACCTGATGGTCAAGCCGGTGGACCGGCTGATCCCGGATTTTGCCGAGGCCGGCGCCAGCCTCATTAGCTTCCATCCCGAGGCCAGCCGCCACGTGCACCGCAGCATCCAGCTGATCCAGTCGCACGGCTGCAAGGCCGGGCTGGTGCTGAACCCGGCCACCCCGGTCGACATCCTCGACTGGGTGCTCGACGACCTGGACCTGGTGCTGGTGATGTCGGTCAACCCGGGCTTCGGCGGCCAGGCCTTCATTCCCTCGGCGCTGGACAAGCTGCGCGCGATCCGCGCCAGGATCGACGCCAGCGGCAAGCCTATCCGCCTGGAGATCGACGGCGGGGTCAAGCCGGACAACATCGCCGCGATCGCCGCCGCCGGCGCCGACACCTTCGTCGCCGGCTCGGCCATCTTCAATGCGCCGGACTATGCCGCGGTGATCGCGCAGATGCGCGCCGCGGTGGCGGCGCGCTGAGATGGCCGCGCTGCGCATCCGCCCGGCCACGGCCGACGACGCCGCGCTGATCCTGCGCCTGATCCGCGACCTGGCCCGCTACGAGCGCGCCGAGGAGGCGGTGCAGACCGACGAGGCCGGCCTGCGCGCCAGTCTGTTCGGGCCCGGCGCCACCGCGCACGCGCTGATCTGCGAAGCCGATGTGCAGCCGATCGGCTATGCGGTGTACTTCTACAACTACTCGACCTGGCTCGGCCGCAACGGCCTGTACCTGGAAGACCTGTACGTGGACCCGGCGCACCGCGGCAGCGGCGCCGGCACGGCCATGCTGCGACATCTGGCCAGGCAGACGCTGGCCGATGGCTGCGGCCGTTTCGAATGGTCGGTGCTGGACTGGAACCAGCTGGCGATCGACTTCTACGAAGCGGCCGGCGCGCGCGCGCAGCACGAGTGGACCGTGTACCGCCTGCAGGGCGAGGCGCTGGCCAGGTTCGCGGCCGGCTGAGCGGCGTGCAAAAAGAGGTTCATCGCCCAACTGAGTGGAGAGGCGCACGGCCGACCGGTCGGACTTGCTGTTGTCCAGGCAACCCACTGAAGGTCGGCCGCGGCCGAGCAGGATTGTATGTCCCGGCTGGGCGGCTGGGAGGGGTGCGGTGTCCGCAAGCGGCGGCATGCGTCCCGTGGGCAGCAGCGTTGGGGAGTGATCGACCTGGAGCCGGCGCCGGGTGCGCAACGGCACTGCATGGGCTGCGGGCAGACGGTGACAGCGATTGATGACCGCACGATGCGGCGCATCGGCGAGTTGCCGGTATTCGGCGATCCGGTGGAGTTGCATGTGCCGTGTCTGCGCCTGGCTTGTCCGAGGGGCGGCCCCCGGCGGCAGCGGCTGGACTGGCTGGATCGGCATGGCCGGGCGACACGACGGCTGGCCGAGAGCGTGGCGCGGCCATGCGCGGCGACCTCGGTACTGCACGCCGCCCGTTGGCATGGGATCGACTGGAAGACGGCCAAGACAATCGCTTTCAGGACCCTGGAGCGCACGCTGGGGCCGCTGGAGCTGGACGGGGTACGCGCGATCGCGATGGACCAGTTCGCGGTGCACAAGGGCCATCGCTACGCCACCGTCGTGGTGGACGTGGAGCGCAAGCCGGTGCTGTGGGTGGGACGGGGCCGCCCACGGGTCCAGGTCAGAGCCTTCTTCGAACTGCTCGGCCCCCAGCGCTGTGCCGACATCCAGGCGGTGGCGATGGACATGAACGCCGCCTAGGACCTGGAAGTGCGCCAGCACCGCCCAAACGCGCGCGTGGTCTACGACCTGTTCCATGTCATCGCCGAAGACGGCCGCGAGGTCATCGGCCGGGGGCGGGTGGATGCGGCCAACCCCCTGCGCCACGACAAGCCGGCGCGCAAGGCGGTCGAGCGTGCGCACTGGCTCCTGTTGCGCAATCGGGCCAACCTGGCCGAGTCCGAACGGATCCAGCTGAGCGAGGTGCTGCAAGCCAACCAGACGTTGATGACGGTCTACGCGATGAAGGAACAACGCAAGGCGCTGTGGAATGCAGGTACGGCCCGGGCCTGGCGCCGTGCCTGGAGGCAGTGGCGACGCCACGCCCGGGAGAGTGCGATCCCGGCCCTGATGCACTTCGCCAGGTGCCTGCGGCCCGACTGGCGCGGCATCCTCCGTCGGGTACGCTGGCCGAGGCACACCGGCTTGCTCGAAGGCATCCACAACAAGATCAAGGTCATCAAGCCCATCGCCTACGGCTAACGCGATGACGCCCACTTCTTCCTCAAGATCGCGCTGCCTTCCACGCAGTTGGGAGATGAACCAAAAAAGAGCCGCACTGTCGCCAGTGCGGCTCTGGGTAGAGAGCGGAGGCCGATCCTGCCTCCATCCGTCGTCCTTGCTATGGACTCCCATGGTCCGCGCGATCGGTGACGTGCGGATGACAGCACGGGGACATCGCAGCGGCGGTCGCGCGCTGGCGCGGCGCCGGCCCGCCGCGCGCATTCACGATTCCCGCATCCGCCGCCGGCTAGGCTGCGCGCCTGATCCCGGGAAGGTCTGCATGGCAGCACCGCATTGGCGTCTGATCCTCAATGGCAAGTCGGCGGGCGAGGAGCCGCTGCGCGAGGCCGTGGCCGCATTGCGCGCGCGCGGCATCCAACTGCAGGTGCGGGTGACCTGGGAGGAGGGCGACGCCGAACGCTACGTGGCCGAGGCCGTGGCCGATGGCGCGGACTGCATCGTCGCCGCCGGCGGCGACGGCACTTTGAGCGAAGTGGCCAGCGCGCTGGCGCACCATGATGCCGATGCCGCGGCGCTGCCGGCGCTGGGCCTGGTGCCGCTGGGCACCGCCAACGATTTCGCCACTGCCGCCGGCATTCCCGACACGCCGCTGGCGGCGCTGGAGCTGGTCGCGCAGGCGCCGGCGCTGGCCATCGACCTGCTGCGCATCGAGGCCGAGCACGGGCCGCACTGGTGCGCCAACGTCGCCAGCGGCGGCTTCGGCACCCAGGTGACGGTGGAAACCGACGAGGGTCTGAAGAAGATGCTCGGCGGCCTGGCCTACCTGATCACCGGCATGAGCCGGCTGGGCCGGATCGATCCGATCCAGGCGCGGTTCGAGGGGCCGGATTTCCGCTGGGAAGGCGAATTCATCGCGCTGGGCCTGGGCAACGGGCGCCAGGCCGGCGGCGGCCAAGCGCTGTGCCCGGACGCGCTGCTCGACGACGGCCTGCTCGACCTGACCATCGTCCCGGAGATGACCGGCGCGGTCGCCGCCACGCTGGGCACGCTGGTCACCGCCGGCAAGCAGGCCGCGCTGGAGCGGGTCGCGGTGCGCGCGCGCCTGCCCTGGCTGCGCATCGACGCGGCGATGCCGCTGACCTTGAACCTGGATGGCGAGCCGGAGACCTCGCGGCACTTCCGCGTCGATTGCGTCGCCGGCCGCCTGCGCATGCACCTGCCGCCACACTCGGCATTGCTGCGCGGCCGGGCAGGCTAGCGGCGCGCGCGGCTGCAACCGTTGCCAGTCGCCGCAGTTGCGGTAAAGTAACCGCCGTGTCCAGCCTGACGACCCCGCTTTCCCTCACTTCCGCTCGCCGTGCGTGGCGATGGTGGCCTGCAGCCGTCGTCTGCCCCGCCACCGCGTCCTGGAAGGAAAGCCGTCTTGATCACCCGCGAGCAGTTCCAGCGCTACGCCGCTGAAGGCCACACCCGCATCCCCGTCGTCCGCGAAGTGCTGTCCGACCTGGATACGCCGCTGTCGGTCTATCTCAAGCTCGCCGACGCACCGCACACCTATCTGTTCGAATCGGTGGAAGGCGGCGAACGCTTCGGCCGCTATTCGATCATCGGCCTGCCGGCGCGCCGCGTCTACACCTTCCGCGGGCATACGCTGGAAGTGCGCGATCGCGGCGAACTGGTCGAGCGCCGCGAGGTCGCCGATCCGTTCGCCGAGGTCGAGGCGCTGCGCTCGGCGCATTCGGTGCCCAAGCTCGACGGCGTGCCTGGCTTCACCGGCGGCCTGGTCGGCTGGTTCGGCTTCGAATGCATCGGCTACATCGAGCCGCGCCTGGCCAGCGGCGACAAGCGCAACGAGCTGGACACCCCCGACATCCTGTTGATGCTGTCCGAGGAAGTGGCGGTGTTCGACAACCTCAAGGGCCGCCTGTACCTGAGCGTGCACGCCGATCCGCGCGACGCCCAGGCCTGGGAACGGGCGCAGGCGCGGCTGGACACGCTGACCGCCACCCTGCGCCGGCCCGGCGCCGGCTATCCGGCGCCGCTGGCGCGCGAGGTGCTCGACGAACGCGACTTCGTGTCCGGCTTCACCCGCGAGGGCTTCATCGACGCGGTGGAGAAATCCAAGGAATACATCCGCGCCGGCGACATCTTCCAGGTGGTGCTGAGCCAGCGCCTGAGCGTGCCGTTCGGCGCGCGCCCGGTGGACGTGTACCGCGCGCTGCGCGCGCTCAATCCGTCGCCGTACATGTACTTCCTCGACGTCGGCGACACCCAGGTGGTCGGTTCCTCGCCGGAGATCCTGGTGCGGCTGGAAGCGGGTCAAGTCACCGTGCGCCCGATCGCCGGCACCCGACCGCGCGGCAGGACCGTGGAAGAGGACCTGGCATTGGAAGCGGAGCTGCTGGCCGATCCGAAGGAGCGCGCCGAGCACCTGATGCTGATCGACCTGGGCCGTAACGATGCCGGCCGGGTGTCGCAGGCCGGCACCGTCGCGGTCGGCGAGCGCTTCGTGATCGAGCGCTACAGCCACGTCATGCACATCGTCAGCGAGGTCACCGGCACGCTGCTGCCCGGGCTCAGCTATGCCGACGTTCTGCGCGCCACGTTCCCGGCCGGCACCGTCAGCGGCGCGCCGAAGATCCGCGCACTGGAAGTGATCCGCGAGTTGGAGCCGATCCAGCGCAACGTCTATGCCGGCAGCATTGGCTACCTGGGCTGGCACGGCGATGCCGACACCGCCATCGCGATCCGCACCGCGGTGATCAAGCATGGCCGCCTGCACGTGCAGGCGGGCGCCGGCATCGTCTACGACTCCGATCCGCAGAAGGAATGGGACGAGACCATGAACAAGGGCCGCGCGCTGTTCCGCGCGGTGGCCGAGGCGGCGAAAGGGTTGTGAGCGGGATCGTGCCGAGCGCGCGCATCAGCTTCCGCAACGACTACAGCCAAGGCGCGCATCCGCGCCTGCTCGCCGCGCTGGCCGCGGCCGGCGCCGCGCAGCACGGCGGCTACGGCCTGGACCGGCGCCGCGCCGCGCGGCGCCGCTGATCCACCGCCAGATCGCCTGCGCCCGCATCAGGCGGCGATCGCCGCCTGATGCGGGCCATGCCACCCACGAAACCGGCGCGATCGAGGCCGCCGGGCACAAGGTGCCGACGGTCGAGGCGGCCGACGGCCGGCTCGCGCCGGCGCTGGTCGTGCCGCTGCTGGCCGAGCACGGCAACGAGCACAGGGTGCAGCCGCGGCGGCTGTACGTATCCAACACCACCGAGGTCGGCACGCTCTACCGCAAGCGCGAGCTGCAGGTCCTGCGTGCATTCTGCGACGCGCACCGGTTGTGGCTGTTCCTGGACCGCGCGCACCTCGGTAGCGCACTGACCGCCGTGGGCAACGACCTGCAGCTGGCCGACATCGCCGCGCGGACCGATGCGTTCTACATCGGCGTTACCAAGAACGGCGCGTTGCTCGGCCAGGCGCTGGTGATCGCGAGCCCGACACGCAGTCCGACTTCCGCTACCTGCTCAAGCAGCGCCGCGTGCTGCTGGCCAAAGGCATGGTGCTGGGCGTGCAGTCCGCCGCGCTGTTCGAGGACGGCCTGTCCTACCCACTGGCCGCGCACGCCAGCCGCATGGCCGCGCGCCTGCGCGCAGTTCGCCTCGGACTCGCCGACCAACCAGCTGTTGATGGCCCTGCCCGCCGTCGCGGCGCTGGCGCAGCGCTACGATTTCGAGCGCTGGCAGCGGCTCGCCGATGGCCGCTGGGGGATCCGCCTGGCGACCTCGTGGGCCACGCAGGCGGAAGCGGTCGATGCATTGTGTCGCGTTTCGCCGCGCTTGCGGTTCCCCCGGCGCGCAGCGCGCGGCCGGATGACAACGCGATCGCGCCCGGCGCAGTGGGAGCCGGAGCGCGTCTGCGCCCTGGCCCAGGCGCCGGCCGCCAGCGCCGCGCGCAGGCCCGGCGCAGCATGCCGCCGGCGGCATGCTGCGCCGGGGCCGCACGTTAAGGCTTGGGGTCGCGATGCTGCGGCGATCAACGGCGGTGCGCTGCCATCAATGGGACGGACCGCCCCCGCCTCTTCGCGGATGTCACTGGACTGCCAGGCAATGGTCGTGGCGATGCGGCGATCTTTGAGATTGCCCGCTGAATCCCCGGCCTCGTTCTATCGCTTGTCTTCGAGGTAGGAACAGGACTATGAATTCGCCTAGCATGTGGGGTCGGTAGAAGTGATTCTGAGAAACCAGCGCCGCAGGCGCTGGTCCCTCGCCGGGAAGGCAGCCTTGGTGCGGCGCACCTACGAACCCGGACGAGCGTGTCGGAAGCCGTGGAGTGCGCCGCGGAAAACTAGAGTGGATTGCGCGCTCGTCCTTGAGATGCACCACGACCGCCAGTTCGAAGTACTTGCGATGCATCCATCCTGAGCCTGCCGTGTTGGCCTTCTTGCCAAGCACGTGTTCGCGCCAGAGCTTGGACATCCAGTCGAAGTCCTGACTCTGGCGCAGCTTAACAGGCTGCTGAAATACTTATTTCCGGGGTGAATTTTGATACTTTTCCCGCCCAAAATGACGCACGCCAAACGAAAGGTCAATGACTTGCATGGCAAGTCATTGACTTTCCTGATTAGCCCTGACCCTCAGCCGCTGCAATGGCGAGTCCCTCGCAGAACAGGCCACAGTCCAGGCTGGAAGCGCATCACGGCTGCGGAAAGTCGCGCCAGCACTTCGCGCAGGCAAAGCCTGAGGTTGAGGTTGAAACGATAGGAAGCTTCGGACAAGTCGCACCGTAAGCGGCCCATGCCTGAAAGCTGGCTGAGAATCAGGGCTAATCAGGTCGACTTTTGAAGGCTGTCGACCAGTATTTCAGCAGCCTGTTAAGGGGGGCGATCTCGATCAGCTCACGGCGTTGGTTGCGCAGGAGAGCACTGCGGCGGACACCGGCTCCATCCGAGCATCGCGGCTGGTGGAACGCAGATTCATCAGTTCCAGCCCGTTGGCAGCAGAGGCCGCGCCGGCTCCGCTCGCGTGCGTCCGATTATTGTGCATGGGCTGCATTCAACGGACACAACAAAGGGCGTGCAGATCACGTGCCATCGTCACGATCTGTTGTTTTTTGTCGGCATCCAGATCATCCAGCGCGGCTTCCCCCAAGAGCGGACCCGACGGCATCGGTCTACCCATGGGCTGTTGCACAACCAGTCCCCAGGCGGCCGAATACGACGGCTCGGACATTTCCAGCACGCTTGAGTCCATCGCCTGTTGCAGGCTGCTCATGGCGCGCCGATTACCGCGATAAGCTTGCTGCTCAAGCCCGAGCACAATCTGCTTAAACTGCTCGCGCTCGGCCAACGTCATCTCCACCCTCCCGTCGCCGTCTACCCGGGCCGCCAGCGTGTCCAGCAAGGCGCCGGTTTGCTGATCCAGCAATATCACCTTCGCGTCGCCGTCGCCTTGTGCGGCGGCCTGGTGCAACAGGCGCAGGGCCTCGACGCGAGCTCCGGGACCGAGTCGACCGCAACGCTGGCGACGATGCTTGGCCTCGGGCGTCTCCAGCGCCGCCACGTCTGTGGTTGTGATCCCCATGGCGGGGGCGTTCAAGGCATTCTCGGCCAGCGTGGCGCACTCGAGCAGATGTTCGGCAAGCCGGCGGAGCTCGTCCGCCGTATGTCGAGGTGCGGGCGCTCCCGACGCCAATTCGCCCGCAGCAGCAGCGACCGGAACTCCGGTAGAACGAGATTCGGCGGGAGCCAACGTCTGGCCATCGCCGTGACCGCAGCCAGCGGCCAGCATGATCCCAAACATCGTCATTACGCCAAGCCATTTCATGGGACGAGCCGTTTCATAGGATCTTTTTTTTAGAGCGTGTTATGAACTTTGAAGGATGGTAGCGGCGTTGCTGAGCATGAGCACGGTGAAGACGACGAAGTGCAAGCCAGCCAAGGTTTCCGGCAAGCGCTCATAGTCGCGTGCCAATCGTCGGAATCGGTTGACCCAGCCGAAGCTGCGTTCGACGACCCAGCGCCGAGGAAGCAAGACGAATCCTTTCTTGGCTTCGGGAAGTTTCACCACGTGCAGTTCGATTCCTTCTGCCTGCGCGGCTTGCGCCGGCTCCTGCCCGGTGTAGCCTTGATCCACGAACGCCAGTTTTACCGTATCGCCCGTGACATGTTGCACCTCTTGCGCCAGCGAGCGCACCTGAGCGCGTTCTTGCTCGTCGGCAGGTGTGACTTGCACTGCAAGCAAATATCCGAGCGTGTCCACCGCCATATGCACCTTGCTGCCCTTCTTGCGCTTATAGCCGTCGTAGCCTGCACGTGTGCCGCTCTCGCAGGTGGATTGCAGCGTCCGCCCGTCCAGGATGACAGCACTGGGTTGGCCATGTCTGCCTTGGGCAACACGCAGGATGGAACGCAGGTCGTTGACCATGGCTTCAAAGCAGCCCGCCTGCAGCCAGCGTTGTGTCTGTTGGTAGACCGCTTCCCATGGCGGGAAGTCCTTGGGCAAAAGGCGCCATGGCGCTCCAGCACGTGCCATCCAGCGCAGCGCATTGAACATTGCCCGCAGCTCGTACTTGCGCTGCGGAGCGTGCTCGGTCATCAGGCTCAGGTAAGGCGCTGCGAACGCCCACTCTTCGTCGGAAATGTCGGTCGGATATGGGCGTTTGCTCTGCATCCCGCTACGATAGCCGGATCGACTCAAAGTTCATAACACGCTCTAAGGCACGGTAATCGCGGAAGGATATCGTTCCACCCGCCGCTTGCGTCATTTCAGCGCCTGTTGGATCAGCATGTCTCTTCTCTCGACAATGATGGCGTCCCTTGCCTGCCGCCGATACACATCCTTATCGGGAGTGATCCGCCGATCCAGCCGCAGTACATGGTAGCCCGACTGCCCTTGCACCGGCCCGGCGGTGCCGCCCTCGGGCAGTTGGGCCAGTAGCGGGAAAAACGTGTCTGCGATGTTGCTGCCCAGTACGGGGGAAAGCAGGCCTCCCTCCGATGCGGTGGCAGCGTCGTCGGAATGCGTTTTCGCCAATGCGGAAAAATCGGCGCCCGAATCGATCTTGCGCTTGATTTCCATCGCCCGGCGCGATGCATCCGACTCGCTGCGTTTGGTTTCCGCATCGATCTGGCCGGACGCCACGAAGATGTGGCGAATGGCGTACTGATCGAAGATGCCCGGGTGGGCGGCTCCATAGCGCGCGATGTCGTCATCGGTGACAGTCGCGTCCCTCATGATCGATTCCCATGCGATCTCCGCCAGGATGACGGCCCGCACGGCGGAGATCGCATCCTGCGCCGCGCCAGAGTGATCCAAGCCACGCTTCTCGGCGATCGAGGCCAGGTTTCGGATCCGATGGATTTCAATCATCTGAGCGGCCGAAGGAACCGCCATCTCCGGATCAGAAGGACGAAGCAGCCACGACAAGTTGGTGCCGATGCGCAGCATCCTTCCTATGGCGCTGTCCAGATAGCGCTCACCTTCTGCTTTCGAAGCCGACGCGGGAATGGGAGGGGGAACCGCGGCAGGCGCCGCGGTTCCCTGAAATGCCGAACCCATTATCATGATGGAGGCCATCAAACGCGCGGCCGTCATACGCAAACGACGAAAGTCCATGGAATTCTCTGTAGAAGTGACAGGGTTCAGCGATTCCTACTACCAGATTCGCATTGCAGCACTACAGACGCTGGGGATGAGTCTTGCGGCGACCATTACGTGTTAGGAAATCGAGGTCGTCACGCATGCCATCCGTCGTGATCAAGCCAAATCCCTGATCGTAGAGGAAGTTAATGTCGTGGCGGCGATCGTCGGTGTCGCGACCGGCAATCTGGCCATTGACACGGTAGGTGAAGTGCAGATCCGACAGTTTGTAGCAGCACGCACCGGTGTTGTTGTAGAAGTTATTGGGATATGGACCGTCTGGGATGGCATGGAACACCGCTACTTTCCTCATGCGCTGGCCGGCCTGGGTTTTCTGGAAACTAAGCAATCCGTTCGGCTGCTTGACGTTTATCTCAAGCGTCCCTACCTCGGTGACCCAGGCGTTGAAGCTGCTGGCGATGCTGATTTTCTCCAGCATATTGGTGGTGAAGACCGGAATCGCGGTCACGTTGTTGGCGTATCGGCGGTAGTCCGCAGGTGTCGGGAAAAGCGAGGCATTGACCTTGATCGCAGCCGTCAGGTGGGGAACGGAACTGTATTTGGCGGCCAGCTTGTCCACCGCCGCGACGGCATCAGCCGTCTTGATGTCGAAGATGATCGGCGCAGGATTGGGCTTATCCGCCCATAACTGGAGCGCCATCTCGGCGGAGGGAACGGTGAATCGACTGATCGCATTGCGATTGTCGTACAGTAATTTGAGGTTCTTGACAAAATTCCAAGTCACGGAGGAAACGGGTGGATTGCTGCCTTGATTGGTTATCGGGTTGTACTTGGGCACCCGCATCACTTCATAGTAGTTCGTGGTACGCCCCAGGTTGAGATCGTGCATGAGGACGGGAACTCCGTCACTCGTCATCTTGACATCCACTTCGATGCCGTCCACGCAGGAATTCATGGCGCTCTCCACCGACCCCAACGAATTCTCCGGAATTTCCGGACGACTGTTGAGAGGACCCCACAGACCACGGTGCGCAAGTAAAAGCGTGTCCGCGGTCCTGTCGATGTTGCGTATCTCACGCATCCTTTGAGTGGCGCTCGCACAAGCTGATGCCTCTGCCGACACGCCGAGCATGGCAAACAGACACGCAGTGAAAAGCGCGCCACTGACTTGCATTTTCGGATAACTATTCATCTCACGGTCTCTCTCTACTATTGTGGGATAAGAACGAGGAAGCAATGTTCGATACTTTGGGGCGGACACTGACGCTTCTTTTAGCTGGCAGCACAGCGTTGAATACACATCAGTACAGCAGGAAGACAGTATGAGATGGAAATTATTATATTTTTCAAGATACACCCGCGCTGCCAGCAATGATGCTAGCAAGACTTTATTGAGTTATTATTTCATATTGATAATATATTTGTTTCGATATCGACCTGGCCGCCCGGAATTTTACGGAATAGATAGTGCCTTATTTAGGTTGCAGTATTGGGTCGTGCTGTGGATTGGGGTATTTATCCCAATTTCCACTTTTTTCCGACTTTCTATCAGGGCGTCAGGAAATTCCCTGTATACGAAAAGCGTCGCGCTACCTGATTGGCCCGGAGTTTCAGCGTGATCGCAGCCTGTGAGGGAACTGGAGCCGAGGATGAGTCCATCGTTCTCCTGAGACCTGACGGACGACCATGAAGCGCACGCAGTTCCAAGCCGTGACTTTCGCTGCTGCCGTTCCTCAAGCGCTGCGCGACTTGCCGACCTTCTCCGCTGAAACTCCGTGCTGATCAGGTCACGCTATACGAATCGAAAATGTGTGCGATGCGTAGTCCAGAGGTGTGGCGGCCAGAGCATTTCCGATTCTTGTATTTGCAGCCAGCGGAGTGCTGTGGGAGCGACTTCAGTCGCGAAGGGCTCTACCTGTAAAGCTCGTCGCGACTGACGTCGCTCCCACAAGTGGCATCACTATGGATCGAAAGTGTTCTGGCAAGCTGACGAGATCCGTCCGCGCCGGTGCAACTGCTGCATGCAGATGCCGCTCACGGCCGCGCGCGGATGCCGAGCTGATTGGCCACCGGGCGCTCACGGCCGGGAATGCCGGTGTGGATGCTGCTGTTGAGCACGCGCACCTGGCCGTCCACCCGCGCGGCCATGGTGCTGGAGCCGCCGCCGTCGAGGTTCATCGCACTTCTGGCGCCGAGTTGCTCGAACACCGCGCTCAGTTCGTCCAGGGTCATGCCCTCGCTGTAGTGCGGCTGGCGGCCGTCGACCACCACCAGCCACAGTGTCTGCCGCGCCGCGTCCAGGCCCAGCGCGGTGCGCGGCTCGCGTTCGTCGTAGTACGCGGCACGGCTGGCCTCGCGCGGCTGGCGCTTGCCGTCGAGCAGCAGCAGCGGACCGGCGCCGATGCCGACGCGGGTGCCGCGCGGACAGCCGCCGCGGACGATCCGCGCGCCGCGCGCGCCGGCGCAGAAGGCGCCGTCCACGCGCGCGTCTTCGGTCCGCGTGTCCGAGGCGAGCCGGCCGTCGCTGATCGCCAGGCCCTCGGCGGTGACGCCGCTGCCGGCCAGCGGCACGAAGGCCTTGTCGAGCAGGCGGCCGCCGTCGAACGGCAGGAAATAGTCGGCGTTGATCGCCAGCGCCAGGCCGTGCTCGCGCACGAAGGCGCTGGTCGGCGTGGCGACGAATTCCTTGCCGCCGCTGCGGTCGCCGGGAGTGCCGACCAGTTCCAGCCCGGGCGTGCGCAGGTCGATCTGCGCGATGTGCAGCATCGCCGGCGCCGGCGTGCTGCGCGCGCTGCGCCAGTAGCGCACGCCCTGCGCCAGCGCGATCGGCGCGCTGGCGCCCTGCGGACGCTGCAGCTGCGGTTCGATCGCCACGCGCGCGCCTGCGGAGGCGGCCTGCACCGCAGCCAGGACCGCATCGATGCGCCGCGGCGGCGTGCGTAGCAGCAGGCGCCGCTGCGGTGCAACTTGCAGCAGCTGCGCCAGGTCCGCGCAGCGTGCGCCGGCACAGCGCGCATCGAAGCCGGCGCGCGCCGGGCCGGCCTCGGCATCGGCGACCTGCAGGGCGATGCGCGTGCCGTCGGCCTTGCGGCAATCGCGCACGGCCTGCAGCACGTCGTCGGCGAACGCGCCCCAGCAATCGGCACTGAGCACGGTTTCCATCGGCACGAACGCCGGCACCGCCGGTGCCGGTTCTGCAGCGCATGCGCTGGCCGCCAACAGCGCGCCACCCAGGGTCAGCATCCAGCGCAGCTCAGAACACATAGTCCACTCCGACATAGTACGCGCGGCCGTTGTCCAGTTCCTCGCGCAGCAGCGTCTGGTCCACGCCGGTCGTGCGCGAGAGTTTGGCGTTGGCGAGGTTCTTGCCCTGCACGGTGATGCGCAAGTGTTCGCCGGCGCGGTAGGCCAGCTGCAGGTCGTAAGTGGTGATCGCGTCGTAGTAGCGGTCGTTGGCCGGGTTGTCGGTGGCGAAGGCGATCAGCTGCTTGTCGGTGTAGTTGCCGCTCAGGCGCGCGCTGAACGGTCCCAGGTCGTACAGCAGCGAAGCGTTGGCGGTGCGCTTGGGCGATTCCATCAGCGCCGGCAGCGCACGCAGGCTGCCGTCGGCCATCTGCAGGTCGCCGGTGCGCGCGTCGAGCACGGTGACGTTGAACATGCCGCCGAAACGCGCCAGCGCGCCGGGCAGGAAGTCGAAGTGGGTGTCGATCGCGGTGAGCTCCGCGCCGCGCACGCGCGCACCGCTGGCATTGACCTGTTGAGTGGTGGTGACCCGGTAGGTGCCGGTCAGTCCGCCCGGATCGGTCTGGGTATCGGTCGCGGTCCGGCGCACGATCTCGTCGCGGATGCGTTTCTGGAACAGGCCCAGCGACAGTTGCGCGTCGCGGTCCGGATACCATTCCAGCGACAGGTCCAGATTGTCGGCGCGGCGCGGGCGCAGCGCCGGGTTGCCGATGCTGCGCGAGATGGTGAACGCGGTGGTGCTGATCGTGGGCGTGCTGTTCTGGCCCAGATCGGCGTAGGTCGGCTGGCCGAGCGTGCGGCTGCCGGCCAGGCGCAGCTTCAGCGTCGGCGCGATGTCCCAGCCGAAGTCCGCCGACGGCAGCAGGTGGCGCTCGCTGCTGTCGGTGCGCTGGCCGACGTAGTTGCTGGTGCTGTTCAACGGTTGCGGTACCGGACTGGTCACCGAGCGCTGCAGGGTCTCGTTGCGCAAGCCGAACGCAGCCTGGGCGGCGTCGCCGTGCCAGGTGCCCATCAGATACGCAGCGCCGCCGCGCTCGTCGACGGCGAAGTCGCTGAGCGCGCTGTTGCGCAGGTTGCTGGCGGCCAGCGCGTAGCGCAACGGATTGGCCGCGAAGTAGGTGGCGACCTTGGCCGGATCGATCAGCAGCAGGCAGCTGAAGTCGGCGTACGGGCAGACCCGCGCGCCGTCGCTGCCGACGTCGGCCAGGGTGACACGGCCGAGCGGGGTGTAGCGCACTTCGTCCAGGTCGTAGCGCTGGCGCAGGTTGCGGTACTGCAGCCCGGTGCGCAGGCCCCAGCCGCGCGCGTCGGCGTCTGCGTTCTGGCTGTAGTCCAGCTTCAGCGTGGTGGTGTCGGTGCGGCTGTCCTCGAGGCGATTGAAGAAGTAGGACTGCAGGTAGTTGGCGGCGTTGCCGTAGTAGCCGGGGTTGTCCAGCGCCAGTGTCGGCCGCGCGCGCCCACGTAGCGCGTAGCCGAAGCCGAGCTGCGCCGATGCGGCGCTGGCGAACACGTCCTCGCGGGTGTCCTGGCGGTAGCTGCCGCGCGCGCGGTTGAGCAGGAAGTCCAGGTGCCCGCTGGCATTGGCGGTGTAGCGTCCGTCGAACTGCGCATAGCGCAGCTCGCGGGTCTGGTGGAACGCGTCCGCGTCCACCTGCGCGTTGCCCTGCGCGTAGTGGCCGCTGTCGGCCGACGCGATCGTCGCGTCGCCGCTGCGATTGACGAACTGCGCGCGGCGCTGCTCGTCGTTGTCGTGCTCGAAGCGGCCGGCGCTGAGGTTCAGCGTCAGCGCGTCGAAGTCGTCGTACTGCAGCTTGCCGAACACGCTGCGGCGCTGACGGACGTTGTCGTAGGTCAGCGGGCGGAATCGGTCCGGCGCCAGCGCCATGCCGGCGGTGTCCAGGCCCGGGCGCAGGGTCTGGCGCACGCCGTTGCGGTAGTAGCTGTAGCTGTCGATCGCGGTATCCAGCGACGAGGAGTCGCGGCGGAAATAGTCGGCCGACAGCACGAAGCCGAAATGGCCGTCGGCGCCGAAGGTGTCGCTCAGGGTGACCTGCGCTTGCCCGGACGGGCCGGAATCGTGCAGGTAGCGGCGGTTCTCCCAGTCGGCCAGGTTGGCGCGGACCGCGGCGAAGGGACCGGGCTTGTCGAAGGCGCTGCGCGTACGCAGCGCGGCCACGCCGCCGATCGCGTCGGCATCCATGTTGGCGCGGAACGATTTGTTGATGTCGACTTGCTGCACCAGCGAGGCCGGAATCACGTCCAGCGACTGGGTGCGGCGGCTGGTCTCGGTCGAGGGCAGGGCGACGCCGTCGATCAGCACCGCGTTGTAGTCGGGGTTGAGCCCGCGCAGGCTCATGAACTGCGCTTCGCCGCGACCGTTGTTGATCATCATCGACACGCCGGGCACGCGTTGCAGCGCTTCGCCCAGGCCGAAGTCGGGGATCGAGCCGACGTCGTCGGCGGAGACGCCGTCGGAGATCACCTCGGCCTCGCGCTTGGCGCCGATCGCCTGGCGGATCGACAGCCGCTGGCCACTGACGGTGATGGTGTCCAGTAGGGTCGGGTCGGCGGCCGGCGCGGTGCCTGCGGCGCCGAGCCCCGGACCGGTCGCGGCGTGGGTGCCGGCCGCGCTGCCCAGGGCCAGGGCCAGCGCGGAAAGGCGGAGTGGCCTGCCGGGCCGGCGGTGGGCGGAAATGTGATGCATGTTGCGTCCCCTGGTGTGTGGAATCGACAATTTACTAACTTGGCGTGAATTAAATGTTTCAACATGGCCCGGTATGCTTTCGCCGGTCTCCCACCCGCCTCCGTCCATGCCTGCTCCGGTCCCTGTCGCCCTGCCGCGTGCTTCCCGTGCCATCCATACCGTGCATCCCGGTCTCAGCGACAACGAGCGGCGCATGCTCGACAGCCTGCGCCTCGCCGGCACCACCACCCGCGCCGAGCTCAGCCGCATCACCGGATTGACCGTGCAATCGACGGTGCGGCTGATCGATGCCCTGGCCGAACGCGGGTTGGTCGTCATCGGCGCCTCGCTGGCGCATGGCGGCCGCGGCAAGCCGGGAGCGGCGATCGCGCTCAATCCCGGCCACGGCCACACTGTCGGCTACTCGATCGCCACCGACGTGCTATCGCTGGCGCTGCTGGACTTCAGCGGGCAGGTGCGCGCCACCGCCGAGCACCCGCTGTGCTCGGCCGAGCCGGCGGCTTTGCTGCTACAACTGCGCGAGACCGATGCAGCGCTGCTGGCCGCAGCCGGACCCGGACTCGGGCCGCGGTTGGGCGTGGGCGTGGCGATGACCGGTTTCTTCGTCGACGCAACCGCGCGCATCAACCCGCCCGATCCGCTGCGCGCACTGGGCGAGCTGTCTATCGGCGACTGGCTGGCCGAGGCGCTGGGCCTGCCGGTGTGGGTGGACAATGACGGCAGCGTCGCCGCGGTCGGCGAGAGCCTGCTCGGGGCCGGCCGGCAGTATCGCGATTTCGCCTACCTGTATTTCAGCTACGGCCTCGGCGGCGGGGTGGTGATCGACGGCGCCTGCCTGCGAGGCGCGCACGGCAACGCGGGCGAGTTCGCCGGCATGCTGCCCGAGCAGGGCTTGGAGCGCGGCACGCTGGAACTGCTGCGGCAGATGCTGATCAAGGACGGAGTAATGTTGGCCGACATCCGTGCGCTGCTGGCCGCTTATGATCCGGCCTGGCCAACGCTCGAGCGCTGGATCGCGCGCGTGGCGCCGGGCCTGTCGCTGATCGTCTCGGCGATCAGCGCGGTGTTCGATCCGCAGGCGGTGGTGTTCGGCGGGCGCCTGCCGCGCGACCTGTCGCTGCGACTGATCCCGCAGCTGCGCATCGACAACCAGCCGCGCCGCGGCCAGGTGCGGCCGCTGCCGGTGCTGCTGCCCGCCGCCGCGATGGCCGACGCCAGCGCGGTCGGGGCGGCCACGTTGCCGCTCAAGGCCCGCTACTTCCGCTGAGCGACATCGCACACAGTCCCTTGGGCGGCCACCAGTGCAACGGTGTGAGAATCTCTGCCGTTCCCGGAATGCGATCGCATTTGGCCGAGCGAGCCTGTCGGGCGCGCGCGCGCTGGTTTCGGGGAGCGGGAGGAATGCCACCGCATCTTGTTGTCACCACCTGCAAAGCCGACCGTGGTCGTTGCCTTGCACTCTTGTACGTGGCATCGCCTGGGCATAGCATCGTGCTGCTGTCCGACTGGTTGCTGGCCAAGTCCTTTGGGTTTCGGGGACGCGGAGTACAACGGCAAGGGCAAGCGGACGCGGCGAGAGGTGTTCCTGGCTGAGATGGATCAGGCGGTGCCGTGGAGTGGCCTGCGGGCGCCGATCAAGCCGCACTGCCCGAAGTCGGGCCAGCCGGGCCGTCAGCCGTACCCGCTGGAGACGATGTTGCGCATCCACTTTTTGCAGCAGTGATACGCACTGAGCGATCCGGCGGCGGAAGAGGCGTTGTACGACACGGCGTCGATGCGCCGTTTCGCGAAGATCGGCGGCCTGGATGATGTGCCGGACGAGACCACGATCCTCAACTTCCACCGGTTGCTGGAGACGCACGATCTGGCGCGCACACTGTTCAACTGGGTCAACGCGCACCTGTCGCGCAAGGGCCAGAGCCTGCGCGGTGGCACGATCGTGGACGCCACGATCATTGCCGCGCCCAGTTCGACCAAGAACCAGGATGGCGAACGCGATACGGAGATGCACCAGACCAAGAAGGGCAATAGTCCTCCTTCGGGATGAAGGCGCACATCGGCGTGGACGACGACTCCGGGCGGGTACACCACGTGGAATGCACAGCGGCCAATGTGGCTGACATCACCCAGGCGCACAAGCTGCTGCACGGCAAGGAAGACACGGTGTGCGGGGACGGCGGCTGCACCGGGCTGGAGCAGCGCCAGGAGATGGCGGCCAAGCGCAAGCTGCGCTAGTGTTCCGTCTCAAAAATAACGCTTCCTAAAAATTGTCTATGCTTCCCCTGTCAGCAACAGACCGGAGACGGGCAGATGAACTCGCAGAACATTACCCTGACACCCGAAGAGCACAGCGAACTCAGTCGTCGCGTCAGGGCTGCCGCCATCAGTCAGCGTGATGGCCGACGTGCGCGGGTCATTTTGTTGGCGGCTCAAGGCAAATCACGAGTCGATATAGCCCGCCTGATTGGTTTTTCACTTCCCTCTGTCACTCGATGGTGCCAGCGCTTTCAAGAGCTGCGATTAGATGGGCTGATTGATAAACCTGGACGCGGGCGCCCTTCGTCGTTACCCGCAGAGGCATTGAGTCGAGTACTTGAACAGGTGGTTCAACCGCGCATCGGGCAACCTCGCTGGAGTTGCCGAAGCATGGCTGAATTCACAGGTATTTCTCCGCCCAGTGTCCAACGAATCTGGGCCGCCAACGATATCAAACCGCATCTGACGCGCACCTTTGAACTCTCAAATGATCCGCACTTTGAAGAGAATTTTTGGGATGTGATCGGGCTATACATCAATCCGACAGACAGGGCACTGGTGCTCTGCTGCGATGAAAAAAGTCAGGTACAGGCTCTTGAACGCACTCAGCCGGGACTGCCACTGGGGATCGGCCATATCCGAACGCAATCGCACGATTATGTCCGCCACGGGACCGTCACTTTGTTCACCGCGCTGGACTATCTACAGGGACGCTTGATCAGCTGCATCGAGCGCCAACACCGGCATCAGGAGTGGCTGGAATTTCTCAAGAAAATCAATCGAGAAACGCCCAAATATCTTCAATTGCATCTGATCATGGACAACTACGCCACGCACAAACCCCCGGCGGTGAAGGCCTGGCTTGAAAAGCGCAAACGCTTGCACATGCATTTCATCCCCACCTCAAGTTCTTGGATGAACATGGTTGAACGCTTCTTTCGCGACACCACGGTGTACCTGCGCGATGGTAGCTTTGCCTCCGTGCGAGAGCTGGAAAGCGCCATGACTACCTTCTTGGCACTGCCCAATGCACAGCCCACTCGCTACGTTTGGAACGCCAAATGGGAAAACATCTTTAACAAAATTCAGTGAGCCCGCGAAGCAATGGCATCGCAAGCGTGAGGGATATTATTTCTGAGACGGCACACTAGGGATGGTCTGAACAACTCCCTCTGATCCTGCGACAATCGTACAAAGCCCAACAGGACAACGACGATGCAATTGTCTTTCGGCGACGCGGAGTACAACGGCAAGCGCAAGCAGACGCGGCGCGAAAGGTTGCTGGCCGAGATGGATCAGGTGGTGCCGTGGAAAGACCTGCTGGCGCTGATCGCGCCGCACTATCCGAAGTCGGGCCATCCGGGCCGTCAGCCGTACCCGCTGGAGACAATGCTGCGCATCCACTTTCTGCAGCAGTGGTACGCACTGAGCGACCCGGGCGCGGAAGAAGCCTTGTACGACACGGCGTCGATGCGCCGTTTCGCCAGGATCGGCGGGTTGGATGAGGTGCCGGACGAGACCACGATCCTCAACTTCCGCCGGTTGCTGGAGACGCACGATCTGGCGCGCACGCTGTTCAACCGGGTCAACGCGCACCTATCGCGCAAGGGCCAGAGCCTGCGCGGCGGCACCATCGTGGACGCCACGATCATTGCCGCGCCCAGCTCGACCAAGAACAAGAACGGCGAGCGCGACCCGGAAATGCACCAGACCAAGAAGGGCAATCAGTACTACTTCGGGATGAAAGCGCACATCGGCGTGGACGATGAGTCCGGGCTGGTGCACCACTTGGAATGCACGGCGGCCAACGCCGCAGATATCACCCAGGCGCACAAGCTGCTGCACGGCAAGGAAGACACGGTATGCGGCGACAGCGGCTACACCGGGCTGGCCAAGCGCGAGGAGATGGCGAGCAAGCGCAAGCTGCGCTATCTGATCGCGGAGAAGCCCTCGAAGCTGAAGCAGATCAAGAGCAAGCGCGAATTGAAGTGGGCACAGCGCTGGGAGCACGCCAAGGCCAGCCTGAGGGCGAAGGTGGAGCATCCGTTCCGGGTGATCAAGCGCCAGTTTGGCTACGTCAAGGTGCGCTATCGCGGCCTGGCGAAGAACACGGCGCAAGTGCTGACGCTGTTTGCGCTGTCGAACCTGTGGCTGAAGCGAAAGCAGTTGCTGCCTGTCGTGGGGAGGGTGTGCCTGTAATCCGGGAAATACCCCGGAAATGCGCCGGAAACGGCGAAAAACCGAGGGTCTGAGCGCCGTGGGCGTGGTCGATATGGCTTGCCTCATCCTCCGACCGCGTTGATCAGACTATCCCTAGGGCCTGTTAACACTAAACCAACCTGAGAGTTCCCCCGGCTCTGCCGGGGAGGCAGTAGAAGTTTGACGTATCCGGGAGTCCATCCCGGAGACTCCGCAACGTGAGCGGCCAAGCACACGAGACGGAGAAACCGAGATGGATGAGTTTGAGAGCTTAAGTCACACCGGGTGGGAGTGTCTGTACCACGTTGTGTTCATACCGAAGTGTCGCCGTAAGACACTGTATGTGGGTCTGAGGAAGCATCTAGGAGAGGTGTTCCGGCGATTGGCCGAGCAGAAGGAGAGCCGGGTCGAGGAGGGCCATCTGATGCCAGATCACGTCCATATGCTGTTGAAGATTCCGCCGAAGTAGGCGGTGTCGCAGGTGGTGGGCTATATCAAGGGCAAGAGCGCCATCCACCTAGCGCGGGTGTATGTGGAGCGGAAGCGGAACTTTGTAGGGCAGAGCTTCTGGGCGCGAGGTTACTTCGTTACGAGGGTAGGTCGGGATGAAGGGTTGATCGGGGCATACATCCAGAACCAAGAGGCGGAAGATCGGCGCTTGGACCAATTGCAGTTGCTGAGGTAGTCGGCCACCTTCAGGTGGCCCTAACAAGGGAGGCGCGTAGCGCTCCCGCAGCCGCTTTGAGCGGCTCACATCTCTAAAGCCCCCGGCTTTGCCGGGGGATATTTACTCGAACACTGCCTGCCGGCACAGCGCGGCAATGTCAGCATGACCAACCTGCAAGTGGTCAACGCCATCCTTTACGTTGCCGAGCATGGCTGCAAATGGCGCGGCCTGCCCAAGCGCTTTGGCAACTGGCACACGGTGTACACACGCATGAACCGCTGGGCCAAGGCGGGTGTGCTGGACCGGATGTTGGCCCAATTGCAGAAGTCCCAGATCGTGCGCATCAAAATCGAAGCAATCTCGCTGGACTCCACCAGCATCAAGGTGCATCCCGATGGCACGGGCGCATTAAAAAAAACGGTCCGCAGGCCGTCGGCAAGTCCCGCGGTGGATGGAACACCAAGATTCATATGGTTGCCGCAGATGCTCGAACAGCCATCACCTTTGGATTGACGCCTGGTAACGTGCATGACGCACCTGCAGGCCGCACGTTGCTTGAACACCTGGGGCCAGTGGAGCGGCCGATTCATTTGTTGATGGACCGTGCCTACGAAGGCAACCAAACCCGCCAGTTGGCGCTCGATCTTGGCTTCGTGCCGGTGGTCCCGCCGAAATCCAATCGGGTCGAGCCTTGGGAATACAACCGGGAGATGTACAAGCGGCGCAACGAAGTGGAGAGACTGTTCCGTCGCCTGAAAGGCTACCGCCGGATTTTCTCGCGCTTCGAGAAGCTGGATGCCATGTTCCTTGGATTCCTCAGCTTCGTCCTGGTCGTTGATGGGCTTCGGATGTGTTAACAGGCCCTAGAGCATTTTCGGCTTGAGTATTTGCAGCCAGCGCAGTGTTGTGGGAGCGACTTCAGTCGCGCCGAACTTTGTAGGCAAAGCCCTTCGCGACTGAAGTCGCTCCCACAAGTGGCATCACTTGGATCGAAATTGCTCTAGCGCCAGTCCCGGCGCCGGTCTCGCGGCGAGGCCGGTGGCCTGCTGCACCCGCCGTGCCCGACGCCACGCCGGCGCGCATCGCGGGTGGGCGTTCATTCCCAGAAGCTGTACTTGCGAGACAGCGCCAGATCCTTGCCGCCGCCGAAGCGCCCAGCGGCTCCTTGAAGCCGACTTGACCGCCGAAACGGGAGGGCGGGCAGCCCGGGAGCGAATGCGGCGCAAGCGCGATGCCGATCTGTTCCACCATCATCTCACCTGGCCGATCGGCGGCGGGCTGATCTTGCCGTCCGCGCACTACACGATCGCGTAGCGACCTGTGTCCGCGCCTGTCGCGCGGTCGCCCTGGATGATGAAAATCCCGTATCCGTCGACCAGGCCGTCCTCGCCCATCTCCAGGGTCGAGAACATCCCGGTCTTGCGTGGCTGGCAACCGGTCGATACCAGCAGCGTCAGGATGAGTGGCGCAACATGCCGCGCGGTGTTCATGGCGAGTCCGCCTGGTGGCTGCGCTGCGGTGCAGAGTGAGTGGGATGCCGACGGCCAGGCGCTCACCGCGATCCCGATGGCGGCGTTGACGGCGGCGTTGGCGCCAGTGGCACGGAAGCGGCGGCAGCACGGCCGTTGCACTGCAGGCCGCAGGGTGCGCGCCCGTTCCGCAGGATGATGCGCATCATGATCGCTGTGAGCGTTATGCTGCAGTTTCCGCGGACAACCGGCGTTGCCGCAGTGCCGGAAATCATCCCGTGGTACGGCCGGATTGCGCCAACCGGCCCGCTGCGCCGCTGGCCGGTCGGAGTGTCCGGGCGCACGCTGGACCGGAGTGCCCGCGAAAAATCGCGCCTTATCCGCGACCGGCCGGATCGCTGCGATCGCGGATCGGCTGTCGCTCCGGCCGCCATCGCCCATGGCGACCGGCCCTATCCCGTCGCGCCGCGCCGCCGCGCTTCCAGCGCGGCGTAACCGCCCGTCGCCAGCAGCAGCGGCCCCAGGTAGTAGCAGGCGCGATAGGCGAGCAGCGCGGCCAACAGCTGCGCCGACGGTGCCTGGTGGCCGAGCATGGGGATGGACACCGCCTCCAGCACGCCGATGCCGGCCGGGACGTGCACGATGGCCGAGACAACCGCCGCCGCCAGCAGCGCGCCGAGCACCGCAACGTAGTCCACGCCGGGCGGCATCAGCGCGAACAGCAGCGCGCCCATCAACGCCCAGTTGGCGCTGCCAAGCAACAGTTGCAGCAGCGCCGGTGCGTGCGCCGGCAGGCGCAGCGCATGCCGGCGTACCCGCCACGCGCGTCCGTGCGCCAGATGGCATGCGACCGGATACGCCACGGCGGCCAGCAACATCGCGATGCCCAGCCAGCGCAGGTCCGCGCCCTGCACTGGCCACTGCGGCGGCGTGCGCAGCTGGCCGCAAGCGAGCAGCGTGCCGGCCAGCAGCAGGTAGCCCACCCAGTTGGTCGCGATGGCGAAGGCGACGATGCGGCCGATACTGCCCGGCCCCAGCCCCGCATGCGAATACATGCGGTAGCGGAAGCCGGCGCCACCGACCAGCGCGCCGAGGTTGAGGCTGAATGCGTACGCGATCGCGGCGATCGCCATCACCCGCAGTGTGGGCAGCGTGTGGCCGGCGTAGCGGCGCGCGGCCAGGTCGTAGCCGGTGTACAGACCGTAACCGCCCAGGGCCAGGCCGGCCGCCAGGGCCAGGGTGCCGCCGCCGTAGCCGGCCAGGGCCGCGCCGACCTGCGCCCAGTCGAGCGAACGCCCGTAGCGCACCAGTAGGACCGCCACCAGCGCCAGGAACGCGCATTGCACGATCCGGTGCGCGCGTCGCCATCGATGGCGCGGCGGCGTCATGCCTTGCGACCGCTCACAGCGCGATCCTCGCCAGCAACGGCAGGTGGTCGGACAGATGCGACCACGGACGCCCCGACAGCACGTGCGCCTGCTCGATGCGGACGTTGCGCAGGTAGATACGGTCGACCGGCAACAGCGGCCGGCACGCCGGGAACGTCGGCGCCATGCGGCCATGCAGGCCGTCGAAGGCCTCGGTCAGGCCGCAGCGGCGCAGCAGCGGATGCCCGCGCCCGCGCCAGTCGTTGAAGTCGCCGGCCACGATCAGCGGCGCGTCCGTCGCGATCTCGTCGGTCACGATCCCGCACAGCAGCCCGATCTGCCGCTGCCGGTGCGCTTCGCGCAGGCCCAGGTGCACGCAGAGCGTATGCACGTCGACGTCGAGGCCCGGCACGCGCACGATGGCGTGCAGCAGGCCACGGCGCTCGTGGCCCGGCACCGACACGTCGCGGTTGCGCCATGCAACGATGGGGTACTTCGACAGCAGCGCGTTGCCGTGGTGGCCGTGCGCATAGACCGCGTTGCGCCCGTAGGCGGACTGCGGCCACAGCGGGTCGGCGAGGAAGGCGTGCTGGGCCTGCGCGGGCCAATCGGAACGACACCTTGCATGCAGCGCGTGCTCGCCCAGCACCTCCTGCAGGAACACCAAGCCGGCCGACACCGTGCCGATCGCGTCGCGCAGCGCGGGCAGCACGAAGCGCTGCTTGAGCAGGCTGAAGCCCATGTGCGCGTTGATGGTCAACACGTTGATCGAAGGCATGCGCTGTGAACGGACGGGGGCCTGGCCGCATTCTGCCGGGCGCTTGCGCCTGCCGCGTGAGCGCCGCCGGCCCGCAGGGCATGTTGCGCGCGCTGGCCGCGTGCCGGCGTTGCCGGGCCGGGTCGCGCCGCGGCTGCGCGCCTCGAACTGTTGCGGTGCAGCGGCGGCGCAGCACATGCCGGGTCGCCAGCGGTGCGATCCCGCGCCATCGAGGCGATCCAGCCATGCCAGCGTCCGCGCCGCATGGGCGCCCGCTTGCAGTCTCCCGGCAGCTTCCGAGGCGAACAGCCGCAGCTGGCGACCGTCAGGTCTGGGCAGAGCGCCGAGGCGCGAAGCGGCGCGGGTTCGCCCGCGCCGGCCGTGCGCCGATGCTCCGTTCTTCAAGGCGCTGTCGTTCGGGTCCGTCGCCGCATACGTGGAGGTTGGGATCTCCGCGTCTTGCGGATGCCGACGTCAATCCGACGTGGGCGGTTAGCCTGCTCTGTAATATGGGTCTTGGCGGATCAGTGTGAGTGCAATCTGGCGTTTCCGGGGAGTGGTGGCAGGACGCTGGCGATGACCTTGAGCTTGATGTAGTCCTCATCGCGGTCGCCATAGGCGCTGCGCTGGATGACCCGGATCTTGTTGTTCAGCCCTTCCACCAGACCGAGGCTGACCTTGTGGTCGGGATGGCAGTAGGCGGCGATGCCGTCCCCAATGCCGCTCGATCCTCTTCACGAACCTCTGGGATGGCGCCAGCCGCTGCCAGCGCAGGCTCTGCTTGCAGCGCTCGAAGAACGCCCGGGCGCCGCGTTCGCTGCGGTAGCTCCACCACTGGACGAACGATTCCTTCCACAGGTAAGCGGTGTTCAGCCGCTTGTTGGCCGCCAGTGGCTTCTTGAGTGCCTGGCGGCCGTCCAGCGTGAGGTTCTCGTGGTGGGACAGCAGGGTGTAGCGCTGGCTCTTGTGGATGGCGATCTCGTCGATGCCGATGGCCCGTGGCGCCGGCACCCCGGCCCGGCGCACCTGCTCGGCCACGTACCGCTTGGACAGGTCCGTGACCGTGCTGTCGTGCAGACGCTCCAACTCGGCCACCGCCTTGTTCGTCATGCTCCGGCACAGATGGCCCACATGCAGGGCCAAGCGCCCGGTGTAGCGCGGATTCTTCGCCAGCCAGGCCAGCCGCTCTACGTGCATGCCGCCGCACCGCGGACACTTGACCGGCTAGCGCTCGAACGCCACGTACAGGTACCAGCCGGCCACCCGCTGGTCGCGGGCGCGCCGCACACGCTGGCCGTAGCGGCTGCGGCAGCGATGCCCGCAGTTGGAGCACACAACCGTTTTTTCGGCCTCGCAAAGTCTCGATCCGCGCCTTCGGATCGCCGAACACGCCCTTGAGCGTGGACTGCGCCACGAAGCCGGGGAAGGCAAACAGATCACGCAGGCGGCGGCCCGATTTCATGCCCGAATCCACGTCCTCACGTCAGTGCAGGATGCACGTACCCGCACATCGCAGGAAAGCGCTTGTTTCCCAGGATCCAGCCTACCTCACCCTCCAGGAAGCGCCCACACGATTCCGCGATGAGCCAGTTTCTTGACGGACAGAACACTAGGTCGGGCCATGAATCTCGGCGCCGGCGTCCGCGACCTGCTCCGGCTTCCCGGCCGCGGCCGCGGCCGCGTGCGGTGCCGCACCGGCATCCACGGCATGCGCGGCGGCGGAGTCGCGCAGGTCCTGGATGTCCTGCCCAGGCGCGCCGCGCAAGTCCTGGGAAATACGCATCGAGCAGAAGTGCGGCCCGCACATCGAGCAGAAGTGCGCCAGCTTGTGCGCGTCCTTGGGCAGGGTCTCGTCGTGGAACTCCTTGGCCTTCTCCGGATCCAGGCCCAGGTGGAACTGGTCGTCCCAGCGGAACTCGAAGCGCGCCTTGGACAGCGCGTTGTCGCGCACCTGCGCGCCGGGATGGCCCTTGGCCAGGTCGGCGGCATGCGCGGCGATCTTGTAGGCCATGATGCCGTCGCGCACGTCCTGGCGGTTGGGCAGGCCCAGATGCTCCTTGGGCGTCACGTAGCACAGCATCGCGGTGCCGAACCAGCCGATCATCGCCGCGCCGATCGCCGAGGTGATGTGGTCGTAGCCGGGCGCGATGTCGGTGGTCAGCGGCCCCAGCGTGTAGAACGGGGCCTCGCCGCACTCGCGCAGCTGCTTGTCCATGTTCTGCTTGATCAACTGCATCGGCACGTGGCCGGGGCCTTCGACCATGGTCTGCACGTCGTGCTTCCACGCGATCCTGGTCAGTTCGCCCAGCGTTTCCAGCTCGCCGAACTGCGCCGCGTCGTTGGCGTCGGCGATGCAGCCCGGGCGCAGCCCGTCGCCCAGCGAGAAGGCCACGTCGTAGGCCTGCATGATTTCGCAGATGTCCTCGAAATGGGTATAGAGGAAGTTTTCGCGGTGGTGTGCCAGGCACCACTTGGCCAGGATCGAGCCGCCGCGCGAGACGATGCCGGTGACGCGCCCGGCGGCCAGCGGCACGTAGCGCGCCAGCACCCCGGCATGGATGGTGAAATAGTCCACGCCCTGCTCGGCCTGTTCGACCAGCGTGTCGCGGAAGATCTCCCAGGTCAGTTCCTCGGCGCGGCCGTCGACCTTCTCCAGCGCCTGGTAGATCGGCACCGTGCCGATCGGCACCGGCGAATTGCGCACGATCCACTCGCGGGTCTCATGGATGTGCTTGCCGGTGGACAGGTCCATCACTGTATCCCCGCCCCAGCGGATCGCCCATACCAGTTTCTCCACCTCTTCGGCGATGCCCGAACTGAGCGCGCTGTTGCCGATGTTGGCGTTGATCTTGGTCAGGAAGTTGCGGCCGATGATCATCGGCTCGCTCTCCGGGTGATTGATGTTGCTGGGCAGGATGGCGCGGCCGCGGGCGATCTCCGCGCGCACGAACTCGGGCGTGATGGCGTGCTGGATGCTGGCGCCGAACGCCTCGCCGGGATGCTGCCTGCGCGGCAGCGCGGCGCACGCCGCCTGCAGCCGCTGGTTCTCGCGGATCGCGACGAACTCCATCTCCGGGGTGACGATGCCGCGCCGCGCATAGTGCATCTGGGTGACGTTGGCGCCGGCCAGCGCGCGCCGCGGCAACTGCAGGGCCGGGAAGCGCACCGCGTCCAGCCGCGCGTTGCGCTCGCGGTCACGGCCGAAATCGGAGCTGAGCCGGTCCAGCGCGGCGGTATCGCCGCGTTCCTCGATCCAGCGCGCGCGCAACGGCGGCAGCCCGGCGCGCAGGTCGATCGCCGCGTCCGGATCGGTGTACGGGCCGGAGGTGTCATAGACGGTGACCGGCGGATTGTCTTCGCCGCCGAACAGGGCCGGGGAGCGGCTTAGGGCGATCTCGCGCATCGGCACGCGCAGGTCGGGACGCGAGCCTGGCACGAAGATCTTGCGCGAACCGGGAATCGGCCGGGTCACCGACGCGGACAAGGTCTCGGCCTGCTGCAGCAACGGGCTGGGTAAGGCATTCATCGGCATTCGTCCTGGTTGTGGAGGCCCACAGCGGGTGCGGGCGGTTGCGAGCGGACTCGCATCACGGACGAAGCGGCGGCGCGGGCACGGCCCCGGCGCGGGAGGCGCACGGACCGGGCTTGCGAAGCTTCCCTACGCCGGTATCAACCGGATCAGGTTCGAAGGGACTGTCTCAACCGCGGCCTGCGCCGACGGTACCCCCGCTTCTGCCGCTATTAGACCCCTTTCTCGCGCCGCCGCCAACCGGGCGCAGCTGAATCGCCGCACAACCGGACCAGGGCGGTCTCAAGAATCAAGTGCAACGCGTGATCTGAATTGGAGGATTTCCTTCTCCAGAGCCGCGGCCGGTGTAGCCCAACCCAGTGTCTGGCGCGCACGTCCATTCATCCGCTTGGCCAGGTGATTGAGGTATTCCTGACGGGCCTGCGACAGGTCCGCGCCCTTGGGCAAGAACTGGCGCAGCAAGCCGTTGGTGTTCTCGTTGCTGCCGCGCCGCCACGGCGCATGCGGGTCGGCGAACCACACCTCGATCTTCAGCCGGTGCATCAGCTGCTCGTAGTCTGCCCAGCCTCGTGTCAGCCCCGCCGCGCGCGGCGCTCCGGCAAACCACGGCGACATGCCGCGCCTGGGCTGGGCCGCACAAGAAGGACGTCTCTCCCTGCCGCCGGCTCATCCCCGGTGGTGTTTTTTGTGCGGGATTCGCCGTGGCTCACTCCAGCAGGCAAGGCCGCGGGCTGGTCGGCGACAATGCCGCAGCCGGTCGTCGGCCGCCGCCACCGCGATCGGCGTGGAGGGCAAGTATGCCCGTGCAGATGGGCATCATCGCCGTGGCCTTCGTGCTGTACATGGCCTCCACCGCCAGCGGCGTGGAGCGCGGCATCAAGTGGCTGTCCAACTTCAACCTGGCGCTGGCCGCGCTGCTGCCGGCGCCTGACGGACCTGTGCTTCCCCACCGCGGATCCCGCGCCACCCCAACCGAGTGTCGCCGCACGCGCCGCGGCAGCGGCGCCGTCGGCGCCCGATGGATCTTGCGCAATGCCGGTGCTGCAGCTGCGGCGCGCGCGCAGGTGGCGCCAGGGACTGCCCGGCCTCCCGCGCCGGTTGGTGCCGCCGCACGGTTGGTGCGCCGAGCGAGGCCAGCGCCGCCTGCGCCGCCACCCGGTGCGCAGCGCGGCGCGAACGGGGCGAGTTTCCGCGCAATCGGCCGGGCACGCACTGTGCCGGCATACCGTTTCAGGCGTAACGATGCAGTGCTGGCGCGGTTTTCGGCACATTCGCCGCGGCGCGCCCGGACCAGGGTTGACAGCCCTGCCGAGCCCATGGTTACCTCGCCGCATGTTGCAGCGCCACACCAGCCAGAAGCCGACCCGCCTGCCCGCCGCCGCGTTGCGCGCGGATGCCGCTGCGTCGCTGCTCGTACTCGTGCTTATTACCTCGACCACAAGTGCGGGACGAACCGGCATGTAAGCGACAAGCAGCCTCGATTCGATCAGACCCCGCACCGGCAACGGCGCGGGGTTTTTCATTTTGGTAACCGCGAAAACTTTAAGTCACCGCGAAACGCCCCTACCCACACCCTCCCGAGGAAATCCGCCCCATGACCAGTTCCGTCCAACCCACCACCAAGATCGCCATCGTCGGTTATGGCAGCCAGGGCCGCGCGCACGCGCTGAACCTGCGCGAGTCCGGCTTCGACGTCACCGTCGGCCTGCGCGCGGGCGGCCCGACCGAAGCCAAGGCGCAGGCCGACGGCTTCGTGGTGAAGCGCCCCGCCGAGGCGGTCAAGGACGCCGACCTGGTCGCGGTGCTGGCCCCGGACATGGTGCAGAAGACGCTGTACGACGAGGTGCTGGCGCCGAACATGAAGCAGGGCGCCTGCCTGCTGTTCGCGCACGGGCTGAACGTGCATTTCGACATGATCAAGCCGCGCGCCGACCTGGACGTGGTGCTGGTCGCGCCCAAGGGTCCGGGCGCGCTGGTGCGCCGCGAGTACGAGATCGGCCGCGGCGTGCCGTGCATCTGGGCGGTGTACCAGGACTGCAGCGGCAAGGCCGAGCAGTTCGCGCTCGCGTACGCCGCCGGCCTGGGCGGCGCCCGCGCCAACCTGATCCAGACCACCTTCAAGGAAGAGACCGAGACCGACCTGTTCGGCGAGCAGGCGGTGCTGTGCGGCGGCGCCTCCTCGCTGGTCCAGGCCGGCTTCGAAGTGCTGGTGGAAGCCGGCTACCAGCCGGAAATCGCCTACTACGAGGTGCTGCACGAACTGAAGCTGATCGTGGACCTGTTCTACGAAGGCGGCATCGCCCGCATGCTCGAATTCGTCTCCGAGACCGCGCAGTACGGCGACTACGTCAGCGGCCCACGGGTCATCGACGCCGCCACCAAGCAGCGCATGCGCGACGTGCTGACCGACATCCAGAACGGTACCTTCACCAAGAACTGGGTCGCCGAGTACGACGCCGGCCTGCCGAACTACAGCAAGTTCAAGCAGGCCGACCTGGAGCACCCGATCGAAGTGGTCGGCAAGCAGTTGCGCGCCAAGATGGTCTGGCTGAACGACCAAGCCGCCGCCAAGCCGACCGCGACCGGCCAGCAGGCCGCGTAACCCGCCCTTCCCCCACCCGTTTCCACCGAAAGGTCGCCACCGTATGAACTCCTCCGCTCACGGCACGCCCGGCAACGGCGCGCGCTGGCTGACGCAGGCCCTGGAAGCCGAAGGCGTGGACACGCTGTTCGGCTATCCGGGCGGCACCATCATGCCGTTCTACGACGCGCTGGTAGACAGCCAGCTCAAGCACATCCTGGTCCGCCACGAGCAGGGCGCGGCGCTGGCCGCCAACGGCTACGCCCGCGCCAGCGGGCGGGTCGGGGTCTGCGTCGCCACGTCCGGCCCGGGCGCCTCCAACCTGGTCACCGGCATCGCCGACGCGATGCTGGACTCGGTGCCGATGATCTGCCTGACCGGGCAGGTCGCCACACCGCTGCTGGGCACCGACGCGTTCCAGGAACTGGACGTGTTCGGGCTGACCCTGCCGATCGTCAAGCACAGCTTCCTGGTGCGCCGCGTGGAAGACCTGCCGCAGGTGGTGCGCGACGCGTTCCGCATCGCCCGCGAGGGGCGTCCGGGGCCGGTGCTGATCGACCTGCCCAAGGACGTGCAGCTGGCCGACGCCTCGCAGCTGCCCGAGCATGTGCCGGCCGCGGTGCCGGCGCCGCCGGCGCCGTCCGCCGCGGCGCTGGCCGAGGCGCTGGCGGCGATCGCCGGCGCCGACAAGCCGGTGATCTACGGCGGCGGCGGCATCGCCCTGGCCGACGCGGTGGACGCGTTCGGCCAGTTCGTGGACGCCACCCGCATTCCCACCGTGCTGACCCTGCGCGGGCTCGGTGCGCTGCCGCACGGGCATCCGCACTACCTGGGCATGCTCGGCATGCACGGCACCCGCGCCGCCAACATGGCGGTGCAGGAATCGGACCTGCTGATCGTGGTCGGTGCGCGCTTCGACGACCGCGCCACCGGCAAGCTGGCCGAGTTCGCCCCGTTCGCGCGCGTCATCCATCTGGACGCCGATGCCTGCGAGATATCCAAGCTGCGCCATGCCGACATCGCCGTGCCCGGCGACGTGGCCGGGGCGCTGCGCGCGCTGAGCGCGGCCACCATCACCTGCGAGGCCTGGCACGCGCGCTGCGTCGGCCATCGCGAGAAGTTCGGCGCCCGCTACGACGCGCCGGGCGAGGACATCTACGCGCCCGGCCTGCTGAAGCGGCTGAGCGAGCTGGCTCCGGCCGACACGGTGATCGCCTGCGACGTCGGCCAGCATCAGATGTGGGTGGCCCAGCATTGCCGCTTCAACCACCCGCGCAACCACCTGACCAGCGGCGCGCTGGGCACGATGGGCTTCGGCCTGCCGGCGGCGATGGGCGCGCAGTTCGCCTGCCCCGATCGCACCGTGGTGCTGGTCAGCGGCGACGGCAGTTTCATGATGAACGTGCAGGAGCTGGTCACCATCGCGCGCTGCCGGCTGCCGGTGAAGATCGTGCTGCTGGACAACAGTTCGTTGGGCATGGTGCGGCAGTGGCAGGAGCTGTTCTTCGCCGAGCGCTACAGCGCCATCGACCTGTCCGACAACCCGGACTTCGCCGCGCTGGCGCAGGTGTTCGGCATCCCGGCCAAGCGCATCACCGCGCGCGGCCAGGTCGAGGACGGCCTGGCCGACCTGCTGGCGCAGCCGGGCCCGGCGCTGCTGCACGTGGCCATCGACGCGCGCGCCAACGTGTGGCCGCTGGTGCCGCCGAACACCGCCAACAGCACCATGCTGGAGAGCAACCCCGCGACCCAGCGCCAGGAGATCCCCCATGCGATACCAGCTTGACCTGGTGCTGAAGCCGGCCGAAGGCGCCTTGCTGCGCGCGATCGGCATGGCCGAGCGCCGCGGCTTCGCGCCGCTGTCGATCACCGGCGCGCCGGTGGCCGACGACGCCGGCCGCTGGCACCTGCAGATGGTGGTCGACGGCAGCCGCCCCGGCGAGAGCCTGCGCCTGCAGATGGAGAAGGTGTACGACTGCGAGTCGGTGCGGGTCACCGCGCTGGATGGGACGCCATGAACAGGTCGGGACTTGGGACTCGGGACCCGGGACTCGTGGGCGGCGCTGGCAGCTCCCTGGTCTCGGGCTTCATGCCGGCCGTGCGGCAGCGCCGCGCGACGGCGCGGAGGCGCCTTCTTCCACGGAGGAGTCTTCTTCGCGCCCACCCGCTTTCCGGGTCCCGAGTCCCGAGTCCCGAGTCCCGGCGGCAGCCCCATGCCTGACCGCGGCCGTCCCGCCCCCAAGGAACCGGACGTAGGCGACGTAGCGGTCAGCGTCGCCGACGTGCTGGCCGCGCAGGCGCGGCTGCGCCGCTACCTGCCGCCGACGCCGCTGCACTACGCCGAGCGCTTCGGCGTGTGGCTGAAGCTGGAGAACCTGCAGCGCACCGGATCCTACAAGGTGCGCGGCGCGCTGAATGCGCTGCTGGCCGGGCTGGAGCGCGGCGACGAGCGCACCATCATCTGCGCCTCGGCCGGCAACCACGCGCAGGGCGTGGCCTGGGCGGCGCATCGGCTGGGCGCGCAGGCGATCACGGTGATGCCGCACGGCGCGCCGCAGACCAAGATCGCCGGCGTCGCGCACTGGGGCGCCACCGTGCGCCAGCACGGCAACAGCTACGACGAGGCCTACGGCTTCGCCCGCGACCTGGCCGAGCAGAACGGCTACCGCTTCCTGTCCGCGTTCGACGACCCGGACGTGATCGCCGGCCAGGGCACGGTCGGCATCGAGCTGGCCGCGCACGCCCCGGACGTGGTGATCGTGCCGATCGGCGGCGGCGGCCTGGCCGCCGGGGTGGCCCTGGCGCTGCGCTCGCAGGGCGTGCGCATCGTCGGCGCGCAGGTCGAGGGCGTGGATTCGATGGCGCGGGCGATCCGCGGCGATCTCCGCGCGATCGACCCGTTGCCCACCCTGGCCGACGGCGTCAAGGTTAAAATCCCCGGGTTCGTCACCCGCCGGCTGTGCGCCAGCCTACTCGACGACGTGGTGATCGTGCGCGAGGCGGAACTGCGCGAAACGCTGGTCCGCCTGGCGCTGGAGGAGCACGTCATCGCCGAGGGCGCCGGCGCGCTGGCCCTGGCGGCCGGCCGCCGCGTCGCCGGCAAGCGCAAGTGCGCGGTGGTGTCCGGTGGCAACATCGACGCCGGCATGCTGGCGACGCTGCTGTCGGAGGTGCGCCCGCGCGCGCCGCGCAAGCCGCGCCGCCGCAGTGCCGAGCGACTTCGCAACCAACGTGCCGCCGCCCCGCCCGCTCCCGCCCGCCCCGCTTCCCCGCTCCCCCATCCGCCAGCCACCGCCGCCGTAGAGGAAACCATCTGGTGAACACTTCTGCTTCTTCCCAGACCCCCCGCATCCGCATCTTCGACACCACCCTGCGCGACGGCGAGCAATCCCCCGGCTGCAGCATGACCCCGCCGCAGAAGCTGGTCATGGCGCGCGCCCTGGCCGAGCTGGGCGTGGACGTCATCGAGACCGGCTTCCCGGCCAGCTCGCAATCCGACCGCGAGGCGATGGCGCTGATCGGCCGCGAACTGCGCGAGCCGACCCTGGCGGTGCTGTCGCGCTGCCTGGCCACCGACATCCAGACCTCGGCGCGTGCGCTGGAGGCGGCGGCCAGGCCGCGCCTGCACGTGTTCCTGTCGACCAGCCCGCTGCACCGCGAACACAAGCTGCGGATGAGCCGCGAGCAGGTGCTGGAATCGGTCCGCAAGCACGTGTCGCTGGCGCGCCAGTACGTGGACGACGTGGAGTTCTCGGCCGAGGACGCCACCCGCACCGAAGAGAATTTCCTGGCCGAGGTGACCACGGTGGCGATCGCCGCCGGCGCCACCACCATCAACTTGCCCGACACGGTCGGCTTCACCACCCCGGAAGAGATCCGCGGCCTGTTCGCGCGGCTGATCGCCAGCGTGCCCGGCGCCGAGCGGGTGATCTTCAGCACCCACTGCCACAACGACCTGGGCCTGGCCGTGGCCAACTCGCTGGCCGCGGTGGAAGGCGGCGCGCGGCAGGTGGAATGCACCATCAACGGCATCGGCGAGCGCGCCGGCAACTGCGCGCTGGAAGAGATCGCGATGGCGCTGAAGGTGCGCAACGCGTTCTACGCGATCGACACCGCGATCAACACCCAGCGCATCGTCGCCAGCTCGCAGCTGCTGCAGCGGCTGGTCGGCATGCCGGTGCAGCGCAACAAGGCGATCGTCGGCGGCAACGCCTTCGCCCACGAGTCGGGCATCCACCAGCACGGCATGCTGCGCCACCGCGGCACCTACGAGATCATGCGCCCGGAAGACGTGGGCTGGGAGTCCTCGCAGATGGTGCTGGGCCGCCACAGCGGCCGCGCCGCGGTCGAGCAGCGCCTGCGCGCGCTGGGCTACGTGCTGGAAGAAGCCGAACTGAACCTGGCGTTCGACACGTTCAAGGCGCTGTGCGAACAGCAACGCGTGGTCAACGACGCCGACCTGCAGGCGATGATGCAGGACGCGCCGGAAAGCCAGGGCTACCGGCTGTCGTCGATGACCGTCAGCGACCGCGGCCAGCGCGCCAGCGCACAGGTCGAGCTGTCCGATCCGGACGGCCAGCGGGTCAGCGAGCGCGCCGAAGGCGACGGCCCGGTGGATGCGCTGTTCGCCGCGCTGGCCGCGGCCACCGGCGTGCAGCTGACCCTGGACAGCTACCAGGTGCACAGCGTCGGCATCGGCGCCGACGCGCGCGGCGAGGCCAGCCTCAGCGTGCGCCACGGCGAGACCGAATACGACGGCAGCGGCACCAGCCGCGACATCATTGAGGCCAGCGCGCTGGCCTGGCTGGATGTGGCCAATCGCGTGCTGCGCCAGCGCCAGGGCGCGCAGGCCGGCGCCGCCACCGCCGCCGCCTGACGCCATGAGCGCGAGCATCGTGCCCGCCGCCGGCCAGTGCTGGAACGCGCAGGGCTATGCCGACGACGCCGGCTTCGTGCCGGCGCTGGGCGCGCCGGTGCTGGATCTGCTGGCACCGCAGCCGGGCGAACGGATCCTCGACCTAGGCTGCGGCGACGGCGTGCTGACCGCCAGGCTGGCCGCCAGCGGCGCCGACGTCCTCGGCGTGGACGCCTCGCCGGAGTTGGTCGCCGCCGCACGCGCACGCGGAGTGGAGGCGCAGGTGCTGGACGGCCACGCGCTGGCGTTCGAGCCGCGCTTCGATGCGGTGTTCAGCAACGCCGCGCTGCACTGGATGCGCGAGCCGGACCGGGTGCTGGACGGCGTACGCCGCGCACTGCGCCCGGGCGGGCGCTTCGTCGGCGAATTCGGCGGCCACGGCAACGTGGCGGCGATCGTCACCGCGCTGCATGCGGCGCGGCGCCTGCATGGCGTGCCGGCGCCGGCGTTCGCCTGGTTCTTTCCCAGCGCCGACGCCTATGCGCAGCGCCTGCAGGCGCACGGCTTCCAGGTCACGCAGATCGCACTGCTGCCGCGGCCCACGCCGCTGCCGACCGGCATGGTCGGCTGGCTGCGCACCTTCGCCGATCCGTTCCTGATCGGCGTGGACGCAGCGACGCGGCAGGACGTACTCGCCACCGCCGTCGCATTGCTGGCGCCGACGCTGTGCGACGATCGCGGCCGCTGGAGCGCCGACTACGTCCGCCTGCGTTTCCACGCCATTTTGTCGGCCCAGGCCCACGCCTGAGCCCGCTCGTTCCAGACCCACGCAAGGTTATCGGCAATGAACCCAGCCCCCCGCACCCTGTACGACAAACTGTGGGACGCGCACGTCGTCGTCCCCGAAAGCGGCACCGCTCCGGCGGTGCTGTACATCGACCTGCACCTGATCCACGAAGTGACTTCGCCGCAGGCGTTCACCGAACTGAAGTCGCGCGGCCTGACGCCGCGCCGGCCCGACCGCACCAAGGCGACGATGGACCATTCCACGCCGACCCTGCCGCGCGGCGCCGACGGCAAGCTGCCTTACTACACCAAGGCCTCCGAGGCGCAGGTGGACATGCTCGCGCGCAACTGCGCCGACTACGGCATCGAGCTGTTCGACATGGCCTCGGACGACCGCGGCATCGTGCACGTGATCGCGCCCGAGCAGGGCTTCACCCAGCCCGGCATGACCATCGTCTGCGGCGACAGCCACACCTCCACACATGGCGCATTCGGAGCATTGGCGTTCGGCATCGGCACCAGCGAGGTCGGCCACGTACTGGCCACCCAATGCCTGCTGCAGCGCAAGGCCAGGACCATGGCGATCACCGTCGACGGGCCGCTGGCGCCGGGCGTCGGCGCCAAGGACGTGATCCTGCACATCATCGGCGTGATCGGGGTCAACGGCGGCACCGGCCACGTGCTCGAGTACCGCGGCTCCACCATCGAGGCCATGGACATGGAGCAGCGCATGACCCTGTGCAACATGTCGATCGAGGCCGGCGCGCGCGCCGGCATGGTCGCCCCGGACCAGGTCACCTTCGACTGGATGGCGAACACGCCGCGCGGGCCGAAGGGCACCGACCTCGACGCCGCCGTGCAACGCTGGTCGCAGCTGCGCAGCGATGCGGGCGCGCGCTTCGACGTGGACGTGCGCATCGACGCGCGCGACATCCGCCCGACCCTGACCTGGGGCACCCACCCGGGCACCGCGATCGCGGTGGACCTGCCGATTCCGGCAGCGCAGGACGCGGCCGCGCAGAAGGGCCTGGACTACATGCACTTGGCCTCCGGCCACGCCCTGATCGGCACGCCGGTGGACGTGGTGTTCGTCGGCTCCTGCACCAACGGCCGGCTCAGCGACATGCGCGAAGTGGCGCAGGTGCTGCGCGGCCGCCGCGTCGCGCCGAACGTGCGCATGCTGGTGGTGCCGGGGTCGGAGATCGTCAAGCGCCAGGCCGAAGCCGAAGGCATCCACGAGGTGGTGCGCGCCGCCGGCGCCGAATGGCGCGAATCCGGCTGTTCGATGTGCATCGCGATGAACGGCGACCTGGTCGCGCCGGGCCAGCTGGCGGTGAGCACCAGCAACCGCAATTTCGAGGGCCGCCAGGGTCCCGGCTCGCGCACCCTGCTGGCCTCGCCGATGACCGCGGCCTGGGCCGCGGTGAACGGCAAGGTCAGCGACCCGCGCACGCTGTTCGCGGAGGTCGCGTGATGGTGCCGCACATCGCCGCGTTCGCGGCCACGCTGACCTTCGTCGCCGCCACCACCCGCGCCTTCGCCCATCGCGGCAAGCCGCTGCTGCCGCCGTCCGGCGCCGCCGCCGACCCCGCCACCGTGTCCCAGGAGGCCTGCTGATGGCCGGATTCGCCGCCCTCACCTCGGCCAGCGTGGTGCTGCGCCAGACCAACATCGACACCGACCAGATCATCCCGGCGCGGTTCCTGTCCACCACCGAGCGCGCCGGCCTCGGCCGCAACGCGTTCAACGACTGGCGCTGGCAGGCCGACGGCGCGCCGAACCCGGAATTCGCGTTCAACCAGGCACACAACGCCGGCCGCCAGATCCTGCTGGCCGGGCGCAACTTCGGCTGTGGCTCCTCGCGCGAGCATGCGCCGTGGGCGCTGACCGACCTGGGCCTGCGCGCCATCGTCAGCAGCGAGATCGCCGACATCTTCCGCAACAACAGCCTCAAGAACGGGCTGCTGCCGATCGTGCTGGACGAGGCCGACGTGCAGACCCTGATGCAGCGCCCGGACGACGCGCTGACCGTGGACCTGGCCGCGCGCGAACTGCGCACGCCCGACGGCCGCGTCTACGCCTTCCCGCTCGACGCGTTCTCGCAGACCTGCCTGCTCGAAGGCGTCGACGAACTCGGCTACCTGCTGCTGCGCCAACCCGCCATCGAACAGTACGAGGCCGCCCATGCACGCTGACATCGTCGTCCTGCCCGGCGACGGCATCGGCCCCGAGGTCACCGCCGCCGCGGTCTCGGTGCTGCGCACCATCGCCCGCCGCTACCAGCACACCTTCGAATTCCACGAACACGACATCGGCGGCATCGCCATCGACCGCCATGGCGAACCGCTGCCGGCGGCGACGCTGGCCGCCTGCCAGCGGGCCGATGCGGTGCTGCTGGGCGCAGTCGGCGGGCCAAAATGGTCCGACCCCAACACCAGGATCCGTCCCGAGCAGGGCCTGCTGGCGATCCGCCGCGGCCTGGGCCTGTTCGCCAACCTGCGCCCGGTCAAGCCGCATCCGGCGGCGCTGGACGCCTCGCCGATCAAGCCGCACCTGCTCGTCGGCGTGGACATCGTGGTGGTGCGCGAACTGACCGGCGGCATCTACTTCGGCGACAAGACCCGCAGCGCCACCGAGGCCAGCGACCTGTGCCGCTACAGCGTCGAGGAAATCGAGCGGGTGCTGCGCAGCGCGTTCCGCCTGGCGCGGCAGCGCCGCAACCACGTCACCTCGGTGGACAAGGCCAACGTGCTGGAGACCTCGCGACTGTGGCGCGACGTGGCCGCGCGCATCGGCCGCGACGAGTTCCCGGACGTGCGCCTGGAGCACCAACTGGTCGATTCGATGGCCATGCACCTGCTGGCCAAGCCGCGCGAATACGACGTGATCGTCACCGAGAACATGTTCGGCGACATCCTCACCGACGAGGCCTCGATGCTGGCCGGCTCGCTGGGCCTGCTGCCGTCGGCGTCGCTGGGCGAAGGCCGGATCGGCCTGTACGAGCCGATCCACGGCTCGGCCCCGGACATCGCGGGCAAGGGCATCGCCAACCCCTACGCGACCATCCTCAGCGCCGCGCTGCTGCTGCGCCACTCACTGGGATTGAACGCCGAAGCCGAAGCGATCGAGCAAGCGGTGGACGCCGCGCTCAACGCACAGGCGTTCACCTCCGATCTGGCTGCGCCCGGCCACGGTATTTCCACCAACGCCGCGGCGCGCGCGGTGGTGGCGCACGATGCAGTCGCGGCTGCGATCCAAGAGTAAGCCCCCGCAAAGCCGGGGGTGAACCGCCGCGGGATTCCAGGAGGCTCCAACTGTTGAGAGGATGGCGTCATGAGCAAGCCAGTGAAGTATTCCCCCGGACGTGCGGGGGCGGTCGGCGCCGATGGTGCTGGAGCGCCAGGACAGGCACGGCTCGCCGTGGGCGGCGATCGAATCGATGGCCGGGAAGATCGGTTGCACGGCCGAGACGTTGCGCTGGTGGGTGCGCCGAGCCGAGCGTGACCAAGGCCAAGGGCTGCGGCCTGGCCTGACGGCGCAGGCGCGGGCGCGGATGAAGGCGCTGGAGCGCCAGGTCCAGGAGCTGCGGCAGGCCAACGGGATCCTGCGCAAGGCATCGGCGTCTTTCGCCCAGGCGGAGCTGGACCGCCGCTTCACGCCATGACCGGGTTCGTCGCCGCGCATCGCGATGCCGACGGGGTCGAGCCGATCTGCCGGGGACTTCGTGCTCGATGCGCTGGAGCAGGCCGCGCAGGCCCGGGCGCGGGTCGGAAACCAGGCACTGATCCATCACCGCGACCGCGGCGTGCAATACGTCGGCATTGGCGACAGCGAACGGCCGACCGAGGCCAGGATCGCGCCGTCGGTGGGCCGCGTCGGTGACAGCTGCGAGCGCGAAGCCTGCCCTGGGGCACACCGCGCTGGCCGAGACGATCAACGGTCTGTACAAGGCCGGGGTGATCCACCGCAGGACGTGGGGCAACCGCGAGCAGGTGGAACCGGCCGCGCTGGATGGGGTGCACGGGTACAACCACAAACGACGGCTGGGGCCGATCGGGCACAGCCGGCCGGCAGAAGCCGAAGCGGCTTACCCTCGGCAGCAAGCCGGTCGGGCCGAGGCGGCCGGACTCAAACCGAACGGCCTCCAGAAAAGCCGGGGCGGTTCACCCCGCAGGACGGCCTTTGCCTTTCCATGGCGCCGGCGGTTCGGGCGTGATGCCCGGTGGCCAGACCTTCACGCGCGAAACGATGCCGACCGCGTCGTCCAGCGTCAAGGCTGCCAACGCATCGCGCCAGGCGGTGTTGCTGCCATAAGCCGCATCGGCCGGCACCGTGCCGCGCCACACCGGCGGCATCGGCCGCTTTCATCTGCGCCAGCGCCAGCTCCGGCTTGGTGGCAAACGCCACGTCTTCGGGAACTCCCGCCTTCTCCCGCCGGGCCGTCGCGGCGGCCCAGGTCTCGGGCAGGTACAGGCCGAAGGCGATGGGCGCCCTCGCCACCGGCCTCGCCAGCGACACGCTCACCGCCACCTGGCAATTGTCCTGCTTGCCAAGCTCACCGCCGCACTACTGGCGGGCCACCCCGACCGAATGCCGCCCCTTCATTGCGAAAACCGGTGTCGTCCACGATCCAGTACACCTCGCCCTTCAAGTCCATCCGCCACGACACGTACTCCCGTACCCGTGCCAACACGGCTTCATCGGACCATTGCGACTTGGCCACACGAAGTTGTACAAGGCTCGATGCCGGGGGCGCGCACCCGCAGCGGATCCAGATGCGCGGCCAACGACTCCACGCTCTTGCGCTCCAGCGGCAGCATCAACCCACTGCAATCGCCGCGCAATCCTGGCCTCACGATCGGCATGGCCCAGTGCGGCGCACAATTCATCCAGATAGGCTGAAAAACGAGTCGCGTTGCTGCTTGCCACCATGACGATCCGGTCGCTTCGTAGTTCCGTATAGGGCAACTCATTTATGGCACAGTTAAGGCCAGATCGATAGGCGCTCTCAGTTGGAGTCGATAAATCGATCAACTTCAAGAATTGCGATCACTGATTTTGACATGGAAATCAATTGACAAGTAACAGGGAAAAGCCTAGCTTAAGATCGTGATCAGATCGATAGTAGATCACGTCCTCAACTTATGAGGTATAAAAATGATGAATCACAGCCATGCCGCTGAGCAGCAGAAAACGCTATTCCAGCCATCGTTGGTTGGAGATCTCGACTCTCCGAGCATCACTTTGCTTGGCTCTCTCGATGATGATCGGGGAACTGGCGGAATGAAGCTTGAGGCCGAAAATCCAAAGCCGTTCCTGGCAATTATCTACACGGGAATTTAGTTTTCAGGCCATCGGTCTTACCAGTCGACGTCAATCTCAAGGTTGGCGTCGATTGTTTTCCCTGATTAGCGCTGAGTTTCAGCCAGCTTTCAGGCATGGGTCGCTTGCGGTGCAACTTGTCCGAAGCTTCCTATCGTTTCAGCCTCAGGCTCTAGCCTGCGCGAAGTGCTGCCGCGACTTTCCGCAGCCGTGATGCGCTTCCAGCCTGGATTGTGGCCAGTCCAGTACTGCGAGGGACTCGCAGAGGGGCTCGCAATTCCTGCGGCTGAGGGTCGGGGCTAATCGGATTGTTTTTTGCATCTGAATTACCAGGCTTGATGATATTTAAGATTTCAATCCTCCAAGTTAGTTGGAAAGTAAAAAAATGGCAAGACGCATCTGGGTCGCAGAGGGTTTTTCTAGCGATGGACACATATACGGCCGTGCTTTGCAACTGCCCACCGGGGATGTGCGCAATCGTTTTGCGTCATTGAGCAGTGGAAGCGATGTGCAGCGCATGCAAGCTGTAGTTCTCAAGACGCACTTGGGCGACATACCTTCATGTCCGTGCCTTGATGTCCCGTCGCCTCAGGGGCATGATGATGAATAATCCGGCCTCAGAGGTAACTCATGCATGATGGATTGAAAAAAAACCTTAATCAGATTTTTGCGAATGACAATGCTGTTATCGTCACGGACGATCAAGTGCTTGCAGATTGGCTCGTAACGTCCGAAGTACAAACGGTAACCTTTGATGAGTTACTGCGCGATACCAGCAACGTCCCGCCAAAAGCTCTCGCAATCCCCTTGGATTGGGAGCGTCTTCCTTCCCGCCAGTTATTGCGCGAGATGTTTTCTGCTTCTAGCGTACTGTGGATGCCGCTGGCATCTTTTTCTTCCGATGTGGATACGGCAAAATATGCCGTAGAGCGGTTCTCGGAAGTTGATGTCGCTGAGGCCGTGAGCATGAATCGTCGGGTCCTGACTCAACTTCTTTTGGCTCGAGAGGTGGTCACTCTGTCAGGACCCGATACAATGTTGAAGTTGCGTCTGTCGGAAGACCTTCAACTCCTTTGCCGCACTCGTCTAGCGATGCTGCCCGATGAGCATGCGACTATTGGGAATTATTTCGAAGTGGCAATGTCGCCGACCGATCTTTCTGGTCATGTTGACACAGAGTTATCCATGTCAGGGGTGTTCCGCGTCGATGCTGTATTGGTGGCGAAGCACCGCGAGTTGAAATTTGAAAAAGCGGCTTCCTTTATTGCTGCGACCAAACTGGCTAAGGAAATCAGGCAGGCATGCCCCCTGCAGCTCTCGATTCGCGACAATCGGATTGTCGATGGCCTCGGTCCTTGGATGGGTAGCCTCTATGCCCTGAGCGGACCTGGTTATACGGCTATAACGGAAGTCGCTGTAGGCACAGGAATATTGCCACTAAGTCGCGTGAACTGGGATCTCAATTGCTTACTCAACGAAGGCGCGTGTGGCATCCATATAGGAATTGGCAATGGTCTAAACGGTATGCATTTCGACTTCATATCAATGGAGGCGCATCTTGATGGAATATGACACGTCATTCGAGTCTCAAAGAACGATGCAACTCATCAGTGCTGTTCACCTGCAGCCAGAGGAGGATGGCGGAGCTATCGTCATTGACGATCGTACCTTGACGGCAGCCTACATCAATAAGGCCGCTTATGTCATTCTTCAGGCGCTTCATCAACCATGCACCAAAGAACATCTGGTTGTGACACTTGCCGAAGCAGCCAATTGCGATTTAGAAGATGCTGCGGCACCTGTCATTAAACTGATAGATGAACTCACAGAACTGGGCTGGTTGAGTTCCTGAGCAATGGGGCGGCACAGATCTCCTGCGGTTCCTGCGGGCCATCAAGACCAGTGTGCCCGCCGAGTTGGACGTGCATCTGGTGATGGACAATTACGGCACGCACAAGACGCCTTCGATCAACGCCTGGTTTGCTCGGCATCCTCGCTTGCAAGTGCACTTCGCGCCGACATGCAAGTTGGGCGCTGGTTCGCAACGCTGACCCACAAGTACATCCGCCGCTCCGCGACGCGAGGCACATTGCGATAGCACGCCCGATCGAAGACCGAACCGCCACCGGCTGTCGTCCGACATCGCTGTCGGCGGCAACCGATGCCGGCGACGCCGATCAGCGGGTCGGCGACTGCGTCTGGCCTGGGTGCGCTGCTGGTCCTGGGTCTGCTGCTCCTGCGTCTGGCGCCGGGTCTCGGCCGCCAGTTGCTGTTGGCTCTGCTCCAGCGTCACCATCGCGGCATGCTGCTTGTCCACGTAGGCGCGATTCACGGCGTGCGGATTGTTCGGATTGCGCCGACGTCCCCCCGTCTTCAGTAGCGGTCCGGTTTGAGTCCGCAATTACTGTAACTGCTTTGCATAGGCAGCGGGCATCAGCCCGCCCAGCATTTTCTTCGGTCGCTCCTCGTTGTATTCGCGGCGCCAGTTTTCGATCGCCGTGCGGGCGTGCAGAAGGCTGGGAGACCAGTGTTCATTGAGGCATTCGTCGCGAAGGCGGCCGTTGAACGATTCGATATACGCGTTCTGGTTCGGCTTGCCGGGTTCGATAAGTCTTAGTTGCACGCCGCGTTCGTGCGCCCAGGCGACCATCGCCTTGCCGCAGAACTCCTTTTCGTTGTCGCTACGAATCACCCTCGGCAGCCCGCGCGTGACGGCTAGGCGATCCATGACACGCGTCACGCCTATGCCCGAGATGGCTCGCTCGATTCCGATGGCGACGGCCTCATGCGTTGCGTCGTCGACGATCGTCAGGCATTTGATGACGCGTCCTTCCGCTGTGCGATCGAACACAAAATCGATGGACCAAACCACGTTCGCCGTGTCCGGGCGACCCAGTGGCTGCCTTTCGGCCGGAGGGACTTTCTTTCGCTTGCGCCGACGCACCTGGAGGCTGGCTTCCTGATACAAGCGCTCGACCCGTTTGTAATTTACGACATGTGCCGCCTGGCGAATTTTTAAGCAGATCATCCCGACGCCGTAGCGTTTATGGCGATTGGCCAACGCACAGATTATTTTGCGCAGCTCGACGTTACGGTCGGGCCGCGGTTCGTAGCGATAGGCGCTTGCGCTCATGCCGGCAATCGTCAGCGAGCGGCGCTCGCTCAGTTCCCGGCCGACCAAGTAGCGCACCAGCTCACGCCGGTCCGGTGCGCGCACCATTTTTTTCGCAGGGCTTCCTTGACGACCTCATTTTCCAGAAGCTGCTCGGCCAGCAGCTTCTTCAGGCGGCCGTTCTCCAACTTCAGGTCCTTCAGCCGCTTAGCCTCCGGCACGCTCATGCCGCCGAACTTGCTTCGCCAGAAAGAGTACGATGCCTCGCTGAAGCCGTGCTTGCGGCACAGGTCCTTGACCGGCATGCCTGCCTCTACCTCACGCAGCAAGCCAATGATCTGTTCTTCGGAAAAACGCCTCTTCACGTCCAATCTCCTTCTCGCGGGGGATTGAACTCGAAACCGGGGCGCTACTCAAAATCGGGGGGACGTCGAGCCGCGGACATTGTCCGTCCTGCAGCCTTTGACTGGTCTGTCGCGCAAGACGATTTTCGCCGCCGCCGCGCCTGGACCTGCAGGCTGCTCCGCACTGGCAGCGACTTGCGTGCGGAAGTGGAGGGCCCGCTGTCGGCGCACGGCGCGGCAAGACCATTGTGGCCCTGCGGGCGGCGTGCGCCGGCGTGGGCGGCGCATCTGGTCGAGGCGACGGTGGCCGTTCGCAGCGGCGCCGGCTCGGTAGGCCGGCGCCGCCGCGCAGGAGGCGGCTGCCGCTGCGCCGCCAGGGATGCGACTCAGCCCTTGAATCTGCCGGCGAACTCTGCCACGCGCTTGCCGAGCAGCCTGGCGGTTTCCAGGTCGCCGGCGCGCGGCGCTTCCTCCGGCGAGGCATCCGAGGGCGAGATCGCCAGCGCGCCGCCCGAACCGGCGGTCCAGTTCACGTCGGCCGGGCCGTGCGCCTTGGTGTTGGCCGGCAGCAGGCCGGTGCCGACCCAGATCTGGCCGTGCTGCTGCGACAGGGTCCAGAAGTATTCGATGGTGGCGAACTTGTCGCCGTTGATCGAGGCCGAGTTGGTGAAGCCGGCGGCGATCTTGTCTTTCCACGCCTGCGAGAACCATGGCTTGGAGCTGGCATCAGCGAATTTCTTGAACTGCCAGGCCGGGCCGCCCATGTAGGTCGGACTGCCGTAGACGATCGCATCGGCCTGGCCGATCGCCTCCCAGGCGGCGTCGGCCAGGTTGCCGTCCTGGTCGATCCGGTACAACGTGGCCTCGCCGACGCTGGCGGCGCCGGCGTGCACGGTCTCGGCTTGTTTGGCGGTGTGGCCATAGCCGCTGAAATAGACGATCGCGATCTTGCTCATGGGTGGACTCCTGGAACGAGGGAAGGGGCCAAGCGCGGGCATTGTGCGCATGCGCCGCCGCCTGGATCAGCGCCACGCGCGGGATGTTGTGTCCGACCGGTGCCTGCGCTGCGCCGGCCCGGCATCCCGGTTCAAGGCGCCGCCGCCGCGCCGCTCGTGCTCGATGCCGACCTTGGCCAGGTAGTCGATGCAGCTGCGCACCTTCGGCGCCAGGTGGCTGCGGCCGGCATAGACCGCGTAGACGCCGATCGGCGCGAGCTGGTGGTGGGCAGCTCGCGCACCAGGCGGCCGTCCTGCAGCGCCTCTTGCACGATGAAGTCCGGCTGCAGGACCATGCCCATGCCGGCCACGGCGGCCTCGCGCAGCACGTCGCCGCTGTTGGCGTGCAGGCCGCCGCGCACCCGCTCCCGGGTCTTGCCGTCGCCGCCGTGCAAGAAGATCTTGTCGAGCGGCATGTAGCTGTCGGTCAGGAACGCGTGGCCGCGATGTCGGCGGCCAGGCGCGGCGTGCCGGCGTGGCGAAGGTAGGTCGGCGCGGCGTACAGATGGATCTGCGCTTGGCCGAGCTCGCGCGCGATCAGCGCCGGCGTGACCTGGAGGGTGATGCGGATCGCCATGTCCTAGCCTTCCTCGACGAGGTCCACCATCCGATCCGGCAGCGACAGGTCCGGCGTCACCTGCGGATAGCACGCCCGGTAGCCGGTCAGGCGCGGGCCGAGCCGGGCGATGCCGACGTTGAAGGGCGCGTTGATCCGCAGCGTGCCGGACCGCGTCAGCGCCTGCTCGCCGGCCGCCGTCTCCATGTCGTCGAATTCGGCCAGCAGCACCTGGCAGCGTTGGTAATAGGCGGCGCCGACGCTGCGCTGGCTGACCCGGCCGGTGGTGCGGTTGAGCAGCCGCAAGCCCAGCGGCTTCTCCAGCCACGCCACCTGTCGGGTGACGCTGGCGGTGGACATGCCCATCGCGGCGTCGGCGTTGAAGCCGTTGTGATCGACCACGGTGACGGACACGCGCATCGTCTCCAGTGTGTCCATCGTTTCGTTTCCGGAATAGATATCCGGTGGGGGAGTGATTTATCTCCCCTGGCGCCGGGAATACCCTGTACGCCTGCCGCCGCCGCAGGCACCGTCCATCGTCACTGGAGAACTGCGCCATGTCCCGTCTGCCTTCGCTGTACGTCTCGCACGGCTCGCCGATGACTGCGTTGTATCCAGGCCTGGTCGGCGCGCGGCTGGCCGAACTGGCGGCGACGCTGCCGCACCCGCGCGCGATCGTGGTGGCGTCCGCGCACTGGCTGGCGCGGCAACCGTTGGTCGGCGCCGCCGCGCCGCCGCCGACCCTCCACGATTTCGGCGGCTTCCCGCGCCAGCTGCACGAGATGCAGTACCCGGCGCCGGGCGCGCCGGCGCTGGCGCGCGAGGTCGCCGAGCGGCTCGCACGCGCCGGCCTGCAGCCGCTCGTGGACGAGCGCCGCGGCCTGGACCACGGCGTGTGGGTGCCGCTGTCGCTGCTGTACCCGCAGGCCGACATCCCGGTGCTGCCGTTGTCGATCCAGCCGGAACTGGGCCCGGCGCACCAGCTGGCGATGGGCCGCGCGCTGGCGCCGCTGCGCGAGGACGGCGTGCTGCTGGTCGGCTCGGGCAGCATCACCCACAACCTGCACGACTTAGGCCGCTACGCCGACGGCAAGAATGCGCCGTATGTGCGTCCGTTCGTGGACTGGGTGGAGCAGGCGCTGCTGCGCGAGGACCTGCCGGCCCTGCTCGACTACCGGCGGCAGGCGCCGTTCGCCGAGCGCGCGCATCCGACCGACGAGCACTGGCTGCCGATCTACTTCGCCATGGGCGCGGCCGGCGGGGACGGACTGGGCGCGCAGCGCATCGATGCCGGCATCGACGCCGGGGTGCTGGCGATGGAGCTGTACCGGTTCGACGGGCGGGCGTCGCGCGCTGCGGCCTGAGCCGGAGTGGCGCGCGGCACCGGCCGGAGCGATTCATCGCGGTACAAGCGCTCGCGCCTGCCGTCTCACCGGCTGAGCCGGCAAGCGGGCATCGTCGGCGGGTGAATACCCTGGAAAAGCTCGCCGTGCTCGCCGACGCGGCCAAATACGACGCGTCCTGCGCCTCCAGCAGCGCGGACAAGCGGCATTCGCTGCGCAGCGGCGGCATCGGCAGCACCGAGGGCATGGGCATCTGCCACTCGTACACGCCCGATGGCCGCTGCGTGTCGCTGCTGCAGATCCTGCTGACCAAACTTCTGCGTGTTCTTTTATTGTGCGTACTGCATCAACCGCGTCTCCAGCAACGTGCGCCGCGCGCGCTTCGCGCCTGCCGAGGTGGTGAAGCTGACCCTGGATTTCCACAGACGCAACTACATCGAGAGCCTGTTCCTGTCCAGCGGCATCATCCGCAGTAGCGACTACACGATGGAGCAGCGGGGGGGGGGGGGGGGGGGGGGGGCGGCAACTGCGCCAGGAACACCGCTTCGCCGGCTACATTCACCTCAAGACCATTCCCGACGTGGCGCCGGATCTGCTGGCCGCGGCCGGCCGCTACGCCGACCGGTTCAGCATCAACGTCGAGTTGCCGACCGAGCATGGCCTGGCGCAGTTGGCGCCGGAGAAGAACGGCGGCGGCATCCGTGCGGCGATGGGCGAGCTGCGTTGGCGCATCGAGGAAAACAAGGAGGTGCAGCAAGGCCGAGCACAAGCTCCGGACCAAGCCGCCGCGCTTCGCGCCGGCCGGGCAGAGCACGCGAATGGTCGTCGGCGCCGACGCGGCCGACGACCGCGCGATCCTGCACACCAGCCACAATCTCTACGGCAATGACCGGTTGCGTCGGGTCTACTATTCCGCGTTCAGTCCGATCCCCGATGCGTCGTCGAAGTTGCCGCTGCAGGCGCCGCCGCTGCAGCGCGAGTATCGCCTGTACCAGGCCGATCGGTTGTTGCGGTTCTACGATTTCGCGGTGGAGGATATCGCGCCGCAGGCGGCCAGCGGCATGCTCGATCTGGACGTGGATCCGAAGCTGGGCTGGGCGTTGCGCCATCCGGAGCGGTTTCAGGTCGATTTGAATACGGCGGCGCGCGCGATGTTGTTGCGGATGCCGGGGTTGGACGCGCGCAATATGGAGCGGTTGTTGTCGTCGCGGCGGCATGCGTGGTGGCGAGTCGATGATCTGGCGCGGTTGCGCATGGGGCGGCGATCGCGTCATGGCGTAAGCCGGCAATGAAGGCGGTGGTCTTCCAGTGACCGTAAGGGGCCGAGGCGATACAGCGCTGGCCGCGTGGCGAACGCCCTCGCCGTCGCGTCATGCGGGTCGTCGTCGCTGTGTCGTCCAGAAGCACCAGGTGCGTTGAATCCCACCGGGACTGATCGTGCGCCCACTCAATCCGCGCCTGTTGCACGTCGGCGCGAGATCGCTCGCCGGCGTGCAGCAAACTCCACTTGTCGAGTTGATGCCACAGCGCCGGCACCTTGAGCTCCATCCCTTCCCCGGCCGGACGCTCGCTCAACTCCACCAGTGCCAGGTCCGGCGTCGCAGCAATCCACTGTCGAATCTGCGCTTCCTTGTGCGCGATCGACGATCGTCGATGACCGCCCATCGGCAGACTTTGGCGCTGCCCTTCTTTTGGGTTCTTCACCCAACCGAGTGGAAAGGCGCACGGCCGACCGTCAGCATTAGTGTCGTTGTCGAGGCAACAAAATGGCGATCGGCCGTGGCCGCCGGGGAGGGTATTGCGCCGTTGGGTGGCGGGGAGGGGAATGGGGTGTCGGGTTGGCGGTAGGAGCAGCCGGGTAACGGCCGTGGGTGGATCCTGGATCTGGTGCCACAGGCCGATGCCGCGCGTCGTTGCTCGGGCTGCCACGAGGTGGTCAGCGCGATCCACGATTGCAGCGTGCGTGGTCTCCGCGACCTGCCGGTGTTCGAGCATGCGGTGGAATGACGGGTACCGCGGTGGCGCCTGGCCTGCATGGGCGGCGGGCCGCGTTCGGAGCGCCTGGATTGGCTGGATCGGCACGCCGGCCCGACGCGCCGGCTGGCCGACAACGTGGCGCGGCTGTGCACGGCGACCTCGACCGTGCAGGCGGCGCGTTGGGTCGGGCTGGCCTGGACGCACTGCTGGCAGCCAACCGCGCCTTGCTGGCGGTCTACCTGCTCAAGGACGACCTCAAGCAGCGATGGCGCTGCCGCAGCCAGGCGTGGGCGCGCAAGATCTGGAAGAGCTGGAAACCTCGTGTCCTGCGCAGCGGCCTGGAGCCACTGAAGGTCTTCGTCGGCCGGCTGGAGCCGTACCTGCTGGGCATCCTGGCGCACTGTCGCTGGCCTCTGGGCACCCATCTGGTCGAGGGCGTCCACAACAAGATCAAGGTCATCAAGCGCATCGCCTATGGCCACCGCGATGATCACTCCTTCTTCCCCAAGATCAGGGCGGCCTTCCCCGGACTTGAGTGAAGAACCAAATTAAAGACCCATCCGCCGACGGAAAGAGATGGATCTGAAGAGTCAAGGTTTCAGACGAACGCTAATCCCGTATCTCCACTTCTGCCTTCCTGGTCACCGCGCTGGCGGCGAGGATGCCGATCTCGTACAGCAGGCACATCGGGATCGCCAGCATCAGCTGCGAGACCACGTCCGGCGGGGTCAGCACTGCGGCCAGCACGAAGATGCCGACCACCGCGTAGCCGCGGCCTTCGCGCAGCTGTTGCGGGGTCACCCAGCCGAGCAGGGCCAGGATCACCAGCGCCACCGGCAGCTCGAAGCTGGCGCCGAAGGCGAAGAAGATCGCCAGCACGAAGTCCAGGTAGGAGCCCGCGTCGGGCGTGAGCTGGATGATGTCCGGCTTGAATGTGGTCAGGAAATGGAACACCGCCGGCAGCACCAGGAAATAGGCGAACGCGCAGCCGACGTAGAACAGCAGTACCGCCGACCCGAGCAGCGGCAGCGCCAGGCGCTTCTCGCGCTGGTACAGGCCTGGCGCGACGAACGCCCAGGCCTGGTACAGCAGCCAGGGCACGGCGATGAACACGCCCACGAAGAAGGTCAGCTTGAGCGGGGCGAACACCGCGCCGGCCGGGTGGGTGGCGATCACGCTCTGCCCGATCGGCAGCTGCGCCAGCATTGGCGCAGCCAGCCAGGTGTAGATCGGCTTGGAGAAGGGCAGCAGCGCCAGCACCACCACGCCCAGGCCGATCAGCGCGCGGACCAGGCGCGCGCGCAATTCGACCAAATGCTCAATCAAGCTGCTTTCGGCTTCCGGATTCATCGCGACGCCTCAGGATCGCCGCCGGGCGGTGCGGCGCCAGGTGCCGGCGTGGCGTGGGCCACCGGATCGTGCACGGAAACCCGCGGCGCATCGGTGGGTGCGTGCAGGTGTGGCGTCGGGGTCGGCGTCGCGGCGGGCGCGGTGGACGGCGGCAACGGTTCCGGCACCGGCATCGCCGGCTGCGACTCGATGACCGCCGGTGCGGCGTCGGCGTGCGGTTCCGGTCCGGTCGGATCGATCTCGCGGCGCAGCGCCTCGGTCCCGCGCTGCAACTGCTGGCCGCTGTCGCACAGTTGCGATTCGGCCTGGCGCAGCGAGACCTGCACGTCCTGCAGGCTGCGCTTGAGTTCCTCCGCCTCCAGTTCGCGCTCCAGTTCCTGCTTTACCGAGTCCCACTGCGCGCGCGCGCGGCGCACCCACAGTCCGGCGAAGCGCGCGGCCTTGGGCAGGCGTTCCGGGCCGAGCACCACCAGCGCCACCACGGCGATCAGCAGCAGTTCGCTGAATCCGATATCGAACACGCCGGCGGCTTCCTATTCAGCGGGCGTCGCGGTCGCGTTCGGCCTGGCTCTCGCGGGACTGTTCGCTGTTGCGTGATTCGTCGCCGAGCTGGCCGGCGGGCTTGTCCTCGTCGCGCATGCCTTTCTTGAATTCCTTGACCGCACTGCCCAGATCCTTGGCGCCGCTGGTCAGCCGCTTGGTGCCGAACACCAGCAGCACGATCACCAGCACGACAAGCCAGTGCCAGATGCTAAAACCGCCCATGATCCGCTCGCAGAGAAGTCGTAAGGAACGAGGAGCATAACGCACCACGCCGCAGTGCGTTCGCTGTCGCGCGCCCGCATGCGCGCCATTGGTCTCCGCACCGGTCGCGCCGCCGTCGCCGCTCCTCGGCGCCGGTCGCCGCGAGGACGCGGATCCGGGTCCGGGTCCGGCGGGGATGGTTCGGGGCGGGCCCGGAAGCCGCCCGGCAGGCGCCGCGCCTGCCGGGGCTGCGCATTCAGGCGCAACCCGGGCCCGCCCGACGCCGCTAGCGATTGCCGTCGAGTGACTCGGTGCGGATCTCGCCTTCGGATACCGGCTGGAACCCCTGCTGCGGCGCCTGCGCCGGTGCCTGCAACGGCGCGGTGCGGACGGCGTCGGCGGGCGGCGCGGCCACGCTCGGCGGCGTCGCCTGGGCCGACGGCGGCGGCGGCGCGGTGCGGGCGCTGCCGCGGTTCTGCCGCGCAGCGTAGGTGGCTTCTTCGAGCTTGTCGCGGAACGCGACCACATCGTTGGACGGCGGGCTGCTGGTGCGGCCCTCGAAGATCATCCGCGGGGTGGTGTTGGCGCCGTACACCTTGAGGTTGGCCGCGTCGTCGATCTGCAGCGCCGCGCCGTCCAGCGCCACGCCGGCGAACAGGCCGCGCGCGCGCGACCACGACCAGATCTCGGCCTTGAGCTGCCCGTCGGTGGCGGCGGAGGCGTTGCGCCCGACCGGTCCGGCGGCCACGCCGGCATCGGCGCCCAGGGTGAACTTGCCGTTGACGATGTTGTCCAGGCTGCGGTCGTTGCGGAACACCAGCACCACGTCGGAGGACTGCACGCCGACCTGGAAGCCGATGCTGCCGCCGGTGAGCTTGACGAACACCGGGCTGGACCAGGTGTCGTCGGGCCGCTTGATCGACATCAGGCCATGGCCGCGGCGGCCGCCGATGACCAAGCCGGCCTTGAGTGTGTCGGGGATCACCACGATCGCGCGGCCCTCGTCGAGCAGCTTGTCGGGGATGGACTGCTCCGGGATCTCCTGGATGTCGGTCAATACGCGCAGCGCGTTGCGCGCGCGTTCGTCCTCTTCCGGGCCGGCCACGGCATGGCCGACGAACAGCGTGGCGCTCAACAACAGGGCGAGGCGCGGCAGGCGGGGCATGGCGGGCTCCAGAGCAGGTCCGCAGCAAGATACTGCAAGTGCTCGAAGTTAGTCATGGCGCAATGAATCGGCAATGAGTGGCGGCGGCCGCCACGCGCGCGCCGATCGCTGCGATAGAGACGATGGCAACGCGCGCGGCGGCCGCCTCTGCCACAATGCGCGCATGTCCGACGTACCCGATACCGCCGTGCTGGTGGTGAACCTAGGCACGCCCGAGGCGCCGACCGCGCCTGCGGTCGCCCGCTATCTGGCCGAATTCCTCGGCGACAAACGCGTCGTGGCGATTCCCCGGTTGTTCTGGTGGCCGCTGCTGAACTGGGTGATCCTGCCGCGGCGCTCGCCGCGCTCGGCGCAGAAATACGCACTGGTGTGGCTGCCGGAGGGCTCGCCGCTGGCGGTCTACACCCGGCGCCTGGCCGAGGGCATGCAGCGCGAACTGCCCGATCACCGCGTGGCCTGGGCGATGCGCTACGGCACTCCGGCGCTGGCGCCGGCGCTGGACGCGCTGCGCGACGGCGGCGCGCGCCGCATCGTGGCGTTGCCGCTGTACCCGCAGTATTCGACCACCACCACCGCCTCCATCAAGGACGTGGTGCAGGCGTGGCAGGCGCGCAATCCGCAGCTGCCGGTGACCCTGATCGAGAACTATCCGACCGACCCGGCCTGGGTCGCGGCGGTCGCCGACAGCGTGCGCGCGCACTGGGCGCAGCACGGCCGCGGCGAAACGCTGTTCTTCTCCTTCCATGGCCTGCCGCAGCGCGTGGCCGACAACGGCGATCCGTATCCGCAGCGCTGCGAAGCCAGCGCGCGGGCGATCGCCGCCGCGCTGGGCCTGGATGCCGGCGCGTGGCAGCTCGGCTACCAGTCGCGCTTCGGCGCCGAGCGCTGGCTGCAGCCTTACGCCGAACCGCGCCTGTGGGAACTGGCGGCGCAGGGCACGCGGCGGGTGGACGTGATCTGCCCCGGCTTCGCCACCGACTGCCTGGAAACGTTGGAAGAGGTGGCGATGGGTTTCGTCGAGACCTGTGCCGCGCGCGGCATGCAGGTGCGCTACATCCCCTGCCTCAACGCCGCCCCGGCGCACGCGCGCGCGCTGGCGCAGCTGGCCGCACGCGCCGCATGACACTGCGCGCATTCGCCTGCCCGTCGCGGGCCGGCACGCTGGCCGGGTTGCGCAGCGGCGATCCGCATGGCCCCAAGGTGCTGGCGCTGCACGGCTGGCTGGACAACGCCGCCAGCTTCGTGCCGCTGAGCGTGCAGCTGCCGCAGCTGGACCTGGTCATGCTCGACCTGCCCGGGCATGGCCACAGCGACCCGTTGCCGGCCGGCGCCGACTACCTGCTGACCAGTGCGCTGCATCCGCTGCTGGACGCGGCCGATGCGCTGGGCTGGGAGCGCTTCGCGGTGATGGGGCACTCGATGGGCGCGGCGATCGCCAGCACCCTGGCCGCCGCGGCGCCGCAGCAGGTCGAGAAGCTGGTCGCCATCGAGATGCTCGGCGGCCTGGCCGAGACCATCGAGGGCACCCTGGACCGGCTGCGCGACAGCGTCGCTGCGACCCGGCGCCCGAACCCCACGCCGTTGCGCGTGTTCCCCGACCTGGCCGCGCCGGTGCGCGCGCGGATGCAGGCCAGCCTGCTCAGCGAGCGGTCGGCGCGGCTGCTGGTGGAGCGCGGGGTCAGGCCGGTGGAGGGCGGCTACGCGTGGCGCAGCGACCGGCGCCTGACCCTGCCCACCGCGGTGCGGCTGGGCGAAGCGCAGGTGCAGGCGCTGCTGGCCGGCATCGATTGCCCGGCGCGGATCATCTACGCCGATCCGGCGCAGCCGTATTTCCCCGAGCCGTTGCGAAGCCAGCGCGCGGCGCTGCTGCGCCACGGCCGCCTGCACGTGCTGCCGGGCGGCCACCACCTGCACATGGAGCAGCCGACGGCGGTGGCGACGTTGCTGCGTGGATTCTTCTGAGTGCTGCGCGACACGCGCCTGGGCCGCCTGCGCCGCGCCTGGCCAACGCCGCGGCACGGCCAATCCCTGCAGTGAACGCCAGCGCGTGCGCGAAGGCCACGATCGCTTGCTCAAGTTCCCAGCGCCGCCGCCGATACCCCGCCTGGACGCGCAGCACGCCGCGATGGCGGGCGTCCGGGCGTCACGGTGCCGAATCCTGTCGTGGGCCGGTCGCGCTTCAGTAAAACTTGAGAGCCACGGTAGACGTGGGCAATGGCGCCCCCCATCTCCCTGGCCCAGATGATCCGTCTCCTTCGTCGTTATCCCGTCGGTCCCCGACTGACCTTCGCCTTTTCGGCGTTGCTGCTGATCTGCGGCGCGCTGATCGTCGCCAGCCTGGCATCCATGGCCCTGGCGCGCCGCCAGCTCGACGACATCAGTCTGGACAAAAGGGAGAAGATCCGCCTGTCCAATGCGATGGTGGCCGCGCAGGCGCGCCTGGAAATCGGCCTGCTCAACGACGTCATCCTGACCAATCCCGACGAGAAGCTGGCGATCGTGCGCGCGATCGGCCAGGCCGGGCGCGACTACGCGCAGGTGTGCCGCAAGCTGTTCGCGATGCGCCTGGACCCAGCCGACCGCACCGGCGCGCAGCGCCGCGCCGCGATCGACCAGGCCTACGCCCAGGTGCCGCCGTTCCAGACCCAGGTGCTGGCGCTGGCCGCCGACAACAAGAACGTGGATGCGCAGACCCTGCACCTGTACACGCTGCAGCCGCTGTTGGCGAACTGGCAGCAGGCGATCCAGCGCAACGCCACCCACCTGCGCGCGCTCAGCGACCAGGCGTATGCCGACGCGGTGACAACGATGGCCCGCGCGCGCTGGATGCTGCTGATCGGCGGCGGCCTGCTGCTAGCGGTCAGCACCTGGCTGGGCTGGTGCATCACCCAGAGCCTGGTGCGGCCGCTGCGCGAAGGGACGCCGATCGCCGCGGCGATCGCCGCCGGCCGTCTCGACCAACCGCTGCCGGTGCACGGCAACGACGAGGCCGCCGATCTGCTGCGCAGCATGCACACCATGCAAGCGCAACTGCGCGCGGTGCTCGCCGAGCAGCGGCAGATGGCGCAGCGCCACGCCGCCGGAGCGGTCGCGCACCGCAGCGACGCGGCGGCGTTCCCGGGCCAATACGGGCAACTGCTGCACGATGCCAATGCGCTGGTCGATCTGCACGTGGGCACGGTGCAGTCCACGGTCGCGTTGATGCAGCGCTACGCGATCGGCGACCTCGGCGAGGACATGCCGCGCCTGCCCGGCGAGCAGGTGGCGATCTCCGAGACCATGGACGCGATCAAGGCCAACCTCGGCACGCTCAACCGCGACATCTGGCACCTGGCGGCGGCCGCGGCGGCCGGCGACGTCAGCGCGCGCGGCGACGTCAGCCGCCACCAGCACGACTTCCGCACCATGCTCGAAAGCCTGAATCAACTGATGGCGACCGTGGACGGCAACCTCGGTGCGCTGTCGACGCTGCTGCGCGCCGTCGCCTGCGGCGACCTGAGCGTGCGCATGCACGGCCGATTCCATGGCGTGTTCGCGCGCATGCGCGACGACGCCAACGCCAGCGCCGATCGACTGGCGAGGATCGTGGCCGGCATCCAGCAGGCGGCCACGGCGATCGACGCCGAAGCCGGCGCCATCGCCGACGGGCGCCAGGACCTGTCGCGACGCAGCGCCGAACAGGCCAGGGCGCTGGAGCACACCGCGGCCTCGGCGGGGCAACTGACCGACACCGTCAAACAGAATGCGGTGCATGCGCACCAGGCCAAGCAACTGGCCAATGCCGCCGCGTCGGTCGCGCGCCAGGGCGGCGCGGCCATCGACGAAGCGGTGGCGGCGATGCAGGGCGTGCAGGACTCGTCGCGCAAGATCGGCGAGATCATCGCGGTGATCGACAGTCTCGCGTTCCAGACCAACATCCTGGCCTTGAACGCGGCCGTGGAGGCGGCGCGCGCCGGCGAGCAGGGCCGCGGCTTCGCCGTCGTCGCCAGCGAGGTACGTGCGCTGGCGCAGCGCTCGGCCGGGGCGGCGAAGGAGATCAAAACACTGATCGAGGCGTCGTTGTCCCAGGTCGCCGTGGCCTCGGCGCAGGTCCATGGCGCCGGCCGGACCATGGGGCGGGTGCTGGCGTCGGTGGGCGAGGTGAACGGCGTCGTGGCCGCGATCGTCGTGGCCTCGCAGGCGCAGTCGGCCGGCATTGAACAAGTCGGCCAGGCGATGGCGCAGATGGACCGGACCACGCAGCAGAATCTGGCGCTGGTGGAACAGGCCGCGGCGGCCTCGCATGCGCTGGAGCAGCAGGCCGGCACGCTGGCCGCGGCGGTGGCGGTATTCCGGCTGCAGGCGCGCGCCGCGGCGCCGGAACGCCCGTCCACGGCGGCCGCGGCGCCAGCGACCAAGCTCGACCTCGCCATCGGCGGCTAGAGCACGTCGATCCAAACGATGCCACTTGTGGGAGCGATTTCAGTCGCGACGATCTTTACAGGTAGAGCCATTGGCGACTGAAGTCGCTCCCACGACACTGCGCTGGCTGCAAATACCTGAATCGAAAATGCGCCAGCCGGGCGTCCAGGGCTGGCGCGGCAGCGCCGATGGCTGGCGGCTGAATGCACCGTGCAGACCAGGTCCGTGAAGCCTGGGGTAGACAAGATTTCGCTACAGTTGCCGCCACGCCCGCCGACAACAAGCATAGACGCACGACGTCCTGCGTTCGCGGCCCGATCCCGGCGTCCTGACATGCCGGCGTAGCGCCATTCGGGACGCGTGGCTCGCTGGCGCCGGAGACGCGCCGGGTTGCAGGCGGGCAGGGAGAGGGCGCCCGCCGGCGCTGCGCATGGAATTCTTCTAGCGCAGCGCTAAGGCGAAATCCGCCACGCCGTCCGATCCGCCGCGCCTCAACTCAGCAGCCGCCGCAATTGCGCCTTCAGGCGCCGCCCCTGCGCGTGGAAATAGTCGCGCTCGGCACGCCAGGCCGGGAACCGCGCTTCCACTTCGCGCCAGAACGCCGGCGAGTGGTTGGCCTGGAGCAGATGGCACAGCTCGTGGACCAGCACGTACTCGAACGCCGACGGCCGCCCCAGCACCAGCGCCAGGTCCAGTGCCATCGATCCGTCCGGCGCCAGCGAGCCCCATTGCGAGGACATCACCTTCAGCCGGACCCGCGCCGGCGCGCGCGGCAGCGACGGTAGGTACCTGGGCAGCCAGCGGCCGATGTCGGCGCGCGCTTGCGCCTCGTAGAACTCGCGCAGCGCGCGCGCGACCGCCGCGGCGCCGACGCGTGCCGGCAATTGCAGCTGCGCGCCGTCGGCATCGATCCGCAGGCGCGCGTAGCGGCCCTCGCTCCAGCGTAGCGGCAAGCGTTCGCCGCGCAACGGCAGCCAGCCCGGCGTGCCGCGCTGCAGGCCGGGTTCGTTGTCCTCGTCCCGGTAGCGCGCCAGTTGCGCGTCGAGCCAGTGCCGGTGTTCGAGCAGGAAGCGCTGGCCGGACGCCAGGCTGGCGCGCAGCGGCATGGTCAGGCGCGCGCCGCGTTCGTCGACACTGAGCTTGATCCGCCGCGCGCGCGGGTCGCGCACGCGCAGCACCTCGATCTCGCGCTCGTCCAACCGCAGGCGGACGAGGTCACGTTCGACGGCCACGGTGGGCAGCGCGATCAGGCGACGAAGGAAATCGGGCATGCGCGCAGCATACCGCTCATGCGCCGGCGCACGATGACCGGGCGCACTGATCGCGCTGCATGTCGCGGCTGGACTTCTGGCAACGCCCGCGAGCCGCTGCGCTGCACCGGGGCGAGCGCAGCGCGCGGTGCGGCGGCGGCATCGGGCCGGCGAAGCGGGGGGACGAATGTCGCGCTGTCGGGAGTGAAGCCCCTCCTACAGTGTTTCCGGCGAGTGCGCCGGCCATTGTGCAGGGAGCGGCTTCGGCGGTTGCGGGCCTGAGCCTCCTGCAGGTCGGCCAGCCGCCGTGCCGGCGTGCGGGCGTGAGGGCGCGGCGACGGCTCAGGTGTCCGCCTTGCTCAGCTTCAGCGCGTCTTCCAACAGCAGGAACAGGCGCCGCACCTCGGCGCTCATCAGCGCGAAGCGCGCGTCCAGTTCGGCGCGCACGCCGTCCTGGTCGGCGTTCTCCAACTGGTCCAGCGCACCATCGAGGAACTTCAGCTTGCGGATCACCAGGTCGTCGCCGAGCACGAAAGAGACGTGGTCGTCCAGGATCAGCGCCAGCTTGGTGACCTGCTTGCCGGCTTCCAGGTGCTTGTCGATCTCGTCGCAACGCAGTTCCTGGTGCTGGCACTTGACCACCGCGCCGCCTTCGATCGGATCCTTCATCTCGCACTCCTCGCCCAGGCTCAGGCCATCGGGTAGGGGCTCGCCGGCGATCCAGCCGGTCAGGATCGAGCGCGGCGCCACTTCCGCGTTCAGCGGCAATGCCGGAAAACTGCCCAGCACACTGCGGATCTCGGACATCACGTTCTCGCCGCTCTTGCGGCTGGAGGTGTCCGCCGCGACGTAGCCGTGCTGCAGGTCGAGCATCGCGTCGGTGCGCGAGGACTTGACGAAGGCGCGCGGCAGCAATTCGTGGATCAGGTCGTCCTTGAGCCGCTTGCGCGCCTTGCCGCCGGGCCGGCGTCCCTCCTTCTCCTCGATCTCGGCGACCTTGCGTTCGAGCAGGTCGTTGACCACCGAGCCGGGCAGGATCTTGTCCTCGCCGCCGACGGTCAGCCATAGGAACTCGGCGATGCGGTGCGACAACACCTCGCGCTCGTCGCGGCCGAACGGGGAAATGAAGCCGCGCGAGCTCATTTCCAGCGGGCCGACCGGCTTGAGCTGGACCTCCGGCAGGAGCATGTCGATCTGGGAAAAGTCGAGGGTGGTGGGAAAACGGAACAGGGTCAGGTTGCGAAAGAACATCGAGCATCCAGCAGAAGGGAACAAAACGGCCCGGCGCCATGCGCAGGGTAGGGCGGCGATCATTGTCTCATCGCTGCCGCCCCGATACCGCATCGTGCGGTTCAGCGGCGAATGCGGTCCACCGACTGGCGCCTCACGCGTCGTCCGCGTGCAGCGGCCAGGCGGCGGGCTCGGCATCGGCAACGCCCGCCGCATCTTCCTCGACCTGCTCGCCGACGCACCGGTCTGGGCGATCTGCGCCGTGTCCCTGCACAATCCGCAGGGACGCGATGCGCTGCGTGCGCAGGACGGCCTTACGCCCTCGCCGCCCTCGAAGAACGCCCCGCGCTGCGCGTGATCGGCGCGATCTGCGAGGTGCTGCGCGCGCAAGACCAACGGCCCGCTGCGTTCGCGCGCCTGGCCGACCCGGCGGTGCGCCTGCTTACCCGCGTCGTCGCCGAGAAGGGCGACTGCCCGGCCGGGGCGCATCTGGACTTCGCGCATCCGCACATCGCCCACGCCCACGCCGCTGCCTGGGCCTGGCGCCGGACACCGTGCTCAGCGGCGACAACCCGCCCGACATCGGTGGCAAGCCGCGCCGTGCTGCAGTTGGCGCACACCCTCGCCCCGGTCCTGGCCGCCTGGATCGAAACCGAGGGCGCGTTCCCGCGCTCGATGACCTGTGCCTGCCGGTGGCGGCGGCATGGCTGCAGTGCATGCGGCGGCAGGCGCACAATGGCGGGGCGCTGGTGGATCCGCCGGGCGCGGCGCTGGGCGGGATCGGTCGCGGCGCGACCGGCGATGCCGGCCATGCCGTGGGCGCGTTCCTCGCGCTGGATGCGGTGTTCGCGCCGCTGGCTGCGGATGCGCGGTTGGCCAAGGCGTCGCGAAGCGACTATGCTGCGCTCGGCGATGGAGGTCCGGCAGGTGCCACAAAAAGCCCTCGTGCGAACCTGGCTTCCGCCGCGCGCCTTCCCCCGGCCTCTCCGCCAGCGCAGGGAATCCCCTTGTTCAAGAACCTCATCCCGAAGATCTTCTACGAACGCCTGCAGGACGGACTCGATTTCTTCGTCGATGGCCTGGGCTTTGCCGTCTTGTACCGGGACGCGACCATGGCGGTCGTCGCGCGCGACGGCGCCAAGGCCTATCTGGTCGAGAATCCCGAGTGGGCGGCGAAGGATCGTCCGGAGCTCGGCATCGATACCGACGATGTCGATGCGATCTTCGAGGAACTGTCCACGCGCGCGCCGCAGTTGCTGCACCCCAACGCCAACCGGGTCGCGCTCAAGCCGTGGGGTTCGCGCGAGTTCGCGATGCTGGACAAGTCCACGGTGTGCGTGAACTTTCGCCAGTGGCCGGCCGAACGCTGAACCACGCCCGCCTCCGCCCGGACGAGGTTCCGGGCGCGATGCGCCTGCGTCATCCCAGTTCGGCCGCCCAGCCCTCGGCATCCGCACCGGCTGGGATGCGTATCGGGTTGGCCGGATCGGTGACGGCGCGCCACACGGCCTCGGCCACGTCCTGCGGGCGGGTGATCGGCCCGGCCTTGCCGGCACTGGCGACGAAGCCTTTCACCAGCGCGGCGTAGGCGGCGTGGTCGAGCCCGGTCATGTAGGGCCGGGCGTTGTCGCCGAAGCGGGTATCCGGCGCGCGGCCGGGCAGCGCCAGGTGCATGCGCACGCCGAACTGCGCGACTTCGGCGGCCAGCGATTCGGTGAAGGCGTTCACCGCCGCCTTGCTCGCCCGGTATGCGGCCAGCAGGGGCAGCGGCTTCAGCGTCGCGCTGGAGCTCACGTTGACGACGACCCCGGCCGCGCAATTGGCGGAACTGCGGCAGCACAGCCTGGGTCAGCGCCATCGTGCCCAGCGCATTGGTCTCCAACAGCTGGCGCGCGGTGGCCATGGGCGTGCACTCGAACGGCGCGGCCGCGCCGAAGCCGGCGTTGTTGACTAGCGCGTCGATCGGCCTGGCGGCCTCCAGGGCCTGTTGGATGCTCTGCGCATCGGTGACGTCGAGCGCGAGCACGCGCAGGCGCTCGGCAGGATGCCGTCGCGCGGCGTGCGCAGGGTGGCCACGACGCGCCAATCGCGGTCCAGGAAGTAGCGGGCGATCTCGAGGCCGAAGCCGGACAAGCAGCCGGTGATCAGGACGGTCTTCATGGGGAACTCCTTGCGGGGTGATGGCGGTGTCGCCGCGATGGGCGGCGCCAGCCGTACTCGCTACAAGCCGTGGTGCATATTTCTTTTGCAGGAGTCCGGCATGGTCGATCCGCTCGCTGAGGTGGTCACCCTGCTGCAGCCCGCCGCCCGGTTCTCGAAGGTCGTGCTCGGCGCCGGCGCGTGGGCCGTCCGCCGCTCGGACGCCGGGCAACCGTTCTATTGCGCGATCCTGGTAAGGTGTCTGCCGCCTGGCGATCGACGGGCAGGCGGCGATCGAGCTGCAGCCGGGCGATTTCGTCCTGGTGCCAGCGGCCCATGGCGTGGCCATGTCGAGCCTGCCGCCGCCTGTGACGGACGCCGGCACGCCGCCGCACGCAGTGGGTGCGGGCCAGTTCCGGATCGGCCGCCAGGACGGCCCCGCCGACCTGCGCATGCTGGTGGGCCATTGCAGCTTCGGCTCGCCCGACGCGGCCCTGCTGGTCGCGTTGCTGCCGCAGCTGGTGCACGTGCGCGGCGAGCCGCGGCTGGCCACGCTGGTGCATATGGTGGGCGAAGAGGCGCGCGCGCAGCGGCCCGCGCGCGAGGTGGCGCTGGCGTGGCTGCTGGAAGTGCTGCTGATCGAAGCGCTGCGTTCGAGCGCGGGAACCGGCGCGTCGCCGGGCTTGTTGCGCGGACTGGCCGATCCTCGCCTGGCGTCGGCGATCCGCGCGCTGCACGCGCGCCCGACTCGCCCATGGACCGTCGCCGAACTGGCCAAGGAAGCGGCGCTGTCGCGCTCTGCCTTCTTAGAACGGTTCGATCGCACCGTGGGCGCGGCACCGATGGAATACCTGCGCGCATGGCGATTGCGAAGGAGCTGTTGCGCCGCGACGGGGAGGGCGTCGCCGTGATCGCCGAGCGCGTCGGCTACAACTCCGCCAGTACCTTCAGTGCGGCGTTCTCGCGGCACGTGGGGATGACGCCGACCCAGTACGCGAGGGCGCAACGCGCCGCGGCGTGAGGATCGCCGCGGTGCGGGCGGCGCTCCATCGCACCCCGCCCCGGGCGCGCGGGCAGGCGCAACAGACGTGGCAAAAGCGGCAGTGTCGAAGTGCTGGGGAGCACGGCGGCCACCTCCGGTCACCCCGGCCATTCGTCGCCGCCGCCTCGATCGAGGCCGGCCGCCCTGCCCCGGTCCGGCGGCATGCCGCTGGTCGCCATCGGCAGCGCGGCGAACAGCAGATCGGGCCGGCACTTGCCCCAGTGCGTGCGGGTGCGGTCGGCGATCGCCGCATCAGCGGATCGGTGACCGCATCGACCAGCTTGGTCGGCAGGAGCATCGCGCCCGCCGCCGCCGACAGGCCCATCGTATCGGTGCAGAAGATCGGCAGGAACGCGAAGATGTTGGCCCAGTAGAAATTGAAGCCCATGTCGCCGATGCCGTCGCCGACCTTCTCGGTCCGGCGCAGCGGTGCATCGGCGCGTTGCGGTGGCATGGACATGGGCGATCCCGTGCGGGCGGGCATGCGATGATGGAGCGGCAGCGCGCGTTCCGCCGGTCGTGGCGTGCCGATGCGACACCACGCAGCGCCAACGCCGGCGCGCGCATCATGCCGAACCCACCGCCAGGCCTAGCCGCACGTGATGCACGCAACAGCGCATTCCTCCTCGCCACGCCACAGCCAAGCCATCGTCGTGATGGGCGTTTCCGGCAGCGGCAAGACCAGCGTCGCGCAGGCCCTGGCCGCGCACTACGGCCACGCGTTCCTGGATGCCGACGCTGTCCACAGCGCCGAGGCCAGGGCGCAGATGGCCCGCGGCGTCCCGCTCAGCGACGCGCAACGCGGACCCTGGGTGGCGGCATTGGCATTGCGCCTGCGGCAATCGCTCGACGCCGGCCGCGGCATGGTGCTGGCCTTTTCCGGATTGCGCCGTGCGCACCGGCAGCAACTGCGCGCCAGCGGCGTGCCGATGCGCTTGGTGTTCCTGCACGCCGCCGCGCACGTGATCGCTGCGCGCCTGGCGCGGCGCAGCGGTCACTTCATGCCGCCGCGCCTGTTGCAGAGCCAGATCGACACGCTGGAACTGCCGCTGGACGAACCCGACGTGATCCCGGTGGACGTGGACGCACCGTTAGACGCGGTCGTGGCGGATGCGATCGCACGATTGGACGCCGCGCATGGCGATGCAGGCGCCGGCGCTGCTTAACGAGCACCGCCGCGGCAACCGCGCATGCTATCGGGCCATCTACTTTCCCGGTCGTTTGCGCCGTCGCCCCGGCCGCGCCGCCGCGTGCGCTGCAACCGGCTAAAATCGGCGGATTCACTCGCCTAGGTTTCCCGCGCCGATGACCCCGATCGCCCGCACCGCACTGGCCTGCGCCTTGCTCGCCCTGTCCGCCTGCAAGCCGCAGGCGCCGGCCACCGATGCGGCGCCGCCGCCTGCCGCCACCGCTGCCGCAAACGCCCCGGTGGCCGGCGACGACAACCTCAACGCGGTGCTGTGGATGCAGCGCTCGGCCGAATACCAGGCCGTGGCCGAGCAGACCTATCGCGGCGCCGCCGACCGCCTGGATGCGGCGTTGAAGGCGCCGAACTGGGACGCGCTGGTGCCGGAGGAGCGCGGCAACGCGGCGACCGGGCTGAAGCCGGCGGTGGTGATGGACGTGGACGAGACGGTGCTGGACAACTCGCCGTACCAGGCGCGGCTGATCCGCAACGGCAAGGAGTACGACGAGCTCAGCTGGGACCAGTGGGTGGCCGAGAAGAAGGCCAAGCCGATCCCGGGCGTGGTCGATTTCGCCAAGGCGGCCACCGCCAAGGGCGTCACCGTGCTGTACGTGTCCAACCGCGCCGCGCACCTGACCGACGCGACCCCGGCCAACCTGCGCAGCGCCGGCCTGCCGGTGGCCGACAACAGCGTGCTGCTGGGCCTGGGCACGGTGGTCGAGGGCTGCGAGCAGAACGGCTCGGAGAAGAACTGCCGGCGCAAGCTGGTCGGTCGGCAGTACCGCGTGCTGATGCAGTTCGGCGACCAGCTCGGCGATTTCGTGCAAGTCCTGGCCAACACGCCGGACGGCCGCGCGCAGCTGCTGCAGCAGTACCACGACTGGTTCGGCGAGCGCTGGTGGATGCTGCCCAACCCCAGCTACGGGTCCTGGGAGCCGGTGCTGTTCGACAACGACTTCGCGCAGCCGCGCGCCGCGCGCCGCCAGGCCAAGCGCGACGCGCTGGAGCTGGCGCAGTGAGCCGTGCGCCGCTGCGGCTGCACGCGCGCGAACGGCTGATCTTCGCGCTCGACGTGCCCGACCGCGCCGAGGCGCTGGCGTGGATCGAGCGGCTCGACGACGCGGTGGCGTTCTACAAGATCGGCATGGAACTGCTGGCCTCCGGCGAGTACTTCGACGTGCTGGAGACGCTGGCCGCGCGCGGCAAGCGCGTGTTCGTGGACTTGAAGTTCTTCGACATCCCGGCCACCGTCGGCGGGGTGATCCGGCGCCTGTCGCAGTGGCCGGTGGACTACTGCACGATCCACGGCTGGCACCCGGCGATGATGCAGGCCGCGGCCGCGGCCAACGGCGGCGACATGCGCCTGCTGGCGGTGACCGTGCTGACTTCGATGGGCCGCGCCGACTTGGCGTCGATGGGCATCGATCGCGCACCGGAAGAGGTGGTGGTGGAGCGTGCCTTGGCCGCGCAGGCGGCCGGCATCGATGGGGTGATCGCCTCCGGCCAGGAAGCGGCGCCGATCCGCCGCGCCACCGGCGCCGGCTTCTCGATCGTGTGCCCGGGCATCCGCCCCGGCGGCCCGGTCGGCGACGACCAGCAGCGCACCGTCGGCGTGGCCCGGGCGTTCGCCGCCGGCGCCGATGCGATCGTGGTCGGCCGCCCGATCCGCCAGGCCACAGACCCGTGCGCCGCCGCCGGCGCGATCCAAGACGAGATCGCGGCGACGCTCGCGGCGTTGAAGGACAGTCGATCTATCTAGTAATATCAATGACTTATATTGATTAACTTAAGCCATTGCATTAGCTGCGCAGTGCCGGTAGCATGCGCAGCGTCCGGCGATGCCGGAGATGCGCCACAACCGTTCTCCGGCTTCGGTCGGATTTGAGAAGGCCCCCGCCTGGTGCGGGTGGCCTCTTTTTTTGCCGCGGCCAGCGATCGCGACGGCGCGCTCAGGCCGGCGCCGCCGCGCAGTAGCGGTCGATGAAGGCCTGGTGCGGCGGCATCGCGTCCACGCAATGGCCGATGGTCTGCTCGACGCTGGCGACGAAACGTTCGATGTCCGCGGCCGGCACCTGGTCCACCAGCGGGTGGTAGGCGCGCGGCAGGATGCCCTGCCCGACCATCACCTGCACCCAGCTGATCTCGGCGAACATCTCCTCGCCGTTGCGGTAGAAGCGGCCGCTGTCGCGGAACAGGTCCAGCGTCGCTTGCAGCTCCGGGGTGATCGCCATGTTGCGGCACTGCCGCCAGAAGTCGCTGTCCTCGCGCTCGGTGGCGTTGTAGTGCAGCACCAGGAAATCGCGGATGCGGTCGAACTCGAAGGCGATGCGCTCGTTGTAGCGCTGCACCAGCACCGGGCTGATGCCCTCGCGCGGGAACAGCTCCAGCAGCTTGGAGATGCCGGACTGGATCAGGTGGATGCTGGTGGATTCCAGCGGCTCCATGAAGCCGCTGGCCAGGCCCAGCGCGACCACGTTGCGGTTCCACGCCTGCTTGCGGCGCCCGGTGAGGAAGCGCAGCGGGCGCGGATCGGCCAGCGCCGGGCCGTCCAGGTTGGCCAGCAGCGTGGCTGCGGCTTCGTCGTCGCTGAGGTGCGCGCTGGAATACACATAGCCGTTGCCGGTGCGGTGCTGCAGCGGGATGCGCCATTGCCAGCCGGCCGCGCGCGCGGTGGCGCGGGTGTACGGCGTCGGCGGCCCGACCTTGGCGCACGGCACCGCCAGCGCGCGGTCGCACGGCAGCCAGTGGCTGAAATCGTGGTAGCCGGTGTGCAGCGCCTGCTCGATCAGCAGGCCGCGGAAGCCGGAGCAGTCGATGAACAGGTCGCCGGCGATCACCTCGCCCGAAGCCAGCCGCACCGAGACGACGTCGCCCGATTCCGGATGCAGCTGCGCCTCCTCGACGATGCCCTCGCGCCGTGCCACCCCGCGCTGCTCGGCGAAGCGGCGCAGGAACGCCGCGTACAGCGAGGCGTCGAAATGGTAGGCGTAGGCGATGTTGGCCAGCGGCGAATTGGGCGGCGCATCGCTGGCGGAGGTCATGAACTTGCCGCGCTTGGCCGCAACTGTATTGAGCGTGTAGGCGCCCAGCGGCTTGGCCTTGCCGAGCAGCGCCTGCTTGATCCAGTACTGCTGGAACGGCAGCAGCCCGAGCGGATGCCCGATCTCGGTGCCGAAGCCGTGGACGTAGGACGCGCCCGGGCGATGCCAGTCGACGAACTCGATGCCGAGCTTGAAGCTGCCCTGGGTCTGGCGCACGAACTGCGCCTCGTCGATGCCCAGCAGGTTGTTGAAGGCCTTGATGTGCGGCACCGTGGCCTCGCCGACGCCGACGATGCCGATCTGTTCCGACTCGATCAGGGTGATGCGGTAGGCCGGGCCCAGCACGCGCGCCAGCGCGGCGGCGGCCATCCAGCCGGCGGTGCCGCCGCCGACGATGACCAGGTGGCGGAGAGGGGCGGCGAGCATGCGAGCGCGGTCCTGTGAGAAGAAGGAGCGACCGAGACGCGGACGGGGCCAAGCGGGCCCGTCCGCAATGCCCCACGCGCGCCGGCCCGGACACGCGCGCGGGCATGGCGCTGGATCAAAACTTGGCGCCGATCTCGAACGTCACGGTGCGCGGCACGTAACTGATATCGCCGGTCTTGTTGATGGTGATGTTTGGATCCAGGCGACCGTTGCTCCCAAAGCCGTTGTAGACGTACGAGGCATAGTTCTTGAAGTTGAAGGCGTTGAGCAGGTTGATGCGTGCCGACAGCTTGAAGTCGTTGTACACGGTGAAGTCCTTGCTGGCCTGGAAATCGACCGTGCGATAGCGCCAGATCTTGCCGCCGAGCAGGAACTTGCCGCTGCCCGGCGGCACCACGCCGATCTGCTGGCAGGTGCCGCCATCCGCGTCGACCTTGCCGTAGCAGGCGATGGTGTTGATCGGCTCGGGCGTGGCCAGCACCACCTTGGCGCCGAAGGTGACGCCCCACGGGCCGTCGATCGAGCCGGAGGCGACGAAGCGGTGCGCCGCCACGGCATTGGACTTCACGAACGGATAGTCGTGGATCGTCGCCTTGTCGAGCGCGTACGGTTCGTCGATCTGGCGGTTCTGGCGCGCGCTGGTGTGAGTGTAGGCCAGGGTCAGGCCCCAGCCCGATTCCTTGGTGTACGGCTTCTCCGCCGACAGCAGCACCTGGCTGCTGCGCTGTTCCAGCCCGTTGTCGCCGATGATGGTGTTCTGGTAACCCGGCACCGGCTCGCCCCAGGGGATGCTGCCGTTCTGGAAGTAGGACCCGTCTGGATAGCGGTTGATCAGCGACATGACGAAGCCGTCATAGCTGAGCACACGCTGGAAGGTCATATCGGTGAACCAATCGCCGACCTGGTTGCTGATGCCGATGCTGTATTGATCGCTGTACGGGGTCTTGAGCTTGTTGTTGAACATGAACATCTCGCCGTTGCCGCTGACGCCGGGGATCGAGGTCAGCTGACCCACCCCGTTGAGATAGCGCGGGTCCCACGCGGTGCAGATCCGGTCCGCCTTGTAGCAGGTGCCGGTCGCCGGGTTCTGGAAGTACACCGCCACCGGCGCCAGGGCGCCCTTGCTGGTTTCCAGCGCCAACTGCTCGAACAGGTTGCGGTCGTAGGAACGGCCGGCGCCGCCGTGCAGCACCGCGCGCTCGTCGCCGAAGAGGTCGTAGGAGAAGCCCAGGCGCGGCGCCCAGGCATCCTTGAAGTTCTTGCGGTTGTGGCCGGTGCTGATGTAGTCGGCCACGTCGATGCCGCTGGGCAGCAGGCGGTTGGCCCAGGGCTGCTGGCCGGGAAGGTCGGGGTCGTCGCCATACAGCGCGTCGACGAAAGCCTGTGGGTGACGGAATCGGGTATAGGCCGGGGTGTCCTCGTAGTCATAGCGCACACCGGCGTTGATCATCAGCTTGTCGGTGGCGGCCCAGTCGTCCTGGATGTAGATGCCGTACTGCCTGGACGGCGACTCCACCGTGGCCTTTTGCCCGGGGACGTTGTACGGGCCGACGAAATCCACCCGGTAGGGCGTGGCGGCCACGCCATTGGCATCGACGGCATAGGCGAACTGCGGATTCACCGCTGCCGCGTCTTGCGCGATCAGTTTGACGTCCTTGTAGCTCACACCCATCTTGATGGTGTGCTCGCCATGCCACTCGAAGCTGGTGAAGGTCAGGTCGTTCTGCAGGAACCAGCCCTTCTGGCTCTTGCGCTGCACACTGAGACCACCGGCCGGGCCAGTGAGCAGGAACGGGTATTCATCGATATCGTTGGAGTTGGCGCGCGGCGACAGATAGATGTAGCGGATGCCATTGCCGAAGTTTCTGGCCGTCGGATTGTTCTTCGAGTCCTCGGTGCCCACGATCAATTCGTTGAACCAGTTGTCGCCGCTGTGCTGCCAGCGCAGGTTGGAGCGCTTGTCCTTGTTGATCTTGTCGACGGCCTGCTCGGGCGTGCTGAAGCCGCCGATGTTGGCAATCTGCGTCTCGTCCCGATACAGGGCGCTCAGCTCGATGCGGTCGCGATCGGTCGGCTCGAAGTCGATCTTGCCGAAGAACAGATCTTCGGTGAACGGCAGGTTCGCCGCGCCGTACTGGCTGGACAGGTTGGACGGCAGGAAGCCAACGTAGGGCAGCGCATTGGCCTGGGCCTGCACGCTCTTGGGCACCACGTTCTCCTTGCCCTCGTAGGCCACGAAGAAGTGCATGCGGTCCTGGATGATCGGGCCGCCCAGGGCGAAGCCGTACTCCTTGGTCTGCGAATCGATCTTGCCGTTCTTCTCCTCGTCCGGACGCTTGTCGCGCAGGTCCTGGTCGGTATAGCGGTAGAACGCCTCGCCGTGGAACTGGTTGCTGCCGGACTTGGTCGCCGCGGTGATCGCCGCGCCGCTGATCTGGCCGTACTCGGCCTTGTAGTTGGACGTGATGACCTTGTATTCGCCGATCGCCAGCTGCGGGAACGGATTGCCCTGGGTGTCGCTCTGGCCGGCGATGCCGCCGCTGCGCACGTAGCTCTTCTGGCCGACACCGTCGATGTACAGGTTGCCGGCGCTGGCGTTGGAGGCGCCGCCGCGCAGCTTGGTGTTGCCGCTGCCGTCGACGGTGAACACCATGCCCGGCACGGTGTCGGCGAACTCGAGGAAGTTGCGCGTGGCCTGCGGCAGCTGCTGGATCTGGTGCAGCGACACCACGTTGCCCACTTCCGAGGTCTTCACGTCCTTGAGCGTCGGCGGCGCGGTGACGGTGACCGTGTCCAGCGTGGTCGCGGCGCCACCCGGCGCGGCCGTCGTGCCGGCATCGAGGTCGACCGTGGACGAGGAGGCGACCTGCAGCGTCACCGTGCGGCTGACGCCGTTGGCCTCGACCGTATAGGTCCCCGGCGGCAGGCCGACAATGGTGTAGTTGCCGTTGGCGGCCACCTGCGCGCGCCGCACCGAGCCGGTGGCGGTGTTGGTGACGGTGACTTCGGTGCCGGCCTGGGCGGCGGCCACCTGGCCGCGCAGGGTCGCGCTGCTGGACTGCGCCAGCGCCGGCATCGCTGTGAACAGGCAGCTCGCCAGGGCGCAGCACAGCAGGCTGCGCGCGGGCAGATTGGAACCGCAACGCGTTCTCTTCATGACAGTACCCCTCCCAGGGCGGTAAACGGGATCGTTACGCTTTGTACTAGCTTAGGTGCCGGTGGCGGCCGAACGCGGCGGGCGGTGTCAGTCCATGGCGGTTCCTCGCTGCGCGCTGGACGCACGGACGATCAATTGCCGGGCGATATCGGCGGGCGGCGGCGCGGTGACGGCGGCCGATGGCAGGTCCAACGCGACGATCGGCAGTGGCATGGCCCACGCGCCGAAGCCGGCGATGTCCACGCGCAGGGGAGGCAGCGCCGGGGGCACGTTGCGCGCCATCATCACGTCGTCGAAGCCGGCCAGGGCGATGTCGTCGTGCACGCGCAGGCCGGCATGGACGAAGGCGAACAGGCAGCCCAGCGCCATCATGTCGTTGGCCGCGAACACCACGTCCGGGCGCTGTCCCGGCAGCAGCACCTGTCCGGCGCGGTAGCCGGAGGCTTCGTCGAAATCGCCCGGCAGCACCCGCGCCGGTACCTGCGGGCAGCGCTCGCGCAGCGCGTCGCGGTAGCCGCGCAGGCGTTCGCGCGCATCGAAGTTGTCGTCCGGCCCGGCGATGAAGGCGATGCGGCGGTGGCCGCTGTCGAGCAGGTGGCGGGTCATCGCGCGCGTGCAGCGGTAGTTGTCGACGTTGAGCGCCTGCGCCTCGGCGATGCGCTCGGCGCAGTTCATCAGCACCGCCGGCAGTGCGTCGGGAAGCATGCCGATGGCGCCGTCGGCGCCGCTGCCCAGACAGGGCGACATGATCAGCAGCCCCGGGCAGGCGCCGTACCGCCAGCCGCTGCGCCTCCGGCTCGCCGTGCTGGCTGGACACCAGCAGGTGCAGGCCGCGCTCGCGCGCAACCGTGTCGATGCCGCGCATCAGTTCGGAGAAGAACTCGCCGTGCAGGTCGGGCAGGACGGCGTGGTGCGGCACGTAGTGCTGCAGGGCGCGCGCGGCTTCCCGCGCGCGCGCGCGCCGGCTCGGCCACGTGCTGGTGGCCGTTCATGCTGCGCGAGGCGGTCGCCACCGACACGTTGGCCAGGCGCGCCACGTCCTTGATGGTGATGCTCGCCTGCTGTTCCGACGAGGGGGCGATGTGCGGATTCACCAGCGTGCCTCCAGGGTGCGGAACGGCCTGCCCAGCACCACGCCGCCGGCGTCGTAGCTCTCGATGCGGCGGCCGTCCACGCGCAGTTGGGTCGGCCGCGTGCGCGACGGCCACGCGACGCGCACGGCGGTGCCCGCACGCAGCCCGCTCCCGAGCTCGATCCGCAGCACCCCGTCGCGCGCACGCGCACGCATGCTCAGCTGGCCGTAAGCGGTGGGCAGGCGCTGCAGGGACAGGCCTTCGCCTTCCAGCCAGGCCGGCGGCGCGCCCGGCAGCAGCACCAGCGCGTCGTCGCCTTCGTGCATCAGCATGCCGAACAGGGCGCGCGCGTACTCGGCGCCGATCCAGGTATGCGGCATGTCGCCGAGATAGCGCGGGAAGCGCAGCCGCGACTGCACAACCTCGGCCAGCACCTGCCATTCGAACGGGCGGCGGTCGCGCATCATGTCCTGCAGCAGTTCGTCGGCGACCTGCGGCTGGTCCAGATGCACGTAGGTCAGCACGTTGCGCATCTCGTACGGCGAGTATGCCCACAGCGCATTGGGCTGTTTGCGCTTGCGCACGTCGTCCAGGTAGCGCGCGAAGGTGGTGCGCAGCGCCTGTTCCGGCAGCAGGTCCTGCTGCCTGGTGGGATCCAGCGCGATCGACACGCTGCTCGGATCGCCATCGCCCAGGTCGGCCGCGGCGGGGATGAAGTCGGCGCCCTTCCAGGCCATGGTGGCGAGGATCGAGGCGGCCAGCGAGGTACGCAGCGCGGCGTACTGCTCGCGCGCCCATGCGGCGATGGCCGTGTCGCCGAGCGACTCGGCCAGCCATGCGCCGTCGTGCCAGCCCTTCAGCGCCCAGTAGTCGTCCCAGTAGCTGTGGGTGGGGCTGGAATAGCCTTCGTGGCTGATCGACGGGGCCAGGATGCCGCGGAAGCGCTCCGGCGCCGGCTGTTCGGCCATGTAGCCGGGCACCAGGGTGCGCTCGCGCAGTTCCTGCATGAACTGCATCGCCAGCTTCACCTTCGGCATGAACGCGCGGACACTGTCCGGGCCGCCGTCCAGCCGCGCCACATCGGCCACCAGGGTGATGTACTGGCCCTGGCTGTCGTACTCCAGGTCCGAGCCGAAGCCGTCGTTCACGCTGCCGTCGTCGTTGAGGATCGGCGACACCAGTCCGTTGGGATGCACCGCGTGGTCGCTATACCACCGCAGGTAGTCGCGGGCGACCTTGGCCTGGCCCATGCGCAACAGGATCGCCGAGGTGGCCATGCCGTCGCGGATGAAGGAGCGGTTGTAGTTGCGCGGGCCGGGCTGCATCGCCGGCCCGGTCTGGTTGATCAGCATGTAGGCGGCCTGCGCGCGCAGCATGTCGACCAGGCTGGCGTCGGGCAGGGTCAGGCCGACATTGCCCAGCCGCCGCTGCCAGTCCGCGGAGACGCGGTCGGCTAGCGCATCGAAGCTGCGGCCAGGGTCGCGGGGAGCGGCGGCGAGCAGCGCGGCGCGGTCCAGCGCCGGCGCCGGCGGCAGGCGGCCCTGCGCGTCGGCGCTGGCAGTGCCGAGCGGGAACGCCAGTACCACGTCCTGCTGTGCGCCCGGGGCCAGCGCGACCGCGTAGTTCAGCATGCCCGCGGCCAGCCCGTCGGCGTCGCGTGCCTGGCGCTGCGCAGGCAGGGTGCCGGCGGCGACATGCCTGGTGATCTCGGTCTCGCCATGCGCGCCGAACGCCTCGGCGCCGGCGCCGCTCGGCGGGCTCAGCGACTCCAGCAGCAGGCGACCGTTGACGCGCACCGCCGACGCGTCGATGGCCAGCGCGTGGATCGGCGACAGGCCGCCGTTCTGCCACGGCGGGTTGATCTGCATCGGCCGCACCAGCAGCGACAGCGTGCCGTCGATCGGGGTATTGCCGGTGTTGCGCAGGCGGTGGCGCAGCAGCGTCGCCGGCTGGCCGTTGTGCTCGATCGCGAAGGTCTCGCTGCGCAGTTCCAGCCCCGGCTGCGGCGACCAGCGCACCGACGGTATCGGCTTCCAGCCGTCGCGCAGCGCGTGCGTCAGCGCGTGGCTGTCGGCGCCGGCGGCCGTGCCGGACGCATCGCGCCACAGCGGCTGTACCAGCGGCGCGCCCTTCCACGCCTCCAGATTGCCGTACTCGTCGAAGATTGATTTCTGCCGGCCGGCGTGGATGCCGACCGCGGTCCAGTAGATTTGCTGCATGTGCAGCGACGCCGGGAACAGCGCGCGCTGGCCGCGCTGCGCGGCCATCTGGTAGCGCTTCATCGGCGTCATCACCGCCTTCGGCCCGAGCAGGCGCAGGCGCCGCAGTGCCGGCACGGTGCCGCCGGGCGCGGCATCCACGCTCAGACGCAGCACGCGCGCCTGGACCGGCGTGGTGCCGGCCAGGTAGGCGCTGTCGCTCTGCGCGGCCTGCGGGTCCTCGGCCAGCGTGGTCCAGCGGCCAGCGGCATCCTGCGCCTGCAGCCGCGTTGCGCCGTGCGCGCCGGCGAACTCGACGATCAGGCCGGTGCTGGAAAACGCACGCGGAAACGCGATGTCCAGCTGCCGCGCCTGCGTGCCCTTGCCCGGCATGGTCACTGCCGTGCCGCCTTGCCACAATGCGGCCGCCTCGGCCACCGGGATGCCGCGCAGCCGCGCGCTGGTCGCCTCGCCCAGTGGCTCCATCTCGTAGATCGACACGCCCCAGTCGGCGCTGCGCTCGGGGCTGGCCAGGCGCAGGTAGCGCGCGCGGCGCGGAGTGAAGAACAGCGTCTCGGTGCCGCCCATCGAGTCGACCATGGTGTAGACCGTTTCCCAGCGCTGGGCATCGTGCGAGGCCTGCAGCAGGAAGCCTTCCGGATTGGCGGTGTCCCACTGCAGGCGCACGCCGCCGACCCGCGCCTCGCGGCCCAGGTCGACCTGGAACCAATGGCCCGGACTGAAGGCGCCGCCGGTGCGGGTGGTCGCATCGCCATCGATCAGGTAGGCGATCGCCTGCGCCTTGACCTGGCTGGAGGAACTGGACGCGCGCCACGCGTCGCGCGGCGGCAATGTGCCGTCCTGGGCCCATACCGGCTGGATCATCGCCAGCGCGCACAGAACGCCGGCCAGCACCAGACCGCGGCGGCCACGGCCGCCGTGACAGACGATTGGGAAGATTGCAGACGTGTATCTCACTGTGCCCCTGTCCAGTGAAACCTCTAAGCGAGGTGGGCGGACGGTAACAGCAACTGCAAGCGGTTACATGATGCGTCGCAACATGGCGCAATGTGCCGACGCGCCTGGCGCTGCGCCGCCCTCCTGGTCCCGACCGCGACAGGCTGGCCAGGGAATGTTCCGGCGCACCACCGGTGCCGCGGTCGCGCAGCGACAGCGTGCGATCCGACCGCAGATGTCACCGTCAGCGAAGCGGCGTAGTTTGGCGTCTCCCAGATCCAGTCTCATGGTGCACTCCATCTGAAAACCCAAAAGCCATCGTCGCAAACGATGGTTTCATGTCGCGCGGGTGTGCTTGCGCGTCCGATGCGATTTTCGCTTCGATGACGCCGCCTGCGTGCGCGCCGCCAGCGAACAGTCGAGCGCTCGTGCCGAACGACTCGACTCATTCTGCATTGCGCTCCGACGCAATCGCTCGCAGGCTGCGAAACTATGTGCTGGCGGGGTTCGTCGGCATTCGAAGTGCGTCAAGATGCTTCAGAATAGCCATCGATGAGAGCGGGATTTTCGTCTGCGCCACGCCGATGTGCTCCTCGCTGCGCTGCGACGACTGCAGCGTGGACTCCTGGTTCATTCCGGAATCATTCTCCGCAAACGGACGCGCCGCCGCATCACCCTCTGGATAATTCTCCAGATCTCTCGGATAAATCCTCAGATACTCCCTCAGATCACGCGTCTGAAAACTCTTCGGATCGCTCTCAGGATCGCTTTCCGAGTCACTCATCAGAGAACTCTCCAGATTACTCTCCAGACTATGCGTCAGATCATCAGCCGACACATCGCTCAATTCATCGTCCCATTCCGAGTCACTCATCAGAGAACTCTCCAGATCACTCTCCGGACTATGCGTCAGATCATCAGCCGGCACATCACCAAATTCATCGTCCCAGCAATCGTCGAACTGATGGCTATCGATGCAACGCGCAGCCACTGTGTCGCCGGTGCCCTCGTGTACGCTCGAATGCGTGCCATGAGAAGCGTCGCCTTCCGCTTGGCCGGCTTGGCCGCCATGCCGTGCACCGCTGGCGTGCGCCAGGCCATCGGCAATCCCTCCCTTGAGCTGGCCAGCGATGCTTACCGCCGGGGCGCTGTTCGCCTCAGGAAGGGCGAGTGGTGCCAGCCACCATTCCGCGGCGCCGACGCTCGACGCTGGACGCGAACCCCAATTGATCGGCGGCAGTTCTTCCTGGGCAGGCGATGTGTTCAGATCTTGCAACGGCATTTTGCTCGTCTCTTGCGACAGCATACTTTGCAGGAAATCTCTGCGCGCCGCATTTATCTTCGCCGAAATATCGGAACCAGTATTGAGCGAGAAGACGCGACTGATGCAGCTGGCGCTAGCCGCCTGTGTTGCGGCTGCCTTCGCGACCAAGGATGCACTTGGCGGGGATGAGGAACGGTTTGACAGCCCTTGGAACGTGCCGCCCGAACGGTTCAATTTACGGGCATTGACGGGTGGCGGCGCCTTTGGGGCCGCGCTGACATTGGCGACGCTCGTGGCCATTGCCGTCTTCTGCGTCAGCGCGTTTTTCAGATCGGGTCCCCACGCCTTCACTATGCTGCACGAGTATACCCTGCCAATCGCCATATGTAATTCCATCCAAATGTGCATCGAGTTTGCGCGGCGGTTCGTCTGCAATCCCGCGGATTGCCGATAAACCATCGGCGCTGAACAAGATCGGGCTCGTGAATTCGCCGGCGGTCTCGCCGACACTCACGCAATCCCGCCGTACCACTTATGCGTACATCCACTTCATGTTGCGCAGAATGGTGGGACAAACACGGGCGAAAGAAAATAAGACTGCAATGAAATTTCGAATATCGGCATCGGACATGGTGTGCCGTCGCTACGACGCGGTGCGCTACGGATTGCAAAGCGCCGCGATCGGTGTGCCGAGCGTGCCGGGCTGGCCGAAGGTCGCGCCGGATCCTGGCCGGCACGGTCGGCCGGGGAGAGGGGGATGGACATGGTTTGCCGGCGCGCGCTCTGGCCGTGCGGTTCGGCGCGGCCACTGCCACGACCTTTACCCACAAGAGGCCTTGGCGGTTTGCGCGTCGATCGGCCCGATTGCGGTGGCGCTAACAGCCGGACGCATCGTCTCCAGCGGTCACGGCGTATGTTGGCGGCGGGCGTGCAGCTCACCGGCCGCCGAGCCGATAGCGCGGTCGGCGAGATCACCCTGAACGCCGATGCCGGGAAGGACGAGGATGCCAATGGCCAGCGCGCTCGGCAATGTCTGATCGCCGCGTCGACGACCCGACCTGCGGTGGTCGCGCCGGCCGGCGGCTTGCCGGAAACGCGCGCGGCCAGCAAGATGCGGAACGTTTTGGGAAACGAGTCCCACATGCCGCCACGCCCGATTTCGGTGAAGTCCTTGTGCGCCGCGCCTGCGGCGGCGCTGCTGGCGCTGGCCCTGATCGGCTGTAAGCGCGCGCCCGCCGACCTGCCCGGCGCTAGCGCCGAACCGGCCGCGGCGGTGCGCGACCTGGCGCGCACGCTGCAGCGCGACGATCTCGTCGGCTACGCCCGCGCAGCGGTCACGCCCGCGCAGTACCAGCGCCTGCAGCAGGCCTGGCGCGAGGACCGCAGCCGTTGGCCGCTGACCGAGTTGCCGCTGGCCGAACGCTTGCCGCAGGTGCTCGACACGCTGTCCGCGGCCGATGCCGAGCGGCAGCTGCAGCGGGCCTTCGACGCGCAGTTCGGCGGGCAGACCGCGAGCTTGCGTCAGGCCGCGCACTCGCTGGGCCTGTTCGGCGTGCAGTACCTGCGCAACCAGGGCGACTACACACCGCAACAGCGCGGCCACTACATGCAACTGGTGCAGGCGCTGAGCGGCTGGGCCGCACACGCGCCGCTGGCAGAGCGCAAGCGCGCGCAGGCGGCGATCGCCCGGCTCAGCGCCGCCGCGCGCCGCACCGGCCTGCGCCGCGACGCCGACCTGCGCCGCCTGGGCATGGAACCGAGCCTGCAGCGGCTCGGGCTGTTCCTGGGCGCGCTGAAGGCGGTGCTGGCCGGCTACGGCCTGGACCTGGACGCCAGCGTGCGCGAACTGCGCACCGGGCTGGTCAGCCAGCAGGGCGACCAGGCGGTGGTCCGCATCCAGTATCCACTGGGCAGCGCGCGGATCGACACCACCGCGGTGCTGGTGCGCCGCCAGGGCCGCTGGTACCTGCGCGAGACCTTGCACGAGGTGGACACGCTGCTGGCCGCGGCCGCGGCCGCGGCGCCGCTCGCGGCCCCTGCCGCCGCTCCGGCGGCGCCCGCCGCCGACCCCGCACCGCCGGCTAAGCGATAATGACGCCGATGCCAGAACAAAACCCCCTCCTCTTCCCCGCCGCCGCCGCGGCTGCGGGCGCCTCGGATCCGGCGCCCGCGCCCGCTCCCCCGGCCAGCGGCGACGCCGCCGGCAACGTGCAAGGCGCCGCGCCGCTGCCGTCGGTCGCCGCGCGCAACGCCAAGCGGCCGCTGTGGGCGCGCCTGCTCGGGCGCGTGGCCGATCCGTGGCTGGGCCTGAACATCGAGCCGGCCGAACCCGGCCAGTACGACGACGGCCGCCCGGTGGTCTACGTGCTGGAAGACTACGGCCTATCCAACGCGCTGATCCTGGACAAGGCCTGCCGCGAGGCCGGCCTGCCGTCGCCGCTGGTGCCGCTGCCCGGCGACCCGCTGGGGCGCAAGCGCGCCTACCTGGCGCTGTCGCGGCGCAGCAGCAACAACGCGCTGATCCCCGAACAGCGCGGCGCCAAGACCCATTCCGATTCGCTGGCCAGGTTGCTGCAGGCGCATCGCGAGCGCCCGGACCTGGACATCCACCTGGTGCCGGTGTCGATCTTCGTCGGCCGCGCCCCGGACAAACAGAGCGGCTGGTTCGCGGTGCTGTTCTCGGAAAACTGGGCGCTGGTCGGCAGCTTCCGCCGCCTGCTCGGCGTGCTGCTCAACGGCCGCAGCACCATCGTGCGCTTCGCCCCGCCGGTGTCGATGCGGCAGACGGTCGACGAAGGGCTGCCGGCGGAACGCACCGTGCGCAAGCTGCAGCGCGTGCTGCGCACCCATTTCCGGCGCATCCGCGAGGCGGTGATCGGGCCGGACCTGTCGACCCGGCGCCTGCTGGTGGACCAGGTGCTGGCCGCCGAGCCGGTGCGCGAGGCCATCGCCGCGCAGGCCAAGCGCGACAACAGCAAGCCGATGGACGCCTGGCGCAAGGCCCACGCCTATGCCTGGGAGATCGCCGCCGACTACTCCAGCCCGGTGGTGCGTTCGGCCAGCTTCCTGCTCACCCACGTGTGGAACCGCATCTACGCCGGCGTGCTGGTGCACCACCTGGACAAGCTGAAAGAGGCCGCGCCCGGGCACGAGGTGATCTACGTGCCCAGCCACCGCAGCCACATGGACTACCTGCTGCTGTCCTACCTGCTGTACGAACGCGGCATCGTGCCGCCGCACATCGTGGCCGGCATCAACCTCAACCTGCCGGTGGTCGGCACCCTGCTGCGCAAGGGCGGCGCGTTCTTCATCCGCCGCTCGATCCGCGGCAACGCGCTGTACTCGGCGGTGCTCAGCGAGTACGTGGCGCAGCTGGTGGCCGGCGGTTACTCGATCGAGTACTTCGTCGAGGGCGGCCGCTCGCGCACCGGCCGGCTGCTGCAGCCCAAGGGCGGCATGATCGCGATGACCCTGCGCGCGTTCCTGCGCCAGCCGCGCAAGCCGGTGCTGTTCCAGCCGATCTACGTCGGCTACGAGAAGCTGATGGAAGGCAACAGCTATCTCGACGAACTCAGCGGCCGGCCCAAGGAGAAGGAATCGATCTGGGGCCTGCTGTGGAGCATCCCCAAGGTGCTCAAGCAGAACTACGGCCAGGTGGTGGTGAACTTCGGCGAGCCGATCGCGCTGCGCCAGGTGCTGGCGCAGCGCGCGCCGGACTGGGACGGCCAGCCGCTGGGCGAGGACGAGAAGCCGACCTGGTTGAACGGCACCGTCGATGCGCTGGCGCAGCAGATCCAGGTGCACATCAACGCCGCCGCCGACGTCAATCCGGTCAACCTGCTGGCGCTGGCGCTGCTGTCCACGCCCAAGCACGCGATGGGCGAGGCCGACCTGGTCGCGCAAATCGAACTGTGCAAGAAGCTGCTGGCCGAACTGCCGTACTCGGACCGGGTCACCGTCACCCCCCATTCGCCCGAGCGCATCATCGCCCACGCCGAGGAGATCAACGTGCTGACCCGCACGCCGCATCCGCTCGGCGACGTGCTCAGCGTCAACGGCGACAACGCGGTGCTGCTGAGCTACTTCCGCAACAACGTGCTGCACCTGTTCACCGCCTCTTCCTGGGTGGCGTGCTGTTTTCAGAACAACCGCCGCATGAGCCGCTCCGGACTGCTGCGGCTGGGCCGCACCGTGTACCCGTTCCTGCAGGCCGAACTGTTCCTGCCGTGGAGCGAGGACCAGTTCGCCGAACGCATCGAGCGCACCATCGCGGTGTTCGTGCGCGAAGGCCTGCTGCTGCAGGTCAACGACGACGACGGCGGCGTGCTGGCGCGCAACACCGGGCAGACCGACGAGGTGTTCCGGCTGCGCGCGATCGGGCATTCGCTGCAGCAGGCGTTCGAGCGCTACTACATCGCCATTTCGGTGCTGGTCAAGAACGGCCCCGGCAAGCTCGGCGCCGGCGAACTGGAAAGCCTGTGCCAGCAGGCCGCGCAGCGGCTGAGCCTGCTGTACGCGCCGGCCGCGCCGGAGTTCTTCGACAAGACCCTGTTCCGCGGCTTCATCCAGAAGCTGCGCGAGCTGAAACTGGTGTGGCCGGACGAGAGCAGCAAGCTGGTGTTCGACGAACGCCTGGATGCGTGGGCCAAGGACGCCAAGTTCATCCTCGGCCGCGAATTGCGCCACACCATCGAGCGGGTCAGCCCGGAGGCGGCCAAGCCGGAAGAGCCGATGGCGCCGCAGGATTGAGCCTGAGTCGGCCTGTATCTAGCGACGCGATGCGGCAGCATCCGGGCGCGTGGCGACGCGCCTAACAAGGCGGCGCCACCAGGTCATCGCGGCGCGGGCCAAGGACGCCAAGTTCATCCTCGGCCGCGAATTGCGCTACACCATCGAGCGGGTCAGCCCGGAGGCGGCCAAGCCGGAAGAGCCGGTGGCGCCGCAGGATTGAATCGGCGGCGGTAACGAGCGGCCTGCCGCACTCCGCCCTCATCTCAACGATAGACCCGAATAAGACACAAGCCACTTCAGTCGCTCCCACACGTGGCATCGTCGGCATCGCCGGGATCCAACGGCTCAGCCGCCGAACAGATCGCCAGTGACCGGGCCGGCAGGCGCGCTGTGCGCCGGATACACCAGCCGACCCTGCGCATCGCTGCGCGCGGCGGGGTTGAGGGTGGCCGGCTCGCGGCGCACCGCGTCGATCAGGTGGATCGCCGGGTGGCCGTGGTGCAGCAGATGATCGCAGACGATCTGGCGATGGCACTGGCGCCAGTCGGCTTCGGCGCACATCAGCGCGCACGCGCCGCGGCTGCCGAAGGCGCGCAGCTGTGCGAACGCCTCGCCGAATTCGCCACCCAGCGCGTAGTCGGCGTAGTTGTGGAAACCGACGCTGCGCCAATGGCCGTTGCGCTGCGGGTCGATGCCGGGCTGTTGGCCGCGGCGTCCGCCCAGCGCGCGGAAGTGTCGGTAGCCGATGCCGGCGGCGGCCAGCGCGCGCGCCAATGCGCGGCCGTCGAACTGCGGGAAGCGCCGCGACGACGGGAACGCGCGCACGTCGGCCAGCTGCGCGACCTGCGCGACGTGCAGGATCTCCAGGAACCCGTCCAGGGGACGCGTGGAATGGCCGACGCTGAAGAACGTCGCCGCGCTCACGCCGGTTCGTCGGGAATCAGCAGGTGCTCCAGGCGCATGATGCAGTCCTTGAGCTGCAGCTTGCGCTTCTTCAGCCGCTTGGCCTGCAGTTCGTCGTCGAGGTTGGCCGGGATGCGCTGGATCTGTTCGTCGAGCGCACGGTGCTCGCGACGCAGAGCGTCGATGCGCTGGGATATCTCGGCGGGCGTCATGTCTTCCACGAGACCCGAGCATACACAGCCGATGGGACCGCCGTCATCGTGCACCACGCCGGCCGGCATTCACGATGCCGGCGCGTGGCGGACCGGCCGCCGCCGCCCGCGGCTCGCCGCGGGGATGGAGCAGGGCGATGCGTCCCTGCGCGCCGTGCCGCCGTTCGGTGCGCGTGATCGAGCGCAGGTGGTTGACGCCGCCGCACAGCATCGCGTCGTGGTGGAACAGGTACCAGGTGCCCTGGAACCGGCAGGTCGAGTGGCGCGTGGTCCCGCCGGCCACCGGGCTCGGCAGCGGGCCCTGGTAGGTGAACGCACCGTACGGCGAATCGCCGATCACGTAGCGCAGCAGATGGGTGTCGCCGGTGGAGGACGACAGAATGCGCTTCAACGGCGTCTATCGCCTGGATACCGACGGCAGCGTGCACCTGCCGGACGATGGCCTGTGCTTCCCCAACGGCATCGCCCTGTCACCCGACGAACGCACCCTGCTACGTGGCCAACTCCGACCCGGCACAGCCGGTGTGGACCGTGTATGCGCTCCACGCGCGCGGCGCGGTCGCCGGCAGGCGCGTCTTCGCCGATGCCTCCGACCTCGTCGGCGCCGCCGATCCCGCCTGCCGGACGGCATGGCGGTGGCGCCCGACGGCCGCGTGTTGGCCACCGGTCCCGGCGGCGCACGCGTGTCCGCGCCAGACGGCCGCCGCCTGGGCCGCATCGAGACCGACGACGCCGTCTTCAACTGCGCCTTCGGCGACGATGGCCGCACGCTGTGCATGACCTCGCACACGCTCCTTGCGCGGATGCGGGTGTGGGCGAGGGGGTTGGGGTTTGCGCCGTAGCGATACCAGCACTTCCTGCAGGAGGGGTTTCAACCCCGACCGGGATGTTTGCGCGCCGCGTCGAACGCTCCTTTCCCGACAGGCATCTGCGGTGGACGCACTGGTTTCGCAGAGCGGGATGGCCAGGGGCCGCCTTGCGCTCCTTCCTACACGGGCGGCGCATCCGTGGTGTCGATCAGATCGTTCCATTGCAGCCGGGTGTTCGCCGCATCGTCGCTTTCCAGCAGCGCGCGGCGGGCGGCGCGGCGCATGGCGCGGCCGACCCAGGTCTGCAGGTCGCGGCCGGAGCGGCCGTCGCTGTGCGCGGCCAACCAGGCGGCCGCGTCCGCCGCGTCGAACGCCAGCGGCTTGCCGTGCAGCAGGCGTGCGACGATCGCGCGGCGCGCGGCGTGGTCGGGCAGGCCGATCTCGATCTGGCGGTCCAGCCGCGACCGCAGTGCCGGGTCGATTGCGGCGGCATGGTTGCTGGCGGCCAGCAGGAACACCTGCCCGGCCTGGCTGGCCACCCCGTCCAGTTCCTGCAGCAACTGGCCGACGATCTCGCGGGTCAGCGCGTCGTCGCCGTCGGCCCCGCGGGCCGGCGCGACGATGTCGATCTCGTCGACGAACACGATGCACGGCGCCTGCGCGCGGGCGCGCTCGAACGCGGCCTGCACGCGCTGGCCCGATTGGCCCAGGTAAGCGGCCTTGAGGTCGGCGCCGGCCAGGGCGATGAAGGCCAGGCCCGACTGGCTGGCCAGGATCCGCGCGAGCTGGGTCTTGCCGGTGCCGGGCGGGCCGTCCAGCAGGATCCCGCGCGGCACCGGCACGCCCAGCGTGGCCAGGGTCTCGGCATTGCGCAGTTCCTTGCCCAAGCCGACGAATTCCTCGATCACCGCCGCCGGCAGCACGACGTCGTTCCAGTCCAAGGGCGCCACCCGGGTCGAGCCCTTGCCGCGCAGCAAGCGCAACTGCGCCAGCAGCGCATCGCCGTCGAGTTCGCCGTCCAGGCACTCGGCCGCCGCCCGCGCCACCAGGGTGTGCAGGTCGCGGCCGGACAGGCCGCTGCTGTCGGCGACCACGCGCGGATCCAGCGCCAGCGCGAAGCCGGCGCGCTCCAGTTCGCCGCCGAGGATGCGCGCGCGTGCCGCCGCGTCGGGCAGGCCGATGCCGATGCTGGCGGTGAAGCGCGACAGCACCGCGTCGTCGAGCAATTCGGGACGATTGGTGGCGCCGATCACCAGCACCTGGCCGCAGGCTTCGTGGAAGCCGTCCCATTCGGCCAGGAAGGTCTGTACCAGCTCGGCGCCGAAGCTGTCGCTGTCCACGCCGCCGCGGCGCGCGAACACGCTCTCGCATTCGTCGATGAACAGGATCGCCGGCGCCTTGGCGCGGCAGCGCTGCCAGATCGCCTGCACCTTGGGGCCGGTGTGGCCGACGTGCGCGGCCTTCAGGTCGGCCACCCCCAGCGCCTCGAAATGGCAGCCGGCATGGCGCGCCAGCTTGCGCGCGATCAGGGTCTTGCCGGTGCCCGGCGGACCTTGCAACAGCATGCCCTTCGGCGCCGGCGTGCGTCCGGACACGAACAGGTCCACCAGCTTCAGGATCTGGTCCAGGGTGCCGTCGGGCAGCGCCACGTCGGCCCAGTGGCGGTGGATGTCGTCCATGCTCTGCAGCCGCTGCTGCAGCATGCGCTGCTGGCTGCGCGCATCCATCCAGGCGTCCACGTGCCGGTGCAGCTCGGCGATCGGCGGCGCTTGGGCGGCGGCGTCCGCGGCCACCGCCAGCGCCAGCTCGCGCAGCTGTGCCTGTGCGTCGCCGCCGAGTTCGGCGGCGATCGGGATCAGCGCGGCGGCATGGCGATCGTCGGGCAGCAGCAGCAGCGCCTGCACGCGCGGTTCCGGTTCGGCGCCGTCGTGCAGCGCCAGCATGCGCGCGCCGGCCAGGTCGCCGTGCGCCGCGTCGATTTGCCAGCGGCCCTGCAGTTCGCGCAGCGGCCATGGCGCGCGGGTGACGCGGTACGGATAGGCGCTGCCGTGGCGGTCGTCGCGGGCGAACTGCATCAGCGCCAGCGGCCGCTGCGCGAAACCGGTCAGCAGCGCGCGTTCATCCTGGCTGACATGCCGGGCCAGCAGTTGCGCGCCGCCGATCGCCAGCAGCGCATAGACCAGCAGCGACGGCAGCGCCCGCTGCAGCAGCACCAGGGTGTCGCGCTGCATGCCCAGATGGCGCCACCCGTCCAGATAGCCGCGCCCGTCGCCGAGCCAGTGCGCGCTCATCCACGGTAGCGCCAGCAGCAGGAACGCGAGCAGCGCCAGCCGCCAGCGCCAGTCCGGCAGCAGCGGACGCAGCAGCAGCGCCGGCCACCAGGCGCGGCGGCGTTCGCGGCGCAGCACGGCGGCGGCGGCCTGGGCGGCCTGCGCGATGAAGCCGCGGCCGATCGCGGCCACGGCCTGTTCCACCGCCGGCAGGTGCCGCTCCACCTCGGCCTCGGCCGCGGCCCGCCGCGCCTGCGCCTGTTGCAACTGCGCCTGCAGCCGTAGCCGTTGCTGCTGCAGGTAGCTCGCCCGCGACGCGGCCGGTACGGAGGACATCAGCGCGGGCGGGCACGGGTGGTCACGACGCGAATCTTAGCCTGTGCCCATGCTGCGGTGTCGCCGCGCGGCGCGGCGACGGGCCTTCGGCGCCAGCGCTGGTCTGGCGTGGCATCGGTGGCGCGGCCTACCCCGATCCCGCCAACAGGTCCTAGACTGCCGCGATCGTCTTGGGGACCTCGACCTTGGTTTCTAGCTGGATCCTGTTGCTGGTATCGGTCGGTTACGCGGCGCTGCTGTTCGCGGTGGCATGGTGGGGCGACCGGCGGCCGCTGTACCCGCAGCGGCCATGGCTGCGCCCGGCGGTGTACGGCCTGGCGCTGGCGGTGTACTGCTCGTCGTGGACGTTCTACGGCGCGGTCGGCAGCGCGGTGCGCAACGGCGCCGGCTACCTGCCGATCTACCTGGGCCCGCTGCTGCTGCTGTTGTTCGGCTGGCGCATCGTCGAGCGGCTGGCGCTGATCGCGCGCAGCGAGAACACGGTCTCCATCGCCGACTTCATCTCCTCGCGCTACGGCCGCTCGCGGCGGCTGGCGGCGCTGGTGGCGGCGATCGCGCTGGTCGGCGTGGTGCCGTACCTGGCGCTGCAGTACAAGGCGGTGGCGATGAGCCTGCAGGTGCTCAGCGGCCAGTCCAGAGCGGGCGCGCCGTTCTACGCCGATCCGGCGCTGTACGTGGCGCTGCTGATGGCCTTGTTCGCGACCCTGTTCGGCACCCGCCAGGTCGATGCCACCGAACACCACCACGGCATGATGCTGGCGATCGCGCTGGAATCGGTGGTCAAGCTGCTGGCGATGGTCGCGGTGGGCGTGTTCGCCTACGTGTGGCTGAGTGGGCGCGACGGGCAAGTGCTGCAGTCGGCGCGCACGCTGTTCCAGAACACGCCGCCGGTCGGCTTCATCTCGCAGACGCTGCTCAGCTTCCTGGCCATCGTCTGCCTGCCGCGGCAGTTCCATGTGGCGGTGGTGGAGTGCAGCGACATCGGCGACATCCGCAAGGCGCGCTGGCTGTTCGGGCTGTATCTGGTGGTGATCTCGGCGATGGTGGTGCCGGTCGCCGCGGCCGGCGTCGCCCTGTTCGGCCATTCCGGCGAGGTGGCCGGCGACAGCATCGTGCTGGCGCTGCCGCTGGCCGAGGGTCGCAGCGCGCTGGCGCTGGTCGCCTACGTCGGCGGGTTCTCCGCCGCCACCGGCATGGTCATCGTCTCCAGCATCGCGCTGGCGACGATGGTCAGCAACGACCTGGTGATGCCGGTGCTGCTGCGCCGCCGTGGGCACCAGCAGGCGGCCGGCGCCGACGTCGCCTCGCGGGTGCTGTGGATCCGGCGCCTGGCGATCCTGCTGCTGGCGCTGATCGCCTACGGCTACTACCGCAGCAGCAGCAACGACAGCACCCTGGCCTCGTACGGGCTGATGGCCTTCGCCGCGGTGGCGCAGTTCGCGCCGGGCCTGATCGGCGGGCTGTACTGGCGCGGCGCCAGCCGCAAGGGCGTGGAGACCGGCATGCTGCTGGGCTTCGGCACCTGGATCTATACCTTGCTGCTGCCGGCGCTGACCCAGGCCGGCTGGTTGGCGCCGCAGTGGCTGCACGACGGGCCGTTCGGCATTTCCTGGCTGCGTCCGCAGCAGCTATTCGGTATGCGCGGCTGGGATCCGCTGGCGCACGGCACGTTCTGGTCGCTGCTGGTCAACGTCGGCGCGATGATGCTGGTGGCGGCGCGTTGGCGTCCGGGCCTGGACGAGCGCATGCGCGCGGCGCCGTTCCTGGAACCGTACTCGCAGCGCCCGGCGGTGGCCGGCGACTGGCTCGGGCAGGTGCAGGTGATCGACCTGCAGACCCTGGCCGAGCGCATGGTCGGCGAGCGCCACGCGCGCCGCGCCTTCGCCGAACAGGCGCAGCTGCTCGGCCGCGAGCCGCAGCCCAATGCGGTGGCCGACCGCGCCTGGGTGCAGTTCACCGAACGCCTGCTCGCCGCCTCGATCGGCGCGGCCTCGGCGCGGCTGGTGCTGACCAGCCTGCTGCGCGGCTCGGGCATGGACCTGGGCGAAGTGGTGGCGGTGCTGGACGAGGCCGGGCAGGAGCTGCGCTTCAACCGCGAGATCCTGTCCACCACGCTGGAGAACATCAGCGCCGGGGTCAGCGTGGTCGATCCGGCGATGCGCCTGACCGCGTGGAACCGGCGCTACCAGCAGATGTTTGGCTACCCCGACGGCATGCTCTACGTCGGCCGCCCGGTCGCCGACCTGATCCGCTACAACGCCGAGCGCGGCGAGCTGGGCGGCGGCCTGATCGAGGAGCAGATCGAGCGCCGCATCGCGCACATGCGCGCCGGCACGCCGCACGTGTTCGAGCGCACCCGCAGCGACGGCAAGGTGATCGAGATGCGCGGCCAGCCGCTGCCCGGCGGCGGCTATGTGACCAGCTACAACGACATCACCGACTACAAGCGCGCCGAGCAGGCGCTGCTGGAGGCCAACGAGACGCTGGAGCAGCGCGTGGCGGCGCGCTCGCGCGAGGCCGAACTGGCGCAGCAGTCCAAGACCCGCTTCCTGGCCGCCATCAGCCACGACGTGCTGCAGCCGCTCAACGCGGCGCGGCTGTTCGCCTCGGCGCTGCGCGAGGCGCACCAGAACGAGGAACAGCGGCACCTGGCCGAGCGCGTGGACGCCTCGCTGCGTGCGGCCGAGGAATTGCTCGACGGCCTGCTCGACGTGTCGCGGCTGGATGCCGGCGGCCTGCGCCCGGCGATCGAGGACTTCGATGCCAGCGTGCTGCTGCGCGAGCTGGCCGCGCAGTACACCCCGGTCGCCGCCGGCCGCGGTCTGCGCCTGCACGCCTACGCGCGGCCGATCTGGGTGCGCAGCGACCGCCGCCTGCTGCGCCGCGTGCTGCAGAACTTCCTCGCCAACGCGCTGCGCTACACCCGCCAGGGCCGCATCGTGCTGGGCATGCGCGGGCGCGGCGAGGAACTGGAACTGCAGGTGTGGGACACCGGCCCCGGCATACCCGAGCGCCACATGCAGCAGATCTTCGAGGAATTTCAGCGCTACCAGCAGCCGTTCGACTGGGGCGAGCAGGGCCTGGGCCTGGGCTTGTCGATCTGCCAGCGCATCTCGCGCCTGCTCGGCCACGAGCTGGATGCGCGCAGCACGGTCGGCCGCGGCAGCATGTTCGCGATCACCCTGCCGCGGGTGGCGCCGGTGCCGCAGAAGCAGCAGCGCCAGCAGCGCAGCGTCGCCGCCAGCGACTCGCTGACCGGGTTGCGCGTGCTGTGCGTGGACAACGACCAGGAGATCCTCGATGGCATGCGCGCGCTGCTCGGCCGCTGGCAGGTGCAGGTGATCTGCGCCAGCACCGTGGACGCAGCGCTGCCGCTGGCGGCGTGCGCACCCAACGTGATGCTGGTGGACTACCACCTGCACGACCGCCTGGACGGACTGGACACGTTGGACGCGCTGCGCAAGGCGATGGTCGGCCCGGTCGCCGGCGCGCTGCTCACCGCCGACGGCCGCGACGAACTGAAGCTGCAGGCGCGCGAACGCGGCTACCGGGTGCTGACCAAGCCGGTCAAGCCCGCTTCGCTGCGCGCGTTCCTCAGCGCACACCACGATCCGATCAAGAACGGTTAGGCGCGGTCGGCGCGCGCGGCGGCCCGGCCGCGTATCAGCAGTGTGTGCGCCTTTTGCCGGCTGCCGGCACGGCGCGCGTTGCGACCCGCGCTTCGGCCCGGCCATGGTGGCGGCCCTTTCCGCTCGCCGCTCCGGACCGCCAGCGCATGACCGCACCGCACGGCACCGCGATCCCGTCGCTCCCCGAGTGGCCGCCGCCAGCGCCAGTTCGCGCCGCTGTGCCTGCGCGGCGGCGACCGGGATCGGCGCGGCGGCGCGGGACGCGTCGGGCAGCAGCAGCGCTTGCACCCGCGGTTCCGGTTCGGCGCCGTCGTGCAGCGCCAGCATGTGCGTGCCGGACAGGTTGCCGTGCGCGGCGGCGAGTTGCCAGTGGCCCTGCAGTTCGCGCCGCGGCCACGGCGTGCGGGTGACGCGGTACGCCGAGCCGGCGTCGTGGCGGCTGCCGCTGGCGAACTGCAGCAGCGCCAGCGGCCATCGCGCGCAACCGGCCGCAGCGCGCGCTCGTCGTGGCTGACATACCGGGCCAGCAGCTGCGCGCCGCCGATCACCAGCAGCGCATAGACCAGCAGCGACGGCAGCGCGCGCCGCAGCGCCAGCACGGTGTCGCGCTGCATGCCGAGCTGGCGCCGTGCGTCCAGGCGACCGGGCCCGTCGCCGAGCCAGTGCGCGCTCATCGACAAGCGCAAGCAGAGCGCCCCGTTCTTCGCGCTGGCGCGCGTCTGCGATCGCTTGCGTCGCCACGACGAAATGTCCCTGCATGCCGCGTTGCCGCCACGCAGCGGCGACAAGTACATCCTGTCCACCTACCTGGAATTCACCGCCAGACCGTCCCCGACGCAGCGCCGAAGCCGAACGAACACGCGCGATCCGGGATAGCGCGGCGAAGCGCCCCGCCATCCCCAATCCCGAATCCGCGCCTCAGTGCAGATGCTCGTACAGGATGGTGCAGCCGATCGCGATCAGCAGTACGCCGCCGCCGATTTCCGCGCGCTTGCCGGCCAGCGTGCCGAGTACGCGGCCGAGCATGATGCCCAGGGTCACCATGGTCAGCGTGCACAGGCCGATGACTACCGCGACCTCGACGATGTTCACGTCCAGGAAGGCCAGGCCGACGCCGACCGCCATCGCGTCGATGCTGGTGGCCAGGCCGGTCGCGGCCAGGTTCCAGAAGCCTTGACGCTTGGACGTCTCGGCGGCCTGCTCGACCTGCTCCGGCTTGAGCCCGGCGGCGATCATGTGCACGCCCAGCGCGGACAGCAGGCCGAACGCGATCCAGTGGTCGAACGACACCACGTACCGGGAGGCGGCCTGACCCAGCAGCCAGCCCAGTGCAGGCGTCAGCGCCTCGATGCAGCCGAAGATCAGGCCGGCGCGCAGCGCGTCGCGCCACAGCGGCTTGCGCATCGCCGCGCCCTTGCCGACCGCGGCGGCGAAGGCATCGGTGGACATGGCGATGCCGAGCAACAGAATCGAAAGAAACGACATGTGGGGGACCGCGCCGGGGCAGGAGACGACGACGAGCGCGCGCGCCCGGCTTTCGCCACGCAAGCTCGCCGCTGGTCTCGCCAACCGAGATGGCTGCCCGCACCACGGCGCTGCGGCCGAGTGTGTTGATGCGGGCGCTGTCCGGGTACGCCGGACAGCAGGCTACTCCCCAAGGGGCGCGCAGTGTAACAGCAGCGAATGCCGGCGAATACGCCTCGAACGCGCTCGAACCTGCTGCTTTTTTTCTTAGCAGCCTCTATATGCGCTGCGTGGCGCAGCGGTCGCGGCATCGGTGCGAAGGAACGGATGGCTGCGAGATGGACCGGCGATCGCTGGGTGTGCGGGCGATGGCTCGGGTTGCGCGGAAAGCGGTCGGGGTTGGAACCGGTCCTACAGTGACGCTGCGCCAGCCTTGCGCACGACCGCATGTCCTTGCGAGACGATCGAGCCGCAGCCGCATTCCAGCGAACGAAACACAGCGCACGCATCCGGCAAAGCGATGCGCTTGCGCTTCCAGGCGTGGCGTGGGTTCACTCCTCTTCCAGCGGCAGTACGATGCCGTCGCGGTCGATCGCCAGCTTGCCGGCCATCAGCACCGCCTGGGTGCGGTTGGTGACGCCGAGCTTGCGCAGGATCGCGGTGACGTGCGCCTTGATCGTGGCCTCGGACACGCCCAGGTCGTAGGCGATCTGCTTGTTGAGGCGGCCGGCGCCGAGCATCTGCAGCACGCGGAACTGCTGCGGGGTCAGTTCGCGCAGGCGCTGGCCGACCTCGCGTTCGGCGCGGTCGGTGGGCGGCACGTTGTGCGCTTCCGGCGGCGCCCAGCGCTCTCCGTCCAGCACCGTGCCCAGGGCCAGGCCGATGGTGTCCGAATCGGCCGACTTGGGAATGAAGCCGAACGCGCCGTGATCCAACGCGCGCCGCATCACCGTCGGCTCCTCGCGCGCGGACACCACCACCACCGGCAACTGCGGATGCAGCGCGCGCATGTGCACCAGCGCGCTGAAGCCCTGCGCGCCGGGCATGTTGAGATCCATCAGCAGCAGATCGGCGTCGGCGTGGCGGTCGACCAGGGCATACAGCGCTTCCACGCTGTCGGCCTCGTACAGCTGCACCCCCGGCATCACCCGCTGCACCGCGCCGCGCAGCGCCTCGCGGAACAGGGGATGGTCGTCGGCGATCAGCAGGGTGGGCATTTGCGGAGCCGGGAGTGGGGATTGGGGATTGGCAACGGCGACAGCGGGAGTCGGCCTCGTCAGCGATGTGGAAGTGGGGCGGGGACCGCTTCGGCGAATCCCCAATCCCAACCCCCGAAATCCCGGCTCTAGCGCGCCAGCCGCTCGTTGACCAGCGACTCCACCACCGACGGATCGGCCAGGGTCGAGGTGTCGCCGAGCTGGTCGGGCGCGTTCTCGGCGATCTTGCGCAGGATGCGACGCATGATCTTGCCCGAGCGCGTCTTCGGCAGGCCCGGCGCCCATTGCAGGTGGTCGGGCGCGGCGATCGGGCCGATCTCCTTGCGCACCCAGGCCACCAGTTCCCGGTGCAGTTCCTCGCCCGGGGTCTCTTCGGCCACCAGGGTCACATAGGCGTAAATGCCCTGACCCTTGATGTCGTGCGGGAAGCCGACCACTGCGGCCTCGGCCACCTTCGGATGCGAGACCAGCGCGCTCTCCACCTCGGCGGTGCCGATGCGGTGGCCGGAGACGTTGATGACGTCGTCCACGCGGCCGGTGATCCAGTAGTAGCCGTCGGCGTCGCGGCGGCAGCCGTCGCCGGTGAAGTAGCTGCCCGGGTAGGTGCGGAAGTAGGTGTCGATGAAGCGCTGGTGGTCGCCGTAGACGGTGCGCATCTGCCCCGGCCACGAGTCGCGCAGCACCAGGTTGCCTTCGGTGGCGCCTTCCAGGACTTCGCCGTCGGCGCTGACCAGGGCCGGCTGCACGCCGAAGAACGGCAGCGTCGCCGAGCCGGGCTTGAGGTCGATCGCGCCGGCCAGCGGGGTGATCAGGATGCCGCCGGTCTCGGTCTGCCACCAGGTGTCCACGATCGGGCAGCGGCCGTCGCCGACCACATCGAAGTACCAGCGCCAGGCCTCGGGGTTGATCGGCTCGCCGACGCTGCCGAGCAGGCGCAGCGACGCGCGCGAGGTGCGCATGACCGGCGCCTCGCCCTCGCGCATCAGCGCGCGGATCGCGGTGGGGGCGGTGTAGAAGATCGTCACCCGGTGCTTGTCGATGACCTCCCACAAGCGCGACACGTTGGGGTAGTTGGGCACGCCCTCGAACATCAGCGCGGTGGCGCCGTTGGCCAGCGGCCCGTAGACGATGTAGCTGTGGCCGGTGACCCAACCGACGTCGGCGGTGCACCAGTAGACGTCGTCCTCGCGCAGGTCGAACACCGCCTCGTGGGTGTAGGCCGCGTACAGCAGGTAGCCGGCGGTGGTGTGCAGCACGCCCTTGGGTTTGCCGGTGGAGCCGGAGGTGTAGAGGATGAACAGCGGATCCTCGGCGTTCATGCGCTCGGGCTCGCACTGCGCCGGTTGCGGGTCGACCACGTCGTGGAACCAGCGGTCGCGCGGGGCCTGCATGGCCACCACGCCGCCGGTGTGGCGCACCACCAGCACGGTCTCCACGGTGGTGGTGCCGGGCAGCTTCAGCGCCGCATCGACGTTGGCCTTGAGCGGGATCTTCTTGCCGCCGCGCAGGCCCTCGTCGGCGGTGATGATCAGCTTGCTGCCGCAGTCGATCACCCGGTCGGCGATCGAATTGGGCGCGAAGCCGCCGAACACCACCGAATGGATCGCGCCGATGCGCGCGCAGGCCAGCATCGCCACCGCCGCGTCGGGGATCATCGGCAGGTAGATGGTGACGCGGTCGCCCTTCTGTACGCCGAGGCAGCGCAGCGCGTTGCCGAGCCGGCACACGCGTTCGTACAGCGCGCGGTAGCTGACCGTGTAGGACGGCGCGTCCGGGCTGTCCGGTTCGAACAGCAGCGCGGTCTTGTCGCCGCGCGTGGCCAGCTGCCGGTCCAGGCAGTTGACGCTGGCGTTGAGTTCGCCGTCCTCGAACCAGCGGATATGGACGTCGTCCAGGGCGAAGTTCACGTCCTTGATCCGGGTCGGCTTCTTGAACCAGTCCAGGCGCTCGGCGGCCTGGCCCCAGAACGCCTCCGGCTGCTCCACCGATTGCCGGTACAGGCGCTGGTACTGGGTCTTGTCGATCCGCGCCCGGGCGGCGAACTGCGGATCGACGGGGTAGATAGCGGCCATGGTGCCCTCTGCAATGAACGGTGCGCCGCATGCGGCGGCGCGTCATGGCGCAGTTTGCCGCATCCACCGTTAAGCGCGCACGCGACGGGCTTTAGACGATGGTCGTAAACGCCGGGCCCGTTCGACTAATGGCCAATAGGCGCGGCCTGCCGCGGCGCGCACCCTGCATCCAGCCGTGCCTGCGCGCGGCGGATATCCATTATTCGGGAGGGAGTAATGCGCAACCGCATCGCATCGTTGGCACGGCGCCCGTTGGCCGCCGCGCTGTGCATGGCGCTGGTCGCGCCCGGCGCGGCCTTCGCGCAGAGCGGCAAGCCCCCGTCGGCGCGCGAGCAGGCGCTGGAGGCCCGCGTGGCCGAGCTGGAGCGGCAGGTGCAGTTGCTGTTGTCCTCGCAGCAACAGCAGCAGGGCCAGATCGCGCAGGCCCGGACCGAGGTGGCTGCAATGAAGTCCAGCCAGGCGGCGCAACCGGCGCTGCCGGCCGGCAAGGCGCCGATCCAGGCGACTACCATCACCCCCGGCGCCGCACCCGGCACCACGTTCAAGGTCGGCGGCTTCATCAAGGCCGATTTCCTGGCCACCCGCACCGGCGACGGCCAACTCGCCGACGACGCCACCGGCCGCGCGCTGTACCTGCCGGGGCAGACCCCGGTCGGCGGCGGCAGGTCCGGCACCGACTACAACGCGCACGCCAAGTTCTCGCGCATCAACGTCGGCGTGGACAGCGTCACCGATACCGGCGACAAGGCCGGCGCGCTTGTGGAACTGGACTTCTTCGGCAACGCGCTGGGCAACCAGACCGCCACCAACACCTACGGCGCCACCCTGCGCCACGCCTACATGTACTGGAACCACTGGCTGGCCGGCCAGACCTGGTCCAACTTCATGGACCCGGCGGCGCTGCCGGAAGCGGCCGATTTCATCGGCCCCACCGACGGCGTGATCTTCGTGCGCCAGGCGCAGCTGCGCTACACCCACGGCGGCTTCAGCATCACCCTGGAGAACCCGGAAACCACCCTGTACAACCGCAGTGCGACCGGCGTGATCACCAGCGCCAGTTCCGATCGCGGCGCGCTGCCGGACCTGACCGTGCGCTACGGCTGGAAGGGCGACTGGGGCAGCTTCGGCATCGCCGGCCTGCTCGGCCAGCTGAAGGTGGACAACCGCGCCACCGGCGCCGACGCCAGCAAGGCCGCCGGCGGCCTGACCCTGGGCGGCAAGTGGGTGGCCAGCGACAGCGACAGCCTGTTCTACCAGCTCAGCGGCGGCGAGGGCATCGGCCGCTACGTCGGCCTGGGCATCGCCCAGGACGCGGTCTACGACGCGGCCGACCGCGACCTGTACACGGTCGGCGTGGTCGCCGGCTACATCGGCTGGCGCCATGCGTTCTCGCCCAAGCTGCGCACCAACCTGATCTACGCGCGCAGCGACTACGCCAACGACGCCGCGCTGACCGGGCTGGGCGTGACCAAGAACGTGCAGAGCCTCCGCGGCAACGTCTTCTACACGCCGATGCCCAAGGTCGACGTCGGCGCCGAGCTGATGGTGGGCAAGCGCGAGATCGAAAGCGGCGCCAAGGGCGATATTGCCCGCCTGCAGTTCACCGCCAAGTACAGCTTCTGAGTCCGCGGCGGCGCGGCGTCTGGGAGGGGCTGCCGCGCCGCCACGGACTCGCCACGCACGCGCGACGGGCCGCCTCGCCCCACCACCGCACCGCCACACCACCCGCTTCGGAGGGGAAGCTTCCTATGTCCAGCACCGCCATCAACCCGTCGGGACAGATCCTGACCAAGGGCCACAAGAAGGTAATCTTCGCCTCCAGCCTGGGCACGGTCTTCGAGTGGTACGACTTCTACCTGTACGGCTCGCTCGCCGCGCTCATCGCCAAGCAGTTCTTCAGCGGGGTCAACGAGACCACCGGCATGATCTTCGCGTTGCTGGCGTTCGCCGCTGGCTTCTTCGTGCGTCCGTTCGGCGCCGCGTTCTTCGGCAGCCTGGGCGACCGCATCGGCCGCAAGTACACCTTCCTGGTCACGATCCTGATCATGGGCATCTCCACCTTCCTGGTCGGTGTGCTGCCCAACTACGCCAGTATCGGCGTGGCCGCGCCGGTGATCCTGATCGTGCTGCGCCTGGCCCAGGGCCTGGCGATGGGCGGCGAATACGGTGGCGCGGCGACCTATGTCGCCGAGCACGCACCGCCGGGCAAGCGTGGCCTGTACACCAGCTTCATCCAGACCACGGCCACGCTGGGCCTGTTCCTGTCGTTGCTGGTGATCCTGGTCTGCCGCCTGACCCTGGGCACCGAGGCCTTCGAGGCCTGGGGCTGGCGCATCCCGTTCCTGGGCTCGATCGTCCTGCTCGGCGTGTCGGTGTGGATCCGCCTGCAGCTGAGCGAATCGCCGCTGTTCCAGCAGATGAAGGCCGAGGGCAAGGGCTCCAAGCAGCCGTTCCGCGACAGCCTCAAGGACGGCAACTTCAAGCTGATGCTGATCGTGCTGCTCGGCGCCACCGCCGGCCAGGCCGTGGTCTGGTACGGCGGCCAGTTCTACGCGCTGTTCTTCCTGCAGAGCACGCTGAAGGTCGACTCGACCGTGTCCTACCTGTTGATCGCCGCGGCGCTGGCGCTGGCGACCCCGTTCTTCCTGTTCTTCGGCTGGCTGTCGGACAAGATCGGCCGCAAGAAGATCATCATGCTCGGCTGCCTGCTGGCGGCGGCGACCTACATGCCGCTGTTCAAGGGCATCACCCACTTCGCCAACCCGGCGGTGGAGGAAGCGCGCATCACGTCGCCGGCGCAGGTGCTCGCCGATCCGGCCACGTGCAGCTTCCAGTTCGATCCGGTGGGTGTGCGCAAGTTCACCAGTTCCTGCGACGTGGCCACCGCCGCGCTGACCAAGGCCGGCGTGCCGTACGAAGTGCAGCCGGCCGCGCCGGGTTCGCGGGCGCAGGTCCGCATCGGCGCCAGCCAGGTTGCCTCCTACGAGGCCGCCGGACTGACCAAGGAGACCGCCAAGCCCAAGGCCGACGCCTTCGGCAAGGAGCTCAAGCGTGCGCTGACCGCGGCCGGCTATCCGGAGAAGGCGGATACGGCCCGCATCAACATCCCGATGACGATCCTGCTGCTGTGGGTGCTGGTGCTGTACGTGACCATGGTCTACGGCCCGATCGCCGCCTTCCTGGTCGAGCTGTTCCCGACCCGCATCCGCTACACCTCGATGTCGCTGCCGTACCACATCGGCAACGGCTGGTTCGGCGGCTTCCTGCCGGCGATCTCCTTCGCCCTGGTGGCCGGTACCGGCAACATCTACTACGGCCTGTGGTATCCGATCGGCATCGCGCTGATGACCCTGGTACTGGGCACGCTGTTCCTGCGCGAAACCCGCAACGTGGACATCACCCGGTAGAGGGAACGGTCTGCGCGCCTGCTGCGTGCGGCGCCGCGACGCCGGCCGTGCGTCGGCGGCGGCGATGCGCGGTGATGCGCGGCGAGCCGGCCGTGGCGAGATCCGATCGCCATGCGTGGTCGCTCCCCATCGGGTGCGCCGCATGCGCTGCTGCTGGATCCTGTTCGACGCCGACGACAGCTTGTTCCGCCTCGATGCCTATGCCGGCCCGCAGCGCAGGTTCACCGGCTACGGCGTGGCTTTGGAGCACGCCAACTACACCGCACCGAACCGGCCGTTGTGGTGGAGTACCAGAACGGCGCGATCACCGCGCTGCAGCTGCAGCAGCGCCGCTTCGACCGGTGGGCGCAGCGGCTGCGGACCGCGCCGGAGACCTCGAACGCCGCGTTCCTGGCGGCGATGGCCGAACTGTGCGAACCGCTGGACGGTGCGGTGGCGCTGCTGCTCGGGGAACACGACCGCCCATGGCACCGTTGCGTGCCATGGCTGCAGCGCAGCCTGCAGGCAGCGGCTGCGGGCGGCCTCGGGCCATCGGCCGCGACCCACCGGGTCGGCGCACGCGATGCTTGCGGGTAACCATCGAAACTTTTGCGGGATTGTCGGCGGCACGCATCCCGATGCCGGACGGCGTCGGGGCTGAAGCTCCTGCTGGAGTGCAGCAGGCGCGAGATTCTTCACCTGGGCAACGCGCGTCGTGCGGGACTGGCGTGGCCAGGGATGCCGGCATCGTATAGTGCGCGCATGGGCATTTCCGCTGCTGTTGCCGCTTCCGACGCCACGCCGCCCACCGCGCTGCTGGCCACCCTGGACCGGCTGCGCGCCGCCTGGCAGGCGGCCAAGCCGGAGCGCGCGCAGCGCCGCGGCGACCTGCTGCGCCTGCGCGCGGCGCTGAAGCGGCGCCTGCCGCAGATGGCCGATGCCATCGCCGCCGATTTCGGCCATCGCTCGCGGCACGAATCGCTGCTCGCCGACGGCATGACCGTGCTCGGCGAGATCGATCATCTTTTGCGCCATCTCGAGCGCTGGATGCGGCCGCAGCGGGTTGGCACCGGCTGGCGGCTGTGGCCGGCGCGCGCGGAAGTGCGGCCGGTGCCGGTCGGCGTGGTCGGGGTGATCGCGCCATGGAACTATCCGGTCAACCTGGCGCTGATCCCGCTGGCCACCGCGATCGCCGCCGGCAACCATGTCTATCTGAAGCCGTCCGAGCACACCCCGCGCACCGCGCAGTTCCTGCAGTCGCTGCTGGCCGAGGTGTTCCCGCCGCAGCGCGTGGCGGTGGCGCTGGGCGGCGCCGAGGTCGGCGGCGCCTTCGCCGCGCTGCCACTGGACCATCTGGTGTTCACCGGTTCCACGGCGGTCGGGCGCAAGGTGATGGCCGCCGCCGCGCCGAACCTGACCCCGCTGACCCTGGAACTGGGCGGCAAGTCGCCGGCCATCGTCTGCGCCGACTATCCGCTGCGGCAGGCGGCCGCGCGCCTGGCCGCCGGCAAGTGGTTCAATGCCGGCCAGACCTGCATCGCGCCGGACTACGTGCTGATCGACGCCGGCCGCAGCGCCGCGCTGGTGCAGGCGTTGCGCGCGCAGGTGCTGGCGCGCTACGGCGACTTCGCCGCGGCCGAGGACTACACCCGCATCGTCAACGAAGGCCAGTACCGGCGCCTGCGCGGCTACCTGGACGACGCGCGCGCGCGCGGCCTGGAGGTGGTCGAACTGGCCAGTGTCGCGCCCGACCGCGCCGAGCGCGAACGCCTGATCGTGCCGACCGTGGTGCTGCAGCCCGGCGACGACGCATTGCTGATGCAGGAGGAGATCTTCGGCCCGATCCTACCGTTGCGCAGCTATCACACGCTGGACGAGGCGATCGCGATGGTCAACGGCCGCGACCGGCCGCTGGCGCTGTATCCCTTCAGCCACGACCGCGCCCAGGTGCAGGCGATCCTGCACGCCACCGTCGCCGGCGGCGTCACCGTCAACGACAGCCTGCTGCATTTCGCCGCCAACGCACTGCCGTTTGGCGGCATCGGCCCCAGTGGCATGGGCGCCTACCACGGCCGCGCCGGCTTCGACGCCTTCAGCAAGGCGCTGCCGATCCTGTGGCAGTCGCGCTGGGCCGTCAGCGACTGGCTCAAGCCGCCGTACCGACGTATCCAGTGCATGATCGACTTCCTGCTGCGCTAGAGCTTTTCGACTCGGGTATTTGCAGCCAGCGGAGTCGCTCGCACTAGTGGCATCACTTGGATCGAAAGTGCGCTAGCCGACGATCCGCGGCTTTTCCGCAGGAGCCTGCGCAAAAGATTTCCTGAACGACCGAATGGCTGCCTCTGGCGTTGGACGATGTGCGCCCAGATCACGCGACCGGCTGCCGAGTGGCGCTTGCCGCTTCTACCGCTGCGCGGTCGGTGAAGCGATAGCGAGCGAAGGACTGCGGGAGGCGCCGCGCCAACGCAAGGCCGCACCGGCCGGGATCGCCCGATTCGCCGAACGGGCACGAATCCGGAAAGTCGTGCAGCCCTATCCCACATCGCTTCCGTTGCGACCGATGACGGCCTCGAGTACGACGCCGCTGCACTGAAGGCGGCGTCGATACGGGAGGATCGGGACGACGGCGGCGTCCGGCTGCGCACAGCAGCGATGCTTGCCGGGGCACGCATTCCCATCGCGATCGAAATCGGGTTCGGGGCGCGACCGCACCCAGCCTGGAGGAAATCGACCTGCCAGTTCCGCTCGCCATGCCTGCACCGCACTTGCTCGCCGATCCGCCCGAGACAGTCATCGCCATCGTTCGCCTGGTCTCCAGCCAGCGGGGTTGCTCCTGACGGCACTGCCACCGCATCACCCCACGCGCGATCCGTGCGCGAAACGCGTGCGCAAAGGGCGCCGGCCGCATCGACGCAGCGGGCTGCCGCGGCCAGGTCTTGCGTCGGAAATAATTAATTCATAGTGAGCAATTAGATTCTGCACCTGACGCCACCGCCGATCATGGTCGGCGTCGGCCTCTGCGTGGCCCGTCGCCGCGGCTTGGAGCGCGCACCCAGCGCGTCCGCCGCAGCGTCGACCTGCAGGCGCTCGTACACCCTTGGCGCCACTTTTTCGAACTGGGACAGAGACTAATGAAAACCAACCTGGCGCAACATCCACTGGCTCGCGCCTGCCGCGTGCTGCCGGCACTGGCCGCCCTGGCCACCATGCCGCAACTGGCGCTGGCCTCCTGTGGCGACAACGTCGACACCAAGATGAGCCACATCATGTTCAAGAGCAGCAGCGGCAACACCGTCGTGCTGGCGCATCGCGGCCTGTGGGGCAAGTATTCGGGCATCGGCGACATGCCGGAGAATTCACGCGGCGCGCTGCAGGCGGCCAACGACCAGTGCATGGACGGCGTCGAACTGGACATCAAGATGACCAGCGACGGCGTGCCGGTGGTCCTGCACGACTTTAACCTGGGCCGCACCACCAATGCGTGGACCGCGTTCCGCGGCGGCACCAAGTACAACCCGGCCGACAACACCGGCACCAATCCGGCGGTGAGCACGGTGCCGTGGTCCACGGTGCGGAACCTGTTTCTGCTCACGCCGGACCGCCGCACCACCACCGGCTACCACGTGCCGCGCGTGGACGAGCTGTTCGCGTACTACAAGCAGCACAACCTGAGGACGCCGATGGTGTTCGACATCAAGGACGCCGCGTCGGTGCGCGCGGTGAACCGGGCCGCCGCCGCCGCGTTCTCGGTCGCCGAAGGCAACTACGTCGCGGCCAAGGTCAACGTCACCCTGTATCCGACGCGGGCCGCGTACCGCGCCGATGGCAACGGCATGATCGGTATCCCGGTGTTCACCACCAACATGCTGACCAAGGTCAACGTCGCCAATTCGATCCTGGCCTGGAGTACGGAGCGCAAGTCGATGGAGGTCAACGTCAAGCAGCTCGGCGGTCTGTTGCAGAAAGATGCCGACGCCTTGCACGAAGCCGGGATCCGGGTCGGCGTGTTCCAGGCGATCCCCGACGGCCCCGGCGGCGGACAGTTCTACAACAAGAACGGCTCTTGCTGCTATCGCCTGCCGGATCTGTACTTGTCCTATTCCGGCGGCCGCGACACCGCGGACAACCGTGGCAATCTCGACTACATCGTCAGACAGGAAGCCTTCGATCTGATCACCACCGACGATCCGAAGACGGCGATCGCCTACCTGCACGCGCGCGGCAAGCACGACTGAGCCGCTGCGTTCGACCGGCCTGCCCGTCCGCGCCGGCCGTTTCCGCCGCCGGCGCGCGCTCGCGCCGTCCGCGACACCCATTTCCAGGAGTCGAGCATGTCCCTGTCCATCGCCAAGCGCGGCGCGGTCGTCGCGTGCCTGCTTGCGGCGTGCCATATCGCGGCCGCGTCCGTCGCCGCTGCCGCCGAGCGCACCGGTGCCGATCCGGTGGTGCTGCGTGTCGGCGCCTCGCGCTTCACCGCCAGCGAGTATCGCGCATTGGCCGGCAACGACGCGCCGGCCGCCGTTGGCATCGACGACCCGCAGGCCGTGCGTCGCTTCGCCGACCGCGTGATCCTGCTCGAGCAGGCCAAACTGCAACGGCTGGAGCACGATCCGGCAGTGGCCGCGCGCCTGCGCCAGGCCGCCGACGCGATCCTGGTCGAAGCGGCGATGGCATCGCTGGCCAGCAACGTGGGTATCGACGCGGCGCAGTTGCAACAGCAGTTCAAGGCCCATCCCGGCGACTACGATGAGTACCAGTTGAGTCACATCTTCGTGGCCCTGCATCCGCAGGCCGACGCGCGCCGCGGCCACGACCTGTCCGAGGCGCAGGCGCTGCAGCGCGCCCAAGCGCTGAAGCAGCAACTCGATGCGGGCGCCGATTTCGCGGCGCTGGCGATGCGCGAGTCCGACGACGGCGCCACTGCCGCGGACGGCGGACGGCTTTCTGCCGCGTTCGGTCGCTACCTGGCCGACCCGTTCGTTGCACCGGTGCAGCAGCTGGCGGTGAACCAGGTGTCCGCGCCGGTGCGCGGCGCGGACGGCTACCACCTGATCCGGCTGGACGCCAAGACCCAGGCCCGCTTCGATGCCGTGCGCGGGCAGATCGAGGTGCAGCTGCGCGAACAGGCCGCGGCGCAGGCGCTGCAGCAGTTGCGCCAGACCCATCCGCTGGCCTTCGACCGTGCGGCGTATGCCGCCGCGGCGCACTGAGCGGGGCGGGCGCACGATGGCGCCCGTCCGTCTGCCGACGCGTACGTTGCGCGGCCGCCTGGTCGTGGCCGCCGCGGTGTCGCCGTGCGTGGCGCTGGCCATCGCGCTGCTGCGGCCGCCGGTGCCGGCCGCGGCCGCCGGCGGCATGCCCCCGCGCGCGGAAACCGCGGTCGTGCGAGCGCCGCCACCGCCGCCGCCCGCCGCCGGCGCGTCGCCGCAAACGCGTCCGCCTTCGGCCTGGACGGCGGGCGTGGACGCGCAGCACATGTACGTCATCGCCATGCAGTACGACGCTTGCCGCCAGCGCGCGCAGGCGCCGCCGCCCAGCGCCGTGCTGCCGCCCGGGATCGATGAGATGGACCGGGCGGCGGCCGCGGCGCAACGCGGCGCCGAGCGGCAGCGCCGCGCCGCCTGCGCCGGCATCGGCCGTGCGCAGTACGCGCAGATCGACACGATCCTGCGCAGCGCCGCCGCGCAGGGCGATGCGGATGCGCAGCGCCGCCTGCTGGAGCAGCACGTGCGCAGCGTACTCGACCGCGCCACCGCCGGCCTGCGCCCCGGCGAACGGATCCTGCTGTCGGCAGCCGACGAGCGCGAGGCCGAGACCGTCGTCGCCGATCTGGAAACGTTGGCGCTGCGCGGCGACCGGCCATCGATCGAGGTGTTGGCGCAATTGCTGGAGTCGCCGATCCTGACCATTGCCGATCCGGCCTATGCGGCGGCCTGGCGCCTGGCGGCGCGACAAGCGCCGGGGCAGCCGTTCCCGCCGCTGGAGCGGCTGGCCGGCGGCGACGAACTGCTCGACGGGCTGGACCCCACGCAGCGGCGGCAGGCGCTGGGCCTGGCCCCGGACCTGTACGCGCAATGCTGCGCGCGCCGCTGAGAGGACGATGGCGCGGCCGGGCCGGATTGGCCGTCGTGGCGAGCAGCGGTCAGAATACCGGCCGGCCGCCCCGTCACGGAATTTCCCTTGAAGATCGCCTCCTGGAACGTCAACTCGCTCAACGTGCGCCTGCCGCACCTGCAACAGTGGCTGGCGGCATTCGCGCCGGACGTGGTTGGCATCCAGGAAACCAAGCTGGAAGACCACAAGTTTCCCGATGCCGCGCTGGCCGCGGCCGGCTACCGCAGCGTGTTCGCCGGGCAGAAGACCTACAACGGCGTGGCGATCCTGTCGCGGATGCCGGCCAGCGAGGTGCAGATCGGCGTTCCCGGCCTGGACGACGAACAGAAGCGGGTCATCGCCGCGACCATCGGCGAACTGCGCATCGTCAACCTGTACGTGGTCAACGGCCAGGACGTGGGCACCGACAAGTACGCCTACAAGCTGCGCTGGCTGGAGGCGGTGCACGACTGGCTCGGCGCCGAGCTGCAGCGCCACCCGCGCATGGTGGTGCTGGGCGACTTCAACATCGCCCCGGACGCACGCGACGTGCACGATCCGCTGGTGTGGAGCGACAACCACATCCTGACCTCCAGCGCCGAGCGCGGCGCGCTGCGCCGGCTGCAGACGCTGGGCCTGCACGACGGTTTCCGCTTGCACCACGAGGCCGGCGGCGTCTTCAGCTGGTGGGACTACCGCCAGGCCGGATTCCGCCGCGACCTCGGCCTGCGCATCGACCTGACCCTGGTCTCCGACGCGCTGCAGGCGCGCACGCGCGCCGCGGGCATCGACCGCGCCCCGCGTGGCTGGGATCGCCCCAGCGACCATGCGCCGGCCTGGATCGAGCTGGACCGGGCCGGCGCGTGAGCGAGCGCCATCTGCGCCGCTGCGTCGGCAAGGTCGGCGCCACCGCGATCGCGCCGCTGCAATGGCGCGCCGTGCCGCCCCGGCGCGATCGTCGCCGGGCCGCGCCGCATCCGCGCCAGGGCGCGGACGCGCTGCGCCCTGACGCGTTCAGCACGCACGCCGCGCCGCCCTGTTGCTGCGGCCTATGCGGGGTCCGCACGCACCATCGGCGCCGCGCCGATCCCGGCGAGTACGGCTGCAACGTCGGCTGCCTGGAGGGCATGGACCCGTATGTGCGGGCCATCGCGGCGCCGGTCGACGACGGCGTGCAGCATCCGCCCGACCGTGCCGCGCGGTGAGCGGCGGCGCAAAAGCAAACGCCCGGCGGGCCGGGCGTTTGCGCAAGCGGCGACTGGCGTGTGCGCTCAGCGCGCGCGGCCGCGGGTGAACAGGTTGACGATGGCCAGCAGGATGATGGCGCCGATCAACGAGTACAGGAACGTCCACAGCGTGATCGCCTGGTTGATGCCGCCACCAAACAACCAGCCGGCGATCAACGCGCCGACGATGCCGACGACGATGTTCAGGATGATGCCCTGCTGTGCGTCACGGCGCATGATGATGCTGGCCAGCCAGCCCACGATGCCGCCGACGATCAACCAGATGATGATGCCCATCGCTAAGATTCCTCGCTTCTGCCCGCACCGGGAGCGGTGGGGTGCGGGCCATTTAAGGAGCGCTGCCGTGAAGCGGCCGTGTATCCAGGCGCGCACGGCGCGGCGCGCGGCGCGCTTGGTGGACGCAGCGTGAGCGCGTGCGGCGGGGAAACCCCGCGCATGCAGCGGCCGGATTGGCGCTTCGGCCCGGTCGCGTTGTGGCTGCGCCGGCACCCGCCGCGCACGCCGGGCGAAGCGCAGGCGCGGCGCCTGCTCGCCGCCGAACTGGCCACGCCGGAGGCGCAATTGCCGCTGCGCCGCGACGAACGCGGCCGGCCGTGGCTGCACGCACCGCTGGCGCACGTCGGCACCGGCTGGAGCCACAGCGGCGACTATCTGCTGGTGGCGCTCGGCGCGCACGCGCGGCTGGGCGTGGACATCGAGCGCCAGCGCGCGCGGCCGCGACTGCTGGAACTGGCGCAGCGCTTCTTCCATCCCGACGAGGTCGCCGCGCTGCAGGCGCTGGCGGCGCCGGCACGCGAGGCGCTGTTCTTCCGCCTGTGGTGCGCCAAGGAAGCACTGCTGAAGGCGCACGGCCATGGACTGGCGTTCGGGCTGCACCGGCTGCGCTTCGCCGAGGACGCCGCCGGCGCCCTGCAGCTGGCCTGGTGCGACCCGGCCCTGGGGGCGGCGGCGCGCTGGCGCCTGCACGAATGGCCGGCCGCGCCCGGCTACCGCGCCGCGCTGGCCTGGCATCCACTGGCGCCGGCGTAGCGCGGCCGGGCCGCCACCAATACCGTGCCTTGCAAGAGCGGCTTCGGCAGCGGCCGACATGCCATCCGGACTGCGGGCCTGCCGATGCGCCACGATCGCGAGCGACCGCGCCGGATCGCCGGCCGCGATGATCTCCGTTGCATGGCGGAGACCTTGGCGGCACCTGCGATAATCGGGCGATGAACGACGCCTCTCTTCCCGACTCGGTCCGCGCCAACCTCGACCAGGGCCTGCGCGCGCAGGCCCTGGACGCCGCCGCCCTGGCGCCGCCGCTGCTGGCCTACCTGGCGCTGCTGGCGCGCTGGAACCGCACCTACAACCTCACCGCGGTCCGCGATCCGCATGAGATGGTGACCCGCCACCTGCTCGACTCGCTGGCGATGCAGCCGTTCGTGGCCGAAGGCACGCTCGCCGACCTGGGCACCGGCCCCGGGCTGCCCGGCATCCCGTTGGCGATCGCGCGGCCGCGGCTGCGCGTGACCCTGGTCGAGAGCAACGGCAAGAAGGCGCGCTTCCTCCGCGAGGCGGTGCGCCAGTTGCGCCTGGACAACGCGCGCGTGGCCCAATCGCGCGCCGAGGCGCTGGACGAGCCCGGCGCCTACGACGTGGTGACTGCGCGCGCGCTGGACACGCTGGCCGGCATCGTCGCCGTCGGCGGCCATCTGCTGCGCCCGGGCGGGCGCCTGCTGGCACTGAAGGGGGTGCGGCCGGTCGAGGAGATCGCCGCGCTGCCGCCGGGCTGGGCGGCGCAGGCGGTGCACCGGCTGCAGGTGCCGGGCCTGGGCGCCGACCGCCACCTGGTGGTGGTCGAACGCGGCTGAGCGGGCCGGCACCAACGGCCCGGCGCCGGCGCCGATTTCCGCCGCGGGGGGGTGTGACCGCATAATGCCCCGTCCCACCTATCGCCGACGAGGCTCCCGCATGGCCCGCATCATCGCCATCGCCAACCAGAAGGGCGGCGTCGGCAAGACCACCACGGCGGTCAACCTGGCGGCGGCGCTCGCGCGCCAGCGGCAGCGCGTGCTGCTGGTGGACCTGGATTCGCAGGGCAACGCGACGATGGGCAGCGGCATCGACAAGCGCGAGGTGGCCGCGTCCACCTGCGAGGTGCTGCTGGGCGAAAGCAGCGCCGCGCAGATCCGGGTGACCGCGCCGGAGGGCTTCGACCTGCTGCCCGGCAACATCGACCTGACTGCCGCGGAGATCCAACTGATGGACCAGCCGGCGCGCGAGCAGCGGCTGAAGACCGCGCTGGCGCCGTTGCGCGCGGAGTACGACTTCATCCTGATCGATTGCCCGCCGGCGCTGTCGCTGCTGACCCTGAACGCGCTGACCGCAGCGGATTCGATCATCGTGCCGATGCAGTGCGAGTACTACGCGCTGGAAGGGCTGACCGCGCTGCTGGAGACCATCGACGCGCTGCGCGCCGACCTCAATCCAGCGCTGGAGATCGAGGGCGTGCTGCGCACCATGTTCGACGTGCGCAACAACCTGGCCAACGCGGTGTCGGCGGAACTGACCAACCATTTCGGCGACAAGGTGTTCCGCACCATCGTGCCGCGCAACGTGCGCCTGGCCGAGGCGCCCAGCCACGGCCAGAGCATCGTCGGTTACGACCGCGCCTCGCGCGGCGGCGTCGCCTACCTCGGGCTGGCCGGCGAGATCGTGCGCCGCCGCAACGAGCGCAACAAGGCCGCCCCTGCCGTGGAGACCATCGCATGACCGCCAAGCCGCCCGCTCTCGGAGCGAAGAAGCGCGGCCTGGGCCGCGGCCTGGAAGCCCTGCTGGGCCCCAAGGGCGGTGCGGCGGCGCCGCTGCCGAGCGACGCCGCGCAGCCCAGCGAGCGCCTGCGCCAGTTGCCGATCGGGCAGCTGCAGCCCGGCAAGTACCAGCCGCGCCAGGAAATGGACGAGAGCAAGCTGCAGGAGCTGGCCGAGTCGATCAAGGCGCAGGGCGTGATCCAGCCGATCGTCGCGCGCGAGCTGGAGCCGGGCAGGTTCGAGATCGTCGCCGGCGAACGCCGCTGGCGCGCCTCGCAGCTGGCCGGGCTGGGCGAAGTGCCGGTGGTGGTGCGCGAGCTCGACGACCGCACCGTCATCGCCATGGCGCTGATCGAGAACATCCAGCGCGAGGACCTCAATCCGCTGGAGGAAGCGCAGGCGCTGCAGCGGCTGATCGACGAATTCGCGCTGACCCACGCCGAGGCCGCCGCAGCGGTGGGCCGCTCGCGCGCCTCGGTGTCCAATCTGCTGCGCCTGCTGGAGCTGCCGCCGGCGATCCGCGCGCTGCTCGAGGCCGGACGCCTGGAGATGGGCCATGCGCGCGCACTGCTGACGCTGTCGCCGGAACTGGCCAGCCGCCTGGCTTCCGATGCTGCCGACCAGGGTTGGTCGGTGCGCGAGGTCGAGCACCGCGCGCAACAGTTCGCCGCCGGCAAGGTGCCCAGCAACCGCAGGGCCAAGCCCGGCCGCGTCGTCCCGCAGGCCGACATCGCCTCGCTGGAGACCGAGTTGTCCGAAGCGCTCGGCACCAAGGTTGCCATCGCCCACGGCCGCGGCGGCAAGGGCAAGCTGGTGATCCACTACACCGACCTGGACACGCTCGACGGCGTGCTCGAGCGGCTGCGCGCGCGGCAGGGCTGAGGCCCTGCCTGAGCATCGAGGACCGTCCCGAGGAACCACGGTGCAGACCATGGGAAGCCCGCCCGCTCCGGAACGGAGCGATGCCAGCGGCGATCCGTGGCCGCGAACCGGAGCAATGCATGAGCAACCCGCACGACGCCATCCGCCGCCCCGGCGGGGGCGCGCTCCCGCCGCGCACGCGGAGCAAGGATGTCGCGCCGGCATGCGGCGAGGCCGGCGCCGAACGCATCGGCGCGCGGGTCGCGCAGCGCCTGCGGCCGATATCGGGCCTCTTCCACGCATTCATCGCCGCCACCGCGCCCGCCGAGGTGCCGGCGCTGCCGAGGACCGCGCGCGTCCCCGACCTGCCGCGGCCGCGGCCGCGGCCGCGCATCGCACCCCGCCGTGCCGAGGCGGCGAAGCACGCCGTCGGTCCGTCTCGGAGATTGCGCCTTCTCCGCCACTCTGTTCCCTCGGACGATCCAGGATCGCTGCCATGACCATCCTCGTTACCGGCGCCGCCGGCTTCGTCGGCGCCTACACCTGCCGTGCGCTGGCCGCGCGCGGCGAAGCCGTGGTCGGGCTGGACAACTACAACGACTACTACAACCCGCAGCTCAAGCGCGACCGCGTCGCCGCGCTGTGCCCGCAGCTGGACATCCGCCGGCTCGACCTCACCGACCGCGACGGCCTGACCGCGCTGTTCGACGAGGTCCGGCCCGCGCGCGTGGTGCATCTGGCCGCGCAGGCCGGCGTGCGCCATTCGCTGCAGAACCCCTACGCCTACGTCGACAGCAACCTGGCCGGCTTCGTCAACGTGCTGGAACTGTGCCGGCACCGCGGCGTGCAGCACCTGGCCTATGCGTCCAGCAGCTCGGTGTACGGCGATTCGGCGACTGCGCCGTTCTCCGAGGACCAGCGCATCGACCAGCCGCGCTCGCTGTACGCGGCGACCAAGGCGGCCAACGAGCTGATGGCCTACACCTACGCGCAGTTGTATGGCCTGCGCGCCACCGGCCTGCGCTTCTTCACCGTGTACGGCCCGTGGGGCCGGCCGGACATGGCGCCGCTGCTGTTCAGCCGCGCGGTGCTGGCCGGGCGCCCGATCGAGGTATTCAACCACGGCCGCATGCGCCGCGACTTCACCTTCGTCGCCGACATCGTCGCCGGCCTGCTCGGCGCGCTCGACCACCCCTCGACGGACGCCGTGCCGCACCGCGTGTTCAACCTGGGCAACCACACGCCGGTCGAGCTGGAGCGCTTCATCGGCGTGATCGAGGCCGCCGCCGGCCGCGCCGCCGAGAAGGTATACAAGCCGATGCAGCCAGGCGACATGATCGAGACGATGGCCGATACTGCGCGCGCCCGCGCGGCGTTCGGTTTCGATCCGAGCACGCCGATCGAGGCCGGATTGCCGCAGGTGGTGCAGTGGTGCCGCGCGTACTTCGGTGCCGCGGCCTGACGCTTCAGCCCCGGGTCACCGGCCCAGGGCACAATGCGCGGTCTTTTTGCGCCGTTGCCGGTGTTCCCGCGTCTTCCCCATTGCGTTGCCGTCGAGCCTAGTCGAGCCATGAGCCAGCCCTCCCTTTCCGTCGTCGTCCCGGTGTTCAACGAGCGCGACAACGTGCCGCCGCTGGTGGCCGAGATCGTCGCCGCGCTGCGCGGGGTGATCGACTTCGAGATCGTCTATGTCGACGACCATTCGCGCGACGACACCCTGGCCGTGCTGGAGGGGCTGAAGGCGGGCACCCCGGAGCTGCGGGTGCTGCACCACGTCGCCCAGAGCGGGCAGAGCACCGCGGTGCGCAACGGAGTCAAGGCCGCGCGCGGCGCCTGGATCGCCACCCTCGACGGCGACGGCCAGAACGACCCGGCCGACATCCCCAGGCTGCTCGCCGCGCGTGCGGCCGCCGCCGCGCGGGTCAAGCTGTTCGCCGGCTGGCGCGTGTCGCGGCAGGACTCGGGCAGCAAACGCTGGGCCTCCAAGTGGGCCAACGCGATCCGCATGCGCATGCTGCGCGACGACACCCCCGACACCGGCTGCGGCATCAAGCTGTTCGAGCGCGCCGCGTTCCTGGACCTGCCGTACTTCGACCACATGCACCGCTACCTGCCGGCGCTGATGCAGCGCGCCGGCTGGCAGACCCTGAGCGTCCCGGTGCACCATCGCCATCGCACCGCGGGCGTGTCCAAGTACAACAACCTCAACCGTGCGCTGGTCGGCATCCGCGACCTGCGCGGCGTGGCCTGGCTGATCGCGCGCAGCCGCCGCACCGACGTGCAGGAGCGCTGAGATGGTGGCGCAACTGCTCAACGAACCGATCCAGATGCTCTACTGGACCGGCCTGTACGTCACCGGCTGGAAGCTGATCGGCTATGTCGGCGCACTGATGTTCGGTGGCCGCTGGCTGGTGCAGTTCGTTGCCTCCAAGCGCGCCGGCAAGCCGGTGATCCCGCGCGTGTTTTGGTACATGAGCGTGGTCGGCAGCCTGATGACGCTGAGCTACTTCATGTTCTCGGCCAAGCAGGACTCGGTCGGCGTGCTGCAGAACCTGTTTCCCGCCTTCACCGCCTTCTACAGCCTGTACCTGGACATCAAGCACCGCGGCTGGCACCGCGACCGCGCGTCCCATTGAGAGCGGGCCGGCAGTCGCTAGTGTGGCGTCTCACAAAAAATATTGACTAAGTTTAGCGGCCGCCCGTGCGACGCGGGCGATGCTGGAATCAGCGCTCTTGCGCCAGACAAAAGGCTTCGGATTCTCTTTGTGGCGGCCGATGCAGTCTTTGATGGCCTGCTCCAAATCGTTGACGCTGGTGTGGGCGCCACGCTTGATCCACTGCTCACTGAGCTGACTGAAGAAGCGTTCGACCAGGTTGAGCCATGAGGCCGAGGTCGGAGTGAAGCGGACGTGGTAGCGGGGATGGGCCGCCAACCAGGCACGGACCTTCTCCGTCTTGTGCATACCGTAGTTGTCCATGATCAAATGGATCTCCTGCTTGCCCGGCACAGTGGCCTCGATGGTTTTCAGGAACCGGAGACATTCCACGCTGCGGCGGCGGGGCTTGAGCTGTCCGATGACCTTGCCGGTGGCTACATCCAATGCTGCAAACAGCGCGGTCGTCCCATGACGCCGGTAGTCATGGGCGCGCGTGGCTGGCTTGCCAAAGCTCAGCGGCAAGCCGGGCTGGGGGCGGTTGAGCGCCGGGATCTGGCTCTTCCCATCGACGCACAACACCAGCGCACGGTCCGGCGGAGCCAGGTACAGCCCCCACCACATCACGCCCCTTGTCCACGCAATGCGGATCCGTGGACAGTTTGAAGGTCTCTTGCAAGTGCGGCTTGAGACCGAAGGCATGCCAGATGCGTTGCACCGTGGCTGGCGAAACGCCGGTCTGCCGGCTCATTTGGCGCACGCTCCAATGCGTGGCGTTTGCTGGCGCGCTCTGGCGGACCTTGTCCACAATCTGCTGGACCTGTTCATCGTCTGCGCTGCGCGGACGTCCTGTACGCGGAGCATCCGTCAGCCCGGCCAATCGGTAGGCCTCGTAGCGTCGCCTCCACTTGGATACCGTCTGGATCGTGGTCTGCAAGCGCTCAGCGATCACGTTTCCCGGCTCCCCTGCTGCGCAACCCAACACGATCCGCATGCGTAGTTTCTCGTCCTCCGGCGCCTTGCGTATTCGCAGGCGGCCCTTCAGTTCCGCGCACTCGGCATCAGTGATCTGCAGCTTCGTGACGGGGCGTCCCGTGCGAGCCATCGCTATCGTCTCTTACACGGAAAACACTTCGACTGCCAAGTTGCTACATGGTTCATATTGTTTGTGAGACACCGCACTAACGCGGCGCAGCGGCCACGGTCGTGCGCTCAACGCGCGCCGTACAGCACCACGGTCTTGCCGCGGGCGTGCAGGAGGCCGTCGACCTGCAGCTTCTTCAGCACGCGGCCGGCCATCTCGCGCGAGCAACCGACTAGGCGCGCCAGTTCCTGCCGCGACACGCGCAGTTGCATGCCCTGCGGATGGCTCATCGCCTCCGGCTCCTGGGCCAGATCGTGCAAGGTGCGCACGATGCGGTCGGTGACGTCGAGGAACGCCAGGCGGCTGGCCTTGCGCGAGGTATCGAGCAGGCGCTTGGACAACTGCACGCCGATCGCGTACAGCACCCGCGGCGCATCGGCCGACAGCAAGCCCAAGAACAATTGATGCAACCGCTCGTAGCTGATCTCGGCCAACTCGCACGGAGTGCGAGTGCGCAGAATCACCTCGCGCTGGTCGGACTCGATGAACAGGCCCATCTCGCCGACAAACTCGCCGCTGCCGAAATAGCCCAGGACCAGTTCGCGGTCGTCGTCTTCCTCGGCGATGATGCTGACCGAGCCGCTGACGACGTAATACATGGTTCCGGCAGGATCGCCGGGCCTGAACACGTCGGTCCGCGCCGGATAGCGGCGGCGGTGACTGTGAGCCAGGAAGCGATCGATGGTGGTGGTGTCCAATGTCAGAGGACTTGGAGCGATGCGCACAGGTGACGCGGTGGAGGTGTTTCCGGGGCTCATGGCGGTTTCGCTACTGCGTGATTGTCGAAGCTTAACGGGACATGTTGTCTGCGGCAAACGCGCGCCATATCGCACGTTCCGCTATGGGCGTGTTTGGCCCATAATTGCATCCCTTTCTCCCCCCCATCATCTTTTTAGAGGATCCGCGCCGTGGTCAAGCCGTTGCCTCGCCTGAGGCTGCAAGGTTTCAACAACCTCACCAAGGCATTGAGCTTCAACATCTACGACGTCTGCTACGCGATCTCCGAAGAGGAGCGCCAGCGCTACATTGAGTACATCGATGAGCAGTACGACGCCGACCGCCTGACCCAGATCCTCACCGACGTGGCCGAGATCATCGGCGCCAACATCCTCAATATCGCCCGCCAGGACTACGATCCGCAGGGCGCGTCGGTGACCATCCTGATTTCCGAGGAGCCGGTGATCGACAAGAAGGCGGCCGGCAAGGAGATCATCTCCGACGCGGTGGTCGCGCACATGGACAAGAGCCACATCACCGTCCACACCTACCCGGAAACCCATCCGCAACACGGCATCGCGACCTTCCGCGCCGACATCGACGTGGCCACCTGCGGGGTGATTTCGCCGCTGAAAACGCTCAACTACCTGATCGAGCGGCTGGAATCGGACATCGTGATCATGGATTACCGCGTCCGCGGCTTCACCCGCGACGTGAAGGGCAAGAAGCACTACATCGACCACAAGATCAACTCGATCCAGAACTTCCTGTCCAAGAACATCAAGGCGCGCTACGAGATGTTCGACGTCAACGTCTATCAGGAGAACATCTTCCACACCAAGATGCACCTGAAGGACTTCGACCTGGACCAGTACCTGTTCGAGGAAAAGGCCAAGAACCTCTCTTTCAAGGAACGCATGCGCATCGAAGCGCTGCTCAAGCGCGAGATCGAGGAACTGTTCCACGGCCGTAACCTGGCCGAATAAAAAACGTCACGCGCGTCGGGACGGCTGGCCCGCCGCGTCGCGCGGCGCTTCCTGGCGACGGCGGCCCGATTGTAGACATCGGGCCGTTTTTGTTTTTATTTGTCTACGGAGACAGACAATGTCATGGCTCTATCTGCTGCTCGCAGGTGTGTTCGAAATCGCCTTCGCCCTCGCCCTCAAGTACAGCGAAGGCTTCACCCGGCCCTGGCCGACCGTGGCCACCGTGGCCGGCGCCGGCCTGAGTCTGTGGCTGCTGACCAAGGCGCTGGAGCACATCCCGCTGGGAACGGCGTATGCGATTTGGACCGGGATCGGCGCGCTGGGCACCGCAGCGCTGGGCATCGCGCTGTTCGGCGACGGCGCCTCGCCGGCGCGGTTGGCCTGCATCGGCCTGATCGTGGCCGGCGCGATCGGCCTGAAACTGGTCCAGTCCTGAGCGCTGCCACGCCTGCCCAGGGCGCGGGAAGACGCCTGCGCCGTCGCCAGGCGGCGTCCGGCAGCGACGGCGGCGCGGCCGGGCAATTCAGGCCACGGCGGTACGCCGCGCGCCGAGCACGCGCCCGATCAACGCTTGATGCGCGATCGCGGGCAGCAGCGCGGCGATCGACAGCGCGATCGCCAGGCGGGTGAGCAGCCCGCCAAGGTTGCCGGCGTACTGCAACTGGTCGAGGCGGCCGAAGCGCCCCGGGTCGGCATTGGCGTAGGCGATCTCCACGGTGGCGCCATCCAGCAGCAGCGCCCGGGCCTCGGCGCCGCTGGCCTCGAACGCGCCGCGGTGCAACTGGCCCTTGCTCTGGAATACATAGTGGAAGCGATAGCGCAGCAGCGGCCCGAAATGCCCGTCGAAGGCGCCATGGTCGGCGATCACCGGCACGGTTGCCACCGAATGGTCGCGCAGGATAGCGCTGGCATGGCGATAGTCACCGAGCAGGTGGTACAACAGCGCGCCGCCGCTGAGCGCGAACAGCGTTGCGAACAGCAGGCGCGAGAGCCAGCGGGCCAGCGACGACGGAAGATGGCGGGAACGAGTGGACATTGGTCTGTAGGCAAGGCGTGCACGAGCATGCCGTGGCGGGATGGTGCAAATCGGGTGCGAACAGCGCCGGATCGGGGAGCCCGGCGGTCCTGCATGCAGGTGGAAAGCTGACGTGGATCAAGTCAGCTTTCGTTCACTTTACCCCGACGGCGCCTGCATTGCCAATAGCGCCGCGACGCAGGCCCTTGCGCCGCCTGCCGCCGCCGCACGCCTGCGCAGCTACAGCCGATAGGCCACGGCCTTCATCAGCCGTGAGGCGGCCGCCATCAGCGTCGGCAGCGGCAGCGGCAGCTTCCGCGCCCCGGCCTGTTCGGCCTGCTCGGCGTGGCGCGCCTCGTCGGCCTTCATCACCTTCAGCACGTCTCGGCTGCGCAGGTCGGCCGACGGCAGCGTCTGCAGGTGCTCGTCTAGGTGCGCCTCGACCTGGCGCTCGGTCTCCACCACGAAACCGAGGTTCCAGCCATCGCCGCGCAGTCCGGCCAGCGTGCCGATCGCATAGCTGCCGGCGTACCAGACCGGATTGAACAGGCTCGGGCGGCTGTCCAGTTCGCGCAACCGCGCCGCGCACCAGGCCAGATGGTCGGTTTCTTCCTGTGCCGCGTGCAACAGGTGCGCGCGCGTCGCCGGATCACGGGCGACCGCGGCCTGGCCGAAGTACAGACCCTGCGCGCAGACCTCTCCTACATGGTTGATGCGCATCAGTCCGGCGGCATGCCGGCGTTCGTTCGTCGCCAGCACCACGTCGGCGGCGGCGGCCGGGTAGGGTCGCTGCGCCGGCGGGTTGCCGAAGACCGTCTCCAGCGCGCGCTGGGCCTCGACCAGGGCGCGGTCGAGCGGGGTGTGTAGGCGGGAAGTGGTCATGGGGGAGAGCTGGGGCGACGGGGGGCTCGATTCTCCCCTCCGGCCGCGGCGAAGCCAAGCGCGCCGGTCGGTGCCGGTGTCCACGGCAGGGGTGGGCTTGCATGCGCCGCCGCAGCTGCGTAGAATTTCCCCTCTTGCGTTTTTGCAATTCACAACGCGTGGCAAAGTTCAGGCAGCGAGCGGCCTGAATCCGCCCGACCAATCGAGTCTTTCAATGAGCACCTTCACAGCTAAGTCCGAGACCGTCCAGCGCGACTGGTATCTCGTCGACGCCGCCGGCAAAACGCTGGGCCGGCTTTCCACTGAACTGGCCCGCCGTCTGCGCGGCAAGCACAAGCCGGTCTACACCCCGCATGTCGACACCGGCGATTACCTGGTGGTGATCAACGCCGAGCAGATCGCGGTCACCGGCAACAAGCTCAACGACAAGAAGTACCATCGTTTCACCGGCTACATCGGCAACCTGAAGACCGAGACCCTGGCGCAGGCGCTGGAGCGTCACCCCGAGCGCGTCATCGAGATCGCGGTCAAGGGCATGCTGCCAAAGGGTCCGCTGGGTCGCGCCATGTACCGCAAGCTCAAGGTCTACAAGGGCTCTGAGCATCCGCATACCGCCCAGCAGCCGCAAGTTCTGGATATCTAAATCATGGCGATCACGCAAAACTACGGCACCGGCCGCCGCAAGTCCTCCACCGCCCGCGTGTTTCTGCGCAAGGGTACCGGCAACATCACCGTCAACGACCGCCCGTTGGACGAGTTCTTTGGCCGTGAGACCGCGCGCATGATCGTGCGCCAGCCGCTGGAGCTGACCAAGAACACCGAGAGCTTCGATATCTTCGTCACCGCCGCCGGCGGCGGCACCACCGGCCAGGCTGGAGCGATCCGCCTGGGCATCGCCCGCGCGCTGGTGGAGTACGACGAGACCCTGAAGTCGGAGCTGCGCAAGGCCGGCTTCATGACCCGCGACGCCCGCGAGGTCGAGCGCAAGAAGGTCGGTCTGCACAAGGCCCGCCGCGCGACCCAGTTCTCCAAGCGCTGATCCACCGCGCCTGGCGTGGAATCCTTCGGGATTCCCCTGGGAAATACGCAAAAGCCTGGTTCCGGCCGGGCTTTTGTCGTTTCCTGATTATCCCTGACTTTCAGTAATGGGAATTGCTCGCCGCACGCAGAAGTGGTTCCGGGCAGGGCTTGCAGCGCAACACGGCGATGGCCAATGGCGGCAGCAACTCGCGCAGCCGGAACCGTCGGTTGAAGCGGTCGGCGGCCTCGGCCAGGTAGCGCCGGGCATACTGGGCCTGCCGGATCGGGTGATAGACCCCGCGGATCGCGCTTGAGATTGGCCAGCACCACGTCGACCCACCGCGCCCCGGGCGCTTCGGTGGCCGCAGGCCCCCCGGCCTGCAGCGTGGTGTGGGCATGCCCGGCCTCTTCGAGCCGACCGAAACACGCCAGGCCATCGCGGTCGACCTCGCACTCCGGCGCCAAGCGGCGCGCAATCCAGTCCTTGAGCGAGGCATCGTCCAAGCCGCGTACCGGTTCGATCACCGCAAACGTGGGATGTTGGTCAGGCGCGTCGGTCTGCACGGCGATCTTCGTCGGGGCGCTTTGCGGCCGCGCGGGTGCGTGCAGCACAAGGTGATCGCTTGCGCCAGGAAGAATGGTGGTTGATCGAATGGCCCAAAGGCGAGACAAGCCGACCCGATACTTGCTGTCCAACCTGCCGGCGAACCGGTCGCGCAGGGCGCTGGTGAACACGGTCAAAGCGCGCTGGCGGATCGAACGCGATGATCAGGACCTGAAGCAGGAGTTCGGTTTGGACCCACGACGAGGGTCGTGGTTGGCGTGGTTTCCACCATCACGCCACGCTCTGCATTGCCGCCTACGATTATCTGATGGCCGAACGCTTGCGCGGATCGCATCAAAAAAACCGCCACGATGCGCGCAACCTGCCTTGCCCGAGAATCATCTCCCACGCGGCGCGCCCACAACGCGCTCAGCGCCACGTGGCCAACTCGCACATCACTCCTTGATAACGCCAACTACCGGCCCCCGATGGGGTGCTTGTCCAGAACCGGCGCGACGCCGAGCCTGGAAATATACATCTGATCGATCGCTTGATTCAGGCGCAATGCCTCTTCTTCGCCCAGCATTCTTTGCGGGACCGAAAGCGGCTTGGCGATCATCAGCTCCCTGGCTATTCCAGCCCGGGCATCGCCGCGCATTTCAACGACGCGCGAAAGCGCATACGCCGCCACAGGATCGCCCTTGCTGCTTCCGCCCTGATAGGACGCAAGCAGGCTCGGAGCGAACAGGTTACCCTCGGCACCGGCCTTGACGAGACGCCTTAGACTCAACTTCCAAGCGCGACACCCTCTCAGCCAGTAGGGTGTATGCATGTCAAGAAGCTATCTCCACCTGAGCGCAGAAGAGCGCGCGGTACTCCAAATCGAAACGCGACGTGGTCAGAGCTTACGCTCGATATCCAGGCTGCTGGATAGAAGCCCGTCGACATCGAGCAGGGAGCTGGCCAGGCAGCAAGCCACGGTCTACCGTGCTCGAGAGGCGGCCATGCGTTACCGGACAGGACGTCAGCACAGCGTTCGGCGGCGACGGCTGACACCGGGAACGGATTTATTCCAGATGGTGCGCGATCATCTGGTGCTGTGGCGCTGGTCGCCCCAGCAGATTGCTGCCAAGCTGCTCCTCATGTCCCCGGATGATCCTGCCCAGCGCGTCAGTCACGAAACCATCTACGCCACGATCTACGCGCACCCGCGCGGCGGCCTGAAAAAGGAGCTTGTGGAGGCGTTGCGCCAGCGCAGGCCGTCCCGGGGATCACGGCGCACGACCGCCGCCAAACGCAGCTGGGTGCCTGAGGAACCGCGGATCGTGCACCGACCCGAAGAGGTGCAACAGCGGTTGGTCCCAGGACATTGGGAAGGTGACTTGATCAAGGGAGCGTTCAATCGTTCCTGTATTGGCACCCTGGTGGAGCGCAAGACGCGTTTTGTGGTGCTGTGCCGGATGGACGGCTGCACCGCCACAGACGCACCGGAAGGTTTCACCCGTCAGATGAAGAAGCTCCCCGCATCCATGCGAACCAGCTTGACCTATGACCGTGGCACCGAAATGACGCGCTATGCCGAGCTGATGGAACGGTTGAACATCGACCTGTGGTTTGCCGATCCGCACGCACCGTGGCAGCGCGGAAGCAATGAGAACACCAACGGTCTACTTCGCCAGTTCCTGCCCAAGGGGGCGGACCTATCCGCCGTCAGCCAGGAATACCTCAATCACATCGCGTTGCTGATGAACACTCGCCCTCGCCAGACACTTGGCTGGAAGACGCCTAGCGAGGCAATGGAAGCGGACATCGCAGCGTTCAAATCACGTGTTGCACTTGAATCTTGAGACCGCCCGCTGTTGCGCGGTGACATCGGCGGGCAGCAACCTCGCATCGAGCATCGCCTGGGCGGCCCTATTGCCGGCCTCGGTCGCTTGTCGCAAGAGCACTTCCGGCGCCAGCGCATCGGCTTCCCATTGCTTCTCGTTCGGGTAACCGTGGCGGTCCAGCCATGCCTGCTCCGCCTTGCTTTCCGCACCTGACGGATCGTTTTCGAAGCTCATTCCCTCTCTTGTCCGAGGGACGTCCGGGAATGGATGTCTGACGCGCTGGGTTTTCAGCGGAGGCGGCGGACCCGGGGACTGCGCCGTTGCAGCCGGATCGGCACCACCGGCAGGTGACGTCCCAGACGAGGCGATTTTTTCGGCGGCAGCGATCTCGCGCTCCGGCGTTTCATTCTTCCCGGCGCGCTGCATCAAGACGGCGCCCACGATGACGATCAGCGCGAGCGCGCCCAGCCAGACCAGTTTATTACGCATTATTATGCATAATCCGCCTCAATGTGATTCCGTTGACGCTGCACAGTGCGCAACCCCTTTCCTGGAATAACTCTGCGCCCGAGGTCGCTGAGTGCCAATCCATTGCCTGCCACGGTTGCGAGGCCGGATTGCTACAGCGCGACTGCCGGCACGCGCCGTGCATCGCGGCCGCTCCTGCAGGTTCCGGTGGCGGGCCTATGCCGCCACCGACGCGTCGGCCACGCGCAGATGGTCGACGAACACGCGCAGCTTCGGCGGCAGATGCTCGCGCGCCGGGTAGTAGATGTGGAAGCCGGAGAACGGCCGTTGCCAATCTTCCAGCACCCGCACCAGCCGGCCCGCCGCCACATCGTCGGCCACGGCCGCGTCGAACAGTTGCGCCATGCCCAGTCCGGCCCGCGCCATGCCCAGCGCCACGTCGCTGTCGTTGACCAGCAGCGCGCCCTCCACGTCCACGCGGAAGTCGCGGCCGTCGCGGGTGAACTCCCAGGCCCAGACGCGTCCGCTGCTGCCGCGGTGGCGGATGCAGCGATGCGCGGCCAGATCCTGCGGCTGTTGCGGCGGCGCATGGCGGCGAAAGTAGTCGGGGGTGGCGACGATCGCCTGTCGCTGCGGCGGCCCGATCGGCAACGCCACCATGTCGCGCGCCAGGCATTCGCCAAGGCGGATGCCGGCATCACAGCCGCTGGCCACCAGGTCGGTCAGCGCCGGATCGATCGACAGTTCCACCTGCACCTGCGGATAGCGCGCCACGAACGCCGGCAGTTGTGGCAGCACCAGCAGGTCGGCGGCCACCCGCGGCAAAGTGATGCGCAGGTGGCCGGCGGGACGGTCGCGCCGCAGGTCCAGGTCCTGGAACGCGGCGTCGATCTGCCGCAGCCCGGGCGCGACCTGCTGCAGGAAGTGCGCGCCCTGCTCGGTGAGGCCGACCCGGCGCGTGGTCCGGTGCAGCAGCCGCACCCCGAGCCGGGCCTCCAGCGCACGCACTGTCTGCGACAGCGCCGAGGGCGACACCGACAGCTCGCTGGCGGCGCGGGTGAAGCTGGCATGATGCGCGACCCGCGCGAAGGCGATCACCGCGGACAGGGAATGGCCAGCCATTGTGAAGTGCTGCTTCATACGGGATTCCGATTCTGCGGATTTATCGGCCCCGCGACCAGCCCTAGAGTGAGCGCTCCCCTGGTTCTGGAGTCGTCCCATGTCGCTGGATCACTACCGCCTGCTCGGACGTTCCGGCCTGCGCGTCAGTCCGGTCGCGCTGGGCACGATGACCTTCGGCCACGACCGGGGCTGGGGCGCCGACGCTGCCGAGGCCGGGCGCCTGTTCGCGCGCTACATCGAACTCGGCGGCAATTTCGTCGACACCGCCAACACCTATGCCGACGGCAACGCCGAACGCCTGCTCGGCACATTCACCGCGGGCCGCCGCGAGCGCCTGGTGATCGCCAGCAAGTACACGCTCAATCCCTTCCCCGGCGATCCCAACGGCGGCGGCAACCACCGCAAGAACCTGCTGCAGTCGGTCGAAGCCAGCCTAAAGCGGTTGCGCACCGACTACCTGGACCTGCTGTACCTGCACATCTGGGATGAGACCACGCCGGTGCAGGAAGTGATGCGCGGCTTCGACGACCTGGCCAGCGCCGGCAAGATCGTCTACGCCGGCATCTCCGACACCCCGGCCTGGCAGGTGGCGCGGATGCAGACCCTGGCCGACCTGCGCGGCTGGTCGCCGCTGGTGGCGCTGCAGATCGAATACAGTCTGGCGCAGCGCACGGTCGAAGCCGAGCTGGTGCCGGTGGCCGAGGCGCTGGGCTTGGGCGTGCTGGCCTGGTCACCGCTGGCCATGGGCATCCTCACCGGCAAGTACAGCCGCCAGGACCTGGCCGCGGTGCAGCGCCGCGCCGCGCTCGGCCAGCCCGGCAGCGGGCGCGGCGATACCGCGCATGCGCACCAGATGCTGACCGAGCGCGCACTGGACATTGCCGAGGCGGTCGAGCAGGTCGCCGTGGAGATCGGCCGTTCGCCGGCCCAGGTGGCGCTGGCCTGGCTGCTGCAGCGGCCGGGCGACGGCGCGATCCCGATCGTCGGCGCACGCACGCTGGCGCAGCTGGACGACAACCTCGGCGCGCTGGCATTGTGCCTGGGTGCACCACAGCTGCAGCGGCTGGACGCGGCCAGCGCGGTGGCGCCGCCGTTCCCGCACGCGTTCATGCGCCTGCCGATGCCGCGGCAACTGGTGTCCGGCGGCACCCGCCTGCGGCCGCGCTCGCCCTGGCCCTGAGCAGGGCGCCGGCAGGTGGCGGAACGCGGCGCCGACCCGGCGCAAACGCCGGTCGTGGCATGGTCGTCGCGTGTTGCGAATCCCTGCGCGATTCGGTCTCGGGATCGGACAAGGATCCCGCGCGATCGCGACAACCCGTCACCGCACTGCGATTGCGGCCTGTCTCGGCATGCGAGGACACAGGACGCACCGCGTTTCTCCCCCGCATCTGTTTTCCCACTTCGCACACAGGAGCTTTCCGATGCAAACCCGCACCCTGGGCCGCAACGGCCCCCGCGTCTGCGCCCTCGGCCTCGGCTGCATGGGCATGAGCGCGTTCTATGGCGGCCGCCGCGACGACGCCGCCGCGATCGCGGTGATCCATGCCGCGCTGGACCGCGGCGTCACCCTGATCGACACCGCCGACATGTATGGCCCACATACCAACGAAGTGCTGGTCGGCAAGGCGCTGGCCGGGCGCCGCGACCAGGCCGTGCTGGCGACCAAGTTCGGCATCAAGCTGGACCCGAGCGACCCGGCCGCGCGCGGCATCGACGGCCGCCCCGAATACGTGCAGGCCGCCTGCGAGGCCAGCCTGCAGCGCCTGGGCGTGGACCATATCGACCTGTACTACCAGCACCGAGTGGACCCGAACGTGCCGATCGAGGACACCGTCGGCGCGATGGCGCGGTTGGTGGAACAAGGCAAGGTGCGCTTCCTCGGCCTGTCCGAGGCCGCCGCCGAGACCATCCGCCGCGCGCACGCGGTGCACCCGATCACAGTGGTGCAGAGCGAATACTCGCTGTGGTCGCGCGAGCCGGAGAGCGACGGCGTATTCGCCACGGTGCGCGAGCTGGGCATCGGCTTCGTGCCGTACTCGCCGCTGGGCCGCGGCTTCCTGACCGGCGCGATCCGCTCGCCGGCGGACTTCGAGGCCGAGGACTACCGCCGCCACTCGCCACGCTTCCAGGGCGAGAACTTCGCGCGCAACCTGCAACTGGTGGAACAGGTGCGCGCGCTGGCCCAGGCCAAGGGCGCGACCCCCGGCCAGCTGGCGCTGGCCTGGGTGCTGGCGCAGGGCGAGGACCTGGTGCCGATCCCGGGCACCAAGCGCCTGGCCTACCTGGAGGAGAACCTGGGCGCGCTGCAGGTGACACTGAGCGCCGAGGAACGCGCGCAGATCGACGCGATCTTCCCGGCCGACGCCGCCGCCGGCACCCGCTATCCGGCGGCGATGATGGCCACGCTGCGGCGCTGACCCACGCCGGCCTGCGTCAGGCCCGTATGGGCAGCGCGCCTGCGCCGGCCGGCACGCGGCGCGGGCCGATTTGCCCGCGCCACGCCGGCGTCGCATGATGCGGGGCGTGATCTCGTTCATCGTCCCCGCCCACGACGAAGCCGCCCTGATCGGCGACACCCTGGCGTCGCTGCATGTCGCCGCGCAGGCATTGCGGCTGGACTGCGAGACCCTGGTCGTCGCCGATGCCTGCAGCGACGACACCGCGCAGATCGCGCGCCGCCATGGCGCGCGGGTGCTGGAGGTGCGGCTGCGGCACATCGCCGCCACGCGCAACGCCGGCGCCGCCGCCAGCAACGGCCGCTACCTGCTGTTCGTCGATGCCGATACCCGCGTCAACACGCCACTGCTGGCGGCGGCGCTGCGCGCACTGCACACCGGCGCGGTCGGCGGCGGCGCGCAGGTGCGACTGCTCGGCGACGTCGCCTGGCACGAACGCGCGGTGCAGGCACTGTTCGGCTGGCTGTTCCGCCGCACCGGCATCGCCCCAGGCTGTTTCCTGTTCTGCACGCGCAGCGCGTTCACCGCCGCCGCCGGCTTCGACGAACGCTACTACGCCGGCGAGGACGTGGTGCTGAGCCGCGCGCTGGCCCGGCGTGGCCGCTTCGTGATCCTGCGCGAGCCGGTGCACACCTCCGACCGCAAGCTGCGCAGCTTCAGCAAGCGCGAGCACCTGGGCCTGCTGCTGCAACTGCTGCGCCGCGGCCGCGGGCTGCTGCACTCGCGCGACGCGCTCGGTTTCTGGTACGGCCCGCGCCGCGGGCGCTAGTGTGCCGTTCTCGAAATAAATTACCCATGAGCCTGTGACGCCATCGCCTCACGGCGCGCTGAATTTTGTTCAAAATATCTTCGCCCTTGGCGTTCCAGACATACCGCGTCGGTTGAGCATTTCGAAGTGCTGGAAACGTCGCAATTGAAGTTTCCAGTTCGCGTATCGACCCGAAACTACCATCGCGCAAATACACTGTGATGTCCCGAAAAAAGCGCTCGATCATGTTCATCCATGAACTGGAAGTCGGCGTGAAATGCATGTGCAAGCGTTTGTGCTTTTCCAGCCACGCCTTCACCTTTGGATGCTTGTGGGTGGCGTAGTTGTCGACAATCAAATGCAGTTGAAGGTGCTTGGGTGTTTCTCGGTTGATCTTCTTAAGGAAATCCAACCACGCCTGATGCCGGTGCTGGCACTCAATACTACTGATCAAACGGCCCTGAAGATAATCTAGCGCGGCGAACAACGTGACGGTGCCATGGCGTACGTAGTCGTGCGATTGTGTGCGGATGCGGCCAATCCCCAGGGGCAATCCGGGCTGGGTACGTTCAAGCGCTTGCACCTGGCTCTTTTCATCGCAGCAGAGCACCAGGGCCTTCTCTGGCGGGTTGAGATAGAGGCCGATAACGTCCCAGAATTTCTCTTCGAAGTTCGGGTCATTGGACCGTTTGAAAGTGCGGGTCAAGTGCGGTTTCAAGTCATTAGCCGCCCAGATCTTATGTACGCTGGTTGCCGAAATCCCCGCCGCTCGGGCCATGCTGCGACAGCTCCATCGAGGTTCGCCAATGTGCGGTTTAGTGACTTGCTCAATGACGCGCTGCACGGCTTCAACCGGCAAACAAGGCTTACGGCCCCGGCCCGGCTTGTCGATTAAACCGTCCAGTCGTTCAGCCTGGAAGCGTTGACACCAACCGGTGATAACGGGAAGTGAGAGTCCCGCCAGCCTGCCGATTCCAGCTCGCGCACAACCTTGGGACGCTAACAGGATAACTCGTGCCCGACGACCATCGCGCTGGCTGATGGTGGCTGATCGCACGCGCCGGCTTAGCTCGGCATGTTCTTCTGGGGTAAGGACGATTTTGGCAGTGCTCATCGGCGCTTCTCCGAACGTTGGATGACACTGCAAGTGTAGCCAAGATCGGTGAAATGTTGATTCGAGAACAGTACACTAGCTGACACTGCCTCGGCTGTTATGTTACGCTCAGTTAACAGGGGCACATTCGGGGAGGGCGGGCGTATGGCGTTTATCAACGATGCAGGCCGTAAGCGCTTGTGGGTAGGGTTGTTCGGCTGCATCGCGACGTGTTCGGTGCATGCCGCCCTGGCTGCGACGCCACCGAGTTTCACCGTGGGGTCCGCGAACGTCGCAACAGCCGATCCCACTGTGCCCAGGCCACCAGGCAAAGCTTGCACTGTCGAGCTGTTCAGCGGCTTTACCTTTCGTGATTTTTCCAACCATCCCTTCACCTATGCGCCGCCCGCTGGTTGCGGCACGTCGTGGTCGAAGGTCGTGCTTGAGGCCGACTTCGCGGTGACGGCAGGCCACCAATTCGACCGTACCGCGTCGTTATGGCTGGGGGGCGCGAATATCTACTTCGGGACGACACAGGAGCCCTCCCCCACCGTGTCGCCTAGTTGGCACATCGAACGCGACGTCAGCGACTTCGCCAGTTTGCTGAGCCAGCCACAAAGCGGCCAGGCAATCCTGGAAAACGTCGTCGATGACACCTATACCGGCATCATCAGCGGCTCGGCCCGGTTGGTCTTCTATCCGGCCAACATCTTGGCTCCGAAGGTGGACGCGCCCGACGCGGTGTTCCCATTGTCCGACAGCGCCGTGGGCGGTACCGGCGTGCTGTCACGCACACTCACCTTACCCACGAACGTAGAGCGCGCCTATCTTGACGTGTATGCACAGGGGCAGGGGCAGGGGGAGTTCTGGTTTTCCTGCGACCAGGGGCAGGGCTGTGCCGCGGGGCCGTATCGTGAAGTGCAGGTCTCCATCGATGGGCAGCAGGTGGGAGTCGCGCCGGTGTATCCGTGGATATTCACCGGCGGTATCGACCCGTACATGTGGCAGCCGACGCCAGGCGTGCAGGCACTCAATTTTCTACCTTACCGCGTCGACCTGACGCCGTTCGCCGCCGTGCTCAACGATGGCAGACCGCATGCGCTGGCCATCGTTGTCACCGGCGCCAACCGCGACTTCGCCGTCATTGGCAATCTATTCGTGCACCTCGACCATGCGCGCAAGGTGGTTACGGGTGCCGTCGTCGCCAACACCTTGCAGGGCCAGCCAGCCGTGGCGTCCGTAGACAAGCATGTCACCAATGCGGATGGCGTCACGGGCAACTCGACCACCACGCATGCCTCTCGCAGCTTTCGTGTGGCCGGATACGTCGACACCTCGCAGGGTCGGATCATCACTGACGTGAATCAGACTGTGACGTTCCGCAATACACAGACCGATTCGGTGCATGACCAGAAAGGCCCGCTGCATTTCCAGAAAGACGTCGACCAACTGTCGACCGTTGACAGCACGACGACGACCCGGCAAGGCCCCCTCGGCATCGCCGTGACGACGGAGACTCACTTCGACTATCCTCTGGTCGCGAGCTTAGGCACCACCTTCGAAGGCGCAGGCAAAATGGTCAAACCTAGCGCGGTAACCCAGGGCTTCTCGCGACAGTTCAGCAAGAAGCTGGGCCGCCTCCTGATCTACCGCAGCGACATCGACAACATCATCGACACAGCCGATACGCTCAACTTGACCGAGGGTAGGATCACTGGCAATACCGCACAACGTAGCATCCAGGAATTCCGTTTCAAGGACAATTTGGGCAATTGCTACAGCCGTGACATCGCTACTGCGGCAGGTGTACTGACCGCAGCGACGGATGGCGGCGCTTGTCCGCAGGGGCGAAACCGGTCGTCGTGGTTCACCCATCCCGACGGATCGCCCGACACGTCGAGGACGGAATATCCGCGCATTTTCTGAGTCGGAGCGGGGGGCGTGAAAAGAGCCTCAGCTATCAACTGCGCCCCAGAAGTTGGACGCCCGTTCAATTTGGGGCGTTTTTCATTTCTAAACCAACCTGAGAGTTCCCCCGGCTCTGCCGGGGAGGCAGTAGAAGTTTGACGTATCCGGGAGTCCATCCCGGAGACTCCGCAACGTGAGCGGCCAAGCACACGAGACGGAGAAACCGAGATGGATGAGTTTGAGAGCTTAAGTCACACCAGGTGGGAGTGTCTGTACCACGTTGTGTTCATACCGAAGTGTCGCCGTAAGACACTGTATGTGGGTCTGAGGAAGCATCTAGGAGAGGTGTTCCGGCGATTGGCCGAGCAGAAGGAGAGCCGGGTCGAGGAGGGCCATCTGATGCCAGATCACGTCCATATGCTGTTGAAGATTCCGCCGAAGTAGGCGGTGTCGCAGGTGGTGGGCTATATCAAGGGCAAGAGCGCCATCCACCTAGCGCGGGTGTATGTGGAGCGGAAGCGGAACTTTGTAGGGCAGAGCTTCTGGGCGCGAGGTTACTTCGTTACGAGGGTAGGTCGGGATGAAGGGTTGATCGGGGCATACATCCAGAACCAAGAGGCGGAAGATCGGCGCTTGGACCAATTGCAGTTGCTGAGGTAGTCGGCCACCTTCAGGTGGCCCTAACAAGGGAGGCGCGTAGCGCTCCCGCAGCCGCTTTGAGCGGCTCACATCTCTAAAGCCCCCGGCTTTGCCGGGGGATATTTACGTAAGAGCCTCTAACAAAACCAACTTGAAAGCTGTATCGGGAGTGGCACAATTGCCGGCATGGCCCCGACGTCCCCCCGCTTTCAGTAGCGGGGCTCTTTAGGGATAGTCTGATCAACGCGGTCGGAGGATGAGGCAAGCCATATCGACCACGCCCACGGCGCTCAGACCCTCGGTTTTTCGCCGTTTCCGGCGCATTTCCGGGGTATTTCCCGGATTACAGGCACACCCTCCCCACGACAGGCAGCAACTGCTTTCGCTTCAGCCACAGGTTCGACAGCGCAAACAGCGTCAGCACTTGCGCCGTGTTCTTCGCCAGGCCGCGATAGCGCACCTTGACGTAGCCAAACTGGCGCTTGATCACCCGGAACGGATGCTCCACCTTCGCCCTCAGGCTGGCCTTGGCGTGCTCCCAGCGCTGTGCCCACTTCAATTCGCGCTTGCTCTTGATCTGCTTCAGCTTCGAGGGCTTCTCCGCGATCAGATAGCGCAGCTTGCGCTTGCTCGCCATCTCCTCGCGCTTGGCCAGCCCGGTGTAGCCGCTGTCGCCGCATACCGTGTCTTCCTTGCCGTGCAGCAGCTTGTGCGCCTGGGTGATATCTGCGGCGTTGGCCGCCGTGCATTCCAAGTGGTGCACCAGCCCGGACTCATCGTCCACGCCGATGTGCGCTTTCATCCCGAAGTAGTACTGATTGCCCTTCTTGGTCTGGTGCATTTCCGGGTCGCGCTCGCCGTTCTTGTTCTTGGTCGAGCTGGGCGCGGCAATGATCGTGGCGTCCACGATGGTGCCGCCGCGCAGGCTCTGGCCCTTGCGCGATAGGTGCGCGTTGACCCGGTTGAACAGCGTGCGCGCCAGATCGTGCGTCTCCAGCAACCGGCGGAAGTTGAGGATCGTGGTCTCGTCCGGCACCTCATCCAACCCGCCGATCCTGGCGAAACGGCGCATCGACGCCGTGTCGTACAAGGCTTCTTCCGCGCCCGGGTCGCTCAGTGCGTACCACTGCTGCAGAAAGTGGATGCGCAGCATTGTCTCCAGCGGGTACGGCTGACGGCCCGGATGGCCCGACTTCGGATAGTGCGGCGCGATCAGCGCCAGCAGGTCTTTCCACGGCACCACCTGATCCATCTCGGCCAGCAACCTTTCGCGCCGCGTCTGCTTGCGCTTGCCGTTGTACTCCGCGTCGCCGAAAGACAATTGCATCGTCGTTGTCCTGTTGGGCTTTGTACGATTGTCGCAGGATCAGAGGGAGTTGTTCAGACCATCCTTAGGGATAGTCTGATCAACGCGGTCGGAGGATGAGGCAAGCCATATCGACCACGCCCACGGCGCTCAGACCCTCGGTTTTTCGCCGTTTCCGGCGCATTTCCGGGGTATTTCCCGGATTACAGGCACACCCTCCCCACGACAGGCAGCAACTGCTTTCGCTTCAGCCACAGGTTCGACAGCGCAAACAGCGTCAGCACTTGCGCCGTGTTCTTCGCCAGGCCGCGATAGCGCACCTTGACGTAGCCAAACTGGCGCTTGATCACCCGGAACGGATGCTCCACCTTCGCCCTCAGGCTGGCCTTGGCGTGCTCCCAGCGCTGTGCCCACTTCAATTCGCGCTTGCTCTTGATCTGCTTCAGCTTCGAGGGCTTCTCCGCGATCAGATAGCGCAGCTTGCGCTTGCTCGCCATCTCCTCGCGCTTGGCCAGCCCGGTGTAGCCGCTGTCGCCGCATACCGTGTCTTCCTTGCCGTGCAGCAGCTTGTGCGCCTGGGTGATATCTGCGGCGTTGGCCGCCGTGCATTCCAAGTGGTGCACCAGCCCGGACTCATCGTCCACGCCGATGTGCGCTTTCATCCCGAAGTAGTACTGATTGCCCTTCTTGGTCTGGTGCATTTCCGGGTCGCGCTCGCCGTTCTTGTTCTTGGTCGAGCTGGGCGCGGCAATGATCGTGGCGTCCACGATGGTGCCGCCGCGCAGGCTCTGGCCCTTGCGCGATAGGTGCGCGTTGACCCGGTTGAACAGCGTGCGCGCCAGATCGTGCGTCTCCAGCAACCGGCGGAAGTTGAGGATCGTGGTCTCGTCCGGCACCTCATCCAACCCGCCGATCCTGGCGAAACGGCGCATCGACGCCGTGTCGTACAAGGCTTCTTCCGCGCCCGGGTCGCTCAGTGCGTACCACTGCTGCAGAAAGTGGATGCGCAGCATTGTCTCCAGCGGGTACGGCTGACGGCCCGGATGGCCCGACTTCGGATAGTGCGGCGCGATCAGCGCCAGCAGGTCTTTCCACGGCACCACCTGATCCATCTCGGCCAGCAACCTTTCGCGCCGCGTCTGCTTGCGCTTGCCGTTGTACTCCGCGTCGCCGAAAGACAATTGCATCGTCGTTGTCCTGTTGGGCTTTGTACGATTGTCGCAGGATCAGAGGGAGTTGTTCAGACCATCCTTAGAGTCCGGGTTTCATCGTAGCGGCTTTGGCCGCTAGCTGTTGGGCATAGGCGGCCGGGGTCAGGCCGCCCAAGATCTTCTTCGGTCGCTCCTCGTTATATTCCCGTCGCCAGGTCTCGATCTCGGTGCGGGCGTGCAGCAGCCTCGGGAACCAGTGCTCGTTGAGGCATTCGTCGCGCAGGCGGCCGTTGAAGCTCTCGATGTAGGCGTTCTGGTTCGGCTTGCCTGGCTGGATCAAGCGCAGCTGCACACCGCGCTCGTGGGCCCACGTCACCATCGTCTTGCCGCAGAACTCCTTGCCGTTGTCGGTGCGGATCACCTGCGGCAGACCCCGTGTCAGCGCCAGCCGATCCAGCACCCGGGCCACGCCGTGGCCGGAGATGGCCCGCTCCACCTCGATCGCCACCGCCTCGTGCGTGGCATCGTCGACGATGGTCAGGGCCTTGAGCACCCGGCCCTCGGCGGTGCGGTCGAACACGAAGTCCATCGACCAGACCTGGTTGGCGGTTCCAGGCCGAAGCAACGGTTGGCGCTCGCCCAGCAGCACCTTCTTCCGCTTGCGCCGGCGCACCTGCAACCTGGCCTCCTGATACAGCCGTTCCACCCGCTTGTAGTTCACCGGCCACTGCTCCTGCCGCAGCTTCAGATAGATCATCCCGACGCCGTAGCGCTTGTGCCGCTGCGCTAGCGCCAGGATCCGCTCGCGCAGCTCGACGTTGCGATCCGGACGTGGGACGTAGCGCAGCGCGCTGGCGCTCATCCGCACCACGGCCAGCGCCCGCCGCTCAGGGAGCCCGCGCTCCATCAGGTGCCGCACCAGCATCCTGCGCGCCGGTGCGGTCACCACTTTTTTCGCAGGGCGTCCTTGATGACGTCGTTCTCGAACAGCTGCTCGGCCAGCAGCTTCTTCAGCCGCGTGTTCTCCGCCTCCAGCTCCTTGAGCCGCTTGGCCTCCGGCACGCTCATGCCGCCGAACTTGCTGCGCCACAGGTAGTAGGAGGCCTCGCTGAACCCGTGCCGCCGGCACAGGTCCTTCACCGCCACGCCGGCTTCGGCCTCACGCAGGAAGCCGATGATCTGCTCTTCGGAAAAGCGCTTCTTCACGTCCAATCTCCGTCTCGTTGGGGATTGGACTCCAAATCGCCGTGCTACTCAAAACCGGGGGGACGTCGAAGCATGAAGAGTGGATAGCGCTTAGAGTCTATGTAATCATCCGGGACGCGACACATAACATCATGCGGGGGCTCCCATCGTGAATTGGCGCTCCCGATTGAGCGCGTCACTGCGATGGTCGCGGCTTCGCTTGCCGATACTGGCGCTTGTCTCCTACGCGCTTCCCATTGGGATCGTTGTTCGAGCAAATACGCCCGTCGCAAACGACCGCATCGGAGGCATAGAACGCTTGCACGATAGGCACGGCATTCTCATAGCGTCGCAGTTCTTCTTTCGTTGATGCCAGCTCGCGCCGGTAATAGCCCAGCACGGCCCAGCCAACGAGCAGCACCAGCAGCAGAATGGCGCCTGCGGCACCGAACCACATCCACACCGTCTTGTTCGCCTTTTGTAGCTGCGCAGACGTGGCCGATACGTCACGGTCGTACTGCGCCGCGACGGGAGCTACGGCATTCTTGGCTTCCTTGGCGATCTGGGAACTGGCATCGCCGACGATGCCATCAACCCGGCGATGTACCTGTGTGACCTCGTTTTGTAACGCCTGCATCCGCTGATCGAAGGCGGCTTGCATGCGCGCTTCGCGCTGCTCGAATTTCGCGATTAGCGCGGATTGCAGCTTGAGCGTGTTTTGCAGCGACACAATCAGTTCGGATAGCTCTTTCTCGCTAGACATGAACGACCCTCGGTGATGGTGAAAGTTAGCGTGTCATCACGGGGCCTTGCACTTGGCGAGCCACCTCTTGCTGCTGGAGTTCTTGTCTTTGCTCGAAGGCAGCCAGTTCGCGCCCCCATTGTTCGTATGCCTGTACTTGTGGCGATTGCTCGATCTGATCGCATACTTTGGAAAAAGCGTCGTCGTCGTCGGCGGCCAGCGCGGCGGCCAGTCGGTCGAGGTCTGGATCGCCGGTACTGAAAGCCTGCTTGCCTTGCTGCATTCTGTCAGGCTGGGCGTTATAGCTGCTATCGAAAGAACCTGAGCGAGATTTTTCCTTCTCGTTAGGATCAAGCGGGACAACGGGCTCCCCCGAGTGGGGAGGCTTGATCTTCCGATCATCGTCGTCGCGCCACTGCTTGCCGTCGAACGAATAGCCGCTCCGGTTAGAGGCTAGACCAACGTTCTGATACAGGTTTTCGCCGAAATTAGGCGCATCCACCTGCTGCCCGTTCTTGTCTAGCGGCAACGATGGTTTCACGCCGGCCGATTTCAACAAAAGGCCTGTCACGCCGTTGCTGTTGTTGTACAGGGGCGAATATTCGAGCTTGGCATCGTTAATTTGCTGGCCCGCCGTCAGCGCAGAACTCAGCTTCCTTTCAATCTCTTGATCTGTTCCTTTCCAAACGATAGCGCGCTCGTGCTTCTCGCCGGGAAGCGGCCAATCCGGGGCGGCTTCCGATTGTTCTACAGGCTTCCCTTTGGAATCTCTGACAAGCGAGGGATCGTCGGGGTTGGCTTGATCTGCGGGCAGGGGGCGAATGGACCCGTCAGCTTGTCTTTGATAGACAGCATTGTATGGGGGGATGTAGGGAGCGGCATCAACACGAATGTTGCCGAACTTGTCGGAACCTAGCAGCGTGCTTTCTGCGAGGTTGGCAAGGTCGTTGCCTTCTGCACGCGCATCCGGACCGCCGCGAACGACAATTTGACTACCATCGGATCGTTCAAAAAGGAGATAAGTATGCCGTCGATCAGCGGCAACGGGGCTTGCTCCTACGATGATCTTGGCTTGGTCGTCTGGCATTTCTCACTCTCCGATTTCTTTAGGGGAGCGCGCCGCTTGAAAGCCGCTGATCGTGGCTCCGTCCTTAGAGTTCAACGTGACGATCCATGTGACGGGTGTCATTGGGGTCACAAGCCGCTTCTCTGGAGGCGGCGGCGGCGGAGTTAGATAAGAGCAAACCACGGACGACTGCGCGTCCGGCGATAGGGGCATCGTCGTTTCGCAAGCAAAGCCCTTTGACGTAAGTTTCCGTACCGCGTCCGAGATAGGTATGCCTGGGGCGATCCAACCGGCAAGCTGCGCCTTGGCCTCAGCGCTGGATTGCACTGGCCGGAAAGCATCAGAGCGGGACTCGTTGGAGTCGTTCATAGCGGCGCATCCTGTTGCAATTGATAGGGAAGCCCAAAAGAGCAGGAAGGGTCTGAAAAAGCCTGTAGTCGGTCTGTGCACCATAGCCCATCACGCCACGTGAATTTTTGATCCAAACATATGATGAAATGCTAAGTTCCAGTGTTGGGCGCCGGATTCCAGGGAGCCCATTCGTGAAGGTGACGTCAAAACGCCTCCCGCACCATAGCGAACTGCACGCCTTGCCGCATCATAGCCGTGCCACCCTTCGGAATCTACTAGTGTTCCGTCTCAAAAATAACGTTTCCTAAAAATTGTCTATGCTTCCCCTGTCAGCAACAGACCGGAGACGGGCAGATGAACTCGCAGAACATTACCCTGACACCCGAAGAGCACAGCCCACTCGCTACGTTTGGAACGCCAAAGGGGAAGACATCTTGAACAAAATTCAGCGAGCCCGCGAAGCAATGGCATCGCAAGCGTGAGGGATATTATTTCTGAGACAGCACACTAGCCATCGCCGAAGTGCCACAACTCATGTGCTGATTCGGGGCGCCAGCGAGTCCGCTGAACTCCGAATCGATTACATGGTTTTTGTCAAGCTGCAACGCATCACTGAACATGACGTGTGCCAAGTCAGTAGATGCGGCATAGTGGAGGCGGATAGCTTCGGTGACGGGCAACAGAATCCCGTAAGGATCGCCATCATGCCCAATGGCAATGCATTTGGAGTCCACGATCTCTCGTGGAAATGGATACCTGAAAGGCGGGATCAGCCAGTTCTGTCCCGCCTTCTTTCCTTCAAGCCGTCCGAACGAATGACCCAACCTTACAAGTTGTGTCCCACCCTCCGTAACGTTGGTGCCTCGCAGCATACGGCGAACACCCGCTTGCATTGGTTGCGCCCGCGTGTTCCGCCAGTGGGAGCCAATCTTGAGGCAAGGGAGTTGGCCAATACCAACTCGTGCCTGCTTACGTTCAGGCGCTGCGGGCGTTGGGGGTCTGTTGTTGGTTAAATTGAACAGAGAATCAGGAGTGAGGTGAACGTCGATCACCGGCTCATGCTCCGTATGCGTGACCGCACCGGGTCCTTCGATCCGTCAAGCCCGGCCGTCGTCGGGGAATTCCTTGATGGGCGGTATGCGTTCCGGCATCGCTCCATTCCGATTTATTGTTGTACATTCCGATGGAGCGATGGAGAGTCCGATCTAGCGCTGGAATTCACAGCGACGCCGGCCCCGGCGGCCTGACGATCGGCGTGGTAGGAGGAGCGGACCATCGGCCCGGAGGCGACGTGGCCGAAGCCCAGCTCGTAGCCGTAGACCTCCAGCGCCTTGTACTCCTCCGGCGTCCAGTAGCGCATCACCGGGTGGTGGTACGCGGTGGGCTGCAGGTACTGGCCGATGGTGACCATGTCCACGTCGTGCGCGCGCAGGTCGCGCAGCGTGGCCTGCACCTGCTCCAGGCTCTCGCCCAGGCCGAGCATGATCCCGGACTTGGTGGCGATGGCAGGATGCTGCGCCTTGAACTTCTGCAGCAGGGTCAGCGACCACTGGTAGTCGGCGCCGGGACGCACGTTCGGATACAGGTCCGGCACCGTCTCGATGTTGTGGTTGAACACGTCCGGCGGATTGGTCGCCAGGATCTCCAGCGCGCGGTCCATGCGGCCCTTGCCGCGGAAGTCCGGGGTCAGGATCTCGATGCGGGTGGCCGGCGCGGCAGAGCGGATCGCGCCGATGCAGTCGGCGAAGTGCTGGGCGCCGCCGTCGCGCAAGTCGTCGCGGTCGACGCTGGTCACCACCACGTAGCGCAGGCCCATGTCGGCCACGGTCTGCGCCAGGCTGGCCGGCTCACCGGCGTCCGGCGGCTTGGGCCGGCCGTGGGCGACGTCGCAGAATGAGCAGCGGCGGGTGCAGACCTCGCCCAGGATCATGAAGGTGGCGGTGCCGTGGCTGAAGCACTCGTGGATGTTCGGGCAGCTGGCTTCCTCGCAGACCGTGACCAGGCGGTTCTCGCGCAGCCTGGCCTTGAGGTTCTGCACCGCGTTGCCGGACGGGATCCGCACCCGGATCCAGGACGGCTTGCGCAACATCGGCGCGTCGGCGAACTGCACCGGCGAGCGATTGATCTTGTCCCCGCCCACTTGCTTGACGCCGGCCTGCAGCGGCGCGGGCGCGCTGTCGCCGGAAACGACCTGCAAGGGGATGGTGCGTGCGCTGGGCTGGGTCATGGCGTCGTCGGCGGGCAGGCGGTCAGGCCGCGTGCGTGGGCGTGAGGTCGGGCAGGGCGTCGAGCGGCTGCAGGATCAGCCCGAACTGGCGCGCCAGCTGGGCCAGCAGCACCGGTTTGACGGCCTGCATGCCGGAAGGACCGCCCAAGTCTAGCACCGAGGTCACCTGCAGGCCCTGGTAACCGCACGGGTTGATGCGCTGGAATGGGCCCAGGTCCATCGCCACGTTGAACGACAGGCCGTGGAAGGTGCAGCCGCGGCGCACGCGGATGCCGAGCGCGGCGACCTTGGCGGTGCCGACGTAGACGCCGGGCGCGCCGTCGCGGCGCTGGCCGAGGATGTTCCATTCGTCCAGCGTATCGATGATCGCCTGCTCGATCCGACACACGTAGTCGCGCACTCCGATGCGGAGCCGGCGCAGGTCCAGCAGCGGATACACCACCAACTGGCCCGGGCCGTGGTAGGTGACCTGGCCGCCGCGGTCCACGTGCAGCACCGGGATGTCGCCGGGCGCCAGCACGTGCTCGGGCTTGCCGGCCTGACCGAGGGTGAACACCGGCTCGTGCTCGACCACCCACAGCTCGTCGGCACTGGCCTCGTCGCGCACATCGGTGAAGCGCTGCATCGCCCGCCACACCGGCGCGTAGGGGTGGCGGCCGAGATCGCGCACCCGGCACGGCGGCAGCGCCGGCGCTTCGGGCGCGCGTGCGGCGTTGGCGGCGTCCGCTACAGCGTCCACTTCACTTCCGGGTGCGTGCGCAGCGCCTGGTGTGCGGCGTCGTACTGGGAACGGTCGGCGGCACGGAAGGCGATCCGCACCGACACGTACTTGCCGTTGGACGAATGCTTCCAGCTGACGCGTTCTTCCAGCACGTCCACGCCGGCCTGGGCGAGCAGGCGCGGCAACTCGGCCTCCAGTCCGGCGGTAGCCGCGCCCATCGCGCTGAGCTCGAAGACACCGGGGAACTGGAAACCGTGTTCGGGGTTATCGGAGGCGATGTCCATGGCGGCATTATCGGGCCGGCGCCGGGCAAACCCAAGGCCGCGCCGGGGCGCCGCAGGGGCGCACGGCCGCGCCGGCCCGGCCGGCGGCCGCAGCGGAACGACGCGGTCCGGCCAACGGCCCTCCCGGCCGGTCGTCGCCGCCTGCCTGGCGGCCGCTTGCCGCCTGCACACGGCTTCACGGCACACGCGCAGCACGCACGCTAGCGTCGCCTCGCTTCTCCTCCCTTTCCCTCCCTTTCGCACCGGACGTCGTCCATGCCGTCAGCGCGCCTGCCTCTCGCCTTCGCCGTCCCGCTCGCCATCGCCTCGCTGCCCGCCGCCGCCGACCGCTGCTCCACCAGCACGCTGGAGGACACGCCGCCCACAGGGAACTTCCGGGCCGACAACGACCTGCTCGGCGGCGCCGGCCAGGACCAGGGCTATACCAACGGCTTCGGTGCGACTCTGGTATCGCCGAACCTGACCGACTATATCGACGATCCCTGCCTGCCGCGGCTGGCGCGTGCGCTCAACCGCTACCTGGAATGGCTGCGCCCGGGCGCGTCCAAGCAACAGAACATGGTGTTCAGTTTCGGCCAGGCCATCTTCACCCCGACCGACAAGACCCGCCGCGGCCCGATCAAGGACGACCGCCCCTATGTCGGCGTGCTGCTGGTGAACATCGGCTACAACGCGCGCAACCAGGACCGCCTGCGCACCACCCAGCTGGCGCTGGGCATGGTTGGCCCATCCGCGCAGGGCAAGCAGGTGCAGGACGCGGTGCACGAGCTGCTCGGCAACGCCAAGTTCCTCGGCTGGGACAACCAGTTGCACGACGAACCGGTGTTCCGCGTGCTGCACGAACGCATGCGCCGCTGGCCCGGCGAGGCGGCGGTCAACGCCGACGGCTGGGGCTGGGACGCGATCCGCCATTGGGGCGGCGCGCTGGGCACGTTGGAGACGCATGCCAATGCCGGCGCCGAGGTGCGCTTCGGCTGGAAGCTGCCGGACGACTTCGGCAGCTCGCCACTGCGCCCGGCCGGCGAGAACACCGCCCCGCCCCGCGACGGCCTGGGCCGCGGCTGGTCGGCGCACCTGTTCCTGAGCAGCGACGCGCGCTGGGTGCTGCGCGACATCACCCTGGACGGCAACACCTTCCGCGACAGCCACAGCGTGAAGAAGCGCCCTTTCGTAGGTGAGGTCGGACTCGGCTTGGCGGTGATCCGCGGGAGGTGGAAACTGGCGCTGGCGCGCTACTGGAGCACCCGCGAATTCGATCTGCAGAAGCAGACCCCGGTGTTCGGCAGCTTCACGATCAGCCGGCGTCTTTGACGCCGGGAGTGGGGATTGGGAGTGGGAACGCAGAGGCTCCCTCTTCCCACCGGCAAGTTCGGCTGTGAGAGTCGAGCGGCACGACAAATGCAGGAGCCGCCGCTCCCCCCATTCTCGATTCCCCATCCCCAACAGCAAGAGGCTCGAGCGTCACGGAACGCAACCGTCGCCTCGCCCCGTCGCCAGGGCTCGCGCTTGACTTTGCCGTTCGGCTTCAACGGCGCATTCGCCTACGCCAACGTCGACTACACATGGTGAGGCGCGCGCGGCGCCAATCCCGTGGCGCCGCACGCTCCCCCGGCCACGGCCCCGGTCTGCCGCGGCTGTCGCGCACGAACGCGGCGCACGGCGGCGGCGGCACGCGATGCAGGCGAAGCAGCCATTGCCCACGGCCCTCATGCTGCCACCAGCAGCCGCAAGACCTGCTTCACCCCATGACCGGGCTGCCGCGGCCACTCTGGCGGTCCTGCCGCTGCTGCGCCTCCATGCCACCTGCCGCTCGCGCTGCTGATCCAGCGCCTGCGCCTGCTGCACCGTATCGTGCATCGGCGCCGCCTGCTGCGACACGTCCGTGGCGGCGCGCAAGCCGGGCGTCGTGCCGGACACCCACACCTTCTCGCCCGCCATCTGCACGCGGTCGATCTTGCCCGCCTCGGCGACGCCCTCCCGCTTGGCGTTCAACATCGCTTGCGCGATGTGATCGTCGCCGATGTGCGCCGGCACGTCCTGGCGGATGCGCGCGAACATCGCCCGATCGGCCGCCGACAGCGCGGCGATGCCCTGCGCCTGCGCCGCCGTGCGCTCGGCCGGCGGCGCCTGGCCGAGCAGGTGCGTCCACTGCCTGGCGTAGTCCTGCATCTCCACCGATTGCGCCTGGCGTGGATCGATGCGCACCGTTTTCGGCGTATCGAAGGCGCTGAAGCCCTGCAACCCTTGCACCTGGCCATCGGCGCCCATGCTCACGTTGGTGAGGCGCTGGCCTTCGCGCTCGGCCGCCACCAGCAGCCCGGCCGCCACCTTCTGGCTGTGCGGGCCGGACGCGATGTCCTGCCCGGCTTCCATGTAATGCACTTCGCGCAAGCTGCGCTTGAACGCAGCGTGGCCGGGATGGGCCGGGTCGCGCAGGTCCGCCGGCAGCGGCCCAGGAGCGGCGCGCGGCGCGGCCGGTTCCGGTGCAGCGCCGGGCGACAGCGCCGGCACGGGTTCGGCCTGCGCATCCGCTCCACCCGCCGGGACGCCCGGCAAGCCTGCCGCCGCCGGGCCGGCCCGCCCGGGCGCCATCTGCTGGCGCGCCGTGCGCGCGAGGTCCTGGATCCGCGCCTCCAGGCTCGGCACCACCGTCTCGGTCATCAGGTGGCGCCGGTGGCTTCCCTCGCGCTGGCCCCTGCCTGGCTTGCGAAGACGCCCGTCCTGGCCAGATTGCCCATCCCGTGCAACGTCGCCGGACTGAGCAGGGTCGCCACGCCGACCACCGCTGCGGTGGCGGCGCCCTGCGCGGCGTACATCCCAGGCAACTGCGCCGACGCCGCCTGGGCATGGCGCCCGGCCACGTCCAGGGTGGTGTCGGCCGCGCCGCCCGCCGCGGCGACGGCGTCGTGCTGCAGCCGGCCCACCTGGTCGGCCACCGCCTCCAGCGCGCCACCCGCCATGCGCGCGCCCAGGTGAAGGGCCTGCGCCTGCTCGGCCGCCGCATGCACCGCGTGCGCCGCATCGGCCCGCCCGCGCTACCGCGCATTCGCGCCGACCTGCGCCAGCCGCTCGGCCTCGGCCTGGGCCGGCGCGCCCAGCCCCGGCGGCAAGACCGCACCGGCCGGCCGCAAGGCGGCCGCCCCCAGCGCCGCCGCATCGCCTTCGATCCGCCCTCGCCGCACTCGGCCGCGGCCTGCGCCGCGCCCAGCGCCTGCCGGCCCTGCGCCGCGAGCGCCCCGCTCCGTTCCACTCCGAACGAAGGCAGGTTGTAGTCGGACTGCCGCAAAGGCGGCGGCAGCGACAATCCGCAGCCGGTGCAGGCCAGCAGCAAGAACGACAGCAACCACGCGCGCAACAGCTTAGGCACGGTCCATCCTCATGCAGCGAGCGGGGCGCAGGTACGGCCATGCCGCACACGATCCAGCCTAGCCCTTGTCCGCCGGCTGCGCCACACTCTCCTGTGCGCCCTTTTACCACCAGCCGCCTGCACTGTGCCCAGCAGCGCCCCGGTGGCGCAAGCGCCGCAACAGAAACGGTCCTGCCGATACCTGTCTCAACCTCAAGCGCCTGCACAGGCAGCGGCTGCCACGGGCCGCTTGCAACCGAAAATGGCAACGCCCCTGACGGGGCGCTGCCATTGCCGGATCAAAGCGAGTCTCAAGGCCGGCTCTTCACCGGCCGTTTGGATCACTCGGCTTCCCACCACATCCAGAAGCTGTCCCACAGGCGCTTGAAGAAGCCGGCTTCCTCTACCGCCTTCAGCGCCACCAGCGGCGCCTGCGCGACCACCTTGCCGTCCAGCGATACCTTCACCATGCCGATCGGCTGGCCCTGCCTGATCGGCGCTTCCAGGGTCTTGGGCACGTCGATCGACGGCTTCAGCTCGTTGTAGCGGCCGCGCGGCACGCCGACCAGCAGCGGCTGCGCCACGCCCAGCAGCACGTCCTTCTCGGTGCCCTTCCACACGCGCCGTTGCGCGACCTGCTTGCCCGGCTCGTACAGGCGATGGGTCTCGTAGAAACGGAAGCCCCAATTCAGCAGGGCCAGACTGTCCTCGGCGCGCTGCCTTTCGGAACTGTCGCCCATCACCACCGCGATCAGGCGCTGGTCGCCCCGCTGCGCCGAGCTGAGCAGGCAGTAGCCGGCCTCGGAGGTGTGCCCGGTCTTGATGCCGTCGACGCTGGGGTCGCGCCACAGCAGCAGGTTGCGGTTCTGCTGGGTGATGTCGCCGACCTTGAATTCCTTGATCTTGTTGTAGGCGTAGGTGTCGGGATAGTCGCGCACCATCGCCCGCCCCAGCAGCGCCAAGTCGTAGGCGGTGGTGTAGTGGCCGTCGGCGGACAGGCCGTGGGCGTTGACGAAGTGCGAGCCGGTCATGCCGAGCTTGGCCGCGTAGTTGTTCATCAGCGCCGCGAAGGCTTCTTCGCTGCCGGCGGTGTGCTCGGCCAGCGCGATCGCCGCGTCGTTGCCGGACTGGATCGCCATGCCTTTTTCCATGTCCTCCAGGCGCGCGGTCTGGTTGACCGGGAAGCCGCTGTAGCTGCCGTCGGTACCCGCTCCGCCCTCGCGCCAGGCGCGCTCGCTGAGCATGACCTGATCGTCGCGCTTGATCTTGCCCAGCTTCAGCTCGGCGGCGACCACGTACGAAGTCATCACCTTGGTGATGCTGGCCGGAGCCACCTGCGCGTGCTCGTTCTCGCCGGCCAGCACCTGGCCGGTGGCGTAGTCCATCAAAAGCCAGGACTTGGACACCGCCGGCTTGGGCGCCGGCGGAATCGCCACGGCGGCGGGAACGGCGGCGGCAGGCGATGCCGGTACCGGGCCGGGGGTCTGCGCGGAAACCAGGCCGATGGCGAAGGTTGCCACGACGGCGGCGGCGAAGCGGAATTTCATCTAAGACGGCTCCTGGCAGGCCCGAGGGCCGGTGGTGAACGGCAAGCATTGTAGGGCCGCCCGGCGCCCGCACAGCGGCCCGCGGCAGCGCAGGAGGAGCCTGGGTTAAGCCATCGTGGCCGCGTAGCGGCGCGGGCGCCGCGGCAGGGACAGCGCCGGGATGCCCGCGGCAAGGCGCCACCGCATCCGGGACCGTGCGTTCCCGGCTGCTCAGTTCTTGACGATCTGCGGGTGCCCCAAGCCGAGACCGGCGATACGGCTGGCCAGCTCGGTGGCACGGCCGTGGTTCTCGGCCGCGACCCGCAGCCGCCACAGCGTACGCCCGCCGGACACGATGTCGCTGACGCTGGCGCCAACGATGCCGGCCGAGGCCAGCTGCGACAGCGCGCGGTTGGCGTTCTCGCGGCTGGCGAAACTGGCCACCTGCAGCAGGATGCCGAGCGGGCCGTGCGACGGCGCACTGTCGGCGACCGCGCGGGTTGCCGGCAGTGCAGCAGCAGCCGGCGCCGGGGCCGCGACGACCGCCGGCGCGACGGCCACGGCCGCATCGACCTTGGCCGGCTTACCGGTGGCCACGCGCACCCCGCGCGATTTCATCCAGTTGTCGAAATGGTCGGCATTGGCCGCGGTGTCGGCATCGGCCTGCACACGGTAGCGCCAGCGCTCGCCTTCCGGCATGGCGGCAGCGGCCGCTTTCGCACTGGCGGCAGTCGGCGCGGCGTCGCGGCGCACCGGCACGCCGGCCGCCGCGACCGTCGCCGGCCTGGCCGGCAATGCCTTGACCAGCTTATCCATGTCCGTGGCGCGCCGCACCGCGCCGCCCGTCCCCGCCGCGCTGGCCAGCGCGGCGCCGGCCGCGACCTGCTTGTCGGCACGGCGCGAGGCGAGCAGGTTGCCGTTGTCGGCCGGGGTCAGCCCGCGCACTTCGACCCGACCGGTGCCCTTGCCGGTGATGCCGAGCTTGACCGCCGCCGCGTAGCTCAGGTCGATGACCCGGCCATCGTGGAACGGGCCGCGATCGTTGACCCGCACCACCACCGACTCGCCGTTGTCCAGGTTGGTGACCAGGGCGAAGCTGGGCAGCGGCAAGGTCTTGTGCGCGGCAGTGAACGCGTACATGTCGTAGACCTCGCGGTTGGAGGTCAGCCGGCCGTGGAACTTGCTGCCGTAGTACGAGGCGGTGCCGCGTTCGACGTAGCCGTGCGGGTCGTCGATGATCGTATAGGCGCGGCCCAGCACTTGGTACGGCGAGCGGTTGCCGATCGCCGAACGCGGCTCGTCGGTGACCAGCGGCTCGGGGATGCAGGCGACATTAGGCACATAGTCGGGGGTGCTGTCGCTGACGCCCGGCGCATACAGGCCGCCGGCGGTGTAGTTGCCGCGCTTGGATGGGTCTTCCTTGGCCGGCGCATACGGCGAGGTGGACGGGCAGCCGGTGGCGACGTGCACCGGACCGCGGCCTTCCACCCTGACCCCGGGCGCTGCGGCGCCGGCGGCGGTCTTCTTCGGGGCGCTGCTGCAGGCGGCCAGCGCCAGCAGGGCGACGACGGGAACGATCCGGAGCAGCGCGTTCTGGTTCATGCCGGTGGTAACTCCTTGCCGGCGATGGCCTGGGACAACTGGTACACGGCCATCGCATACATCTTGGAGATGTTGTAGCGGGTGATCGCGTAGTAGTTCTGGAAGCCCAGCCAGTACTGCTTGCCGGCGCTGCCGTCGAGCGCGATCGGGGTAGCGGTGGCGTCGGCCGGCACCGGCACGGTCGGCTGGTAACCGCGCGCGGCCAGGTCGGCCAGCGAATGGCTCGGAGTCCAGTCGCTCGGCGTGAATTCCTCGGCGCCGGGACGCAGCGTGGCCGGCACCGCGACCAGGCCGTCGCGCACCCAGCCGCCCTTCTTGACGAAGTAGTTGGCGATCGAGGAGAACACGTCGTCGTAGTCGGTGAACAGGTTGCGCTTGCCGTCGCCATCGCCGTCGACCGCGAACTGGCGGTAGCTGGACGGCATGAACTGGGCCAGGCCCATCGCGCCGGCGTAGCTGCCGATCAGGGTGGTGATGTCCAGGTTCTCTTCGCGGCCGAGCGCGAATAGCTGGCCGAGCTCGTCGCGGAAGAACAGTTCGCGGCGCACCTCGCGTTCGAGCTTGGCCGGATCGCCGCTGCGCGGATAGCGGAACGCCAGCGTGTACAGCGCATCGAGCACGCGGTAGCTGCCGGTGTTCTTGCCGTAGTTGGTCTCCACCCCGATGATCGCGGCGATGATCTCGGCAGGCACGCCGGTCCGCGCCTGCACCCGCAGCAATTCGTCACGGTGCGTGGCCAGGAACGCGCGGCCGCCGTCAATCCGTGCCTGGCTGACGAGTATCGGCCGGTACTCGTTCCACAGCTTGACCCGCTCGGCCGGACGCGACATCGCCGCCACGATCGGATCCTTGAACTGCGCCTGTGCCAGGGTCGTCTCGATCTGCGCCGGGTCCAGGCCGTACTTGGCGGCGGTGTCGCGGACGAAGTTGGCGCGCGCGATCTCGAACGGCACCGGGGTCAGGTCGACCGGCGGCGCCGGCGCCCCTTCGGGCGCGGTCCCGGCCGGCGGCGCCGGGCTCGGCGTGGATTGCGACGGCGCATCGACCGGCGGCGGCGGCGGCGGAGCCTTGGGCTGGGTCGCACATGCGACCAGGCCAAGCGTGATCAGGCAAATCAGCGGGCGTGGAATCATGCCAGCAGGTTAGCAGAGTCGAGATGAATTTCCACCAATAACATCATAAGAAATAAAGGACTTTGTATCTCGTCACAAGTGCACCTGCAGCATTCTTCCCAGCGCGTGCAACGCAATAAGGCCGCTGGCGGCGGACGCCAGCCCCGCGGCGGCGGCGGCAACGGACGCCACTGCCTCGCTCGACGGACGGGAAGGACGGAACAAGCGATGTTCACGTTCATCCGGCGTGACCGCTACCCGCACCCGGAGCGTGTTTGAACTTTTGAGTATGGAAGCAGCATTGCCGAGCATGAGGGATGGTGAAGACCACGAAGTGCAGGCCGGCCAGCGTATGCGACAGGCGCTCGTCGTCGCGTGCCGGTCGTCGGAATCGGTCGACCCAGCCAAAGCTTGCGTTCAATCACCCAGCGGCGCGGCAACAGGACCAAGCCCTTCTTGGCTTCAGGCAGCTTGGCCCCATGCAGTTCCATGCCTTCCTCTTGCGCCGCCTGGGCCGGCTCTTGTCCGGTGTCGCCTTGATCCACAAAGGGCACCTCTACCGTGTCGCCGGTCGCGTGCTGAACCTCCTGTGCCAGCGACCGCGCTTGCGCACGCTCTTGTTCGTTGGCCGGCGTGACCTGCATAGCGGGCAGTGGCCAAGCGTGTCCAAGGCCATCTGCACCTTGCTGCCTTCCTTGCGCTTGCAGCCGTCGTTGCCTGCTCGCGGTCCGCTCTCGCACGTGGATTGCAGCGTGCGATCATCCAGGATCACTGCGCTGGGTTGCCCTTGCTTGCCTTGGGCCACACGCAGCACCGAGTGCAGACCGTTGACCATCGCCTCACCGCAACCGGCCTGCAGCCAGCGTTGAGTCTGCTGGTACGCCGCCTCCCATGGTGGGAACCCGTGAGCAATCAAGCACCAGGGCGCACCAGCGCGGCCCATCCAGCGCAAGGCGTTGCACATCAACGCAACTCGTACTGGCGTTGCCGGGCCTGCGGATCCATCAGCGTCGGGTAAGGAGCGGCAAAGGCTCGCTGTTCGTCGGAGACGTCGGTTGGATGCGCGCGAGCAGGCTTCATCCATCCACAATCGCTGGGCGGTTCGAAATTCGTGACACGCTCTAGCCCGGCTTCTAGCGGTGACAGCTCTTGGCATATTCGGCCCGGCTGCTTCTGGGTCTGGCAGTGCAGTAGACAGATCGGAATTGGATGGGCACTGGGAAGCCACCCGGCGTCAGATATTGCGCCGTTTTCAGGCCAAGGGTTTCATTCTGGCGACGTTTGGCATCGTGATCGGGATGATCGGCGCTTACGGCATCGATCAGATGCTGATGAACTATTACGAACTTGGTCGCCTGCCGTTTTGCATCTTCCCATCGGCGCGACCGCTTTGTGAATAGTCGGCCGGCTCGCAGTCTATTCGCCTGCCCGGCGTGCCGCGTTGGTGGCGGCGCCGGCAGTAGCGGCGCAGGCGGCCATCATGTAACTGGATCAACTTTGAACACACCGGCTCTATCGGAAAGGCCGCCGGTGGTTGGCCGCCGGCGGCCCGGGTTGCGCGCCGCCGCGCCGCTGCAACGGCGCGTCGCTGTCCGCCATGTCGACCGGGGCGCGGTTGTCGGCATCGGCGGCACCGCATGGCCGCGCGCCTGTCGGCATCGGCGCACTCGTCCTTCCCTGCCGCGCACGCGCCATGCGCGGCCCGGCCGACCGCGTCTGGACCGGCGCTACAGCGCCGGGAACGCCGGCTTGCTGCTGCACGCCGGCACCGCGCCGGCGAGCGTGGTCGCATGAATGGTGGCGTTGCTGTCGGCGGTCAACTGCAGGTTGGACCGGTACACGCCGATGCGCGCGTTGTTCGCCTTGAGCACGGTAACGTCCGCCGACACGTTGGCCAGCACCAGGTCCAGCGGCGCCGAAGCGTTGTAGCCCTGCACCGTATTGCCCTTGCCCTTCGGCGAATCCTGCACCATGAGGCCATTGACCACAATTTCGGTGAAGGCCGGCACATGGCCGCTGTGGCCGCCGCTGTACAGCGGGTTGACGACCAGCGCATTGGCCACGCCGAACAGGCAGGTGTTGCGGTAGGTGACGTCGCTGACCGCGCCGCCCTTGGCCAGGCCGGTCTTGATCCGCAGGCCGTTGCTGTCGGTGCTGGGCGTGCCGCTGGCGTCGCTGCCGACCAGGCGGTTGCCGTCGATCAGGATGTTGCTGACGCCGTACATCACCTCGCTGCCGATGGAAATGCCATGGGTGCCGTAGAAGCGCGAGTTGCGCACGGTGATGTTGGCCGATTGGGAGGCGATGGTCTTGATCGCCACGCCGTCGTCGCCGCCCATCACGTCGTTGTCGTGCAAGGTGGCGTTGGTGACGCTGTCCAGGTCCAGGCCATCGGTGTTGGGGCTGCTGGCCGGCGACTTGACCCGTATGCCCCAGATGGTGACGCCGTCGGCGATGTGCACGAACAGATGGAAAAACGGCGCGTTGACCAAGTTGACGTGGTAGAAGCTCACGTCGCTGGCGTTCTGCACCTTGATCAGGTCGGGGCTGCTCTGGATCAGTTTGCCGGCCTTGGCCTTTTCCCCGAACTGCCACCAACTGTCGCTGCTGCCGAGCATCGGCAGGTCGCCGCGGCCGTCGATGGTGCCCTGGCGGCCGGCGCCGTTGCGCACGCCCATCACCCCCAGCGACTTGCCCTTGAGGTTGATCAGCGCACGGCAGCCGCCGCTGGAGCCGGCGGCCTTGCCGCAGGTGGTGGCGCCGGCGATCTGATAGTCGGACGGCTTGCGCGAGCCGAACAGGGTCACGCCGGCGTCGATCAGCAGGGTCACGTTGTCGCCGATGGTCAGCGGTCCGCTGAGGAAGGCATTGCCTGCACCGGCGCGCAGCAACACCGCGGTGCGGCCACCGGCGGCACCGCAACTGTTCAGCGCGGCCTGGATGCGCGCGGTATCCGGCGCGCTCTGCTCCTGGGCGGCGCTGAAAGTGCGGTCGCGCGTCTGCAGCGTGGCGCCGACGGTCTGCGCACAGATGCGGGGGACGGTCGGCTCGGCGACCATGCGTGCATCGCCGGTGGCGGCGGATGCGTCGCGTGTCGCCAGCGCCAACAGGCAGCCGAGAACCAGAACCAGGGAAGTTGCATGGGATGTCATCGAAGAGCTCCAGGTGGAGTCTGCAGGAAGGAGGGCTGCAGGCTGGCCGCGCGAACATACTCAACATCGATTGCAGCAATGGGACTGCCGGCACCCTCCGCGAGCTGTCGCCTGCGATCGTCGCCAGCCTGGCCGGATGCTGGTCGAAATGGTGGCCGCCGTGCAACGCCACGATCTGCGCGCCGCTGTCGCGCAATACCGGGCACAGCGTGTCCTTTTCCTGGTCGCCGTACACGCACAGCAGCTGCGACGGGGGGATGCGCGCGATCTCCGGCAGCACCGGCCTGGCGTCGTCGGCATCGCCCAGGTCCAGCCAGTTGCGCACGCGGATCTGGAAATCGGCCTTGCGGCCGAGGCCGAACAGCGCCAACAGTCCCACCTGCGCGCGCTGCGCCGGCGGCAGCCGGTTGTACATGAACGGCATCGCGGTGGCACCGAAGGAATAGCCAAGCAGCAGGATCGTTTGCGGGTGCCAGCGCTGCCGGTAGTGGCCGATGACCCGGCGCAGGTCGGCGCTGGCCTGCGCCGGCGGCTTGCTGCGCCAGAAGTAGCGCAGGCTGTCCCAGCCCACCACGGCGATGCCCCGACGCTGCAGGGCCTCGGCCATGCCCTTGTCGATATCGCGCCAGCCGCCGTCGCCGGACAGCACGATCGCCAGCGGCGCGCCCGGCACGCGCACCGGCAGTTCGATCAGCGGCAGGTCGTGGAGCGCACCGCCGCTGGCCGGCGCATGCAGGTGCGCGGCCACGCGCGCGGCCAACGCCGCGCCCGGCGCGCCGGCGGCCGGCGCCGCGACGGTGTCGACGAAGCCCTGCGCCACCGCGGCGGCCGCGGTGCCGGCACAGACTTCGGTCGGCGCGGCGGCGACGCCGATCGCGCCGCCCAGGGTCGCGGCGGGCGCAGCGCCGACGATGCGCGCGGCCAGGGTCGCGGCGGTTCCGGCACCGGCCAGCACGGGCAGGAAATAGTGTTCGCCGTGCAGGTCGCGCTGCAACCGCCGGCTCAGACGCTCGGCATCGTGCCAGGCGTGCGCGCAGCCCATGCCGTCGTGTCGCAGCCGCGCCAGATAGCGGTCGCCGTCGACCACCGCGACCAGCGCGCCGGTCGCGGCGATCGGCGCCGCCGCGGCCTGGCGCTGCGCCGGCGTGCCGCTGGCGAGCAGGATCACCAGGCCCTGTGGCGGCACCGCCGGCTGCACCACGCTGGCGCGGCCGTAGCCGCCGCAGTGCAGCGTGCCGGATGGAAAGCAGTAGCGGACCAGCGCATAGCCACTCAGGCCCAACGCAACGCCGGCCAGCAGCAACCGTTTCAGGAATTTCATCGACACGCATCCATGCCGGCACAGCCGAGCGGACAGGAATCACAGGCAGACGGGAGAAGGGCTAAGGCCAGAACTGGAGCGGACCCGAATCGGCGTGCGCTGGCTCCCACGGCGGACGCGGACTGGCGGCACGGATGCCGCGCATGGCTTGCCCGGAACAGATCCTGCACTCACGACAGGCCGCGCCAGGCGGCACCGCGGCTTGGCATCGGCGCCAATTGTCCGCCGTGCCGACACGCGCTGCAATCGTTGGTCACATGGCTGCTTGCTCGAGGTTAAACCAGTGCCCACGACCGCCGACGCGCCGGCCGGTCGCGCAGAGCGCCCCGCGCGGCATCGGCTGACGGCAGTGCTGCGGCGCGTGCGGACACGCGCGTCGCCCACAGTCGGGACGGCCGGCGCACCCTAGTAGCCGTGCACCGGACGGTGCGCCTTGACCGCCATCACCAGGCCCAGGCCGGCCAGCAGCGACACGGCGGAGGTACCGCCGTAGCTCATCAACGGCATCGGCACCCCGACCACCGGCAGCAGCCCGGAGATCATGCCGCCGTTGACCAGCACATAGACGAAGAAGGCCAGGCCGATGGCGCCGGCGAGCAGCCGCGAGAACGTGTCGCGCGCCTGCGCGGCGATCCACAGGCAGCGCCCGATCACCACCAGGTACAGGACCAGGACCGTGGCCACGCCGATCCAGCCGAATTCCTCGCTGAGCACCGAGAACGCGAAATCGGTGGTCTGCTCGGGGATGAAGTTCAGGTGCGACTGCGAGCCCAGGCCCCAGCCCTTGCCGTGCAGGCCACCGGAGCCGATCGCGATCTTGGACTGGATGATGTTCCAGCCCGCGCCCAGCGCGTCGTTCTCCGGATCGAGGAACATCATGATGCGGTCCTTCTGGTACGGCCGCAGGAACCAGAGCCAGGCCGCCGGCGCGGCCGCGGCGACGCCGCCGACCGCGATGCCCACCCACCACCACGGCAGCCCGGCCAGCAGCAGCACGAAGCCGCCGCTGGCGGCGATCAGCACGCCGGTGCCGAAATCCGGCTGCAGCATGATCAGCACGGTCGGCAGGCCGATGATCGCCGCACTGACCAGCACCGTGGGCAGGCGCGGCGGCAGCGGCACGCGGTGCAGGTACCAGGCGACCATCATCGGCATGCTGATCTTCAGCAACTCGGCCGGCTGCAGGTAGAACACCTTCAGATCCAGCCACTGTCGGCCATACTTGCCGGTGCCCAGCGCGAACACCGCTAGCAGCGGCAGCATCGACAGCGCGTAGATCAGCGGCGTCCAGACGCGCAGGCGCAGCGCCGAGACCCGCGACAGGCACCACATCGCCGCGGCGCCGGTGGCGAAGCGGATGCCCTGCGCCATCATCAGATGGTTGCCGCCGGCACTCTTGAGCACGGCCAGGCCGATCACCATCAGCGCCGCCAGGGCCAGGCACAGCGGCCAGTCCAGGGTGCGGGCGAAGCGGCCGCCGAGATCGGCCAGCCAGCGCAGGAAATCCTTCATCGCTCGTCCGGGATCTCGTCAGGAATCGGCGGCGGCGCGGCCTGCAGCGGCACGGCGGCGGCGTCCACCTGGACCGGGCCGATCAGCACCGGGCACTCACCGGCCGCCAGCGCGATCGCGTCGGCGGCGCCGCGCGAGCCCGGATCCTCGGCGTAGTGCAGCTGGCTGCCGAACGCGGTAGCGCCGCGCAGGCTGTCCAGCGGCTCGATGCCGGCGGGCAGGCGGCCGAGCAGCCAGGCATCGAAGAGCTTGCGCGCGATCGGCGCGGCGGTACTGGCGCCGTAACCGCCGCCCTCCACCGCGATCGCCAGCGCGATGGTCGGGGCCTGGGCCGGGGCGAAGCCTTCAAACAGCGACCGATGCCGCAGGTGCATCGGCAGGCTGCGCGGATCCACCGCGGCCAGACCCTTGCGGCTGACCACCTGCGCGGTGCCGGTCTTGCCGGCCATCTGGTATGGGGCGCCGACGGTGATCGAGTAGCCGCTGCCGCCCGGGCGCATGGTATCCATCATGCCCTCGCGCACCGCCTGCAGATTGTCGGGATTGTCGCTGATCGGCTTGCCCGCGCCGAGCGGCACCGGCGCCCACGGCTGGTCGAATGCGCTGCGCCGGGCCATCACCAGGTGCGGGGTGCGCAGCCGGCCGTCGGCGACGCCCGACACGGCGCGCACCAGTTGCAGCGGCGTCACTTTCCAGTCGCCCTGGCCGATGGCGATGTTGACCGTGTCGCCGGGATACCACGCTTCCTTGCGGCTCTTCATCTTGTAGGCCGGCGACGGCACGATGCCGCCGCTCTCGCCCATCAGGTCGATGCCGGTGGGCGCGCCGAAGCCGTAGCGGGACATGTACTGGTCGACCTTGGTGATGCCCATGTCGATGGCCAGCTTGTAGTAGTACGTGTTGACCGACTGCGAGATCGACTTGCGCAGATCGGTCCAGCCGTGCCCGCCGCGGTGCGAGTCGCCCCAGCCGCGACTGACCCCGGGCAGGTAGAACATGCCGGTGGACAGGATCTTGTCCTGCGGACGGCGCGTGCCGCTGTCCAGCCCGGCCAGGCCCATGAACGGCTTGATGGTCGAGCCCGGCGCCACCCCGCCCAGCACCAGCCGGTTGAACTGCGGCCGCGACGGATCGCTGTTGAGCGCCTGGAAGTCGGCATGCGAAATGCCGTTGACGAACAGATTGGGGTCGTAGGACGGCAGGCTGACCATCGCCAGGATCTCACCGGTGCGCGGATCGATCGCCACCGCCGAGCCCTGGTAGCTGCCGAACGCGGCGACCATCGCGCGCTGCAGGTCGGTGTCGATGGACAGGCGCAGGTCGGCGCCGGACTGCGCCGGCACCCGGCCGACGGTGCGGATCGCGCGGCCCTGCACGTTGGTCTCGACCTTCTCGTAGCCGACCCTGCCGCGCAGCGCCTCTTCGTAATAGCGTTCCAGCCCGGACTTGCCGATGTGGGTCAGCGCGGCATTGCCTTCGCCGAGCATCTCCAGGTCTTTCTCGTCGATGCGGCCGACGTAGCCGATGATGTGCGCGAACAGCTCGGCGTAGGGATAGTGGCGGGTCAGGTACGGCTCCAGCTCCACGCCGGGGAAGCGCCAGCGGTCCACCGCGAAACGCGCGCGTTCCTCCTCGCTGACTCGCAGCTTCAGGGTGATCGGGCGGAAGCTGCGGCTGGCCTTGCGCGCGGCCTGGAAGCGCTCGAGGTCCTCCGCCGACAGCGCGATGACCTTGCCCAGTTCGGCCAGCAGCGCGTCCATGTCGGCGACTTTGTCCGGGGTCACGTCGAGCCGGAACGCGGGCACGTTCTCGGCCAGCAAGCGGCCGTTGCGGTCGTAGATCATGCCGCGCCCCGGCACCACCGGCCGCGGCTTGATGCGGTTGGAGTCCGAGCGCGTCGCGTAGACGTCGTGGTCCAGCACCTGCAGCTTGAAGTACCACGCGCCCAGCCCGACCAGCGCGCTCAGCACGCAGAGGAAGCCCAGCACCGCGCGGCGCCGGAACTGCTCGGCCTCGGCATGGGGGTTCTTGTGCATGCGGCGCGGCGCGTTCAGGGCCATGCTACTTGCTCCGCCGGCCCAGCCGCAGCGCGTCCAGCAGCACGAACAGCGGCGGCCACAGCGCCATGCCCAGCAACGGCGCCCACCAGTAGTTCCACGGCAGCGTCGGCTCGCCCACCGCCAGGTGCACGGCTGCGGCGATGATGCGGTCGTTGACCAGCAACCCGCCGATCGCCAGCGCCTGCTGCGACATCGGGAAGAAGCGGATGCGCGCGCGGAAGCGCTGCAGGATGAAGCTCAGGATCACCAGCCGCAGCGCCTGCTCGCCGAGCACCCCGCCGTACAGCAGGTCGGCGACCACGCCGACGGCGAAGGGGAAGCCCAGCCCGACCTTGTCCGGGGTCTCGATGACCCAGTACGCCACCACCAGCGCCAGCCAGTATGGACGCAGCGGCTGCAGCACCAGCGGCAGCGGCAGCAGGCTCAGTACCAGCGCCAGGACCACGCTGACCGGCAACACCCAGCCCTTGCTGCGCAGGCGGCTCATTGCGGCGGCTCCTGCGGAGCCGCCGGGACTTGGGACGCGGGACGCGGACGGCCGGGACCGGGGACCGGGGACCGGGGACCGGGGACCCGGTCAGCAGCGGAAGCCCGGTCGGATACCGAGCCAGCGGTCGGCGCAGAAGCTGCCGCCGCAGCGGCCACAGAACCACGCCCTTGCGCCGGCCCATGCGTCGCATTGCTGTCATTGCCGTTGCTGTTGCCGCTACCGGGCCCCCGGTCCCCGGTCCCCGGTCCCGGCCGTCCGCGTCCCGCGTCCCGAGTCCCGAGTCCCGGCTTCAGCAGCAACACATCCCGCCCCCGGTCCAGCTTCGCCGCCGGTTTCAGGGCGCCGACCAGGAAGGCGTGGGTGTCGTCCGGGCGCAGCGCCGACACCGTGCCGACCGGGAAGCCGGCCGGGAAGCGCCCGCCCAAACCCGAGGTGACGATCTCGTCGCCGACTTCGACGCCGGCGCTGAGCGGCACGTTGCGCAGTTCCAGGGTGTCGCCGCGGCCATAGACGATCAGGCGCACGCCGTTGCGCGCCACCACCACCGGCACCGCGTGGTCCGGGTCGGTCAGCAGCAGTACCGTGGAGTGCAGCGGGGTCACCTCGATCACCTGGCCCATCAGGCCGCCGGCGTCGATCACCGCCTGGCCGACGTGCACGCCGTCGCGGCTGCCGGCATCGAGCACCAGGCGCTGCCGGGTCGGGTCCAGGTCGATGTCCAGCACAGGCGCCAGCTGCACGTCCAGGCCGCGGCGTTCGGCCACGCCCAGCAGCCCGCGCAACTGCGCGTTGTCCAGCGCCGCGGTCTGCAGCCGGGTCAGGCGCGCCTTGGCGATCAGCAGTTCGTTGCGCAGCGCGCGGTTTTCCTTGACCAACTGCGCATGGCTGGCGGCGTTCTCCTGCACCTGCGACCCGAGCCGGCCGGGCAGCCCGGCCAGCGCCCAGACCGGCTGCACCAGCAGGTTGGTCTGGCTGCGCAGGCGCGCCAGCCAGCCGGCCTGCGCATCGAGCACGATCAGCACCACCGCCAGCGCGAGGTAGGCCAGCAGGCGCGGCGTGCTGGCGGCTTCGCCCGGGCGGGCGGTGACGGGAGGACCGGCGTAGGGAGGCACGGGCTAGAGCCGGGAATGGGGAATCGGGAATGGGGAATCGGAAAACAACAGCGCGCTCCCGGCTCGATCAGGCCCAGGCGCAGGCACGGTGGCGGACGTGGCGCCGGCAATGTCGGTGCGGATGGGATGTTCGATTCCCCATTCCCCATTCCATTCCCGGCCTCATCATCACTCCGGCGCGAAGAACTCGTTGCCGTGCATGTCCACCAGCTCCAGCGCGCGGCCGCCGCCGCGGGCCACGCAGGTCAGCGGGTCGTCGGCGACCTGCACGTGCAGGCCGGTCTCCTCGGAGATCAGCCGGTCCAGGTCGCGCAGCAGCGCGCCGCCGCCGGTCAGCACGATGCCGCGCTCGGCGACGTCGGCGCACAGTTCCGGCGGGGTCTGCTCCAGCGCCAGCTTGACCGCCGAGACGATCCCCGACAGCGGCTCGTGCAGGGCCTCGAGCACCTCGTTGGAGTTGATCTTGATCATCTTCGGCACGCCCTCGGCGAGGTTGCGGCCGGAGATCTCCATCTCCTGCACTTCCGCCTGCGGGTAGGCGCAGCCGATCTCCAGCTTGATCCGCTCGGCGGTGGCCTCGCCGATCAGCATGCCGTGGTTGCGGCGCACGTAGTTGGTGATCGACTCGTCGAAGCGGTCGCCGCCGATGCGCACCGACTGCGAGTAGACGATGCCGTTCAACGAGATCACCGCCACCTCCGTGGTGCCGCCGCCGATGTCGATGACCATCGAGCCGCGCGCCTCGGTCACCGGCATGCCGGCGCCGATCGCCGCGGCCATCGGTTCCTCGATCAGGTACACGTCGCGGGCGCCGGCCTCTTCGGCCGATTCCTTGATCGCGCGGCGCTCGACCTGGGTCGAGCCGGCCGGCACGCAGACCAGCACGCGCGGGCTGGGGCGCAAGAAGCGCGACTTGTGCACCTTCTTGATGAAATGCTTCAGCATCGCCTCGGTGTAGGTGAAGTCGGCGATGACCCCGTCCTTCATCGGGCGGATGGTGGTGATGTGGCCCGGGGTGCGGCCGAGCATCTGCTTGGCCTCGGCGCCGACCGCGGCCACCGAGCGGGTGCCGCCGATCGCGCGGTCCTGGCGCACCGCGACCACCGACGGTTCGTTCAGCACGATGCCCTGGCCGCGCACGTAAATCAGAGTGTTGGCCGTGCCCAGATCGATGGACAGGTCGTTGGAGAACATGCCGCGGAGTTTCTTGAACATCGGGGGATTGGGTCCTGGGTGGCGCGCGCGGTCGCCAGAATGGCGAAAAAATGGGCAGAAAACGAGGTCCGCTAGACTAGCAACCCACCCCGGTGCGGGCAAGGAAAATTCTCGCTGAAACCGCGCGTTGCGCGCTCCCGGCGAGACCGTCGCAGATCGCGCTTGTGGCCGTGCCGGGCGGCAGCCGTTACCCTTTGCGCCGCGGCGACCCCGCGCTGTGCCCGCCTGAATGCGGGCTCTTCCTTTCGCCAAGGCCTGCCCGATGTCCGCACTGATCTGTGGTTCCCTCGCTTTCGACACCATCATGGTGTTCCCGGACCAGTTCAAGAACCACATCCTGCCGGACAAGGTGCACATCCTGAACGTGTCGTTCCTGGTGCCGCGGATGCGCCGCGAGTTCGGCGGCTGCGCCGGCAACATCGCCTACAACCTGCACCTGCTCGGCGGCCAGCCGATCCCGATGGGCACGGTGGGCCAGGACTTCGGCCCGTACCGCGAGCACTTCGAGTCGCTGGGCATCGACCTGTCGCGGGTCAAGGTGATCGAGGAGCTGTTCACCCCGCAGGCGTTCATCACCACCGACCACGACAACAACCAGATCACCGCATTCCATCCGGGCGCGATGATGCGCAGCTACGAGAACCATGTAAGGGACGTGCCCGGCGTGACCCTGGGCCTGGTCGGCCCGGACGGACGCGAAGGCATGATCCAGAACGCCGAGGAGTTCGCCGTCGGCGGCATCCCCTTCATCTTCGACCCCGGCCAGGCGATGCCGCTGTTCAACGGCCCGGAACTGCGCACCTTCATCGAACAGGCCGACTACGTGGTGGTCAACGACTACGAGTCCAGCCTGCTGCAGGAGCGCATCGGCTGGAACGAGCAGGACATCGTCGCGCGGGTGCAGGCCTACATCACCACCCAGGGCCCGAAGGGCGCGCTGGTGTACACCCCCGAGAAGACCTACGACATCCCGCCGGCGCACGAGCGCCGCGTGGTCGACCCGACCGGCTGCGGCGACGCGTTCCGCGCCGGCCTGATCTTCGGCATCCAGCGCGGCTGCGACTGGCTGACGATCGGACGGATGGGGAACCTGATGGGCGCCTTGAAGGTCGAGCACCCCGGCACCCAGAACCAGCGGTTCGACTTCGCCGAGTTCAACGACCAGTTCAAGCGGCAGTTCGGCTACGCGCTGTAAGCGCGGTCTGCGGCGGCGCCAGGCCGCCGCGAGCAACCGGCCTGGCGGCTGCTTGCGGGCCATGGCCCCGCGTCTACACTCGCGCGGTCCGCATCGGTGGAGGATGCCGTGGGACATACGCTTCTTCGGGCCGGCGGGCGCCTGGCCTCATCGAAGAACACCAGCCGCCCAACAAACGCCGAGCCTGACGCTGCCGAACAGCCAGAAGACCAGCACAATCGCCGACCTGCAACGCGACGGCAAGGCGATCAAGGCCGACGACAACCGCGCGCTGGACGAGCCAGAACCACGCGCTGCTCAGGCAGATCCGCGACGGCGTAGGCAGGATCGACCAAAGCATCGGCAAGCCGTACGACGAGGCCAGCGAGCACTGAGCCGGGCCGCGCTGGCGGCATGCCGGGACAACAGCGCGATGCATCCGGGCAAGGACGGCTCGCTCGCGTCGAACGCCCTGAACCGCGCGGACCACGTCGTGCTGGGCGACAAGGGCAATCTGTTCGTGGTCCAGGGCGACATGCGCGATCCACCGTGCACCGCGCCACCTGCCGGCCTTCCCGCAGCAACTGCTTGCACACCTTGCGCACACCGTCGACCTGGCGGTTCTGGTCCCGGACACGGCGGATCTGCGCCTCCAGCGATCCGGGCGAGCGTCGGGATCGGCCTCCCGGGCCGCATGGCTGTAGACCCTCGACCGCGCCATCTCCAACACCCGGCAGATCGGCTCGACTGCGTCGGTGGCGCGATGCGCCGCAACCAACCCCGTCATGGCGTGAAACGGCGGTCCAGCCCCGCCTGGGCGAAGGACGCCGACGCCTTGCGCAGGATCTCCTTGGCCCGGCGCCGCTCCCGATTCTCCCGCTCCAACGCCTTCATCCGCGCTCGCTCCTCCGTCGTCAGGCCTGGGCGCAACCCTTGGTCGCGCTCGGCCCGGCGCACCCACCAGCGCAACGTCTCGGCCGCGCACCCGATCTTCCCGGCAATCGACGCGAGCGCCGCCCACGGCGAACTGTGCTCGCCTTGATGCTCCAGCACCATCCCAACTGCCCGCTCCCGCACGTCCGGGCAATACGTCACTGCCTGCTTGCTCATGACGCCATCCTCTCAACAGTTGGAGATTCCAAGTATCCCGGGGCGGTTCAGTGTCTCTCGCCCGGGCCTGGACCGGCGCCTGCGCCGCCCTGGGGCGGGCAACCTTAACGCCCTCAAACCCCAGGAGCCTGCGGTGGCCCCCAGGACATTCAAGAGCTACGAGCCGGGCGATGTGCATGTGGACGTGAAGTACCTGCCGCAGATGCAGGATGAAAGCAGCCGACGCTACCTGTTCGTGGCCATCGACCGGGCCACACGAGGGGTGTTCGTACAACTCGAGGCCAACAAGACAACCGCCAGTGCACAGGCCTTCCGGAGAGCCTTGCACAAGGCCTGCCCGATCAAGATCAGCAAGAGGCTGACCGACAACGGCAAGGAGTTCACGGATCGCCTGTTTGCCAGCAAGGAGCGCGAACCCAGCGGCCACCATGAGTTCGACCGACTGTGCCAGGAACTGGGCATAGAGCACCGGCTGACCCAACCCAGGACCCCGAGAACCAACGGCATGGTCGAGCGGTTCAACGGCCGCATGGCGGACGTTCTGAAGACCCACCGATTCCACAGCCGTGAAGACAGGGAGCAGACCTTGCTGCGCGATGTGGCCTTGTACACCCCCCCGTTGCCGCAGTCGGCGCTGCGCAGCAAAACGCCTGTGCAGGCCATGAAGAACGGGTGCCAGGAGCATCCGATCCTGTTCCACAAGCGGCCAGATGATCGGCCGGGATGCGACAACTAGGCATGGCCTGCAACTCAGGGGAGGCCGCTACGCCGCGCCGCGCCACCACGCCAGCAGCACGGCGCAATCGGCGAAGTGCAGGTCGGCCAGCGCCGGCCACGGGTTGTCCGGATGCAGCAGCACCGTCGTCGCGCCGGCATGGCGCCCGCACTGCAGGTCGTATTCGTGGTCGCCGACCATCGCCAGCGAATGCGGCGCCACGCCCCAGTGCGCGGCCAGCTGCTGCAGGCCGCCGGGATGCGGCTTGGGCGGCGCTTCGTCGCGGCCAAGGATGGCGACGTCCTCGAACAAGTCCTCGACCCCGATCTCGCGCAGGGTCAACCGCGCCAGTTCCCGCGCATTGCGGGTCAGCACCGCCAGCCGACAACCGGCCGCGTGCAGCGTGCGCAGCAGCGACGGCGCGCCGGGCGCGGCGACGGCGTCCAGGGCCAACGCGCGTTCGTGCTCGAGCAGCCAGGCGTGCTTGGCCGCGCCCTGCTCGACCGGCAGCGCGGCCAGGTGCTGCAGGATGTCGGCCTGTTCCGGAATCTGCAGCACGCTGCGGATCAGCGCGAAATCGTGCACGGCGCGGGTCAGCGTGCCGTCCATGTCGAACACCCAGTGCCGCACCTGGCGCAGGCGTGCGCCGGTCGCCGCCGCATTCAATCCCATCCCGGCATCTGCGATCCGTCCAGGCCACCGGTCTCGAACATCGCGGTGCGCGTACCGCCGCCGGCCTTCACCGGAAATTCGATCTGCAGCACCGTGGTCTTGCGCGCCAGCTTCCACAGCGCCTTGTCGTCGCTGATGAACATCGCGATCGCCTCGTCGGTGTTCGGCCGCCATGCAGCCGCCGCGCGTGGCGCGGCAGCGTCGGCCTTGAGCTGCACCTTGCAGCCGCCGGCGCAGCGGAAATCGCCGGCCTGCAGCACCAGGTAGGCGCTGCGCTTCCACTCCGGATGGTCGCGGAACACCAGTTGCACCGGCTTGGGGCCGCTGCCGTCCACATCGACCTTGTCGCGGCTGTACAGCATCGCCGAGCGCTGCGTGCCCTTGCCGGCCGGCACCTGCGAATACTCCCAGGCGGCTTGCATGCGCCGCAGCTCGCGTGCCGCCTCGCCCTTGGCCTTGACCTCGGCATAGCCGGGTTCGATGCGCGCAGCCGCGTCCGAGCCGGGATACTGCTGCAGCAGCGCCGCGCCATGGATGCGCGCCAGGTCCCAATTGCCGGACTTCGCCGCAGCATCGTATTGCTTGGCCAGGTCGTCGGCGGCCTGCGCCTTGGCCTGCGCCTCGGCTGCGGCCTGCGCCTTGCGCTCGGCCACGTGGTCGCCGCAACCGGCCAGGGCGACGGCGCACAGCGCGCCGAGCAGAATGCATTTCATCGGGGAACTCCTCGTTGGATCAGGTTCTCGATCGCCTGCGCGATCGCGTCCGGTTTCTCGACGATGGACATGTGGCCGCTGCCGTCGAGCAGCACCTGCAGCGCCTGCGGCACGCGCCCGGCGTACAGCGCCAGCGCGCTGGCGTCGATCACCATGTCCTGCCGGCAGTTCAACAGCAGCGCCGGCTGGCCGATGCGCGCGGCTTCTTCGAACGGCAGGAAGGCTTCCTCGCTGCGTCCGATCCGCGCCAGCACTTGCTGCTCGAAGCCGGCCTCGCCGCGACGCCAGGCGACGATCGACGGCACCGCCCAGGACGGAATGCGCGGCTTGCTCGGCGCCAGCAGGAACACGGTGTCGATGTAGCGACGCAGCGAGTCGGCGTCGTACACCGCGAACGGGTTCTCGCCGTCCAGCACCGCCTGGCCGAAGGCGTTGTCGGCAAAGCGCACGCCGGCGGCGTTGAGCAGGCCGACGCGGTCGAACAGGTCGGGATGGCGCGCGGCAGCGAGCACGGCGATGCCGCCGCCCATCGAATGCCCGACCAGCACGCATTCGCTGCCCACACCGCGCACGCACTGCGCGGCGAACGCGGCCAGGCGCTCGGCCTGCGCGGCGAAGCCGTAGTCCACGCCGTCGATGCGCTGGCTCTCGGCCCAGCCCGGCAGATCGGGAATGAACAGGTGATAGCGGGCGCCGAGCGCATGCGCCAGTGGCAGCCAGTTCTCCTTGCTGCCGGTGAAGCCGTGCACCAGCAGCAGACTCGGCGCGGCGGGATCGGCCGCGGCGCGGCGCAGATAGGTCCAGCGATGCTCGGCGACCTGCGCCTGGCAGCGCCGTAGGCCGCTGCCCCTGCGCAGATGCTGGCCTTCCAGGCGCAGCAGCAGGAACGGCTTGCGGCGCAGCAACACCATGCCGCCCAGCAGCAGCGCCAGCACCATGGCCAGCACGCCGAACGCCACCAGCGGCAACAACGCCATCAGCAACATGAAGGGCCGGGGAACCGGAGACGTGCCATGCACCTACCTTCGCATGCGGCCCGGCCTGCGCCAAGTCCTGCGCGGGACGGCCTGTTATGGGCGGACGCCGGGGCGTGCCACCAACCGATGTGGGAGCGAGTTCGGTCGCGACGGGCTTACCGCGACCTGATTCCCGATCCGTCGCCTCCGCTGGGCCGGAGAGGGTCGATGCGGCAAGCCGCTGATTCGACAGAGGTGGTGCGACGATGGCCAAGAAGCACCCGATCCGGTTCCAAGCGGGCATGGGCCTGCCGGCGCTCTTGCGGTCCTAGGGGAGCCAGGCCCGATGCCGGCAAGCCGTACTTGAACAACGATGGCCGCAAGGCTTCTTTTGCCCAGCGTGTGGACATCGGCGGTCTTGCCCGTTGCACAGCCGCGACCTGCTCCAATGCAATCGCTGCCAACAGCAGGCCTGCTCGACGCGCGGCACCTTGTTCGCCGATGCCACATCGCCGTTGCGCAGCTGGTTCCTGGCGATCTACTCGCTCAGCCAGCACGGAACGGCATCCCGGCCCTGGCGCTGCGCCGGCAGCTCGGAGTGAGCGAGGACACCGCGGGGCCGGCCGCTGCCAACAGAGCCGGCGCTCATCCGGGTCGACACCCTGCTGGGCACCATCCAGAATGCTTGGCATGGCGCCATCACGCCTTGCCCCCGAAGTCCCTACAGCGCTACCTGAGCGCGTTCTGCCATCGCTTCAACCGACGCGTGGACCTGGCGGCCTGGATCCCATGATCGATCTGCGCCGCCCTCCACCCTCCACCGCGGCCCTATCGGCTCGCAACGTTGGATGCGCGATGGGGGGAATCAGGTTCGAAGCACGGCCCGACCTCGGCCCGGGAGCGGCCCCGACCCACCCACAGCCCACGCTTGCGCTCCACGTCCACCACCACGGCGGTCTAGCGATGGCCCCGCTGGATCGCAAACTCGTCCATCGCCAGCCTGCGCACCCCGTCCAGGTCCACCGGCCCCAAGGTTGCGCTCCAGGTGCCGCGTGTCGATCGCCTTGGCCGTCTTCCAGTCGATCCGGTGCCAGCCAGCGGCATGCAACACCGACGTCACCGCGCACAGCCGGGCCACGCTGTCGGCCAGTCGCCGCGTCACCCGGCAATAGGTTCCAGCCAATCCGGTCGCTCCAGCCGCGGACCGCAGAATCGGCAAACTAGCCGCAGGCGAGGCACATGCAACGCCGCCGGGTCTTCAAACACCGGCAGGTCGCGGATGTGTCGTATCGTACGGTCGCGAATGGCATTCACCACGCCGCCGCAGCCCATGCAGTACCGCTGCGCATCTGGTACCGGTCCAGTTCCATCACCAGCCAGCGCTGCTCCCCGCGCACCTCATGGCGCCACTTGCCGACACGGCATCCCTCCCAGCCCAGCCGCCCAACTGGGGCATACAATCTTGTTCGGCCACAAGCGACCTCCCGTTTGCTGCCCTAGACACCAGCGAATCTGACCAGTCGGTCGTGTGCCTCTCCACTCATGTTGGGTGAAGAACAAAAAAAAGCCCGCTGGCAGCGAACTGCCAGCGGGCTTTGCTCCCTCCCCCACGTCGGGATGCAGGTCGATCCTGAGCGCTTTTTTTGCGCATTGCACGCTGCACTGCAAAACGATACTGCCCAGTACAGTCTGCTGCGCCGCGGCGCGACCGGCCTGCACCTGGTGCCGTCCCGCGTGCGTGCGCCGCAGCCGGCGCCGGCCGCTCACGGCGCCGGCGTGGCCGCGCTGTCCGCCAGCCACGCCGGCTGTCGCTCGTACCACTCGCGCGCTCCGAGCAGATGCCACTGCCGTTGTTCGCCGCGCAGCGCCACGCCGATGCCGAGTACGCCCCAGCGCGCATACAGTGCGCCCTGGGTGCCGGCATCGCCGACGCGCAGGCGCACACGCAGCGACAACCGCTGGTTTTCCGCGGACAGGTGATCCAGCCACAGCGCGTCCTTGCGCCAGCGCAGCTGGCCACGCGCATTCAACTGCCCAGCATCGGCCAGCTTGAGCAGCCATGCCGGCGCATTGCTGCGCTGCGCGAACACCGCCAGTACCGGACCGGCATCGCGCAGTTGCATCTGTACCTGCGCATCGGCCCGCGTGGCCGGCGCCGCGGCGATGCGCCCCTGCGGCACGCGCAGCGTGGCCCACCAGTCGCGCTGTTTGGCGCCGTCGCCGTAGCGCACGCCCTGCAGGCGCAGCGTGCTGCCGCTGAGATCGAAACGCTTGTCGTGCAGTTCCGCGCGCCGCAATCGCGCGTCGAGGTCGAGATCGCCCGCCAAGGCAAGCCCGGCGGCCTGCAGCTGCGCCTGGCGGCCGCGCACGCGTATCTTGCCTGCACCGACCTGTCCGGATGCGTCCAGTTGCAGGTCGCCGCTGAGCGATCCGCTGCCGCCGAGCACGCGCACCTGCGCCGCCGGCAGGTAGCGGTTGTAGGCGCGCAGGTCGGGCACGCGTGCGTCGTCGAAGCGCAGGCGCGCCTGCAGCGAGTCGTGCAGTGTCGCCAGCGTGCCGTCGCCGTCCAGGTCCAGGCGCAGGTCCTGGCCGTGCACGAAGATCGCCTTGGGCTCGGCCACCGGCGCCAGCGCGAACGTATGCATGCGCACGTTCACCTGCGTGCGCGGCTGCGCGGCGCTGCCGACGATGCGTCCGCTCGCCTGCGCCTGGCCGCGGATGCGCAGGCGCAGTACGTCGGCCACGGCCTGGACGTCGGGCACGTCGAGGCGGCTGCCCGGCTGCAATGCGCCGTGCGCCAGGCGCAGATCGGTGGACACATCGCCGCCGCCGTCGAGCCGGAACCACGGCTTGCGCACCAGCAGGTCGCCGATCCAGTTCAGCGATTCGAAATGCCAGCGCGCCTGCACGCTGCCGGACAACCGCGGCAGCAACGCCGCCGGATCGGTGAAGGGCAGCGTGCGGCCGGCGATGCGCAGGTCGGCATCGAGCATGCTGCGCGGATCGACCTGGCCGGGCAGGCGCGCGCGCAGCCGCATGTCGCGATCGACGTCGAGCAGCAGCGCCAGCACGCCGCGATCGGTAGCGCCGACGCCGGCGTGCAGTGGCACCCGCCAATTGAGCTTGCTGCCCGGCTGCAGTTCACCGCGCAGCATGCGCAGGTTCGCATCCACGCGGCCGAGTCCTGGTTCAGTGCTCAGCTGCGTCTGCGCCCCGGCGGTGTCGATGCGCAGCGCCACGCTGCGTCCGTGCAGCTGCAGCGCCAGGTCGGCGATGCCGAGCTTGCGCAGGCCCGGCGCCTGCGCGCGGTAGTGGCGCGGAAACGAGAAGCGCGCGTCTAGGTGCGCCTGGTCGGCGATCTGGCGCTTGCCGTAGCGCACGCTGGCGTCGTCGAACACGATCTGCGAGGGGAACAGTTCCGACGGCCCGCCGCGGATCTGCTTGAGGAAGCCCACCGTGCCATGGCCCTTGCCGTCGATCGCCAGCGCGCCGATGCGCGCGCGGCGCAGCGTGCCGCTGTGGATCGCATCGAAGCGCAGGGTCCAGCCCCGGTCGCTCTGCGGCGGCGGCGGGATGGCGTCGGCGACGCGGTCAATCTCGCCGATCATGTTCACCGCCTCCAGCCACGGCAGGCGCACCTGGCGGTGCAACAGCGGCAGCAACGCGATGCGGGCGCTGGCGCGATCGGCGCGCAAGGTCCATACGTTGCGCTGCACATGGCCGCGCATGCGCAGGTTCCAGGCGGTGACGACGCCGGGCAGCATGGTCAGCGCCGGCCCGGTCTGCATGCGGAACTTCTCCGGCTTGCGGTTGGTCGCCATGTCGAACAGCGGCGTGTTGAGGAACACGTTGCCCAGCAGCAGATACAGCAGATAGGTGATCAGCAGTCCGCGCACCAGCAGGCGCCACGGACGCGGCAAGCGCCGGTAGCGTTCGAGGGCGGCGTTCGGCGAGAGGCGGGCGAAGGGCGGCACTTCCCCACTATCGCCGCGCCGCGGCGCGGGGCGCGTGAAAGCCGGACCGCCACTGCACCATCGGCGCAAACCCGCGGCTGACGCGATCGGCGATCGAGCGCATTGCCGCACACCTGATCGCCTTCCTCCAGCACGAAGTGGGCAAGGGCCGGCTGCCGGCCAACCTGCTGCCGCTGCAGTCCGGCGTGGGCAACATCCCCAACGCGGTGCTGGCCGGCCTGGCCAGCAGCGGCTTCCGCGACCTGAGCGCCTTCACCGAGGTGATCCAGGACGGCATGCTCGACCTGCTGCGCAGCGGCGTGCTGAAGGTGGCCTCGTGCACCGGCTTCGCGCTGAGCCCGGAGGCCAACGAGGAGTTCAAGCGCAACATCGATTTCTACCGCGAGCGCATCATCCTGCGCACGCAGGAGATCTCCAACCATCCGGAACTGGTGCGGCGACTGGGCTGCATCGGCATGAACGGCATGATCGAGGCCGACCTGTACGGCAACGTCAACTCCACCCACGTGATAGGCGGCCGCATCATGAACGGCATCGGCGGCTCCGGCGACTTCGCCCGCAACGGCTTCCTGTCGATCTTTCTCAGCCCCAGCACTGCCAAGCACGGCAGCATCTCGGCGATCGTGCCGATGGTCAGCCACGTGGACCACACCGAGCACGACGTCTCCATCATCGTCACCGAACACGGCCTGGCCGACCTGCGCGGGCTGCCGCCGCGGCACCGCGCACGACAGCTGATCGACCATTGTGTGGACCCGGGCTACCGCGCGCAGCTGGAAGACTATTTCGACCGCGCGCTGCACGACAGCTACGGCAAGCACACCCCGCACCTGCTGCCCCGAGGCGCTGTCCTGGCACCAGCGCTGGCTGGACATCGGCACGACGCACGCGTCGAAGTGAGTCGAGCCGCTTGCGGAGCGACACCGGGCCTCTGGCCACCGGGGGCGACTGGGCGCGGCGACGCAGCGGTGCAGCGGCCGGCGCCGTGCAGCGGAACCCGCACCAGGATCACGTAGACGTCGCCAAGCCACGCAGACACACAACCGACGTATCCTTCGCCGATGCTGACCTCCCTGGCCGTCTCCAACTACCGCTCCCTGCGCGAACTGGTCCTGCCGCTCGCCGGGCTGACACTGATCACAGGTGCTAACGGCAGTGGAAAGTCGAACGTCTACCGCGCACTGCGACTCCTCGCGGAGACTGCGCAAGGCGCCGTCATCGCCGCCCTCGCACGCGAAGGAGGGCTGCCGTCGGCCTTGTGGGCGGGGCCGGAAAGAATCGGGCGCGCGGTCAGGCGCGGCGAGCATCCGGTCGAGGGCACGGTGCGGCAACAGTCCGTCAGCCTGAAATTGGGCTATGCCAGCGATCAATTCGGCTATGCGATCGACCTCGGGTTGCCGCTGCCGTCGTCGTCGGCGTTCGCGCTGGACCCGCAGATCAAGCGCGAATGCATCTGGGCCGGACCATTCCTGCGGCCGGCGGCGTTGCTGGTGGACCGCAGCGGACCCGCGGTGCGGATGCGCGATCACGCCGGACGCTGGGTCGACGCCGACGCCGGCATCGCCAGTTTCGACAGCGTGCTGGCGCAGTTCTCCGATCCGCGTGCCAGCCCCGAGATGCACACGGTGCGCGAGAGCATCCGCCGCTGGCGCTTCTACGATCATTTCCGCACCGACGCGGCCGCGCCCGCACGCACGGCGCAGATCGGCACGCATACCCCGGTGCTGAGCAACGACGGCGCCGACCTTGCCGCGGCGCTGCAGACCATTCTCGAGATCGGCGATGCGGAGCAACTGCACGAGGCCATCGACGATGCCTTTCCGGGCGCGACGCTGTCGGTCGAGGTGGCCGCCGGACGCTTCGATATCGCGATGCGCCAGCACGGCCTGCTGCGCCCGCTGTCCGCTGCCGAACTGTCCGACGGCACCTTGCGCTACCTGCTGTGGATCGCCGCCCTGCTGACACCGCGCCCGCCGGAACTGCTGGTGCTCAACGAACCGGAGGCGAGCCTGCATCCGGATCTGCTGCCGGCGCTCGCACGGCTGATCGGCGCGGCGGCACGGCACGCACAGATCATCGTGGTCTCGCATGCCAGCCGGCTGATCGCCGCGCTGGAACAGCAGCCGGACTGCCTGCACCACATGCTGGTCAAGGATCACGGCCAGAGCGACGTGGCTGACCTGCGCGAACTCGATCGTCCTGCATGGCATTGGCCCACGCGCTGAGCTGCGCCTGTCGCCGAATGCCCTCCCGTCCCGGCGAACAGCGCCGGGCAGAGGTTGTTCGCCGAGCGGGCCTGGTGCCAGCGGCCGCAGCCTGCATGCACACCACGCAGCCAGCTGGCAATGCGGCGCGAGTTGCCGATAATGCGCCGATGGCCTCCACGTCGCCCTGGTTCCTCTACCTGCTCGAATGCCGCAACGGCAGCTATTACGCGGGCATCACCACCGATCTGCAGGCGCGCTACCAGGCGCACCTGCGCGGCACCGGCGCCAAGTACACGCGCGCGCATCCGCCGCTGCGCCTGCTCGCCAGCCGCGCCTATCCAGATCGGGCGGCCGCCTCGCGCGCGGAGTGGGCGATCAAGCAACTGCCGCGCGGACGCAAGCTGGCGTTCCTGGTCGTCGCCGATTGTGCGGCCACGGCCGACGGCGCATATGCCGCGACCTGCACGCCGGATCGCTGAGCACGTCGCCTGCGCGCTGAACCGCCCCGAAACCGGCTTTAACGCAACCCGAACACCTTGCCAGCCGCTGGCACACGCCGGCAAACCGCAGCCACGGCACGGGCGCATAACGTCACCACCGGCCGGATGCCGTCGATGAAGAGGCTCTCTCCCTTTGGATTCGACGGCACGGCCGGGTCTTTTTTGGCGACACGCAACGGACGCCCTGGGTGTTGCCTGCGACCTGCCACGCGCACACGGCCGCTTGCGATAGGACGCGCCTGGCGCAGCACCGCACCGCACGCGCCAGGCTGCTCTGGTTGACGCAGCATGTCGCGGCTGAAGCCGCTGCTACAAAGGCGGGCGACCCCTTCCAGGTTCGCTTTGGAGGAGGCTTCAGCCTCTGTTGTCACCTGAGCTGAAGTGCATTGCTTCTTCGCTTGTCGCGGCTGAAGCCGCTCCTACAAAAAGCGGCAAGCGCGGTTCGTGCTTGCTGCTTTGCTCGGGCCGCGGCGGGCATCGCGATGGCGGCGAATCTTTCGGGCGACGGGCACCACCGGCCCGGTGCCTGCCGCGTCACCGCGCCGCTCAGGCAGCCTGCGAAAGCCGTGCCTGGCGCCGTGCGCGCACCGCCTGCGCCAGGCGCTCCAGCACCTGCACCGAGCTGTCCCAGTCGATGCAGCCGTCGGTGATGCTCTGCCCGTAGCGCAGCGGCTGGCCGTCGACCAGTTCCTGGCGGCCGCCGACCAGGTGGCTCTCCACCATCGCGCCGACGATGCGGGTCTGCCCGGCTTCCAGCTGCGCGGCGATGTCCTCGATCACCTTCGGCTGGTTGTCCGGGTTCTTGCCGCTGTTGGCGTGGCTGGCATCGACCATCAGCCGTGCCGGCAACCCGGCCTTCTCCAGCACCTGGCCGGCGGCGGCGACGCTGGCCGCATCGTAGTTGGGCAGCTTGCCGCCGCGCAGGATCACGTGGCAATCGGGGTTGCCGGTGGTGGTGGCGACCGCGGTCTGCCCGTCCTTGGTCACCGCCAGGAAGTGATGCGGATGCGAGGCCGCGCCGACCGCGTCGACCGCGATCTTGACGTCGCCGCTGGTGCCGTTCTTAAACCCGACCGGGCACGACAGCCCCGAAGCCAGTTCGCGGTGCACCTGGCTTTCGGTGGTGCGCGCGCCGATCGCGCCCCAGGCCACCAGGTCGGCGATGTACTGCGGCGAGATGATGTCGAGGAATTCCACGCCGGCCGGCAGGCCGAGGCGGTTGATGTCGCGCAGCAGGCCGCGCGCCAGGCGCAGGCCCTTGTTGATGTCGAAGCTGCCATCCAGGTTGGGATCGTTGATCAGGCCCTTCCAGCCGACCGTGGTGCGCGGCTTCTCGAAGTACACCCGCATCACGATCTCCAGCGCGTCGCCGTAGGTGTCGCGCAGCGGGCGCAGGCGTTGCGCGTACTCCATTGCCGCCACCGGATCGTGGATCGAGCACGGGCCGATCACCACCGCCAGGCGGTCGTCGCGGCCGTGCAGGATTTCGTGCAGCGCCGCGTGCGAGGCGGCGACGGTCTGCGAGACCTGTTCGTCACAGGGCAGCAGCGACAGCAGATAGGCGGGCGGGATCAGCGGTTCGATCTTGCGGATGCGCAGATCGTCGGTATGCGGGGCCATGGGGAATCTCTCGTCGGGTTCTGGGTGGGGGCCAGGTCCGGCGGCATGAAAAAAGCCGCCAGGTTCGCTGGCGGCTTTCGGGATGCGGCTGAAGTTTCCTTCAGGGTGAACGCACTCCTTCCTCCGCCAGCGGCATCGGAAAACCGTAGTACCAAAAGTAAAAGCTGCGGCAGGAAGCATTCATGAGGTGCATTGATAACACAGCGTTTGGGGGAGTGCCACAGTTGCTGATGCAACTGTGGCGGCCGGACTCGGGACTCGGGACTCGGGACTCGCAAAGCAGGCTCTCGCGTGCGGACCGGTTCTCGGCTCTTCGAGTCCCGAGTCCCCGGTCCCGGGTCCCGCCTCAAAAGTCGAACACATACTCAGCCGCCACCTCGCGCCCGACCGCGTCGTACAGCGTGGTGTTGTAGAACTGGTAGCCGTAGTAGCGTTCCTTGTTGTCGTAGCCGGTGGTGTTGAGCACGTTGTTGACGTACAGATTCACCTTCATCTTCGGGGTGATGCGGTAGCCGGCGGTCAGGTTCCAGTACACCGCCGGGCCGACCCGGCCGAAGTAGCGGGTGGTGCTGTCGCCGAAGTGCGGGTTGGCGCTGTCGGTGACCCGGCATGCGTCGGACGGACTCGGCTGGTAGCCGTCGTCGAAGCGCGTGCAGGTACCCCAGTTCACCGCCTGGGTGGAGCCGAAGCGCTTGACGTAGACGGTCAGGTCCAGCGGGCCGCCGTTCTCCCAGTGCACGCTGCCGCGCAGCTTGCTGCGGATCTTCTGGTCGCGCAGGTTCTTGTAGTCGTCGGTACGGTAGGTCTGCTCGCGGTAGCCGATCAGGTTGTTGTAGTCCAGAGCGAAGCTGAAGTTGCCCCAGCGCGCGGTGTCCATGCGGTACTTCAGCGAGGCATCGACGCCGGACACCTGCATCTGCGCGATGTTGATCGGGCCCTGCTCGACGCCGGTCACGCGGCCGCTGGCATCGCGTGCCACCCGCGAGACGATGCGCGCGCAGTATTCGGCGCCGCCCGGGTTGACCCACACGCCGCCGGCGGTGGTCAGGCCGGTGCGGCAGCCCGCTTCGGCGCTCAGGATCTCGTCGCGGTTGAGGTCCTTGATCATGTCCTGCAGGCGGATCTTGTAGTAGTCGACGGTCAGCGACAGGCCGTCGGCGATGTCCCAGACGAAGCCGGCGGTGGCCGAACGCCCGTGCTCCGATTCCAGGTCCGGCGTGCCGCGGCGGTTGACCTGCATCAGGTAGTAGACGTCGGCGTTCTCGGCGCTGCAGCCGCCGGTCAGGTAGTAGCCCTGCTGGATGCAGCGGTACTGGTCGATCACGGTCTGCTGGGTGGAACTGGGTTCGCCGAGCACGTAGTGCATGTCCGGGGCGCGGAAGCTGGTGGCGAGGCTGCCGCGCAGCAGCAGCGTGTTGAGCGGACGCCACTCCAGGCCGGTGCTCCAGGTGGTGTCGCTCTGCTTGCCGATCGCCGAGCCCAGGTCGCTGCTGTAGGACTTGTAGTCGCCGTAGCGGTCGTGGCGCGCGGCCAGGCTGGCGTTGAGCGAAGACAGCAGCGGTACGTCGAACTCGATGCCGCCCGAATAGCGCAGGCGCTCGCCGCCGCCGTAATCGACGACGTCCAGCGGATAGCAGGTGTTGGCGCAGGGATCGGGATCGAGCCGGTAGCCCTGCTTGGCCACCTCGCCGACCGCGGCGAACTTGATCGGCCCGGCCCAGCCCTGGAACAGTTCGCCGGTGATGTTGGCGCTGGCCTGGTTGACCCACGAATCGGCCTGGTTGTGCGCCTTCACCGCCAGGTCGTTGTACTGCGTGCCGGTGAGCGGCTGGTACCAGCGTTCCTCGTTGAGGTCGTAGATCGGGGTGCCGTCCGCGGTGCTGCCCAGTTGCGCGCCGAGGAAGTAGTCGGTGGCCTTCTGCGTGTCCACGGTGCGCACGTATTCGTCGGTGGTGTAGCGCGCGCGGCCGAGCGCGACTTCCCAGTCGAAGCGGTCGGCCAGCGTGCCCTTGAGCCCGGCGCTCAGGTCCCAGGACAGTTCCTTGGTGGTATTGGCCAGGTTCTTCCAGCCGCCGGATTCGTAGCGGGTCAGCTGGCGGATCGCGTACAAGTTGCGGTCGCTGCCGGTGTCGCGGAACGGGCCCAGGTACACGTACGGCGGATCGTAGCTCCAGTAGCCGATGCTCTTGTTCACCGACAGCGTGCTCCAGGCCTGCATGCCGTTGTCGAAATCGAAGGTGCCGTAGAGATAGGCCGAACCGCTGTCGCCGCCGCTGGCGGCGAGCCAGTCGGCATAGTCGTGGGCCATGCCGCAGTAGCCGCCGAGGTTTCTGACGGTGTCGCTGTTGTAGTCGTAGCTCAGCCGCTGCGCATCGATGAACTGGCCGCCGAAGCGCGCGCAGGTGCCGGGGGGGGGGGCCAGGCGCTGGTTGCTGCCGGCGTCGAGCAAGGTCAGGCCGGTGGCGGAATTGAAGCCGTACTTGCGCGCCTGCGCGGTCCAGTTGCTGTAGGACTCGTCGTCCTGGTCGTCCATCTTCGGGCGCTCGCCGACCGACAGGGGATCGCGCCGCGTCCACTGCAGCGCATAGGTCAGGTTCCACCTGTCGCCGCCGGTGCCGCCGACCCAGGACAGGTCGAATACGTCGCGGCCGCCCTCGGTGGCGGTGCCGCCGCGCAGGCGCACCTGGTTGCCTTCGTAGCCCTTCTTCAGGATCACGTTGATGACGCCCGCCACCGCGTCCGAGCCGTAGATCGCCGAGGCGCCGCCGGTCAGGATCTCGATCCGCTCCACCGCCGCGGACGGGATGTTGCTGTAGTTGGCGAAGTTGCTCTCGCCCGCGTACGGCTGCGGGTAGTCGGCGACGCGATGGCCGTTGACCAGCAGCAGGGTGCGCCCGGGACCGAGGTCGCGCAGGCTCACCGGCGAGGCGTTGGGCGTGTGCGAGCCATAGCGCGTATCGGCCTCGACGCTGCCCTGCTGGTTGAGCGTGTTGAGCACGTCGTACACGGTGAGGAAGCCTTCCTGCTGGATCTGCTGCGCGCTGATCACCACCACCGGTTCGGCGCCCTCCACGTCCGAGCGTTTGATCCGCGATCCGGTGACGACGACCTGACCCAGGTCGGTGGCGGCGGCCTTGGGCGCTGCGTCGTCGTCGGCGTCCTGCGCCAGCGCCTCGGGCGCGCCGTGCAGCGCCAGCACGATGCCGAGCGCGAGAGTGGTGAAGTGATGACGAAGCATGCGGATCTCCCTGCTGCAGGCTGGGGCGGAACGCCGACGGACGACGGCGTGGCGATGCGCGTCCTCGTCCTGTCGCCGGACAGGGCCTCCCCGGCGCTGCCGTTGCCCACAGCGCAGCCGTATGCATGCGATGGCATGGGCTGCGCTGCGCCGCATCGGCGCGCTCAAGGAATGACGAGCGTGCGAGCGCACAGATCCCCTGGCGCACTCGCCGACTTAACCTGCAATGCGGCGACAACGTTGTCAACACGCTGCCACGTCGCTCTTGTAGACGATGCCGCTTTATGCGATATTCTCCAGATTGAATGCCGATTTGCGCAGGGTCCGCACTGCATCGACACCGCGGCGGCCGCAACGCTGTGGACACATTGCGGAACACGGCGTTGTTGCGGGAGTTCTCGACCGTCGGATCCGATACCTACGGTTACCGCGATGAGGCCTACTTCTTCCTCAGATCAGGGCGGCCTTCCCCGGAGTTGGGTGAAGAACCAAAAAAAGAGCCCCGCATCGCTGCGGAGCTCCTTTCGGTTGCGTACTGCAGTCGGCTTGCGCCGGCTGGATCAGAAATCCATGCCGCCCATGCCGCCCATGCCGCCGCCCATGCCGCCAGCCGCGGCCGGCTCTTCCTTCTTCGGCGCTTCGGCCACCATCGCTTCGGTGGTGATCATCAAGCCGGCGATCGACGCGGCGTTCTGCAGCGCCGAACGGGTCACCTTGGTCGGGTCCAGGATGCCGAACTCGACCATGTCGCCGAACTCGCCGTTGGCGGCGTTGTAGCCGAAGTTGCCGGTGCCTTCCTTGACCCGGTTCAGGATCACGGACGGCTCTGCGCCGGCGTTGGTGACGATCTCGCGCAGCGGCGCTTCCATCGCGCGCAGCGCGATCTGGATGCCGTGGGTCTGATCTTCATTGGCGCCCTTCAGCTCGCCGATCGCGGTCAGCGCGCGCACCAGGGCCACGCCGCCGCCCGGGACCACGCCTTCTTCCACCGCCGCGCGGGTCGCGTGCAGGGCGTCTTCGACGCGCGCCTTCTTTTCCTTCATTTCGATTTCGGTCGAGGCGCCGACCTTGATCACCGCCACGCCGCCGGCCAGCTTGGCCACGCGCTCCTGCAGCTTCTCGCGGTCGTAGTCCGACGAGGTCTCTTCGATCTGCGCCTTGATCTGCTTGATGCGCGACTCGATGCCGGTGGTCTCGCCGGCGCCGTCGATGATGGTGGTGTTCTCCTTGGAGACCTGCACCTTCTTGGCGCGGCCCAGGTCCTTGATGGTCGCCTTCTCCAGCGCCAGGCCCACTTCCTCGGAGATCACGGTGCCGCCGGTTAGCACGGCCATGTCTTCCAGCATCGCCTTGCGACGGTCGCCGAAGCCCGGGGCCTTGACCGCCACGACCTTGACGATGCCGCGGATGGTGTTGACCACCAGGGTCGCCAGCGCTTCGCCCTCGACTTCCTCGGCCACGATCAGCAGCGGCTTGCCGGCCTTGGCCACGCCTTCCAGCACGGGCAGCAGGTCGCGTACGTTGGAGATCTTCTTGTCGTGCAGCAGGATGAACGGCTCGTCCAGGTCGGCCGACTGGCTCTGCTGGTTGTTGATGAAGTACGGCGACAGGTAGCCGCGGTCGAACTGCATGCCCTCGACCACGTCCAGCTCGTTGTCCAGGCCCGAGCCTTCCTCGACGGTGATGACGCCTTCCTTGCCAACCTTCTTCATCGCGTCGGCGATGATGTTGCCGATCGACTCGTCGGAGTTGGCCGAGATGGTGCCGACCTGGGCGATCGCCTTGTCGTCGGCGGTGGGCTTGCTGATCTTCTTCAGCTCGGCCACGGCGGCCACGACGGCCTTGTCGATGCCGCGCTTGAGGTCCATCGGGTTCATGCCGGCGGCGACCGCCTTGGACCCTTCGCGGATCAGCGCCTGCGCCAGCACGGTGGCAGTGGTGGTGCCGTCGCCGGCGTTGTCGGAGGTCTTGGACGCGACTTCCTTCACCATCTGCGCGCCCATGTTCTCGAACTTGTCGGCCAGTTCGATTTCCTTGGCGACGGAGACGCCGTCCTTGGTGATGGTCGGGGCGCCGAAGCTCTTCTCGAGCACGACGTTGCGGCCCTTCGGGCCCAGGGTGGCCTTGACGGCGTTGGCGAGGATGTTGACGCCGCGCACCATGCGCGAACGGGCGTCTTCACCGAAACGGATATCTTTGGCAGCCATGTGTGTACTCCGGGATTCGTAATTTGGGATTGGGGATTGGCTGGATGCGGAGTCCGGGGGAGATCGGGGACTGCGGAGCGGAAAGCGCCGCGCCTATCCCCAATTCCCACTCCCGAATCCGCGATCGGGACTTTCTTAGTCCACGATCGCCAGGATGTCGTCTTCGCGCAGCACCTTGTACTCGATGCCTTCGGACTTGTAGCTGGAGCCGGCGTACTGGCCGTAGATGACCTTGTCGCCGACCTTGACCGCCGGGGCGCGGACGCTGCCGTTGTCCAACGGCTTGCCAGCGCCGATGGCCACGATTTCGCCCTTGGTGGACTTCTCCTTGGCCGAATCCGGGATCACGATGCCGCCGGCGGAAATTTCATCGGCTTCGATCGGCTTGACTACGACGCGGTCGTGAAGCGGCTTGATGCTCATTGCGAGAGACCCTCTTTAAGTGATTGATTTGTCTTGGAAAGGCTGGCGATGTTAGCACTCGTCCATGACGACTGCCAGCAGCGCTCGCGAAAAAACCCGGTTCACCGGGATGCGCTTGTTATGGTGCTGGCCGGCGCCCTTTCAAGGGCTGGCCGCAAAAATTTTTCGCCCGGGCATGCCCGACCGAGTCGGGAACTGGTACCCCGATTCCGCAATGCGGTCATACAGGCAGGCTAGCCTCGCAGGACTCCCCTGGTGGGGGAGGGCCATCCGAAGGAGTTGTCGATGAAGCCATCTGCCGTTGCGCGGCCTCTCGCCTGTCTGCTGGCCCTGGCCGGCCACGCCCAGGCTGCCGTGTTCATCAACGAACTGCATTACGACGATGCCAGCGCCGCCGGCGATGCCGGCGAGGGCATGGAGATCGTCGCCACCGCCGGCGAGAGCCTGAGCGGTTATAAGGTGCATCTGTACAACGGCAGCAGCCCCGGCAGCGCCGTCGTCTACGCCACGACCTCGGTGCCGGCCGGCAGCCTGGTCAACTGCGGTGGGCAGGTGCGCATCGCCACGGTCGGCTATGCCAGCAACGGCGTGCAGAACGGTCCCAACGACGGCCTGGCGCTGGTCGACGGCAGCGGCAAGGTGGTGCAGTTCCTCAGTTACGAGGGCGCGATCACCGGCGGCGGCCCGGCCGCCGGAATGGACAGCCAGAACCTGCCGGTCAGCGAGAGCAACACCACCGCGGCGGGCACCTCGTTGCAACTGCGCGGCAACGGCAGCGCCGCGGCCGACTTCAACTGGGCCGGCAGCTCGGCCAGCAGCTTCGGCGCCTGCAACAGCGGCCAGACCTTCAGCGGCGGTGGCAACGCTGCGCCGTCGGTGGCTTCGACCACCCCGGCGCAGGGCGCCAGCAACTTCCCCGCCGCCGGCGACCTGGCGGTGAGCTTCAGCGAGGCGGTGACCCTGGCCAGCGGCGCGTTCGGGTTGAGCTGCAGCCAGTCCGGCACGGTGGCGCTGAGCTACCCCAGCAGCGGCACCCGGTTCGCGATCTCCAGCAACAGCGCACTGGCCGCCGGCGAGAGCTGCAGCCTGAGCATCCTGGCCGCGCGCGTGCGCGACGCCAGCGGCGCGCATCCGGCGCAGGACAGCAGCATCGCCTTCAGTGTCGCCAGCGGCAGCGGCGTCGGCAACTACTACGCGCGGGTCAACACCTCCAGCGCCAGCCAGTTGCGCTGCTCGCTGCACGAGACGATCAAGGGCCACACCGTGTACCCGTACAGCAGCCGCTCCGGCACCAGCACCTGGACCATCCTGGAGATCGCCGACGAGGACCCGAACAATAGCGGGCGCATCCTCGACGCCTACCGCAACCGCAGCTACGCCAAGGTCAGCGACCGCGCCGGCAGCGGCCGCGGGCTGAAGTACAACCGCGAGCACAGCTGGCCGAACTCGCTGGGCTTCGGCTCGGCCAGCGGCGACAAGGGCCTGCCCTACGCGCCGTACACCGACACGCACATGCTGTACCTGACCGACGCCATCTGGAATGCGGACCGCGGCAACAAGCCGTACGCGAACTGCGACAGCAACTGCGGCGAGCGCATCACCGAGGCCAACGCCGGCTTCGGCGGCGGCAGCGGCAGCTATCCGGGCAATTCCAACTGGGTACGCACCCCGGACGGCAACCGCGGCAGCTTCGAGGTGTGGAACCACCGCAAGGGCGACATGGCGCGTGCGGTGATGTACATGGCGATCCGCTACGAAGGCGGCACCGACGCGGCCACCGGGCAATCCGAGCCGGACCTGGAGCTGACCGACGACCGCAGCAAGATCGTGCAGACCTCGGCCTCGCCGGCCTACATGGGCCTGCTGTCGACGCTGATCGCGTGGAGCCAGCAGGACCCGCCCGACGCTGCCGAGCGCGCGCGCAACGAAGTGGTGTACAGCTTCCAGGGCAATCGCAATCCGTTCATCGACCATCCGGCGTGGGCGACCTCCGCGCTGTTCGCCTCGGCCAAGCCGGCCAGCTGCCAGTTGCTCAACTGAGCCCCGTGCCCAGCGCGCCGCTCGGGACGCGCCGGGCCTCGCGCCGGCGCGTTGCAGGCGCTCGCCGGCACAACCGCGGCCGCACCCGCTACCTGGGTGCGGCGCCGCGGCACGCCGCGCCCTCGGTCCGCCGCCGCGGGCCCGTGCGTGCGCGCCCGAACGACGCCCGGCAAAGCCCTGTCGGCGTCCCTATACTGTCGGCCGCATGTCCTCGCCCTCGCTCTGTTTGCTGTTCAGCACCTGCCCCGATCCGGCCAGCGCCGCGCGGATCGCCCAGGTCCTGGTCGCCGAACGGTTGGCCGCGTGCGTGAGCCGGTTGCCCGGCGTGCACGCCACCTATCGCTGGCGGGACGCGGTGGAGCAGGCCGAGGAAGTGCTGCTGCTGATCAAGACCGCCGCCGACCGCGTGCCCGCACTGCAGCGGCGGCTGTGCGAACTGCACCCCTACGACGTCCCCGAACTGATCGAGCTCGAGGTCGCCGACGGCCTGCCCGCCTACCTGCAGTGGGTGCATGCCGAAACCCGTGAGGAACCGTAAGCCAATGGCGTTGCTGCACCGTATCGTCGCTCTGTGCCTGCTGGCCGTGGCCGCCTTCCCCGCCCTGGCGATCAGCGAGAAGGACCTGCTGCCGGTCGACCAGGCGTTCGTGCTGAGCGCGCAGGCGCCCGAGCGCGGGCGCATCGCCCTGCACTGGACGATCGCCAACGGCTATTACCTGTACCGGCACCGGATCGCGGTGCGGGTGGTCGGCGGCTTCAAGGCCAACCCGACCCTGCAACTGCCGGCCGGGCACAAGAAGAACGACCCGTACTTCGGCGCGGTGGAGACCTACCACGACCACCTGAGCGCGGTGCAGAGCGGCGTCGCCGACCCGGGCGTGAGCACCTTGCAGGTAGAGGTGCGCTACCAGGGCTGTGCCGACGCCGGGGTGTGCTATCCGCCGCAGAAACGCCTGCTCAGCGTGGCGCTGCCGGCGGCGGCGGACGGCGCGGCCAACCCGGCGCTGGCGCTGCCGGGCAGCGGCCCGGGCGGCGCCGGTGCCGCCGTCACGCCGCTGTTCGGCGCCGCCGCCAGCGCCGGGCAGGGCCTGCCGTTGCCGTCGGACCAGGCATTCGGCTTCGAGGCCATCGTCGGCGACGGCGACACCCTGCTGCTGCGCTTCACCCCGGCGCCAGGCTATTACCTGTATCGCGACCGCACCGCGCTGGCGCTGGACGGCGCGCCGGGCATCCGCACCGGCATGCCGCGCTGGCCGCAGGGCCGCTCGCACCAGGACGAGCACTTCGGCAACGTGGTGGTGTACTTCGACCAGGCCGAGGTCACCGTGCCGCTGCAGCGCCAGCGCCCCGATGCCGCCGACGCGATCCTGGTCGCCACCTTCCAGGGCTGCCAGACCGACGGCATCTGCTATCCGCCGATGACACGGCGGGTGAAGCTGTCGCTGCCCAGGGGCAAGGTCGGCCCCGCCGACCAGGCCGAGGTGGCGCCCTTGCTGGTGACCGCGCTGGACAGCAGCCAGGCCGACGCCAGCGCGGCGGCGGCCGATGCAGCGGCGACGCCGGATGCGGTGGCGCACAATGCCGCACGCAGCACCGCGCCGGTGGCAGAACCGGCGAACCTGCTGTGGATGCTGCTGCTGGCGCTGGGCGGCGGCGTGGTGCTGAACCTGCTGCCGTGCGTGCTGCCGATCCTGTCGCTGAAGGTGCTGGGCCTGGCGCAGAGCGGCGAGAGCCGCAGCCGCGCGCGCCGCCATGCGCTGTGGTACACGCTAGGGGTGCTGGTGTCCTTCGCCGTGGTCGGCGGCATTGCCGTCGCCGCGCACCTGCTGTGGGGCTTCCAGCTGCAACGCCCTGGCTTCGTCGCGGTGCTGGTGTATCTGATGTTCGTGGTCGGGCTCAGCCTGTCAGGGGTGTTCACCCTCAGTACCAACCTGGGCGGCCTGGGCCAGTCGCTGTCTTCGCGCAGCGGCCCGGTCGGCGACTTCTTCACCGGCGTGCTGGCCTGCGTGGTGTCCAGCGCCTGCATCGGCCCGTTCATGGGCCCGGCGCTGGGCTATGCGCTCACCGCGCCGCCGGCGACGGCGATGCTGGTGTTCCTGGCCCTGGGCCTGGGCCTGGCGCTACCGTTCCTGCTGATCGGCTTCGTGCCCTCGCTGGCCCGGCGCCTGCCCAAGCCCGGTGCGTGGATGGAGACGCTCAAGCAGGTGCTGGCGTTCCCGATGTACCTGACCGCGATCTGGCTGCTGTGGGTGCTGGGCAAGCAGCGCGGCGTGGACGCGGTGGCGCTGCTGCTGGTCGGCGCCACCCTGCTGGCGCTGGGCCTGTGGTGGTTCGAGCGAGCGCGCTGGCGCGGGCACACGACCGGCATGCGCCTGGCCAGCGTGTTGCTGCTGCTGGCGCTGGCGCCGGCCTGGGGCGTGACCCGGCTGCCGCCGCCCGGCGCCACGGGGGAGCGCAACACGGTGGCGTATTCGCCGCAGATGCTCGACCGGCTGCGCACCGACAACCGCGTGGTGTTCGTCAACATGACCGCCGACTGGTGCGTGACCTGCAAGGCCAACGAGCGCAACGTGTTCAGCAGCGCCGCCTTCCGTGACACGCTCAAGCGCGTCGACGCGGTGTACATGAAGGGCGACTGGACCAACGAGGACCAGCGCATCAGCGCCTTCCTCGCCGGACACAAGGCGGTGGGCGTGCCACTGTACGTGGTCTACGGCCCGGGCGCGCCGCCGACCGTGTTGCCGCCGGTGCTGAGCCAGGCGGTGGTCGAGGACGCCCTGCTGCGCGCGGCGCGGTGAAGGCCACGCCGCCGCGCCTGCTCGCGGTGGCGGCCGTGGCGGCGGCGCTGGGCGTGGCCGCCGCGCACGCGTGGTGGCGCGCGCCCAGGGTATCGCCGCCGGTGACGGCCACCGCCAGCGCGGCGCCTGCAGGCGTCGCCGCGGCACGCCCCGGCGACCTGGCGCCTGCGCTGCGCCTGTCCACGCTCGACGGCAGCGGCCTGACCCTGGCCCAGTTCCGCGGCCGCCCACTGCTGGTCAACGTGTGGGCCAGTTGGTGCGAACCGTGCGTGCGCGAGATGCCGGAACTTGATCGCCTGGCACGTGCGCAGCCGCGTGACGGGCTGCAGGTGCTGGGCATCGCCCTGGACCATCCCGAGGACGTGCGCGGATTCCTGCAGCGAGTGCCGATCGCCTACCCGATCGCGCTGGAAACCCCGGGCCCGGCCGACGCCAGCGTGTGCCTAGGCAATCGCCAGGGCCTGCTGCCCTACAACGTGCTGATCGGCGCCGACGGCCGCATCGTGCGTCAGAAGCTGGGTCCGTTCGCACCGGGCGAAGCCGAGCGCTGGGTGCGACTGCGCTAGATAATTTTCGATTTATTTACGTAAAGGCAGGCACCGAGTAGGTGGGTTCAACCGCGATTTCACGGACACTGACAAGAAGGGCGATTGAGGCCCTGAGGAATGTTCATGTCGAAGCGAAGGAAGTCCAGTGCGCAGTTCAAGCGTGGGGCGATTGAGCAACCCAGCCAACCGGGTGTCAGTGGTGCTCAGGTGGCCCGGGAACTTGGGATGCGGGACAACCTGCCGACCCGCTGGAAGCGGGAGGCCCAGCGCCAGGGCAAGGTGGCCTTCGGCGGCACCGGAACGCCGCGTGAGGAGGAGCTGGCGCGGGTGAAGCCAGCGGTTACGACGACTGGAGCAAGCGATTGCCCAGCGCCCGCCAGCTCGACAATGAGCGGCGGCTGGGGCGTATTCGCCAGCTGCATGCAGACAGTCGGGGAACGCTAGGGGCCGGTCGCATGCGCGAAGACCTTGTCGATGAAGGTGAAAGGGCCAGCTTGAACCGCGTGGCCTGGTGGATGGCGGTCAACGGCCTGCAGGGCTGGCCGCGACCGGAGCGTCGTGGCCCGCACGGCCAGCCGGCATTGACACCGCCAGGCGTGCGCAACCTACTGGAGCGGGACTTCACCGCGCTGGAGCCGGAGACCCAGTGGGTCTCCGACATCACCGAAATCAAGACGGACAAAGGCAAGCTGTACCTGTGCATCGTGCTGGACCTGTTCGACCAACGGATCGCGGGCTGGCCCTCAAAGCCGTGGCTCTGGGCGCGTTCGGGTGACAGCGGCAGCATCCGGTCCTTGCGGTCCAGCACCGGATGGCGGTCTTCTCGTCGACGCAGAACACGGCAGCATGCGCGCGTGGCTCCAGGTAAGCCCGATCGCGTCGGCCACCTCGGTCTCCAAGTCCGGATCGTTGGACACCCTATGGGGATCCAGCCGGTGTGGACGCACGCCGTGCTTGCGCCAGATGCGCTGCACGGCGGAGAACGCCACATCCCCCCGGCTCGGCAGCCAGTTCGCGGCGGCTCCAATGCCTCGAGCCGTCGCGGGGCAGGTGCTGGAGCGTGCGATTGAGCACCCGCGCCTCCAGCTTGGCCACCGAGCGGGTGGGTGTTCGACCTGGGGACAAGGACACCAGGCCAGCCAGGCCTTGTGCCTCGAACGCCCAGGTCCATCTCGAAACGAACGCATCGGTGCACGCAAGCGTGGACCGAATGTCCACACGGCGTTCTCCCTCGGCCCACAGCAGCACGCAACGCGCACGACGCGCACGCGCCGCGTTGCCATGGCGCTTGCCCATCACGGCAACGAGTTCAGCGCGTTGTTCACAAGTCAGTATCGTTCGGGGCGTGCCTGACTCTTTGAGGACAATGCATCCAATTTCAATGATTCAATGGACTAATGCGGGTGCCTGACCGTGGCGTAAGGATTGGGTTCGGCCGGGTCCGGGCGCAGCGTGTAGCGCTTGTAGGTCCACTGGTACTGGGCCGGGTCGCGGCGCGCCACGCGCTCCACGCCGGCGTTCAGCGCGCTCGCCGCGCGCAACGGGTTCGGGTCGGCGATCGCCGCCGGCGCCGGCTGTACCTGCAGCGCGAATTCCAGGTCGCTGCCGACGCGCTCGCACCAGGCGAACAGCACGATCGCGCCGGTCCGCTCGGCCAGCCGATTGACCAGGGTCATGGTCAGCGCCGGCACGCCGAAGAACGGCGCGAACACCCCGTCGCCGGCCTTGGGCTGCTGGTCCGGGAGGATGCCGACCGCGCCGCCGTCCTTGAGCGCCTTGAACAGTTGCCGCACCGCCGGGCCTTCGGCGCGCATCTGGCGCACGTTGTCGCCACTGCGTACCCGCTGCAGGAAGGCGTCGCCGACGGCCGATGCCGGCGCGCGGTAGACGATGGCGATGTCCCCGCGCGAGGCCAGCCACTGGTTGAGCAACTCCCAGTTGCCGAAGTGCGGCGCGGCCACGATCACCCCGCGGCCGGTCGCCAGCGCGGCGTCGTACAGCGCCTGCCCGTGGCGATGACGCAGCCGCGACAGGTTCCGCGCCGGCGACCGGGTCCACAGCACCAGCGTCTCGAACGCCTGCCGCGCGGCGGAACGCAGCACGTCGCGGTGCAGTGCGATGCGCTCGCTCGGCAGCAGGTCCGGATAGGCCAATTCCAGGTTGCGGCGCGCGACCCGGCTCTCGCGTGCGTCCAGGCGCAGCCACAGCCCGGCCAGGCCATCGGCCAGGCGGCGCAGCCATGGCCAGGGCAGGCGCGCCACGGCGGCGGCGCAGAGGTATAGCAGGGTCGCGAGCGTTGCAGGTTTCATCGCCCCAGTTTATCCGCTGCGCCGGCCGCGCCAGGCTGGCGCGGCCGCGCGGGGCCCGACCGGTATCACGGATCGACCCGATCGCGCGCCGGCGCGGCTTCCGCATCCGGCGCAGGTCGGCGATGATGCCGGCGGGATGACAGCGCCCCGCCGAACCCGGATGCTTTCGAGTCCCGAGTCCCGAGTCCCGAGTCCGACCTATGCTCTCCCTGATCCAGCGCGTCAGTCAGGCCGAGGTCCGCGTCGACGACACGGTGGTCGGACACATCGGTGCCGGACTGCTGGCGCTGGTGGCGGTGGAGCCGGGCGACGACGAGGCCAGGTTCCGGCGCATGGCCGAGCGCCTGCTGGGCTACCGCGTGTTCGCCGACGGCAACGGGCGCATGAACCGCTCGCTGCGCGACACCGGCGGCGGCCTGCTGCTGGTCAGCCAGTTCACCCTGGCCGCCGATACCGGTTCGGGGATGCGCCCCAGCTTCACCACCGCGGCGGCGCCGGCCGAGGCTGAACGCGGCTTCAACCGATTGCTCGACATCTGCCGGCAGCAGCATCCGCCGGGGGTGGAAAGCGGGCGTTTCGGCGCCCATATGATCGTCAGTCTGGTCAACGACGGCCCGGTCACTTTCTTGCTCCGGCCCTAGGCCGGGGCGCTCCTGGTGGAGCGGTTCATGCTTCTCGTCCGGCAAGCGGCGGTCCGGGCTGTTATAATGCTAGGTTCACTCATTCACCTTCCTGCCGGTGGCGCGAGCACTCATGGCCAACGAACGTCCTGCCCAGCAATCCGACATCAAGCAACTGATCAGCAAGGGCCTGGAACAGGGCTATCTGACCTACGCCGAAGTCAACGACCACCTCCCCGACGACCTGGTCGATCCCGAACAGATCGAAGACATCATTGGCATGATCAACGGCATGGGCATCGATGTCCATGAAGTCGCCCCCGACGCAGAGACCCTGCTGCTCAACGACGGCAACACCGGCAACCGCGAAGTCGACGACACCGCCGCCGAAGAAGCCGCCGCCGCGCTGACCGCGCTCGACACCGAGGGTGGCCGGACCACCGACCCGGTGCGCATGTACATGCGCGAGATGGGCACGGTGGAGCTGCTGACCCGTGAAGGCGAGATCGCCATCGCCAAGCGCATCGAGGAAGGCCTCGGCCAGGTCCAGGCCGCGCTGGGCGCGTTTCCGCTGGCGGTGGAGAGCCTGCTCGAGGACTACGAGCAGCACAAGGAAGGCAAGAAGCGCCTGGCTGAGATCGTGGTCGGCTTCAACGACCTGATCGAAGAAGAGCCGGCGCCGCCGCCGGTGGTGGCCGCCAGCGACGACGATGCCGCCGATGCCGATGCCGACGATGCGGACGACGATGTCGACACCGCCGAGGAGGACGCCGGCCCGACCGGCCCGGATCCGGCCGAGGTCGCGCGGCGCATGGACCTGCTGGCCAGCGAATACGCCAAGTTCAAGAAGGCGCACGCCAAGAACGGGGCCGAGCACAAGCTGGTCACCAAGCTGCGCACCGACATCGCCGAGGTGTTCGTCACCCTGAAGCTGCCGCTGCCGCTGACCGACGTGCTGGTGCGCAAGCTGCGCGCCACCATGGCCCAGGTCAAGGACCACGAGCGCCGCGTGCTGCACCTGGCCACCCACGTGGCGCGGATGCCGCGCAAGGACTTCATCCGCTCCTGGGAAGGCAACCAGACCAACGTGGCCTGGGTCGACGACGCGCTGAAGCGCAAGCAGAAGTGGTCGTCGGCGCTGCGCGAGGTCAAGGAGCAGATCGTCGCCGAGCAGGAAGCCACCGTGGCGGCGGAGCGGGCGACCTACCTGAGCCTGACCGAACTGAAGGAAATCAGCCGCGCGATGGCCTACGGCGAAGCCAAGGCGCGCAAGGCCAAGAAGGAGATGGTCGAGGCCAACCTGCGCCTAGTGATCTCGATCGCCAAGAAGTACACCAACCGCGGCCTGCAGTTCCTCGACCTGATCCAGGAAGGCAACATCGGGCTGATGAAGGCGGTGGACAAGTTCGAGTACCGCCGCGGCTACAAGTTCTCCACATATGCGACCTGGTGGATCCGCCAGGCCATCACCCGTTCCATCGCCGACCAGGCGCGCACCATCCGTATCCCGGTGCACATGATCGAGACGATCAACAAGTTGAACCGCATTTCCCGGCAGATGCTCCAGCAGTACGGCCGCGAGGCCACGCCGGAGGAACTGGCCAAGGAAATGGACATGCCGGAGGACAAGATCCGCAAGGTGATGAAGATCGCCAAGGAGCCGATCTCGATGGAAACCCCGATCGGCGACGACGAGGATTCGCATCTGGGCGACTTCATCGAGGACACCAACGTGGAGTCCCCGATCGAGAACACCACCAACATCAACCTGTCCGAGACCGTGCGCGACGTGCTCGCCGGGCTGACCCCGCGCGAGGCCAAGGTGCTGCGCATGCGCTTCGGCATCGACATGAACACCGATCACACCCTTGAGGAAGTCGGCAAGCAGTTCGACGTCACCCGCGAGCGCATCCGCCAGATAGAGGCCAAGGCGTTGCGCAAGTTGCGCCATCCCAGCCGCTCCGAACAGCTGCGCAGCTTCCTCGACATCGACTGACCGCGCGCGGTGCGCCTGGCATCCTGCGTTGCTTGAATCGGGACACCGGCCGCGCGCATGCTGCGGCAGATGTTGCACAGGGAGCGCAACCGCCTGGACGTCGCTGCGCTCGTGGTGCGCGACTGGAGCCTGGAGCGCATCGGCCAGGTGCAGGTACCGATTGCAGGTACCGATCGCGCAGATCGAACGGGCCATCGACGCCCCTATCGACCAGGCCCCCCTTGCGCGGGCAGCGCGAACGGCTGGTGAGCATCGAGCGGATCGCCGACACGTGCGCGGCATCGATGCTGGCCGAACGTGGCAACGTGGAGCGCTTCGCCCCTGCCTCGGCGGGCCACCGCCTTCGCCGGACTGAGCCCGCGCTTGCAGGAGTGCGGCGCCCGCCCCGCCAGGCCAGGTCTGCATCGCCCGCACCGGTTCACCGCGCCTGCGCGCTGGACCCTGCATGCCGGCCCTGCTCGCCATGACGCCTCACCCGCTCGTCCGTGCGCGGAAGCAGCGCCTACGCGAAGGCATTTGCATGCTGGCGTGGCGTCTCACAAAAAATATTGATTAAGAGCGGCTAACAAAACCCTGGAAGAAGTCGTAGGCAGAAGAAGTCGTAGGCAGATGATGGAGCAAGCAAGCGACAGCCAGGCCAGATGGATATCGATCCGGCGTTCAAAGCGGATGCGCAGCTTGCCCATGCCTGCGAACCAGGCGTGAGTGCGTTCCACGACCCAGCGATGACGCCCCAGGCGGTCGTTGCGCTCAATCCCCTTGCGAGCGATGCGTGGCGTGATGCCCCGCTCCTTGAGGTGGTGGCGGCAACGGTCGATGTCGTCGGCCTTGTCAGCGTGCCGCTTGCCTGGCCAGCGTCGTGGGCGCCCCGGCTGGCCGCCGACGCCCAGGTCACCACCGGATGGGCAGCATCGCGATCCTGTCCGCTGGCGGCGGTCACGCTCACGGCCAACGACAGGCCCAGCGTATCCACGATCAAGGGCGCTTGCGTCCCTTGACCTTCTTCCCGGCATCAACGCCGCTGACGCCGCCCTGCGGGGAAATCCGTGTGGACTGGGCATCCAGCCCGCCGCCGTGGGCGCCTCGGGGCGTGCCTGACGCTGGCGCCACTGCGCGCCAAGGCGCTCATGCATCCGCTCGAAATTGCCTTGCTCGCTCCAGCGCCGGAAGGTGCGATGGACGTTCTGCCAGCGCGGGAAATGGGTCGGCAGCATCCGCCACGCACCGCCGGTGCGCACCCCGTAGCAACACGCATCGACCAAGGTTCGGCGGCGGATCTCGGGTGGCAGTCCGCCGCTGCCCGCCTGCTCGAACACATCCTGCACCAACGCCCACTCGGCATCGGTCAGGCAACGGGGACAGGTTTGCTCCGGCTCGTGACGGCCATGGGCATCGGTGTAGCCGTAGCGAGGTGGTCCCGGCTCGGCCTATCTGACCACCACCGCCTCGGCGCTGGGAACATGCCGAACCCCCAGCGTGCGCAGGCTGGCCATCCCCGTGTCTCATGCGCGTCACTGCCGGTAAGGCGCTTGAACTGCCGACCAATCTCCTCCAGCATCGCCGTCGGATCCGATTGCACAATGGCCGCCAGATGCACCGCAGTCGGCTTGAATCTTCGCTGGGCGTCCCCGTCCTGGCCATGCAGACTGGCTCGTATCTTGGGCAAGACAAGTCTATTATATTTTGTAAACACCCTCTTGACATAATAGTGGCAGGAAACCTCCAGCCTGCCGCGCAGGCTGCCGCATCCCCGCTCCACGGCTGTTCGGCCTCATCGGTATCGACGCTCGCCTGCAGCGCGGCGGTCGGATCGGGCTGCAGGACCACTGGCAGGGAAGCGCAGCGGCAAGCGCAAGGGCCGCCGATAGGCAGAGCGCCAGGGTCGAAGTGTCGCGTCCCATGGAGAAAATCCTTTTCCGGTACGGGCATCCACGCCCGGGAGTGCCGCGATGATCTTGGTTGATCCCTATTCCATAAAGATCTTCGCCGGCGCGCCTCATTCCTGCCAGCGTGGAAGCTGCTTGCGCACGGGCACGTTTTTCAGCGTGACGTACCTGGGCAGGCCGTCGCCGCCGTAGGGCAGCGGCGCCTCGCCCCGGATCAGCGGTGCCAGGTATGCGCGCGCGCGCGCGGTGATGCCGAAGCTGTCCTTGCGCAGGAAACCGGCCGGCATCTTCTTTTCGTGATTGGCGATCCGGCTCAGCGGCGCCGGCTCCACCTTCCAGCGGTACGGCGCGTCGCTGCTGCGCACGATCACCGGCATCACTGCGTTTCTCCCCTCCAGGGCGTAGCGCACCGCGGCCCGGCCGACCGCCTGGGCCTGTTCCCAGTCGGTCTTCGAGGCCATGTGGCGGGCCGAGCGCTGCAGGTAGTCGGGCAAGGTCCAGTGCACCTTGTAGCCGAGTTCGGCCTTGACCTTGCCGGCCAGGTAGGATGCCACGCCGCCCAACTGGCTGTGGCCGAACGCATCGGTGCCGCCGCCGGCATCGGCGACGAAACGCCCGTCCGTGGTCTGGATGCCTTCGCTGGCGACCACCACGCACCAGCCGACCTTGTCCACGACCTTGCGCACCTTCGCCAGGAAGGCGCCTTCGTCGTAGGCGCGCTCGGGGAACAGGATGATCTGCGGCGCGTCGTCTGGCGACTGCGCGGCCAGTCCGGCCGCGGCGGCCAGCCAGCCGGCGTGGCGGCCCATCGCCTCGTAGACAAATACCTTGGTCGAGGTCTCGGCCATCGCCGCCACATCCAGCGCCGCCTCGCGCACCGACACCGCGGTGTACTTGGCGGCCGAGCCGAAGCCCGGGCAGGTGTCGGTGACCGCGAGGTCGTTGTCGATGGTCTTGGGCACCCCGATGCAGTGCAGCGGGTAGCCGAACGCGCCGGCCAGCTGCGACACCTTCCACGCGGTATCGGCCGAATCGTTGCCGCCGTTGTAGAGGAACCAGCGCACGTCGTGCGCCTGCAGCACCTGCAGCAGACGCTCGTACTTGGCGCGATCGGCCTCCAGCGACTTGAGCTTGTAGCGGCACGAGCCGAATGCGCCGCCGGGCGTGTGCGCCAGCGCGCGGATCGCCGCAGCCGATTCCTTGGTGGTGTCGATCAGTTCCTCGCGCAGCGCGCCGAGAATGCCGTTGCGCGCGGCCAGGACCTTGACCTTGCGTGTGCGCGCCTCGCCGATCACGGCGGCGGCGCTGGCATTGATGACGGCGGTGACGCCGCCGGATTGGGCGTACAACAGGGTGCCTTTGGCCATGGTCGGGGCTCGCTTCTGGGGTGGGGGACATTGCCGGGACATTGCCCGGATGCGGTAAGCTGAGGCTCTTGCGGCGCAGCGCAGGCGTGGCCCCGAGTCTAACGCCACCGGCCGTGCACGGTCATTTCCTCGAGGAGTCAGGTTGATGCGATTGGTTCTGTTGGGACCGCCCGGATCGGGCAAGGGCACGCAGGCGGCCCGCCTGAAGGACAGGCTGCAGATCCCGCACATTTCCACCGGCGATCTGCTGCGCGCCGAAGTCGCCGCCGGCACCGCGCTGGGCGTGCAGGCCAAGGAAGTGATGGCGCGCGGCGATCTGGTCTCCGACGACATCCTGCTCGGCATGCTCGAATCGCGCCTCGGTCGCGGCGACGTGGCCAACGGTTTCATCCTCGATGGCTATCCGCGCAACCTGGCCCAGGCCTCGGCGCTGGACGAACTGCTGGTCAAGATCGGCCAGCCGCTGGACACGGTGGTGCAACTGGACGTGGCCACCGAACTGCTGGTCGAGCGCATCGCCGGCCGCGCCAAGGCCGAGGGCCGCGAAGACGACAATCCCGAATCGGTGCGCAAGCGCCTGCGGGTGTACAACGACTCCACCGCGCCGGTGATCGGTTTCTACGACAAGCGCGGCACCTTGGTGCGCGTGGACGGCGTCGGGTCGCTGGACGAGGTACTGGCGCGCATCCTGGACGCGATCGGCCGCTGAGGCCGCTTCAGCGCCGACAGCGCGGGCCGTCGGCAAGCCCATGGCGGTACCGGTCGCGGCTGCAGCCGCTCTTAGAACCTGTTCACGATCTTTTGAGTAGTAGTGTCAGGCATGCCAGGTGGATGAACTGCAAGCTGGTGTTGAGCTTGCGCTCGCAGTTCTTCCATAGCCTTCGGTTCTTTTCCAGCCACGCAAAGCTGCGTTCGACGATCCAGCGCTTGGGCATGACCTTGAAGGTGTGCAGTTCGCTGCGTTTGGCGATCTGCACCGTGACTTGCTTGCCCAGGATCTCTCGTACGCCTTCGGCGAATGGTTCTGCGGTATAGCCGCTATCGCACAACAGGCTTTGCACGTGTCCCAGGTTCGGCTTGCAACGATCCAGGGATTGGAGCGCGCCTTTGCGGTCGGTCACTTCCGCCGTCGTCACCGCGACCGCATGCGGCAGGCCTTGGGTATCGACGGCGATGCGACGCTTGATCCCCGAGACCTTCTTGCCCGCGTCATAACCCTTCTGGCCGGCCGTGTCCGTGTTCTTCACGCTCTGTGCGTCCACGATCAAGAACGTGCTGCAAGCGTTGCGCCCCTGTCTCTGGCGGGCCGCGCCAACCTGATTTTTTGAGCGCCCGCTCCAGCAGGCTGACTCCTTCATCGTCTGGTTCGCTCCACTTGGCAAAGTAGCAGTGCACGGTGCGCCACTTCGGGAAGTCGCTGGGCAGCGCTCGCCACTGACAGCCGGTGCGCAGCAGGTACAGCACCGCGCACCACACGTCCTACAGATCCACGGTCCGTGGCTTGGTACGCTTGCGCGCCTGCTCCAGAATGGGGCGGATCTGCTCGAACCGCTCCCGGCTCATGTCACTCGGATACGTCTTTGTTCGCATCCGCAGAGTTTGCACTACCAGGGAAAGATCGTGAACAGGTTCTTACACAGGCGTGCAGCAACACGAGGGCGTTGAAATTGCCCATCTCACCCGGCCGGCCTTCACGGTTGCCGATGCGCGCCTCGATGTCGGAGAGCGTCTGCGTGTAGGCCGTGACCTGGATGCCGGCGCTGCCGCCCTTGCTGACCATCGGGATGAACTCGTCGTCCATCGGCTCGTTGAACGCGTGCACGTTGATCGGGGATCTTGGTGTTCACGGATGCGCTGGGCAGTCCATCGTCCACGCCGAACTTGTAGAGGCGCCCCGCGACCAACAGCAGATCGGAGAACATCGAGTTGTCCACGGTGGCGACCACCTGCGCATCGGACAGCGCGTCCACGCCTGCGTAGACCACCGCGCGTTTGCGGATGATCTGCATCCAGTCGAAGATCGGCCGCGGGTCGGCCAGGTCCGAGTAATCTGGGCCAACGGTTGCGCGATCTTGCCGGTGGTGAGCTGCTCCAGCAGAGGCAGCAGGCTTGCCACGATCTTGTCGAAGTACATACGGTCATAGGGCGATCCGGCCTATGCCGAGGATGAAGCGCGCTTGCATCCGGCGCCGGTGCTGTCGGCGCCGACGCTGGTGCTGCATGGCGGTGCCGACACCTGCAATCACCCTGACAGTTCCAAGGGGCGGGAGGCGTTCTTCAGTGGTTGGTACGAGCGGCAGGCGGCTACTTCCCCGCGCGCAGCTACGGCGTGGTGGTGCGCAAAGGCAAGTAGCTATCGCCGCAGGCGCGCGCCTTCATCGAACTGATCCGGCCGGACCTGTTCACCTCGCGCGGCTACGACGAGAGCGGGCCGTCGGAGCGCTGACCCGGCCGCGGTGCGGAGGCGTGCGCCGCAGCCGCGGCCGTCGGCGGTGCAGGAGCGGCCAAGCGGGCGGGTGCCGCCTGCGGTCGGCCATCTGCTGCAACGCCGTGTCTCAGCCGGGCTCCAGCCAGAAAACTTGTCCACAACCTGGAACCCGGAATGCAGCAACTTGGGGCTAATATCCAGGGCTGGACGGGCTGCAGATCCGATGCGAAGGCAATGGTTGCCGGCCCCGCGGAGAGCACATGGACGAACTGGCAGCTTCGGATCTGAAAACGATCCTGCATTCCAAACGAGCGAATCTCTACTACCTCCAGCATTGCCGCGTGCTGGTCAACGGCGGCCGCGTCGAGTATGTGACCGATGCGGGAAAGCGTTCGCTGTACTGGAACATCCCGATTGCGAACACCACGACGCTGTTGCTCGGAACAGGCACCTCGATCACCCAGGCCGCGATGCGCGAGCTGGCCAGGGCGGGCGTGCTGGTTGGCTTCTGCGGCGGCGGCGGCACGCCGCTGTTCACCGCGAATGAAGTGGATGTCGAGGTCGCGTGGTTCTCTCCCCAGAGCGAATACCGTCCCACCGAATACCTACAGGCCTGGGTCAAGTTTTGGTTCGATGACGACCTGCGGTTGTGCGCGGCCAAGGCATTCCAACAAGCGCGTACCCGGCGCATCGGCGAGCAATGGCTTCTACGTCCGCTCAAGGAGGCCGGTTTCGCCCCTCCCGCGGCCCGCCTGCAGGAACTGCTGGCCAGAAGTTCCTGGAACATCGCATTGGCGCAGGACAACACGGCCCTGCTGACCGAGGAGGCACGCTTGACCAAGGCATTGTTCAAGCTGGCCGTAGACACGACTGGCTACGGCGATTTCACCCGTGCCAAGCGCGGTACAGGCAACGATCCGGCCAACCGCTTCCTCGACCACGGCAACTATCTCGCCTATGGGCTGGGGGCGACCGCGACATGGGTGCTGGGACTCCCGCATGGGCTGGCGGTGCTGCACGGCAAGACCCGGCGCGGCGGATTGGTGTTCGATGTTGCCGACCTGGTCAAGGATGCCAGCATCCTGCCGCAGGCGTTCCTGTCGGCGATGCGCGGCGACGACGAACGATCGTTTCGACAGCGCTGCATCGAAGCGCTGGCGCGCAGCGAGTCGCTGGATTTCATGATCGATACGCTCAAGGAAGTGGCGCTGGCGACGGCCTTGCCGAAGCGCGAGGGCGCAGCATGAACATTCTGCTGGTGTCCCAATGCGACAAGCGCGCACTGACCGAGACCCGGCGCATCCTCGACCAGTTCGCCGAGCGCCGCGGCGAGCGCACCTGGCAGACGCCCATCACCCAGGCCGGCCTGGATACCCTGCACAAGCTCCTGCGCCGCACCGCGCGCAAGAACACCGCCGTCGCTTGCCATTGGATCCGCGGCCTGGACCATAGCGAACTGTTGTGGGTGGTCGGGGACGCTGGCCGCTTCAATGCGCACGGTGCTGTGCCGACAGGTGCCACCATGCGCAACGTCCTGCGTCGCGGCGACGAAAACGATTGGCATCGCGCCGAAGACATCCGGCTGCTGGCGCAATTGGCCGCCTTGCTGCACGACCTGGGCAAGGCCAGCATGGCCTTCCAGGCGCGGCTGCGCGGGCAATTGCAGGAGCGCAACCTCTACCGCCACGAATGGGTGTCGCTGCGCATGTTCCAGGCCTTCGTCGGCCAGGACGACGATGCGGGCTGGCTGCGCCGCCTGTCCGATCCGGGTGACAGCGACATGCTCGGCTGGACAGCGGAGGGACGCTACCGCCGCGATGGCCTGGATCCCGAGCCCGGGCGCGCGTTCGACCAGTTGCCGCCGCTCGCTGCGGCGATCGCCTGGCTGGTGTTGACGCACCATCGCCTGCCATTGGTCCCCGTGGTCGACGAGAAAGGCGCGCAGGACTGGCTCGGGCACCGTGCTCGCACCCTCGATCCCGTGTGGCTGGAGGCGCCGCTGTCGCTGGTCGGACACGATTGGAACGAAGTCCGCCAGCCGGCCGAGCTCGCCAGGATCGAGCCTTATTGGAATCCTGCAGGCCCATTGCCGGTCGCCGCGCCGGCGTGGCGTGCACAGGCCGCGCGCTTGGCGAAGCGTCTGGCCGAACTGCGCGGGCGCCGCGACGGCGACTGGCTAGGCAATCCCTACGTGATGCACCTGGCGCGCCTTAGCCTGATGCTGGCCGATCATGCCTATTCCAGACTGGGGCTGGACAAGAACGACCAGCCCGTCCCCGAACGCAGGCCGCATCTGCAGGCAGACGCCTGGCTGATGGCCAACACCACCCGCAACCGGGTCGGCGCCCCCGTTCCCAACCAGTCTCTGGTCGAACACCTTCTCGGCGTGGCCCACAGCGCCGGCCTGATCGCCCATGCCCTACCTGGCTTCGAACGCTACCTGCCGCGGCTTGCCCAGCACCGTGGCCTGCGCAGGCGAAGCGCCGATCCCCGCTTCGCCTGGCAGGACAAGGCGGCCGATGCCGCGGCCGCGCTGCGCGACGCGGCACGCGCGCGCGGCGCGTTCATCGTCAACATGGCGTCCACCGGCTGCGGCAAAACCCTGGGCAACGCGCGCATCCTGTATGCATTGGCCGATCCGCAACACGGCATGCGCGCCACCTACGCGCTCGGATTGCGCTTGCTGACATTACAGACCGGCCGCAGCTATCGGACCGACCTGCACTTGCGCGACGACGAACTGGCCATCCGCGTAGGCGGCTCTGCCAGCCAGGCGCTGTTCGATTACTACCAACAGCAAGCCGAATCCACTGGCTCGGCGTCGGTGCAGTCGCTGCTGGAAGAGGACAGCCACGTGCTGTACGAGGGCGCGACCGCCGACCACCCATTGCTGTCGCGCGCGCTGCGCGACCCGGAAATCCGCAGGCTGCTGTCCGCGCCGATGCTGGTCTGCACCGTGGACCACCTGGTGCCGGCCACCGAATCGCTGCGCGCCGGGCGCCAGATCGCGCCGATGCTGCGGCTGATGAGCGCCGACCTGATCCTCGACGAACTGGACGACTACGATCTGGACGACCTGCCCGCCCTGACCCGGCTGGTGCACTGGGCTGGAATGCTGGGCACGCGCGTGCTGCTGTCCTCGGCAACACTGCCGCCGGCACTGCTCGAAGGGATGTACGCGGCCTACCACGCCGGACGCACGCACTACCAGCACAACCGCGGCGCCGACGGCGGCAGCGCGAACGCGGTGGCGGCGACGCCATGCATCTGGGTCGACGAATTCGGCGTACAGACGGGCGCCTGTCCCGATACGACTTCCTTTGCGCAGCAGCACCTGCAATTCGTCGGCCGACGTGCCGTGCGATTGCAGAAGGCCGAGCCGCTACGGCGGGGCGCGCTGCTGCCATTGCAGCTCCAGGCGCGCCAGCGCGAACGGATCCATGCCGAATTCGCCGGGCATGTCCGCGCGGCCTGCCTGGACCTGCATGCCGCTCACGCGCACGCCGATCCGGCCGGCGGCAAGCGCGTCAGCTTCGGCCTGGTGCGCATGGCCAACATCGATCCGCTGTTCGACGTGGCGCAGGCACTGTTCCGGCTCGGCGCCCCGGAAGGCACCCGCATCCACTTGTGCATCTACCACGCGCGCTTCCCGTTACTGCAGCGCTCGGCCATCGAACGGCAGCTCGACGCGGCATTCGATCGCCGCGGCGACGGTCTGGCGGTCTATCGCCTGCCCGCGATCCGTGCGGCGCTGGACGCCTGCCCGGAACGGGAGCAGGTGTTCATCGTGCTCGCCAGCCCGGTGTGCGAAGTCGGCCGCGACTGGGATGCGGACTGGGCCGTGGCGGAACCATCGTCGATGCGTTCGCTGATCCAACTCGCCGGGCGCGTGCAGCGCCATCGCCGCACGCCGGGCACCGCGCCCAACGTGCTGATCTTCGACACCAATCTGCAACACTTCGCCCAGGACAAAGGACCGGACAACCAACCTGCCGCGATCTTCGTCCGGCCTGGCTTCGAGCAATCGGGCCAACCCGCCGACCATCGCTTCCGCCTTGTCGCCCACCGCCTCGACAAGTTGCTGCGGCCCCACGAGTACCGGAAGCTCGACGCGTTGCCGCGCATCCAGCCGCCGCCGCAGACCGATTGGCGGCCCAAGCATCGGATGGTGGATCTGGAGCACTCGCGCGTGGCCGACTGCATGCTGCCCAAGCCACGTACCACCACGTCCGGCTCGTGCCGCAGTGCCACGACGTTTCCGCTCGATGCCGCGTGCGCCTGGCAATACCCGCAGGCTGCGCTGACCGGCGTATTGCCGCAGCAACAACCATTTCGCCACGACCCGCTGCCCTCGGCCATCCTGGTCCTGCTGCCCGACGATGAAGAAGAACAGCTCGTGCTGCACCGCATCGAGGAAAGCGGCGTCCGCCGCGGGCAGACGCTCTATACCGCCGTCGAGCGCAGCCAGCGCCATGCCGTCCGACTCGATCCCGGCCCGCGCATCTTGCCATGGGGCGAGTTCGACCTGATGGCCTTGCTCGCCGAGCAGGCCGAGCACCTCGACCTCTCCCCGCAGCACTGTGCCGAACGGCTGGCGACGGTGGAGGTGCCTGAGAGCAAGCAAGGGTGGCGATATCACCCTTGGCTTGGGTTCGCGGCAAAACGTTGAAGAACATTTGCAAGTTTTTGGAGCTGCCTTTCGGCAGTAATGAGAATGGTGAAACAGGTCACGCAATTTTCTGAGCTACTTATTCAGTAGTTAAACCGATCATGCAATGGTAAAACAGATCATGCAATGGTTTGACAAGGGTGGCTGTCTTCGGTCTACTAGTAGGCGTCCTCAGTCCTGCTGGCGGCAGGACTGAGGGCATTGCAGCTTGCCGATTGGACACCGGCCCTATTGCACGAGGAATGACGCGCAGAAGGAGAAGTGGATGTGACTAGCAATCGCATGTTCGTCATATCGGATTGAGGGCAGCCCCCTCCATCCGGCATCTCACGGTAGCGACAAGCTGCCGTGGGGATTCTACAGACATGCCCTCTCAAGAGCGAATGAACAAAAGGACTTCCCATGACAGAAGAATCGGGACGCTCAGCGCGCTCCGAGCACTTCCGCACGGCCATCGCCACATTCATCGACACACGGCGCGAAGCCAAGCTGAAGGGCAAGGAAGACGGTGCCGACACGGCATCCAAGTACGCATACACAACGTGGCTGGCCGATGCGGCGCGTCGGGTCGGCCAGATCCAGGCGGTGACCCATGTGCTCAAGGCCACCCACCCCGATGCGCGCGGCAGCAGTCTGCACGTCTCGCCCGGCGCGCTGCCACGGCACGTCGAGATCGGCAGCCACGTGCTCGGCGAGGACTACGCCGAGGACGTGGTCGGCAACGCCGCGGCGCTGGACGTGTTCAAGTTCCTCAAGCTGGAAGTCGAGGGCCGGCGCCTGCTCGACTGGATGCAGGCCGGCGACGGCGACTTACGCGACGCACTGAGTGCCGACGCCGCAGTGGCGACCGACTGGATGAGCGCGTTCGGCAGCCTGGTACGCCGCGACCCGCAGCCCAGCTCGCACGAGGCGGCCAAGCAGGTCTACTGGCTGGCCGGCGAGGAGCCGGCCGACGACATCCAGTACCACCTGCTGCAACCGCTGTTCTCCAGCAGCCTGGCGCATGCGGTGCATGCCGATATCCGGGAGGCGCGCTTGGGTGACGGCAACAAGGGCGCGCGCCAGGCCTATCGCGACAAGCGACCGTTCGACGGCGTCTATCGCGACTACCGCAACCTGGTCGCGCGCAAGCTCGGCGGCACCAAGCCGCAGAACATCAGCCAGCTCAACAGCGATCGCGGCGGCGTGAACTACCTGCTGGCCTCGCTGCCGCCACACTGGACGCAGGAACGTCCGCGCAGCCTGCTCCACCTGGACTCGGCGCTGGACCGCTTCGCGTGGTTCGAAGGGGTACGCGAACTGATCAAAGCGCTGGGCGACTTCCTGTTGACCGATCCTCCCAAAAACGACGCCACCCGACACAGGCGCGAAGCGATCGAACAAGCGCTGGGCCTGCAACTGGCTTACTTTGCCAGCACCATTCACGCCCGCTTCGAACCAGGCTGGACGCGCGACCCCGACTGCCGGCTGCCGTTGTGCGAGCGATTGTGGCTGGACTCCGTGCGAATCGATCTGCCGAACCGCCAAGACCTGCAACACCCCGAATGGGAGCGGGACGATGGCGACTTCAAGGCGGCCTACGACGTCGGCGACTGGCCCGACGAGGTCGCCGGACGCTTCGCCAACTGGATCAACGACCAATTGCGCGAGGCGGGGGTCAGCGGCCTTGGCGATGATCAATATCGGCACTGGGCCAAGCAAGCCATCGTCGATGCGGCCTGGCCGGTGCCGCTGCAGCGGCATGCGCCGGCAGGAGGTGCGGCATGAAGGCCTGCCCGGCATGCGACCATCTGCTGGTGCTGCCGCGCCTGCGGGTACAGAACGCCAACGCCGTGTCCAGCCCGCTCACCCACGGCTTCCCGTCGATGACCGCTTTCCTGGGCCTGATGTGGGCATTGGAGCGTAAGACACAGGCGGCCGGACTGGATATCGCCTTCCATGCCGTCGGCGTGGTCTGCCACGACCACCAGGAGCAGGTCACCGAGAGCGGCTTCGTCAAGGCGTTCCGGCTCACCCGCAACCCGGTCGGCAAGGACGGCGGCAGCGCCGCCATCGTCGAGGAAGGCCGCATCCACCTGGAACTGAGTCTGGTGTTCGCCGTGCACAGCGAACGCGGGTTGCGCGATCCGGCCACCCAGGCAGCGGACATCGCTACCGTCGCCAACCTGCTGGCGGGCATGCGCGTGGCCGGGGGCAGCGTGCTGCCACCGCCGCAGGCCGGCCGCCATCGCCGCCAGCCGCAGGCCATCGCCTTGACCGGCAGCGAGGACGACCAGCGCGCAGTCTTCCGGAAACTGTGCCTGCGCCTGCTGCCCGGCTTCGCACTGGTGGCCCGCGACGACCTGCTCGAGACGCGGCTGGCCGAGCTCCAGGCGCATGCGCCCGACAGCACCCGGCTGGACGCGTGGCTGTCGTTGGCGCGCATCAACTGGCGCTACCTGCAGGATGCCGATGGCGGCAAAGGCGAATGGCGCAACGACCGCCGCGGCCACGGCTGGATCGTACCGATCCCGGTGGGCTACGGCGCGCTCGGCGACCTGCATGCGCCCGGCAGCATCGCCAACGCACGCGACGCCGCCACGCCGTTCCGCTTCGTCGAAAGCCTGTACTCGGCCGGCGAATGGCTCAGCCCGCACCGGCTGCACTCCCCGCAACAATTGCTCTGGTACGCCGACAGCCAGCCCGATGCCGGGCTGTATCGCTGCCGCAACGACTACCGCCCCGCGACCGATGCCGGCATGCCGGACTACGACTTCAATTGACCGCCCACCACGACAAGGAGTTCCACCATGGCCAACGACACCCTCAAGACCGCCTCCGTCCTCGCCTTCGAACGCAAGCTCGATCCTTCCGACGCGCTGTTCTTCGCCGGCAGTTGGAACGATCGCCGCGATGCAGGCACCTGGCAGCCGGTGCAGATCCGCGAGAAGTCCGTGCGCGGCACCATCTCCAACCGGCTCAAGGACAAGAGCAAGGAGCAGAACGACCCGGCCAAGCTCGATGCCGCCATCCAGAACCCCAACCTGCAGACCGTGGACGTGGCCGCGTTGCCGCTGGATGCCGATACGCTGAAAGTACAGTTCACCCTGCGCGTGCTCGGTGGTGCCGGCGAACCCTCGGCCTGCAACGACGCCGACTACCGCAGGAAGCTCCTCGCCACCGTCGGCGGCTATGTGCAGCAGCACGGCTTCGGCGAACTGGCCCGGCGCTACGCCGCCAACCTGGCCAATGGCCGTTTCCTGTGGCGCAATCGGATCGGCGCCGAGCAGGTCGACGTACAGGTGGTCCACCTGCGCGACGGCAGTGCCGCCGCGCAATGGAGCTTCCAGGCGCACGACCACGCGCTGCGCACCCTGACCCCGCCGGACGCCGAAACCGACGCCCTGCAGGCACTGGCGGAGTTGATCGGCGCCGGGCTGGCAGGCCGCGCGCATGTGCTGCTGCACGTCACGGCCTTCGTCCGCCTCGGCGCCGGGCAGGAAGTGTTCCCCTCGCAAGAACTGATCCTTGAGCGAGGCCGTGGCGACAAGAGCAAGACGCTCTATGCCGTCGGCGAAGGCGCCAAGGCCGTGGCCGCGATCCATTCGCAGAAGATCGGCAATGCCTTGCGAACGATCGACACCTGGTATCCCGGCGTCGACGAAAACGGCGCCATCGCCATCGAGCCCTACGGCTCGGTCACCACGCAAGGCAAAGCCTACCGTCAACCCAAGGAGAAACTGGATTTCTACAACCTGCTCGACGCCTGGGTGATCAAGGACAAGGCGCCGGACGTGGAGCAGCAGCATTTCGTCATCGCCACGCTGATCCGCGGCGGCGTGTTCGGCGACGCAGGTTGAGGTGGCACGATGCAGCACTATCTTGATCTCCACCTCAGGCCCGACCCCGACACCGCCGCCCATCACCTATTGGCGGCCCTGTACGCACGCCTGCACCGGGGGTTGGTGGAACTGGACACCACACAGATAGGCGTCAGCTTCCCTGGCCACGACGACACGGCGCCAAGCCTGGGCTCGCATCTGCGCCTGCACGGCGCGGAGTCTGCATTGGAGCGACTGATGGCAACGCCCTGGCTCAAGGGCATCGGCGAGCACCTATCGCTTTCCGGCGTTGCCCTGGTGCCTGCCGGAAGCTCGCACCGGCAGGTGACGCGTGTCCAAGCCAAGAGCAGCCCTGCGCGCCTTCGGCGCCGCGCCATGCGCCGGCATGGCTGGGACGCCGCGACCGCAGCCGAACGCCTCCCCGAGGCGGCGGCCGAGCGACTCCGGTTGCCCTTCGTCACCCTCGGCAGCCGAAGCACGGGCCAGGCGGCCTTTCCGTTGTTCATTCGGCATGGACCGTTACTGCCGCAAGCCCGGCAAGGTCCATTCAACCGCTATGGCCTCAGTCATGAGGCAACCGTTCCCTGGTTCTGACCCTTTTTCACAACCCCCATAAAGTGGGCGAAGAATCAATCACTTAGGGATAGTCTGATCAACGCGGTCGGAGGATGAGGCAAGCCATATCGACCACGCCCACGGCGCTCAGACCCTCGGTTTTTCGCCGTTTCCGGCGCATTTCCGGGGTATTTCCCGGATTACAGGCACACCCTCCCCACGACAGGCAGCAACTGCTTTCGCTTCAGCCACAGGTTCGACAGCGCAAACAGCGTCAGCACTTGCGCCGTGTTCTTCGCCAGGCCGCGATAGCGCACCTTGACGTAGCCAAACTGGCGCTTGATCACCCGGAACGGATGCTCCACCTTCGCCCTCAGGCTGGCCTTGGCGTGCTCCCAGCGCTGTGCCCACTTCAATTCGCGCTTGCTCTTGATCTGCTTCAGCTTCGAGGGCTTCTCCGCGATCAGATAGCGCAGCTTGCGCTTGCTCGCCATCTCCTCGCGCTTGGCCAGCCCGGTGTAGCCGCTGTCGCCGCATACCGTGTCTTCCTTGCCGTGCAGCAGCTTGTGCGCCTGGGTGATATCTGCGGCGTTGGCCGCCGTGCATTCCAAGTGGTGCACCAGCCCGGACTCATCGTCCACGCCGATGTGCGCTTTCATCCCGAAGTAGTACTGATTGCCCTTCTTGGTCTGGTGCATTTCCGGGTCGCGCTCGCCGTTCTTGTTCTTGGTCGAGCTGGGCGCGGCAATGATCGTGGCGTCCACGATGGTGCCGCCGCGCAGGCTCTGGCCCTTGCGCGATAGGTGCGCGTTGACCCGGTTGAACAGCGTGCGCGCCAGATCGTGCGTCTCCAGCAACCGGCGGAAGTTGAGGATCGTGGTCTCGTCCGGCACCTCATCCAACCCGCCGATCCTGGCGAAACGGCGCATCGACGCCGTGTCGTACAAGGCTTCTTCCGCGCCCGGGTCGCTCAGTGCGTACCACTGCTGCAGAAAGTGGATGCGCAGCATTGTCTCCAGCGGGTACGGCTGACGGCCCGGATGGCCCGACTTCGGATAGTGCGGCGCGATCAGCGCCAGCAGGTCTTTCCACGGCACCACCTGATCCATCTCGGCCAGCAACCTTTCGCGCCGCGTCTGCTTGCGCTTGCCGTTGTACTCCGCGTCGCCGAAAGACAATTGCATCGTCGTTGTCCTGTTGGGCTTTGTACGATTGTCGCAGGATCAGAGGGAGTTGTTCAGACCATCCTTAGCGGCCATCCTCGCGGGAAGGGAGGATGGCCTTCCTTTGCCTTATTGTTATGGATTCCAAGCACTTAGGTTATTGTTGGTCTTGTTCACTGCCGCATAGGCAGCTCAGAAAGACTCAAGACCTGCGGGTTGCCGCTGCCTGATGTTCACTGCCGCATAGGCAGCTCAGAAAACGCCGGCCGTGGGCGTCATCGGCGGTATCGAGTTCACTGCCGCATAGGCAGCTCAGAAACGCTGGCGGCGCCCTGACTCGAACAGGGCTCGGTTCACTGCCGCATAGGCAGCTCAGAAAAACTGGGCCGCCCGCTCAGGCTCAGGAGCCGAGTTCACTGCCGCATAGGCAGCTCAGAAAGAAACCACAGCCAAGCCCTGCCATCCGGCGGGGTTCACTGCCGCATAGGCAGCTCAGAAAGGCAAGCACTGCGTCCTCGGCGTGGGCCAGAGGTTCACTGCCGCATAGGCAGCTCAGAAAAGCTCGATCAGCGAGCGGGCGCCGGCGATCACGTTCACTGCCGCATAGGCAGCTCAGAAATGCAAAGAAGACGTCATGCCGGATCAGAAGACGTTCACTGCCGCATAGGCAGCTCAGAAAAACGGGACAGGCGGTATCAGAGTGTACGGGCTGTTCACTGCCGCATAGGCAGCTCAGAAAAGGTGTAAAACCGTCCTCCCATGACACGCTCAGTTCACTGCCGCATAGGCAGCTCAGAAAACATCCTGCTCCGACCGTCATCCGTTTCGAACGTTCACTGCCGCATAGGCAGCTCAGAAAAAGACAAAAGCACCTCTGGCGTAAGGCGGAGAGTTCACTGCCGCATAGGCAGCTCAGAAAAAATGCCGCCCTCCGATCAGCCAGATACTCAGGTTCACTGCCGCATAGGCAGCTCAGAAAAATCTGCTTGCTGAGCGTCCGCGGACCGTGGGGTTCACTGCCGCATAGGCAGCTCAGAAATCACGCCAGAGGAGACAGTAGATCGGCGCATCGTTCACTGCCGCATAGGCAGCTCAGAAATTGCCGATGAAGGACGGGTTGATGTACGTGCCGTTCACTGCCGCATAGGCAGCTCAGAAATGTTCGACACGCTGCCGGATCCGCAGGAGGTCGTTCACTGCCGCATAGGCAGCTCAGAAAGCAAGCTCATCCGCGAGGTCCAACTGTGAAGCGTTCACTGCCGCATAGGCAGCTCAGAAAAGTCCGTAACGCACTTTGCCGAACGCGTCGGAGTTCACTGCCGCATAGGCAGCTCAGAAAACGGGAGAGTGAGCCGGATCACGCCGACCTCCGTTCACTGCCGCATAGGCAGCTCAGAAACGATCACGATCTACCCGGACGCCAGCGGTAAGGTTCACTGCCGCATAGGCAGCTCAGAAACATATGACATCCAGGTATTCATCCTTGAGGACGTTCACTGCCGCATAGGCAGCTCAGAAAGGCGCGGCCTGAATGCCCGGCAGGCGGTCCACGTTCACTGCCGCATAGGCAGCTCAGAAAGTACCGCTCAAGTAGTGCGACGGCGAGCACATGTTCACTGCCGCATAGGCAGCTCAGAAATGGCTGCGCCTGGTCGTCGCGCTGGGCGTGCTGTTCACTGCCGCATAGGCAGCTCAGAAAACATGCGGCGCTGGCCGTGCAGCCCGTTGAAGGTTCACTGCCGCATAGGCAGCTCAGAAAAGTTAATCTCACGATTGCCGCTCTTGGTTTCCGTTCACTGCCGCATAGGCAGCTCAGAAACCTGGTTGACACCGCTCAGCCGGCCGTCACGGGTTCACTGCCGCATAGGCAGCTCAGAAACACCGGCCGCCGCGCTTGCTGGGGGTCACCTCGTTCACTGCCGCATAGGCAGCTCAGAAATCCGGTGGCAGGCAGGAGTAACGACAATGACCGTTCACTGCCGCATAGGCAGCTCAGAAAGCTGCAAGCGCTGGTGAAGAAAGCTGCGCAGAGTTCACTGCCGCATAGGCAGCTCAGAAACTGTTCTGGCTTGTTCTCAACGATGGCGTCTGCGTTCACTGCCGCATAGGCAGCTCAGAAAAGGCCGAGCATGAACGCGGTCTTACCCATGGCGTTCACTGCCGCATAGGCAGCTCAGAAATGGCTCGCTGCGCGCCGGCAGCGGCTGCCCGCGTTCACTGCCGCATAGGCAGCTCAGAAATTGGTAGAGCAGATCGGCGAGCACCTGAGCTAGGGCCTGTTAACACTAATGGCCCGAGCGTTTAAACTATCGGGCATGGAGATCACGCCAGCACAATTTTCCCTAAGGATGGTCTGAACAACTCCCTCTGATCCTGCGACAATCGTACAAAGCCCAACAGGACAACGACGATGCAATTGTCTTTCGGCGACGCGGAGTACAACGGCAAGCGCAAGCAGACGCGGCGCGAAAGGTTGCTGGCCGAGATGGATCAGGTGGTGCCGTGGAAAGACCTGCTGGCGCTGATCGCGCCGCACTATCCGAAGTCGGGCCATCCGGGCCGTCAGCCGTACCCGCTGGAGACAATGCTGCGCATCCACTTTCTGCAGCAGTGGTACGCACTGAGCGACCCGGGCGCGGAAGAAGCCTTGTACGACACGGCGTCGATGCGCCGTTTCGCCAGGATCGGCGGGTTGGATGAGGTGCCGGACGAGACCACGATCCTCAACTTCCGCCGGTTGCTGGAGACGCACGATCTGGCGCGCACGCTGTTCAACCGGGTCAACGCGCACCTATCGCGCAAGGGCCAGAGCCTGCGCGGCGGCACCATCGTGGACGCCACGATCATTGCCGCGCCCAGCTCGACCAAGAACAAGAACGGCGAGCGCGACCCGGAAATGCACCAGACCAAGAAGGGCAATCAGTACTACTTCGGGATGAAAGCGCACATCGGCGTGGACGATGAGTCCGGGCTGGTGCACCACTTGGAATGCACGGCGGCCAACGCCGCAGATATCACCCAGGCGCACAAGCTGCTGCACGGCAAGGAAGACACGGTATGCGGCGACAGCGGCTACACCGGGCTGGCCAAGCGCGAGGAGATGGCGAGCAAGCGCAAGCTGCGCTATCTGATCGCGGAGAAGCCCTCGAAGCTGAAGCAGATCAAGAGCAAGCGCGAATTGAAGTGGGCACAGCGCTGGGAGCACGCCAAGGCCAGCCTGAGGGCGAAGGTGGAGCATCCGTTCCGGGTGATCAAGCGCCAGTTTGGCTACGTCAAGGTGCGCTATCGCGGCCTGGCGAAGAACACGGCGCAAGTGCTGACGCTGTTTGCGCTGTCGAACCTGTGGCTGAAGCGAAAGCAGTTGCTGCCTGTCGTGGGGAGGGTGTGCCTGTAATCCGGGAAATACCCCGGAAATGCGCCGGAAACGGCGAAAAACCGAGGGTCTGAGCGCCGTGGGCGTGGTCGATATGGCTTGCCTCATCCTCCGACCGCGTTGATCAGACTATCCCTAATCGAACACTGCCTGCCGGCACAGCGCGGCAATGTCAGCATGACCAACCTGCAAGTGGTCAACGCCATCCTTTACGTTGCCGAGCATGGCTGCAAATGGCGCGGCCTGCCCAAGCGCTTTGGCAACTGGCACACGGTGTACACATGGACCGGCCAGATTTCCGTAGACACTCAGTCGCCGCTCTGCGCGTAGCGCCTTTCAAACTCTACCGGTGACACGCCGCCAGCGGAACCATGCCGGCGGATCGGGTTGTAGAACATCTCGATATAGTCGAACACGTCCGATGCCGCCATGGCGCGTGTCGGGTAGATCCGACGCTTGATACGTTCCTTCTTCAAGACGCTGAAGAAGCTCTCGGCCACGGCGTTGTCATGGCAGTTCCCGCGTCGGCTCATGCTCGGCACCATCCGGTGCGCCTTCAGGAACGACTGCCAATCGCTGCTGGTGGACTGGCAGCCCTGGTCGGAGTGCACCATCACGCCAGGACCGGGCTTGCGCCGCCACGCCGCTGCCACCAGTGCCTGCAGCACCAGATCGCTGGTCATTGTCGAAGCGGTTGCCCAACCCACGATCTGGCGCCAATACAGCTCCATTACCGCTGCCAAGAACAGCCAGCCCTCGTAGGTGCGGATATAGGTGATGTCCGTGACCCAGACCTTGTTCGGGGCCTGCGGAATGAAGTCCCGGTTGAGCACATTCGCCACCACGCCGACCGGACCTCCCCGCTAACGCGGCTTGCTGCCGTAGCCAACCTGCGCTCGCAAGCCTTCGGCCTTCATCAAGCGCCGTACCCGGTGACGGCTGCAACGCTCGCCGGCCTCACGCAGATCCAGGGTGAGCTTGCGATAGCCGTACACCGCGCCGCTGGCCAGCCAGTGGTGCTTGATCAGGCCCAGCAAGCGCTGGTCCTCGCGTTCGCGGACGCTGGTGCCGTTGCGCAGCCAGGCCTAGAGCGTGTTATGAACTTTGAGTCGATCCGGCTATCGTAGCGGGATGCAGAGCAAACGCCCATATCCGACCGACATTTCCGACGAAGAGTGGGCGTTCGCAGCGCCTTACCTGAGCCTGATGACCGAGCACGCTCCGCAGCGCAAGTACGAGCTGCGGGCAATGTTCAATGCGCTGCGCTGGATGGCACGTGCTGGAGCGCCATGGCGCCTTTTGCCCAAGGACTTCCCGCCATGGGAAGCGGTCTACCAACAGACACAACGCTGGCTGCAGGCGGGCTGCTTTGAAGCCATGGTCAACGACCTGCGTTCCATCCTGCGTGTTGCCCAAGGCAGACATGGCCAACCCAGTGCTGTCATCCTGGACGGGCGGACGCTGCAATCCACCTGCGAGAGCGGCACACGTGCAGGCTACGACGGCTATAAGCGCAAGAAGGGCAGCAAGGTGCATATGGCGGTGGACACGCTCGGATATTTGCTTGCAGTGCAAGTCACACCTGCCGACGAGCAAGAACGCGCTCAGGTGCGCTCGCTGGCGCAAGAGGTGCAACATGTCACGGGCGATACGGTAAAACTGGCGTTCGTGGATCAAGGCTACACCGGGCAGGAGCCGGCGCAAGCCGCGCAGGCAGAAGGAATCGAACTGCACGTGGTGAAACTTCCCGAAGCCAAGAAAGGATTCGTCTTGCTTCCTCGGCGCTGGGTCGTCGAACGCAGCTTCGGCTGGGTCAACCGATTCCGACGATTGGCACGCGACTATGAGCGCTTGCCGGAAACCTTGGCTGGCTTGCACTTCGTCGTCTTCACCGTGCTCATGCTCAGCAACGCCGCTACCATCCTTCAAAGTTCATAACACGCTCTAGTAACCACTGCGATGCACGCCCAGCACCCGGCACATCGTCGCCAGACGAAACTCCCGGACGTGCGCACGCATGAACGCGTACTTCGCCCTTACCCCTTGGCAAAGTACGCGGCGGCTTTTTTTAGGATGTCGCGCTCCTCGGTTACCCGCCTCAGTTCGGCCTTGAGCCGGCGAATCTCCGCTGAGTCGGTCGACGCCGCTGCAGCGCCGGCTGCCGGCGCCATCTTCCTGGCGGCCTGCACCCACCCGTATAGCGTGTGCTTGGGAATCCCGATTCGGGAGGCCACATCCACCACCGTGAAGCCGCGTTCGATCACCTGCTTCACCGCCTCGGCCCGGAACTCATCCGTGTACTGCTTGCTGTTGCCCATAAACACCTCGGTCATTGCCATCAATTATGGCGTCCGGATGTCTACGAAAGGCTGGCCGGTCCAACACGCATGAACCGCTGGGCCAAGGCGGGTGTGCTGGACCGGATGTTGGCCCAATTGCAGAAGTCCCAGATCGTGCGCATCAAAATCGAAGCAATCTCGCTGGACTCCACCAGCATCAAGGTGCATCCCGATGGCACGGGCGCATTAAAAAAAACGGTCCGCAGGCCGTCGGCAAGTCCCGCGGTGGATGGAACACCAAGATTCATATGGTTGCCGCAGATGCTCGAACAGCCATCACCTTTGGATTGACGCCTGGTAACGTGCATGACGCACCTGCAGGCCGCACGTTGCTTGAACACCTGGGGCCAGTGGAGCGGCCGATTCATTTGTTGATGGACCGTGCCTACGAAGGCAACCAAACCCGCCAGTTGGCGCTCGATCTTGGCTTCGTGCCGGTGGTCCCGCCGAAATCCAATCGGGTCGAGCCTTGGGAATACAACCGGGAGATGTACAAGCGGCGCAACGAAGTGGAGAGACTGTTCCGTCGCCTGAAAGGCTACCGCCGGATTTTCTCGCGCTTCGAGAAGCTGGATGCCATGTTCCTTGGATTCCTCAGCTTCGTCCTGGTCGTTGATGGGCTTCGGATGTGTTAACAGGCCCTAGTTCACTGCCGCATAGGCAGCTCAGAAACAGCACCGAGGCGGCCAAGCTGATCACCCAGGCGTTCACTGCCGCATAGGCAGCTCAGAAATGGTCCACCGGCACGCCGTCCGGCCAGCGCTGGTTCACTGCCGCATAGGCAGCTCAGAAAATCGTGGACATGCTCCACAACCGGAACAAGGAGTTCACTGCCGCATAGGCAGCTCAGAAACGTATGTTCGTACCGACATCACGCAACCAGGCAGTTCACTGCCGCATAGGCAGCTCAGAAATACGACATGCTGCGCAAGCCGTTCAATGAGGTGTTCACTGCCGCATAGGCAGCTCAGAAACTTGTGATCGATCAGGACTTGCAACAAGTTGCGTTCACTGCCGCATAGGCAGCTCAGAAAATCGAAGCCCTGGCGAGGTCACCGCCCTGCGAGTTCACTGCCGCATAGGCAGCTCAGAAAAATTTCGACAGCCGTACAGCTAAGCGGCTGTCGTTCACTGCCGCATAGGCAGCTCAGAAAAGCACGCCCATGTACGTCGGCGCGCGCGGTAAGTTCACTGCCGCATAGGCAGCTCAGAAACTTGGGTGCGATATTAGTCTCAATTTCGTTCTTGTTCACTGCCGCATAGGCAGCTCAGAAATTGGCCCGGATGATGCCGGTGCGCCGCTGTGCGTTCACTGCCGCATAGGCAGCTCAGAAATGCCCGCGGCGCGCGGCGTGATCTACGTCCACGTTCACTGCCGCATAGGCAGCTCAGAAAGTTGCGGTGCCGATGAATCTGCCCAGCTTGCGGTTCACTGCCGCATAGGCAGCTCAGAAATTCGTGCAGGTCCAGCCATGAGCGGCTTCGAGTTCACTGCCGCATAGGCAGCTCAGAAACTCCGAGAAAGAGAAAGCAGCCATCGCTGCAAGTTCACTGCCGCATAGGCAGCTCAGAAATTGATCAGGGTCGTGGTCTTGTCCGGTTTCCAGTTCACTGCCGCATAGGCAGCTCAGAAATGGATCATCGAGCACTTCCCGCCGCACCACACGTTCACTGCCGCATAGGCAGCTCAGAAAGCAACCACGATCGGGCCAGGGTCATCACCAGCGTTCACTGCCGCATAGGCAGCTAAGAAACATAGGCAACGATCTCGAAGCCGAACGAACGGGTTCACTGCCACATAGGCAGCTCAGAAAAGGAAGATTCGGTTGACACCCGGCGACTGGTCGTTCACTGCCGCATAGGCAGCTCAGAAAGTACTGGCCGCCCTGGGCGGCGAGAAATCCGGGTTCACTGCCGCATAGGTAGCTCAGAAAAGGTCGAAACCCTCGAACACCTGCCGGATGTCGTTCACTGCCGCATAGGCAGCTCAGAAATTGATCAACTGGTACTCGCGGGTCTTCATGAGGCTATCTCATTGAGAACCAGTTTTCCACCTGGTTGAGCCGCGACGAGTAAGTCGGCGTGACGTGCCAACGCACGTTGCGATGCGAGGTGAAAAAGTCGGCCGCCCGCCGTGTCTTGTGGCGGCTCACATGATCACAAATGACGTGGATTTCCCGGCGTTCAGGCTGGCTGGCGACGTCATCCATCAGATCAGAAAGGCCACAAACTGGTCGCTGGTGTGGCGCGGCGCCGTCTTGCCCACCGCCTCGCCGGCAGCAGTATCAAATGCTGCGAACGAACTGAGCGTTCCGTTGCGTTGGTACGCCAAGCCGTGGCTCTCGGCACGCCCCGGCGACAAAGGCAGCATCGGGCCCTTGCGCTCGGGTGCCTGGATCGCGGTTTTCTCATCCACGCAGAACACCGCCGAGTGCGCCGGTGGGTTCAGATACAGCCCGATCACGTCGGCTGCCTTGGTCTCCAACGCCGGATCGTTGGAGACCATGCGCCGCTCCAACCGCTGCGGCTTGACGCCGTGCTTACGCCAGATGCGCTGCACGGCCCAGACCGACGCATTGCCCAGTTCTGCCGCGAGCGTGTAGCTGCTCCAATGTGTCGAACCGTCGGCTGGTTCGTGCTTGAGGGTGCGGTTCGGGACACGCGCTTCCAACTCGGCAGGCGGCTGCACAGGAGCGCGCCCGGGGTGGCCAGCGTACAGGCCGGCCAGTCGCTCGCTGAGAAAGCGTCCCGACCAACGCGCGATGAAACGCCAGTCGCAGCCCAATGCGCTCAGGATCCCCTCGCGCGATTCACCGTCCCCGAGCAGCAAGATCAATTTTGCGCGTCGCACGTCCGCCGCGCGAACCGTACGGCGGCGTGCCGCTGAAAGCAGTTGCTCGCGTTCGGTATCGGTTAGATGCATCTTGCCCATGGCGCATCTGTCAACACAGATCGGTGCCAAGTCAACGACGCAGTGGACTAGGGCGCAGGCTGCAGGCGCTGCAGCGCCGCCAGCAGGCCGGCGTGGCTGTAGGGCTTGGACAGGAAACCGGTATGCGGCGGCAGCGCCGCGGCATCGGGGTTGTTCATGCCAGAGGTGAGCAGGGCGGGGATGGTGACCGCACGCCGGCGCAGTTCGCGGACCATGCTCACGCCGTCGCAGCCGGGCATCTGCACGTCGCTGAAGATCAGGTCCACGTCGGAATGCTGCTCCAGCAGCGCCAGCGCCTCGTGCGCGGTGCCGGCGGACAGGACGCGATAGCCATCGGCGTCGAGCATCATCGCAGCCAACTCCCGAATCGTCTGGTCGTCCTCGACCAAAAGAATCGTGATGAGGGCGCGAGTTCCGCGCATAATACTGATGCCACGTCGGCTTCGTTGGCTGCAGCTTCGCCACTGTACGGTGAAGTGCTGGTGAGGCCGTTGCGCTGAACCTCCCAACCGCGAGACGCAGCTTGTCCAACCATGCCCGCTATCGACAGATCGTCGAACTTTCCCGCGATTGCATCAAGGAAATCGGGCGCGACGGCATCGTGCGTTCGATCAATGCGCATGGCCTGGTCCTGTTGGGGGCCGCCGAGCCCCGGCACATCGTCGGCCGCGAATGGCTGGCGCTGTGGCCGGAGGACGTGCGGCCGCCCGCCGAGAAGGCGCTGTGCGCCGCGCTGCGCAACCAGCAGTCCGAGTTCTGGGCGCAACGCGACACCCTGGACGGCGTGCCGCGCTGGTGGCACGTGCTGGCCAGCCCGCTGACCAACGCCGACGGGGAAGTGGAGAGCGTATTGGTGATCAGCCGCGACGTCACCCAGCATCGCCAGATCGAGGAGGCTCTGCGCACCCTGGGCCATGTGCCGGAGGCCGTCGCCGCGCCGCTGGCCGACACCGAAGTGCTGGGCCGGCACTGGCGGGCCCAGCACCTCCAACTGCGCGGGCAGTTGGACATCGCCCTGGCCGCGCAGCGCGTCGCAGAGCGGGCGATGACCCAGGCACAGAAGGGCGAGGCGATCGGGCAGATGCTCGCCGGCGTTGTCCACGACTTCAACAACATGCTGCAGACCGCGATGACCTCGGTGAGCATGGTGGCCGAACATCCGCACCGGCTGCAGCCGGACCAGCGCAAGCTGCTCGGCATCGCCGGTGAGGCGCTGCAGCATGGCGCGCGGATGACCCGGCGCCTGCTCGGCTTCGCCCGCGCGCACCCGGTCAAGCCGGAGTGGCTGGACCTGTGCGACGTCGTCGCGCAGATGCAGCCGCTGTTGGCGCAGGCGCTGGACGGAGAGATGAAGCTGCAGCTGGCGACCGCGGATGGCGCCGCCACCACCTATGCCGACCGCAGCTCGGTCGAGCAGGCGGTGATGAACCTGGCCCTGAATGCGCGCGATGCCTGCCAGCCGGGCGACGTGGTGTCGATCCGCTGCGGCACCCTGCAGGTACCGCCGACGCAGGGAGTGACGGCAATGCGCCAGCCGGGGCGCTACGTGACCCTGGCGGTCAGAGACCAGGGCGAGGGCATGTCCGAGGAGACCAAGTCGCGGTTGTTCGAGGCCTATTTCACCACCAAGCCCGAAGGCAAGGGCACCGGCCTGGGCCTGGCCCAGGTGTACGGCCTGGTGCGTCAGGCCGGCGGCTTCGTCGATGTGGATTCGGAACTGGGGCGAGGCACCACCATCACCCTGGCGTTCCCGTATGTCGCCGAGGCGCCCCCGCCCGAGGCCAGCGACGGCGCGGCGGTGCTGTCGTCGGCGTCGGCGTCGGCCTGAGCCGCCTCTAGCCGGTCGCCGCGGCCGGCTGGCAGGTCGGTTGCCGCCGCAGGGCGGCAACCGGCACGCGGCGCGGAACCTGGCCGTTGCCGGACACGCATCATGGTGCTGTGCTGCGCTTAGCCCGGGAGATGAACGGACCTGCCGGCGGCGCTGCCGCCGCCTTGTCTCGCCAGTTCTTCGCGAAAGCTTACTATTGGGGGTTTACAGTGGCGGCCGTCTTTTGCCCGCCGACAGGAGAGCACGTGGGAATGAGTGGCAATCACAGCAAGACGGAGCCGCTGCCGGCAGCGGCGGCCACATCCGCCGCGACGTCCCCGCATGGCGGTTCCCGGTCGCGGCGCCCTGTCCGACGAGGCTGGCGGAACGCATGAGCATGGTCGTCCCCCCGCCGATCCTGCCCGAATCCGCCGCCCCCCTCGACGCCGGCCGCGCGGTGCTGCCGCCGGCGGCGCCGTTGCCGATGCCGGTGCAGTCGCTGCGCGCGGGCAAGGTGTACAACATGCGCCTGCCCAGCACGCCGCCGGGCATGGTCTGGCGGCGCCTGTACGTGTTCGGCACCACCGCGGCGATGACCGTCTACGCCAGCATGCTGATCGGCAAGGTGCTGCTGATCGGCGGCGTCAGCGTGCTCGAGGCCTGCCTGATGGCCCTGTTCGTCCCGCTGTTCGCGTGGATCGCGTTTTCGTTCGTCAGTGCGCTGGCTGGATTCGTGACCCTGGTGTTTGGCGCCGGGCGCAAGCTCGGCATCGACCCGGACGCACCGTTGCCCGCCGTGCACAGCCGCACCGCGTTGCTGATGCCTACCTACAATGAGGACCCGCACCGGCTGCTGGCCGGATTGCAGGCGATCTACGAATCGGTCGAGGCCACCGGCCAGATCGCCCACTTCGACTTCTTCATCCTCAGCGACACCACGCGCGCCGCGCTCGGCGTCGAGGAAGAGCAGGCCTACACCGAGCTGGTCGCGCGCACCGGCGGCCAGGGCCGCATCTACTACCGGCGCCGCGCCGACAACGCCGAGCGCAAGGCCGGCAACATCGCCGACTGGGTGCGCCGTTTCGGCGGCGCCTACCCACAGATGCTGATCCTGGATGCCGACAGCCTGATGACCGGCGACAGCATCGTGCGGCTGGTCGCGGGGATGGAAGCCAATCCCGATGTCGGCCTGATCCAGACCTTGCCGGAAGTGGTCAACGGCAATAGCCTGTTCGCGCGCATGCAGCAGTTCGGCGGCCGCGTCTACGGTCCGGTGATCGCCTACGGCGTGGCCTGGTGGCACGGCGCCGAGAGCAACTACTGGGGTCACAACGCGGTCATCCGCACCCAGGCCTTCGCCGAACACGCCGGCCTGCCGGCGCTGCCGGGGCGAAAACCGTTCGGCGGCCACGTGCTCAGCCACGATTTCGTCGAGGCCGCGCTGATGCGTCGCGGCGGCTGGGCCACGCACATGGTGCCGTACCTGCAGGGCAGCTACGAGGAAGGTCCGCCGACGCTGACCGACCTGCTGGTGCGCGACCGCCGCTGGTGCCAGGGCAACCTGCAGCATTCCAAGGTGGTCGCCGCGCGCGGTCTGCACTGGATCAGCCGCATGCACATGATGATCGGCATCGGCCACTACTTCACCGCGCCGATGTGGGGCCTGCTGATGCTGATCGGCATCGCGATCCCGCTGCAGAGCAGCGGCATCGATCTGGTCGCCGCGGTGGTGGCCCCGTTCTCGCCGGCGCGCTACTGGCACCAGCAGGATTCGACCCGGATGTTCTGGGTATTCGCGGTGACCATGTTCGTGCTGCTGGCGCCGAAAGCGCTGGGCTACATCGCCATGCTGCTGAAGCCGGAGGAGCGGCGCGGTTGCGGCGGTGCGCTGCGCGCGCTGCTGAGCATGCTGCTGGAGACCGTGCTGGCGGCGTTGATGGCGCCGGTGGTGATGTACGTGCAGTCGCGCGGCGTGGCCGAGGTGCTGGCCGGCAAGGATTCGGGCTGGGACGCGCAGCAGCGCGACGACGGCCGCCTGTCGTGGCTGGCGCTGGCGCGCAGCTACGGCGGGCTCAGTGCGTTCGGGCTGATGATGGGCGCGATGGCCTACCTGGTGTCGCCGTCGCTGGCAGCCTGGATGGCGCCGGTGGTGATCGGCATGGCGCTGGCGATCCCGGTGGTCGCGGTGACCTCCTCGCGCGCGGTCGGGCTGTGGCTGCGCAAGCTGCGCATCCTGGCCATCCCCGAAGAGCGGCAGCCGCCGGCGGTGCTGCTGCGCGCGGCCCAATTGCGCCGTGCCGCCGCCGCGCGCCGCGCCGCCGGCTGACGCGGCGGGCATAATGCGCTCCATCACGATGGGGACACCGCACATGCTGGAAACGCTGGAACACGAAACCGCCGCGGCGCCGGCCTGGACCGTCCTGTGGTTGCACGGGCTAGGCGCCGACGGCCACGATTTCGCGCCGCTGCTGCCGGAGCTGCTGCGGCCGGGCTGGCCGGCGTTGCGCTTCGTGTTTCCGCACGCGCCGGTGCGCGCGGTGACGATCAACAACGGCGTGCGCATGCGCGCCTGGTACGACATCGTCAGCGCGGATTTCTCCAACCGCGCCGACAGCGCGGGGGTCGCCGCGTCGGTCGTCCAGGTCGAGGAACTGATCGCGCGCGAGGATGCGCGCGGCGTGCCTGCCGAGCGCCTGCTGCTGGCTGGCTTCTCGCAGGGCGGCGCGATCGCCCTGGCGGCCGGACTGCGCCGCGAACGGCCGCTGGCCGGCTTGATCGGCCTGTCCACCTACTTGCCGGAACTGGCCGACGTCACCCGCTGGCATGCGCCGGCGGCGCTGTCGCAACCGCTGTTCATGGCGCACGGCCAGGCCGATCCGGTGATCCCGCAGCCCTATGCCGAGCAGACCGCACAGGCGCTGCAGGCGCTGGGTATGCCGGTGCGGTGGCAGTGCTATCCGATGGCGCACCAGGTCTGCGCCGAGGAGATCGCCGATCTCGGCGACTGGATGACCCGGCGCTTCGCCGCCGGCTGAGCTCACCGTCGCAGCGCCGCCGAGCCGGCCGCGGATGACGGCCCGCCGGCCTCGGGGCTACTATGCGCCAGACCGCGCCGCAGCCGACCGAGGTGACGTACGTGAAGGTGCTGATCGCCGACGACGAACCCTTGGCGCGCGAACGCCTGCGCGCGCTGCTGGCCGAGCATCCCGGTGTCGAGGTGGTGGCCGAGGCCGGCAATGGCCTGGAGGCGCTGTACGCCTGCGCCGAGTTGCGCCCGGACTTGGTGTTGCTGGACATCGCCATGCCCGGCGTCGACGGGCTGGAGGCCGCGCGCCACCTGGCCAGCTTCGAGCCGCGCCCGGCGGTGGTGTTCTGCACCGCCTACGACGCGCACGCGCTGTCCGCGTTCGAGGCGGCGGCGATCGACTATCTGATGAAGCCGGTGCGTGCCGAACGGCTGGCGGCGGCGCTGGAGCGTGCACGCACGTTCATGGTCGGCCGCCGCGGCAGCATCGGCGCCGCCGCGTCGGAACAGCGCCGCACGCACCTGTGCGCGCGCCTGCGCGGCAGCCTGCGCCTGATCCCGGTCGACGCCATCCACTACCTGCAGGCCGAGGAAAAGTACGTGGTGGTGCACCATGCGCGCGGCGAGGACCTGATCGAAGAGTCGCTGAAGTCGCTGGAAGAGGAATTCACCGAACGCTTCGTGCGGATCCACCGCAATTGCCTGGTCGCGCGCCACGAACTGGTCGAGCTGCGGCGCCTGGGCGAGGGCCAGGTGCAGGCGGTGCTGCGCCACGGCAAGCAGCCGCTGGAGGTGAGCCGGCGCTGCGTGGCGCCGCTGCGGCAGGAGATCCGGCATCTTTGATGAGCCGGGATTGGGGATTGGGATTGGCGGCAATGGTGGCGTCCGCTGCTGCGCCGGCGGCCCGCGGCGGCGCTTTTCGCGATAATGGGCGGATGAAGATCCTGCGCATCGCTACCCGCAAGAGCCCGCTCGCCCTGTGGCAGAGCGAACACGTCGCCGCCTGCCTGCGTCAGGCGCATCCGCAACTGGACGTGGTGTTGGTGCCGATGAGCACCCGCGGCGACGAGGTACTGGACCGCTCGTTGGCGGCGATCGGCGGCAAGGGCCTGTTCCTGAAGGAGCTGGAGTTGGCGATGCTGCGCGGCGAGGCCGATTGCGCGGTGCATTCGCTGAAGGACGTGCCGATGGAGCTGGATCCGCCGTTCGTGCTGCCGGCGATCCTGGCCCGTGCCGACCCCGCCGATGCGTTGGTCTCCAACCTGTATGCGTCGTTGGACGCGCTGCCGCTGGGCGCGCGCGTGGGCACCTCGTCGCTGCGCCGGCAGGCGCAGCTGCGCGCGCGGCGCCCGGACCTGCAACTGCTGGACCTGCGCGGCAACGTCGACACGCGCCTGGCCAAGCTCGACAACGGCGGCTTCGACGCGATCGTGCTGGCCTGCGCCGGGTTGCAGCGGCTGGGCCTGGAGGCGCGCATCAGCCAACGCCTGCAGGCGCCGGACTGGCTGCCGGCGCCGGCGCAGGGCGCCATTGCGGTGGAATGCCGCAGCGACGACGCGGCGGCGCTGGCCTTGTTCGCGGCATTCGACGATGCGCCCACCCGCGCCTGCGTGGAGGCCGAGCGGGCGATGAACCGCGCGCTGCACGGCAGTTGCCACGTGCCGGTGGGCGCCTTCGCGCACTGGCGGGGCCAGGACCTGCTGCTGCAGGGGCTGGTCGGTGGGGTGGCCGATGGACGCCTGGTGCGCGCCGATCTGCAGCTGACCGCGCAGGATCCGCAGGCGCTGGGCACGGCGGTGGCCGAGGCGCTGTTCGGCGCCGGCGCGCGCGCGCTGCTGGATCTGGACCTGCCGGGCTGAGCGATCCGAACCGGGGCGCGTGCGTTCTGCGCCAGCAATGGATCCGCCGCAGCGGCTTCAGCCGCGACCGGCGCCGCCAAATCCGTCGCGGCCGTGAAGCCGCTCCTGCAAGAACACCGGGGCCGCTGCCGATCGGCGAGGCTGTCGCGAATCCCTGCCTACTTGAACTTGTAGACCACGTTCATCGTGGTCAGCGTGTCGGTCTTCTTCTTGTCGTCGCTGACGTCGCTGTTGTAGCGCGCCTGCCAGCCGGCCTTCAGCGCCAAGCGCGAATTCATGCTGACCGAGATGCCCAGGTCGTTCTGGGCGAAGGTGTTGTACGCGCCCGATTCGATCAGCAGGGTGTTGCCGAGTTCGGTGTTGGCGGTCAGGCCGTACTTGAAGTCGACCAGGCCGCGGCCGATCAGCCCGGTCTCGGTCCGTTTCTCGACCACGTCATGGGCGCGGCGCACGCCGGGACCGATCTGCACGTCGATGCTTCGGCGCTCGCCGTCCATGATCCGGGTGCCGTAGCCGATGCCGATCGTGGCCAGCCGGTCGTAGGTGGCGAAATCGTCGCGCTCGTAGCGCAGCGAGGCGGTCAGCTGGCGGTGCTCGCCCAGCTGCAGCGCGCTGCCGGCACTGCCGGTGTAGCGATTGGAGGTGGTCTGGCGCACGCGCTTGCTGCTGCCGTCGTCGTTGGTGTCGGTATACTCGGCGCTGGCACGCAACGCGAACAGGTCCAGGCTGTGGATCCAGTCGCCGTCCACGTACTGGCCCTTGAGCCGGCCGTTGAAGCTTTCGTTGGAACTGTTGCCCCTGGATGAGGCAAAGCCCAACTCGCCGGAGCCGCTCCACGGTGAACTGTCCGGCGGCTCGGTCGGCGCGGCGGCCACGGCCAGGGACGTGCCCAGCAGCAACAGGGTGATGGCGGATGCTACGGCGGCGCGGCGGGGCATGGATTCTCTCTCCGGTGGGGGACGCAGCCTGCGGCTAACGGAATAGAAACGATTTCATCATACCGGATCCACATGATGTCCTGGCCGCGGCCGCGCTCCGGCTTCATCGGCGGTTCGGCCGCGGCGCCCAAGCGCCGAGCGTTTTTCCGCCGCGGACTCAGACATAATCGGGGCCATGGACCGCTACGAACGCATCAACGCACTGCACAGGCTGCTCAAGTCCGCCCGCTGCCCGGTGACGGTGGCCCGCCTGCAGGACGAACTGGGCTGCTCCCGCGCCACTGTCTACCGCGACCTGGCGTTCCTGCGCGACGCGCTGATGGCTCCGGTCGAAGGCGACGGCGAGGCTGGGTTCCGCTACGAGTCCGGGGAGAGTGATCGTTTCGAACTGCCCGGGCTGTGGCTCAGTTCCGAGGAACTGCATGCGCTGCTGGCCTCGCAGCAATTGTTGGCGCGCACCGGCGGCGGGGTGCTGTCCTCGGTGCTGGCGCCGCTGCAGCAGCGCATCGAGAGCCTGCTGGCGGCGCAGGCCGGAGCCAACTACTGGCCGGTGGAGCGGGTCCGGGTGATCCCGCACCGCGGCCGCAAGCTCGACGAAGCCAGCTTCCGCACCGTCGCCTCGGCGGTGCTGGAGCGCAAGCGGCTGTCGTTCGACTACCGTGCGCGCTCCACCGACGAGTCGACGAAACGCACGGTGTCGCCGCAGCGCATCACCCATTACCGCGACAACTGGTACCTGGATGCCTGGGACCACGGCCGCGACGCGGTGCGCAGCTTCGCGGTGGACCGCATCAACCATGCGCGGCTGCTCGACCCGCCGGCGCAGGACGTCGCCGATCAGGAACTGGACTGGCAGCTGGCGGCCAGCTACGGGATATTCTCCGGCGCGCCCAAGGGCTGGGCGACGATCGTGTTCAGTCCCAAGGCGGCGCGCTGGGTCGCCGACGAGCATTGGCATTCCAAGCAGCAGGGACGCTTTCTGGCCGACGGCCGCTACGAGCTGAAGGTGCCGTACAGCGTCTCGCGCGAGCTGCTGATGGACGTGCTGCACTACGGTTCGGATGCGGAAATCGTCGAGCCGCGCTCGCTGCGCGAGCAGGCCAAGGCGCTGCTGTCGCTGGCGCTGAGCAACTACAGCGACGACTGACGCGCTCCCGATCCGCGCGATCGCGTTGCAGGAGCGGCGGCGGCCGCGGCGGGCGTATCGGCCACCTGTCGCGGCTGCAGCCGCTGCTGCAACACGTCCAGCGGGGCCGTGCAGTCGCTCAGGATGGTGCCGATGTTGCTTTCGATCCAGTCCACCAGCGCATGCGCGTGCGTCGCCACGTCCCTGTCCAGCGGCGTCAGGTCGTACTCCACGTGCGGCGGCACCACCGGATAGGCGATGCGCTGCACGAAGCCGTCCGCTTCCAGTGCCTGCAGGGTCCGCGACAGCATCTTCTCGCTGACTCCTTCCAGGTTGCGGCGCAGATCGCCGAAGCGGTGGATGCCAGTGCGCAGCGCCACCAGCACCAGCACCCGCAACGGCTGGTCACATGACTGAGCACCGCGCGCGAGGGGCAGTTCTGCGCGAACACCTGGCCGCGGGTGGGGGGCCGCGGCGGGCATGCCCGGATCGTCGAGGGGGTCGGAAAGGACGCTGGCCAAGCGCTGCACCTGGTCTGTGGGAAGGAGCGGCCCGATATACATGGAGCGGCCGGTGCTTGGCTGAGCGGCGCATGATCGGCACATGCGCCGGCCGCAGCGGTTCAGGGCTTCTTCGGCACTTCGAAACCGAGCTTGCCGACCTGGTTGCGGTGCTGCGCCACGCGCTTGAGCTTGTCCACCTTGATCCCGTAATCGCGGTCCAGCTTGCCGACCAGTTCATGGTACTGTTTGTGGTTCATGTCCGGCTTGCGCGCGAAGACCCAGGCCAGGTCGCGGCCGGGATAGTCGATCAGCGCCCAGGAATAGTCCGGCGCCACCTCCAGGATGCGGTACTTGGTCGGGACCACGGCGAAGAACCAGGTGGTCCAGCGACGGTTGCCGGTGCCGTCCTTGACCGAGGCGCGTGAGGTGACTTCCTTGGCCGGCTCGTCGAAGCCTTCGCGGTACTGGTAGCGCACGCCGATCTTGCCGTCGCCCTTGAGCGTGTACTCGTCGCTGCTGGCGACATGCCCGCGCTCGGCGAAATAGGGCACGTGCGCGATCACGTACCAGCGGCCCATGAAGCGCTTCAGGTCGATCGGCGGCTGGCGCGAGGACTCCTGCTCCGGGGATTTCGCCCGCGCCGCCGGCACGGGGACGACCATGCCGAGCAGCAGCATGGAGGCGAACAGGGAGAGCAGGCGCATAGGGCGAGGATCCAGAGGCTTGAAGGGACACGCTAATGAGTATCGGGCGAAAGCGATGTCAATAGTGGGTCGCACGTTGAGATGGCGGCGCGGCAGGCTGCACGCCTCAGCCCGGCTCAGGAGTCGCCGCCATGCCGATCGCCCCTTCGTTCCGTCCTGTCCACGCGCCACACCCCGCCCTGCACCGCCTGGTGCGGCAGGCGCTGCTTGCCGGACTGGCGCTGGTCCTGGCGTGGCCGGCCGCGCGCGGCCACAGCGCAATGGCTGGGCCGGCTGCCGCTGTGGCTGCTGGGCATGCCGCTGAGCGCGGGGTGGGCGCTGCCCGCTTCCCGATGCCGCTGCGCCTGCTGCGCCGGGTCCGCGCTCGGGTATGGCCGCGGGTGCAGGTGCGGCGGCGTGCGCCGGCGTGGCGGACCACCCGCGCGGCCTGACCTTCGGCAGGGGAGGCGTTGCGGCACTGCATGCTACGGTTCGGGCCTGCCCTCACGGACCGGAAACCATGCCTTCTCTCGCACATGCCTGCCTGCTCGCCGGACTGATCGTCGTCGGTGCCGCCGCGGCCAAGGAACCCGCGATGCCCCAAGACTCCTATGCCTGGCTCGAAGACGTCACCGGCGCCAAGCCGCTGGACTGGGTCAAGGCGCAGAACGCCAAGACCGAGGCGCGGCTGGCCGCTGCGCCGGGCTTCCAGGCGCGCGAGGCGGGCATCCGCGAAGTGCTCGATTCCGATGCCAAGATCCCGGCCGTGCAGAAGATCGGCCCGTACTACTACAACCTGTGGAAGGACCGCGCGCACGAGCGCGGGCTGTGGCGGCGCACCACCCTGGAGGAATACCGCAAGCCCGAGCCGAAGTGGGAGACGGTGCTGGACCTGGACGCGCTGAACAAGGCCGAGGGCGAGAACTGGGTGTGGCACGGTGCCGACTGCCTGCGCCCGGAGTACCACCGCTGCCTGATCGCGCTGTCGCGCGGTGGTGCCGATGCCGATGTCACCCGCGAATTCGACCTGGGCAGCAAGCAGTGGGTCAAGGACGGCTTCTTCCGCCCCGAGGCCAAGGGCGGCTTGGGGTGGATCGATGCCGACACCGTCTACCTCTACACCGATTTCGGCGCCGGCTCGCTGACCAGCTCCGGCTATCCGCGTCTGGTCAAGCAGTGGAAGCGCGGCACCCCGCTGCAGAGCGCGACGCTGGTCTACGAAGGCAAGCCGGAGGACATGTACATCGCCGCGATGCACGACGACACACCCGGCTACGAGCGCGATTTCGTCAGCCGCACGCTGGCGTTCTACAACGACGAGCTGTACCTGCGCCAAGCGCATGGATATGCGAGCGACGCCGGCGCAGGATGCACAGGAGCGTCCACCGATGATCGCCTGACCAAGATCGACGTGCCCAACTCGGCCAACAAGCGCGTGCACCGCGAATGGCTGACCCTGGAGTTGCGCGATCCGTGGACCGTGGGCGGCACCACCTACCCGGCCGGCGCGCTGCTGGTCGCCAGGTTCGACGATTTCATGGCCGGCAAGCGCGCCTTCCAGGTGCTGTTCACGCCAACCGAAACCGCGTCACTGGCCTCGTTCGCCTGGACCAAGTCGCGTCTGGTGCTGAACGTGCTCGACAACGTCAAGAGCCGGCTGTGGGTACTGACCCCGGGCGAGGGCGCGTGGGCGCGCGTGCCGTTCCCGGTCGGCGACCTGGCCTTCGGCAGCACCAGCGTCGAGGCGGTCGACGCCGACGAGAACGACCAGGTGTGGCTGACCTCCACCGATTTCCTGACCCCGACCACGCTGATGCTGGCCGACGTGCAGCGCGGTGCGCAGAGCATCGAGACGCTCAAGGCGATGCCGAGCTTCTTCGACGCGTCCAAGGACGAGATCGAGCAGCACTTCGCGGTGTCCAAGGACGGCACCAAGGTGCCGTACTTCCTGGTCCGGCCGAAGCGGCTCAAGCGCGACGGCAGCAATCCGACCCTGCTGTACGCCTACGGCGGTTTCGAGATCTCGATGACCCCGTTCTACTCCGGCGGCCTCGGCCGCGCCTGGCTCGACCAGGGCGGCGTGTATGCGCTGGCGAACATCCGCGGCGGCGGCGAGTACGGCCCGCGCTGGCACCAGGCGGCGCAGAAGCAGAACCGGCACAAGGCCTACGAGGACTTGGCCGCGGTGGCGCAGGACCTGGCCGCGCGCAAGATCACCTCGGCCAAGCACCTCGGCGTGCAGGGCGGCAGCAACGGCGGACTGATGGCCGGCAACATGCTGGTGCAGTACCCGCAGCTGTTCGGCGCGGTGGTGGTGCAGGTGCCGCTGCTGGACATGAAGCGCTACAGCCACCTGCTGGCCGGCGCGTCGTGGATGGCCGAATACGGCAACCCCGACACCGACGACTGGAACTACATCCAGTCGTTCTCCCCGTACCACCTGTTCGACCCGAAGAAGACCTACCCGCCGGTGATCTTCCTGACCTCCACCCGCGACGACCGGGTGCATCCGGGCCATGCGCGCAAGATGGCGGCGAAGATGATCGACGCTGGCAAGGACGTGACCTACTACGAGAACATCGAAGGTGGCCACGGTGGCGCAGCCAACAATGCGCAGGCCGCGCACATGCAGGCGCTGGCGTATGGGTTCCTGTGGGAGCGGTTGAAGGACTGAGCGCGGCGCCGCCGTCGAGCCGCATGATCGGCGGCGGCGCCGACGCAGTCACCTGTTGCCCGGCTCGACCGTTCTTGCCGCGTCGGTGCGGCCAGCAGGCAAGGGCGCATCCGGTTCAGGCTTGCGTCGGGGGTCAAGGTTGCGGCCGAGTTCCAGCAGCAGCTCCTGGTTGCCGTCCTTCGGCCAGCCACTGAAATGCGCGACCAGCTTGCCGTTGCGCAGCAGATAGAAGGTCGGTGTCGCCCAGTCGTCGATCATCGGCCAATCGGCCGTCCTGCGTGCCAGCACGATCGATTGATCAGCATGCGCGGCATTCCATTCGACGAATACGTCGTAGTCGATGCGTCTGCCCACCGGGGCGATCCATCGCACTGTAAGGCCCTGCAGCAGCGGACTCCCTCGAAGAGCATCCATGGCCCTGCGCGAGAAGCCGCAATGCGGATGCACAACCGCGATCAGTGTGGCGTCGTGCAGCGGGATCTCGATCTCGCGCAGCTGTCGTTGGCGCGTCTCCATCACATAGGCATTGGGTCTGGCCGGCGGTGGCGCCGCGACGACGCGCGGCACCGACTCCAAGGCTACGTCCGGATGCTGCAAGGCCAATTGCCTGACCTGGTCGAAGCGGCGGAACTGGATGAGCGAAGCGTGGTATATCTTCACCGCGTCGGGTGCGATGCTTGGCCCCAATCGCTGCACCACGCTCGCCATGTCCTCCAGGTATTGCGGATCGTCGCTGTAGTAGGCGAGCCGTTGCGTGGCGCGCATCAGTACGTCCAGTTTGGGCGCGGATGCAGTTTGCAGGTCTGCCGATCGGATCAAGGGTGCGAAATCGCGTGCATACGCATCGCGCAGACGTGTCACTCGCTGTTCCCGTGCATCATCCAAAGTCGCCTGGTCGAGTGCGACCAGGCGGACGTATGCATCCTGCAATGCCGCTGCCGAGGGCGCTGCCCGGCCCGCGTTGGCACTGCACAGCAACGCGACAAGGACCAGTACGCGGACGCGGACGCGGGACCGGCAGTGGATCGACATGCAAGGACCTCCGGCAATATGGCAAAAGCGTGTGCCAGCGAGCATGCGCAGGATCTGCGGTGAATGCATCGCCGGATCGGGCCTGTCGAGCATCGTAGCGTTTTGCGGACATCCGTCAGCAGTTACTGCCGATGCATATCTTGCCGAGGCTCTCGACGCAGGTGGCTCTGCTCCGGCACTCGTAGTCCTGCATAGTCCACCGGTAGCGGCTGCCATGGGCTTTCATCGCTGGCGGGAATGTCCGAGCGTGCGCGGACAACGGACATCACGGCCTTGCTGATCGCGTCCGGTTGCCTGATGCCTGGGACCGAGCGGATCGTCGCTTGCTGTCCGAACAACATCATGAGCTTGTAGGCTTCATACTGCCGTCAGTTCCGAGGCGATGTCTTCGTAGGAGTAGCTGGCCAGGCCGCTGGGGGAAAAGACCAGGCTATCGATGAATCGCTTCCTCGCCCCCGGCGTCAATCGGCGTAACGGGGAGTCTGCAGGCACGGCAGCCAAGTAACCACGCAAATCCGCGCGCGACTTGATCGGTGCGGTCAACTGGTCGATGAGTCTCTGGTCCAGTGCAAGACCGTTGCCGCCAGACGCTGTTGGTTCCTGCGCTATGGTAAGGGTTGCGTAGCAAAGAACCGATATGGTGATGCCGAACTTGATGAAATTCTTCATGATGTTCCCTGTATGAAAAGTCGAATTTCGTGTGCTAGCGTGGTACGCGATGTCATTCCATCACACAGCGCATCCGCGCCAGTCCTGGCGATTTGACTGGCGCGCTCATGTCGCCTTGGTCGAGACGCGCGTTTGCGCGGCGCCGCCTGTCCACCAAATTCGCTTGTACATCTCTGCAATCGCCCCGTCAAGACGGTTGCGCTGTGCCGCGCGCACCGTGGAAGGCCGACCTTTCTTGCTCGGAACCTGTCGGCCCCCTAAGCCGAACGGCGCTCAGCCGCTCGCGTTGGCGCCTGAGCCCAAGCTTGGTGCCGAGTCCTGCCAGTGCTCCAGCCCGCGCGCGATCCGTGCCGCCGCTTCCTGCAGCCGCGGCAGGCTCTGCGTATAGGCGATGCGCACATGCTGGCGTGCGCGGTGCTGGCCGAAGTCCACGCCCGGGGTGAACGCCACGTACTCGGTTTCTAGGAAGTGCGCGCAGAACGTCTGCGCGTCGTCGGTGAAGGCGCTGACGTCGGCGTACAGGTAGAACGCGCCCTGCGGCTCGACCTCGATGCGGAAGCCGAGCGCGCGCAGCGCCGGCAGCAGGTAGTCGCGGCGCTGCGCGAATTCGGCGCGGCGCGCTTCCAGGATCTGCAGCGTGTCGGGGCGGAAACAGGCCAGCGCCGCGTGCTGGGCGATGCTCGAGGCGCTGATGTACAGGTTCTGCGCCAGCTTCTCCAGCGACGCCACCGCCGCGCGCGGGGCCACCAGCCAGCCCAGGCGCCAGCCGGTCATGCCGAAGTACTTGGAGAAACTGTTGAGCACGTAGGCCTCGTCGTCGACCTCGAGCACGCTGGGCGCGTCGATGCCGTAGCTGAGTCCGTGGTAGATCTCGTCGACCACCAGGTGGCCGCCGCGTGCGCGCAGCGCCTGTGCCAGCGCCGCCAGTTCGGCGCGGTCCAGCAGCGTGCCGGTCGGGTTGGCCGGCGAGGCGACCAGCGCGCCGACGCTGTGGGCGTTCCAGTGTCGGTCCAGCAAGGCCGGCGTCAACTGATAGCGGCTGTCCGGGCCGACCGGCACCAACTGCGCGCCGCCTTCGACCAGGCGCAGGAACTGCCGGTTGCACGGGTAGCTGGGGTCTGCCAGCAGCCAATGCTTGCCCGGATCGACCAGCAGCGCGGTGGCCAGCAGCAGTGCGCCGGAGCCGCCGGGGGTGACCATGATCCGCGCCGGGTCCAGGTCCACGTCGTGGCGCTGCCGGTAGAATCCGGCCAGCGCTTCGCGCAGCGCCGGCAGCCCACGCGCGGCGGTGTAACGGGTGTGGCCGGCTGCCAGTGCGGCCTGGCCTGCGGCGACGATCGGCGCGGCGCTGGTGAAGTCCGGTTCGCCGATCTCCAGGTGGATCACATCGTGGCCGGCGTGTTCCAGCTCGTTGGCGCGGGCCAGCAGCGCCATCACATGGAATGGCGCGATGTCGCGGCTGCGCTGGCTGTAGCCTGGCGGCGCGGCGTGCGATTCGGTCGGGACGGTGGCCATGGCCCGATCATAGAGGAGCGCGCCGCACGATGCCGTTGCGCGCTTGCCAGGATGCGGCGTTGCGCGGAGACTCGCCCGGTACCGTGCGGCGCTGCGCCGCATGCCTGCCGCCTCCCGGCCCGGGCGGCGCGTCCTCAGTTGCGTTTCCGCCGCCGGAGCCCCATTGGATGCAGCACCGTCCCTTGCTAGCGAGCTTCCTCCTGCTCATGACTTCGCCCTTCGCTTCGGCCCTCGCCATCGACGCCACCCCGCCGCATCCGGCCAAGCGGCCGCACACGGTCACCGCGCCGTTCGGCGCCGCCCGCCAGGACGACTATTACTGGCTGCGCGACGACAAGCGCGAAAACCCGCGGATGCTGGCCTACCTCAATGCCGAGAACGCCTACGCCGACCGGGTGCTGAAGCCGCTCAAGCCGCTGGAGGACACGCTGTACGCGGAGATCGTCGGGCGCATCAAGCAGGACGACAGCAGCGTGCCGTATCGCGAGCGCGGCTACTGGTACTACACCCGCTTCGAGAGCGGCAAGGACCACCCGGTGCACGCGCGGCGCAAGGGCGGCATGGACGCGGTGGAGGAAATCCTGCTCGACGTCAACGCGATGGCCGCCGGCAAGGGGTATTTCAGCCTGGGCGAGGCGGTGGTCAGCCAGGACAACCGCATTCTGGCCTGGACCGAGGACGACGTCGGCCGCCGCCAGTACGTGGTGCGCTTCAAGAACCTGGACACCGGCGAGGTCTACGCCGACCGCGTGCCGGGCGTCTCCCCCGAGGTGGTCTGGGCCGACGACAACCAGACCCTGTTCTACGTCGAGAACGACCCGGAAACGCTGCTCACCGTGCGGGTCAAGAAGCACGTGCTGGGCACGCCGGCCGCGCAGGACGCGTTGGTCTACGAGGAAAAGGACGACAGTTTCTACATGGGCCTGGGCCGCACCCGCGACGACAAGTACATCGTCATCGGCCTGGAAAGCACGGTGTCCTCGGAGCAGCGCTACGCGCCGGCCGCCGATCCGCGGCATTTCACCGTGCTGGCGCCGCGCGAGCGCGACGTCGAGTACGGCGCCGACCACTTCGACGGGCGCTGGGTGATCCGCACCAACTGGAAGGCCAAGAACTACGCGCTGATGACCGCGCCCGACGGCGCCACCGCGCGTGCGCAATGGCAACCCTGGCTGCCCTACGACGAAACGGTGTTCATCGACGGCTTCGAACTGTTCGACGGCTTCACCGCGATCGCCGAGCGTTCCGATGGCCTGGAGCGGATCCGCCTGCACTTCGCCGACGGCAAGGAGGAGTACGTCAAGGCCGACGAGCCGGCGTATTCGATGGGCCTGTCGGTCAATCCCGAGCCGGACACGCCGTGGCTGCGCTACGGCTACACCTCCCTGACCACGCCGGCCACCACCTATGAACTCAATACCGGCACCGGCGAGCGCCGGCTGCTCAAGCAGCAGCCGGTGCTCGGCTACGACGCCGGCAAGTACCGGACCGAGCGCGTGTGGGTGACTACGCGCGATGGGGTCAAGGTGCCGGTGTCGCTGGTGTACAGGAAGGGCTTCAAGAAGGACGGCACCGCGGCGCTGTACCAGTACGCCTACGGCAGTTACGGCATGTCCACCGATCCCAACTTCAACCTGCCGGTGGTCAGCCTGCTCGACCGCGGCGTGGTCTACGCCATCGCGCACATCCGCGGCGGCCAGGAGATGGGCCGCGACTGGTACGACCGGGGCAAACTGCTCCACAAGAAGAACACCTTCACCGACTTCATCGACGTGACCCGCGGCTTGGTCGCGCAGGGCTATGCGGCGGCGGATCGCATCGCCGCGGCCGGCGGCAGCGCCGGCGGGCTGCTGATGGGCGCGGTGGCGAACATGGCGCCGCAGGACTACCGGGTGCTGGTGGCGCAGGTGCCGTTCGTCGACGTGGTCACCACCATGCTCGATCCGAGCATCCCGCTGACCACCAACGAATACGACGAGTGGGGCAATCCGGAGCAGAAGAAGTACTACGACTACATGCTCGGCTATTCGCCGTACGACAACGTGGCGCGCCAGGCCTACCCGGCGCTGTTCGTCGGCACCGGCCTGTGGGATTCGCAGGTGCAGTACTGGGAGCCGGCGAAGTGGGTGGCCAAGCTGCGCGACGCCAACACCGGCAACCGGCCGATCGTGTTCCGGGTCAACATGGAAGCCGGCCACGGCGGCAAGTCCGGGCGCTTCCGCCGCTACCGCGAGCAGGCCGAGTCGTACGCGTTCGTGCTGGACCAGCTGGGCGTTCAGCACGCGGCGGAGTAGGCGCTGTCCGCGGGCGGCTGCGCTCCCGGTGATGGCGGCGCCGGTCGGCGGGGGAGGGTGGGGGGAGGCGGTCGCGGCCGAAGCCGCTCCTACAGGGGGGGCTGCATCGCCGCGTCGGGGTTCGCCCTCGGCTTTATGATGCGCCGATGGAATCGCCTTCCCGTTTCCGCTGGGCCTGGTGGCTGTTGGCCTACGTCAGCCTGGCGACGGGCATCGTCGGCATCTTCGTGCCGGGCTTGCCGACCACGGTGTTCGTGCTGATCTCGGCCTATGCCGCCTCGCGTGGCTCCGAGCGCCTGCGCCGTCGGCTGCTGGAAGACCCGCGCTTCGGCGCCAGCATCCGCGACTGGGAAGCGCACGGCGCGGTCAGTCGCCGCGGCAAGTGGATGGCCACGTTGACCATGGCGGTGTGCGCGCTGCTCCTGCTGCTGCTCGTGCACAGATTGTGGGTGCAGGTGCTGGCGATCGGCTGCATGAGCGGCGTGGCGCTGTGGCTGTGGCTGCGCCCGGAGCCGCCGCCGCGCGGGTGAAGGCGCGCTCGACGCGCCGCGCGGCGCCGCATGCGGCACAGCCGGTTCATGGCCTTATACTTCGGCGCATGAGCACATCGTCCCGTCATCCGATCCGTATCGCCCTGTTCGGCGCCGCCCTGCTGGCGCTGGCCGGGTGCGGCAACAAAGGTCCGCTGGTGATGCCGCAGAAGCCGGTTCCGGTGGAAGCCGCGCCCGACGCGACGCCGCCGGCCAGCACCGATCCCGCCGGCCAGGCGCAGCCGGTCCATGGCCGGCAGCAGCCGGTCGACGACACCACGCCCGCGCCCACCGATGGGAACGAGTGAGGCCAACGCCGCGTCGCGCCTGCGTTTTTCCAAGATGCAGGGCGCGGGCAACGATTTCGTGGTGCTCGACCTGCGCGACGGCGGCTCGCCCCCGGACGCCGGCCTGGCGGTGCGCCTGGCCGACCGCCATTTCGGCGTCGGTTGCGACCAGATCTTGACCATCGAGGCGCCGCGCAGCGCGGACGCGGTGGCCAGCTATCGCATCTGGAATACCGACGGCAGCCTGGCCGGGCAGTGCGGCAACGGCGCGCGCTGCGTCGCCGCGTGGCTGGTGCGCGACGGCGCCGCCGGCGGCGACGCGTTCACCGTCGACAGTCCGTTCGCGTCGCATCGTGTCGAGCGCGGCGTCGACGGCCAGTTCGCGGTGGCGATGGGCGTGCCGCGCTTCGCCCCGCAGCAGGTGCCGCTGGTCGGCTTCCCGCACGCGCGCGCCGAGTACCTGCTGCCGCTGCAGGGCGAGAGCGTGCGCTTCGGCGCGGTGTCGATGGGCAATCCGCATGCGGTGCTGGAAGTGGGCCTGGTCGACGCGGCGCCGGTCGAGCGGCTGGGGCCGCTGCTGCAGCAGCACGCATCGTTTCCCGATTCGGTCAACGTCGGCTTCGCTCAGGTGATCGACCGCGGCCGGCTGCGTCTGCGCGTGTACGAGCGCGGCGTCGGCGAGACCCTGGCGTGCGGCAGCGGCGCCTGCGCGGCCGCGGCGGTGCTGATGCAGCGCGGCCGCGTGGATCGCGACGTGCGCGTGTTGCTGCCCGGCGGCGCGCTGCGCATCCGCTGGCCGCACGATCAGGCGCAGTTGGTGATGTCCGGGCCGGCCGCGTTCGTTTTCGATGGGGAGTGGATCCGATGAGCGAGACCCAGGAAAAGATCGGCGCGCACGAGATCGCCGCATGGCTGCGCCGCCACCCGGCGTTCCTGAAGCAGTTTCCCGATCTGGCGCTGACCCTGGTGGTACCGCGCGACGACGGCCCGACCGCGTCGCTGGCGAGCTACCAGCTGGAAGTGCTGCGCGACAAGAACCGCGAACTGTCGCGGCGCCTGTCGGACCTGGCGGCCAACGCCCAGGTCAACGAGCGCCTGGCGGTGCGCACCCACCAATTGACCCTGGCGCTGATGCGGCAGACCAGCGCCGCCGACAGCGTGCGCGCGATGGCCGCCTCGCTGCAGGAGGATTTCCAGGGCGATCTGGTCAGCATCGTGCTGCTGCGGCCGCTGCCCGGGCTGGAACAGGCGCGATGGCTGCAGATCCTGGCGCAGGACGATCCGCAGCTGGCCCCGTTCCGCGACTGCCTGAAGGACGGCGAGCCGATCTGCGGCCGCCTGCAGCCGGAAAAGCAGGCGTTGCTGTACGCCGGCCGCGTCGAAGAGGTGCAGTCCAGCGCCCTGCTGCCGCTGCCGGGCCTGGGCCTGATCGCGGTCGGCAGCCGCGATCCGAACCGTTTCTATCCCGGCATGGGTACCTTGTTCCTGCGCATGATGGGCGAGTCGCTGACGGTGGCGCTGCAACGATGAACGCGAAGGTCGGGACGCGGGACGCGGGACGTGTGACTCGAAAAGCGCAGTCCGGCGCGTCGGTCGATGCCGCCGGTGTTGAAACCGCGTCCCGCGTCCCGGGTCCTGCGTCCCGTTTCCTGGACTACCTGCAGGTCGAGCGGCGCATGTCCGCGCATACCCTCGACGCGTACCGCCGCGACCTGAGCGCGTTGTCGGCCTGGGCGGCGGACAACGCGGGCGGCGAGATAGTGGCGCTCGGCGCCGAACAGCTGCGCCGTTTCATTGCGGCCGAGCACCGTCGCGGCCTGTCGCCGAAGAGCCTGCAGCGACGCCTGTCGGCGTGCCGCAGTTTCTATGCGTGGTTGCTCCGGCATGGCCGCATCGGCGCCAGCCCGGCGGCCGCGCTGCGCGCGCCGAAGGCGCCGCGCAAGCTGCCGCAGGTGCTGGACGCGGATGAGGCGGTGCGCCTGGTCGAGGTCCCCACCGACGCGCCGCTGGGCCTGCGCGACCGCGCGCTGCTGGAACTGTTCTATTCCTCCGGGCTGCGCCTGAGCGAGCTGTGCGCCTTGCGCTGGCGCGATCTGGATGTCGCCGGCGGCCTGGTCCGCGTGCTCGGCAAGGGCAACCGGCAGCGCCTGGTGCCGGTCGGCGCGCATGCGCGCAAGGCGTTGCTGGAATGGCACGCGCAGACCGCGGCCGCCGCCGCGGCGCCAGTGTTTCCGGGACGCGGCGGCGCGCCGATCGGGGCGCGCGCGGTGCAGATCCGGATCAAGCAGCTGGCCGCGCGCCAGGGCTTGTTCAAGCATGTGCATCCGCACATGCTGCGGCACAGTTTCGCCAGCCACATCCTCGAATCCTCCGGCGACCTGCGCGGCGTGCAGGAGTTGCTCGGCCACGCCGACATCGCCACCACGCAGATCTACACCCACCTGGATTTCCAGCACTTGGCCAAGGTCTACGACGCCGCGCATCCGCGCGCCAAGCGCAACCGCTGACGCCTGAACGGGCGCGGGACCGCCGCCCGGTCCGCGCCTGCGCTGCCTTCGGTCGGCCGCGCCGCGGACGCCGCCGCGGGCACGCGGTGGACGTTCTGAATGCGGCAATGGCTGGCGCGCGCCATGCACCCGCCGCCGCCGCAGGACGAGGACCGCTGCGCGGCCTTGGGCATCCATGCGAACGGCGAGCGGCCGGCCGGCGGCGCTTGAACGGGTCGCGGCCTGCCCCCACACCTGAGCAATCGTCCCGGAGGCCGCATGGATCCCAGTCAGACTCCCACCGTTTTCCACGCCACCACGATCCTGTCGGTGCGCCGCAATGGCCATGTCGCCGTCGCCGGCGACGGCCAGGTGACGCTGGGCCATACCGTGATGAAGGGCAATGCGCGCAAGGTGCGCCGCCTCGGCCGCGACGGCCAGGTGCTGGCCGGTTTCGCCGGTGCCGCTGCCGACGCGTTCACCCTGTTCGAACTGTTCGAGGCCAAGTTGGAAAAGCATGGCCAGCTGACCCGCGCCGCGGTGGAACTGGCCAAGGATTGGCGCACCGAACGCCGCCTGGGCAAGCTCGAGGCGCTGCTGGCGGTGGCCGACAAGGAAACCTCGCTGATCATCAGCGGCACCGGCGACGTGATCGAACCGGAGGACGGCATCATCGCCATCGGCTCCGGCGGGTCCTACGCATTGTCGGCCGCACGCGCGCTGCTCGGCCACACTGCGCTCGACGCCAAGACCATCGCGGTCGAAGCGCTGAACATCGCCGGCGACATCTGCATCTACACCAATCGCAACGTGGTGGTCGAGGAGCTGTGATTCGGGATTGGGGATTGGGGATTCGCCAAGGCGCTCCTTTCCCTGTGCCCCGACACGCATCGATCGTTCCCATTCCGCTTCTACCAATCCCGAATCCCCAATGCCCAATCCCGACACCTCCACCATGACCCCGCGCGAGATCGTGCAGGAGCTGGACCGCCACATCGTCGGCCAGCACGACGCCAAGCGCGCGGTGGCGATCGCGCTGCGCAACCGCTGGCGGCGCATGCAGCTGCCCGACGCGCTGCGCGACGAAGTGATGCCCAAGAACATCCTGATGATCGGCCCCACCGGGGTCGGCAAGACCGAGATCGCGCGGCGCCTGGCGACGCTGGCCAACGCGCCGTTCGTCAAGGTCGAGGCCACGCGTTTCACCGAGGTCGGCTACGTCGGCAAGGACGTGGAGCAGATCGTGCGCGACCTGGCCGACACCGCGGTCAAGCTGTACCGCGAGCAGGCCAAGGTGCGCGTACGCACCCAGGCCGAGGACCGCGCCGAGGACCGCATTCTCGACGCGCTGCTGCCGCGGCGCAGCGCCGGCATCGGCTTCGATCCGGAGGCCGCGCGCAACGAGCCCTCGGCGCAGGACACCGACACCCGCAGCAAGTTCCGGCGCATGCTGCGTGCCGGCGAGCTGGACGAGCGCGAGATCGAGCTGGACCTGGCGGTCAACGTCAACATGGACATCATGACCCCGCCGGGCATGGAGGAAATGGGCCAGCAACTGCGGCAGATGTTCTCCAACCTGGGCGGCGGCAAGGCGCAAACGCGCAAGCTGGCGATCAAGGCGGCGCGGCCGCTGCTGATCGAGGAAGAGGCCGGCAAGCTGGTCAACGAGGACGAGGTGCGCGCCGCGGCGATCGAGGCCTGCGAGCAGCACGGCATCGTGTTCATCGACGAGATCGACAAGGTCGCCAAGCGCGGCGACAACGTCGGCGGAGGCGATGTCTCGCGCGAGGGCGTGCAGCGCGACCTGCTGCCGCTGGTCGAAGGTTCCAACGTCAGCACCAAGTACGGCACGGTCAAGACCGACCACATCCTGTTCATCGCCTCCGGCGCGTTTCATCTGGCCAAGCCCAGCGACCTGATCCCGGAACTGCAGGGCCGCTTCCCGATCCGGGTCGAGCTGTCGGCGCTGTCCAAGGACGATTTCATCCGCATCCTCACCGAGCCGAAGGCGGCGCTGAGCAAGCAGTACGAAGCGCTGCTGCTGACCGAAGGGGTGACCCTGAGTTTCACCGACGATGCGATCGACCGCCTCGCCGAGATCGCGTTCCTGGTCAACGAGCGCCAGGAGAACATCGGCGCGCGGCGCCTGCACACCGTGCTCGAGCGCCTGCTCGACACGCTGAGCTTCGAGGCGCCGGACCGCGACGGGCAGCGCGTCGCCGTCGACGCCGCGTACGTCGATGCGCACCTGGGCGAGTTGGTGCGGGATCCGGACCTGAGCCGCTACATCCTGTAGCAGTGGCACGGCGGCCGCCCTGCCGCGCGTGGTCACGCGCGGCAGATGCGGCTGTCGCGGCTGGTGGCCCGAGGCCACCCGGAGCCGCCCTACAGGGTTGAAGCTGCGTGCCCGGTACAGCGGCGTTCCCACTCCCACTTGGTACGCGGCCACGAACGCCTGCCAGTCCAATTGCACCTGCGCCGCGTCGTCGTAAGGCGAACTGGTGCAGTTCCGACTTCGGTCAGCCCGATCAGCAGCAGGCGCGGCAGGCGGATCGGGATCGCAGGTCTCCGGGAGCGGACAGGGTGGTCGGCCGACCATGCCGGCATGGCGCGGCGATGAAATACCGCCGCGCCGCCCGCCGCTCCGGCCCGCCCACCCATGCGGTCACAGGTAGCGCAGCCAGGCCAGGTCGCGGCGCCGCGCCTTCAGCCGCGCGAACGCAGCGGTCGGCCAGTACAGGGCCAGGCCCAGCAGCGCGGCGATCGCCCACAACGCGGCGACGCTGTCCACCCCGAACAGCGCGCCGTGATTGGCGCCCCAGTAGGCCAGCGCCGCCAGCGACAGCAGCTTCAGCATGTACAGGTGCAGCAGGTAGAAGAACATCGGCGCCGCGCCGATCGCCGCCAGCGGCGCCAGCGCCCTGGCCAGCGGCGGGGATTCGTACAGGCGCAGCAACAGCAGGCCCACGCCCAGGGTCAGCAGCAGAAACAGCAGCGACGGCGGGTACTTGGTCACGTTGAAGAAGCTCATCGCGGTATGTGCGAGGTCGGCATGCTCGCGCCATGGCGCGTCGCCGTAGCCGTTGTGCCAGCGCAGCAACTGGAACAGCACCAGCGCGCCCAGCCCGTATCCGAGCAGGCGGCGCTGCCGCTGCGCCGGCGTGGTCGCGGCGCCGTACCAGGGCCCGGCCGCGTAGCCGAGCGCGATCACCCCGATCCACGGCAGCAGCGGATAGGAGGTCCGCAGGCGCAGATGCTCGCCGAACTGCAGCCAGCCGCGCTCGTGCAGGACCGTCCAGGCCGCCGCCAGCGCGCCGTCGCCCGGCACGTGCAGCGGATCGAGCAGGTTGTGGCCGGCCACCAGCGCTGCGCCGAGCAGCGCCAGCGCCGCGCGCGGCAGCCACAGCAGCGCCGCCAGCGCGAGCATGCTCAGGCCGATCGCCCAGATCACCTGCAGGTACAGCACCTGCGGCGGAAACGCGAAGGTCCAGGCGAAGTTGACCAGGGTCAGTTCCAGCACGATCAGGAACAGTCCGCGCTTGAGCAGGAACGCTGCGGCCGCGGCGCGGCGGCGCGGCTGCCGTGCCGCATACAGCCAGGCCGACAGTCCGGTCAGGAACACGAACACGGGCGCACACAGGTGCGCCAGCGCGCGCGCCACGAACAGCGCCGGCGCGGTGGCGTCCACGTTCATCGGATCGCCGATCTGGTGGTGCAGGTAGAACGTCTCGCGCACGTGGTCGAGCAGCATCAACAGCATCACCGTGCCGCGCAGCAGATCGATCGAGGCCAGCCGCGAGGAAGCCGATGGCGGCGCCAGGCAGGCCGGAGACGCCAAGGAAGTGCGGAAAGCGGAGGGCATGCGCGACAATCCGTGCCAATATTGTAATGATATAATATTGGTTTTCAGGTGCGCGCTCCATGCCGCCACGTTCGCCGCGTCCCCTGCCCTGCGCCGTTGCACTGCTGGCCGGCCTGTGCGCCGGTCCGGCCGATGCCGATCCGGTCTCGCGTGGCGGCGCCGCGCCGCAACCGGCCGAGCTGGACGCGGTGCGCGTGGTCGGTCGCCGCGATTCGGGCCCCTATCAGGCCGACGAAGTCGAGGGCAGCAAGACCGGCCTGGACCTGCGCCACCTGCCGCAATCGGTGCGGGTGCTGCCGCGGCAGGCGATCGACGACCTCGGCGCGACCCGGCTCGACGCCACCCTGGACTACGTCGGCGGGATCTCGCGGCAGAACGGATTCGGCGGGCTGTGGGACAACTTCGCGGTGCGCGGCCTGCCCGGCAACGAGAACACCGGCAGCGCGACCCTGCTCAACGGCCTGGCCGCCAATCGCGGCTACAACGCGCCGCGCGATACCGCCAACATCGAGGCGATCGAGTTCCTGAAAGGCCCGGCGGCGGCGCTGTACGGCAGCAGCGAACCCGGTGGGACGCTCAACATCGTCAGCAAGCGCCCGCAGTGGCGGCCGGGCGCGGCGCTGGAACTGTCCGTCGGCAGCCACGACGCCTACCGCGTCGCCGCCGACGGCACCGGTCCGCTCGGCGCGGCGCTCGCGTACCGGCTCAACGTCGCGCTCGAGGACAAGCGCAGCATCCGCGCATTCGTGCGCAGCCGGCGCCGCTTCGTGGCGCCGGCGCTGGCCTGGCGCCTGGGCGAGGCGACCACGCTGCACTACGACGGGGAATGGCTGCGCCAGCGGGTGCCGCTGGATCGCGGCGTGGTCGCAGTGCGCGGCGAACTGGGTGCGATCCCGCGCTCGCGTTTTCTCGGCGAGCCGGGCGACGGCGATGTGCAGGTGGACAACCGCAATCACCAGTTGCGCCTGCAGCACGCATTCGGCGATGCCTGGCAGGGCGTCGCCGCCGCCTCGCGCCGCGACGGCGGCCTGCGCGGCTATTCCACCGAGCCCAGCGCGCTGCGCGAGGACGGCCGCACGCTGTGGCGACAACGGCGCTGGCGCGATTTCGCCTCGCACGACACGGCGCTGCAGGCCGAACTGCGCGGCCAGCTGGCCGCTGGCGCCTGGCGCCACGACCTGTTGCTCGGCGCCGAGGCCTACGACTTCGTGCTCGACCAGCGCATGTTGCGGATCCGCCCCAGCGCGGCCGCGCCTTACGCGCTGGACCTGTTCGCGCCGGTCTACGGGCAGGCGCCGCCGACGCCGCTGCCGTTCGTCGACACCCACGAGCGCCAGTGCAACCTGGCGCTGTACCTGCAGGACGCGGTGGCGCTGAACGCGCAGTGGACGCTGCTGCTCGGCCTGCGCCACGACCGCTACCGGCAGACGTTGCGCGACGCGCGCAGCGGCGGCCGCTATGCGCAGACCCCGGCCAAGACCACGCCGCGGATCGGGCTGAGCTATGCGCCGGGCGAGCAGTGGTCGTGGTACGCCAACGCGGGACGCACGTTCCGCCCCAACACCGGCTCCGACGTGTGGACCGGCACCGGCACCGCGCGCGCACCGGCGCCGGAAAGCGGCCGCGCGCTGGAACTGGGCGGCAAGTGGCAGGCGCGCGACGGCCGCCTCGGCGGCACCCTGGCGCTGTACGAGATCGTCAAGGACAACGTGCTCACCGGCGATCCGCTCAATCCGGGCAACCAGATCGCCGCCGGCCGCGTGCGCAGCCGCGGCGCCGAGGCCGACTTCTCCGGGCAGTTGGGCGCGCACTGGCGGATCAACGCCAGCGCCTCGTGGAACCGGGTACAGGTGCTGCGCGACAACACGCTGCAGGTCGGCGGCAGCCTGATCAACGTGCCCAGGCTCAACGGCAGCGTGCTGGCGGTGCACGAGACGCCGCTGCGCGGCGGCGGCCTGCTCGGCCTGGGCGGCGGCATCACCCATACCGGCGCACGGCTGGCCGAGGCCTACACCCAGGCGCAGGCCGACGCCGGCATCGCGCCGGCGCGGCTGCCGGCCTACACCGTGGCCAAACTGCTGGGGTACTGGCGCATCGACGAGCGGCTGCGTGTGTCGCTGGACGTGGACAACGTGTTTGACCGGAGCTACTACACCAGCTCGGTCGCGGCGACGCCCTGGGTGGCGGTGGGCGCGTCGCGCACGCTCACCGCCGGCGTGCAGTACCGGTTCTGAGCCGGCGGCGCGTCAGTCCTCGCCGATGTCCTCGTTCCACACGTCCGGGTTGGCCGCGATGTAGCCGCCGAGCAGGTCGATGCATTCCTGGCTGTGCAGGTCGATCACATTGACTCCATTCTCGCGCAGCCAGTCGATGCCGCCTTGGAAGGTCACCGATTCGCCGACCACCACGGTGCCGATGTTGAACTGCCGCACCAGGCCGCTGCATTACCAGCACGGCGCCAGCGTGGTGACCATGATGGTGTCCCTGTAGTGGCGCTGGCGGCCGGCCTTGCGGAACGCATCGGTCTCGCCGTGCACCGACGGGTCGCCTTCCTGCACCCGGCGGTTGTGGCCGCAGCCGAGCAGGCGGCCGTCGTTGTGGTACAGCGCCGCGCCGATCGGGATGCCGCCCTCGGCCAGGCCCTGGCGGGCCTCGGCGATGGCGGTGTCGAGCAGGACGCGGTAGTCGGGCGTGGTCGGCATGCTGGGGCCAATGGCGAACGTTGTCCCCGAGTCTGGCGCAGGCGACGGGCGGCTGTCACCCCGGCACCGCCGCGCCGCGGCCGCGGTGCCGGGCTCCGCCAGGCCGGGCCGGGACGGGGAACCACCCGCCGCGCATGGCCTGCAGCCTCCGCGCCGGCACGGCGCCAATGCCGCGGCCGCGGCCGCTTCACCGCCACGTGCCGCCCGGCAGTGCGATAATCCGGCCATGAGCGAATCCCCCTACACGTCAGGCACCACCCATTTCGGCTTCCGCGACGTCGCCGCCAAGGACAAGCAGAAGCTGGTCGGCGAGGTGTTCACCTCGGTCGCCGGCAACTACGACCTGATGAACGACCTGATGAGCCTGGGCATCCACCGGGCCTGGAAGCGCTACTTCGTGGCCACCGCGCAGGTCAAGCCGGGCGACCGCGTGCTCGACCTGGCCGGCGGCACCGGCGACATCGCCGCGCTGCTGAAGGAGCGGGTCGGCGACGAGGGCGCGGTGGTGCTGGGCGACATCAACGCCGGCATGCTGTCGGTGGGCCGCGACCGGCTGACCAACCGCGGCCTGGTCGCGGGCCTGGACTACGTGCAGTGCAATGCCGAAGCGCTGCCGTTCCCGGACCAGAGCTTCGACCTGGTCACCATCGCCTTCGGCCTGCGCAACGTCACCGACAAGGACGCGGCGCTGCGCGAGATGTACCGGGTGCTGAAGGTCGGCGGGCAGGCGCGGGTGCTGGAGTTCTCCGTAGTCACCGCCGACTGGTTCAAGCCGATCTACGATTTCCATTCGTTCAAGATACTGCCGCGGCTGGGCCGGCTGTTCGCCAAGGACGCCGACAGCTACCAGTACCTGGCCGAGAGCATCCGCAAGCATCCGCCGCAGGACGCGCTGAAAGGCATGATGGCCGAGGCCGGCTTCGCCCGCAGCCACTACAAGAACCTGACCGGCGGCATCGTCGCGATCCATTCGGGCTACAAGGTCTGAGCTCGGGATCGGTTGCCACCCGCTGCAGGCGGCTTCGCTTCGCTGCGACCCCTGCCAGGGTATTCGGGCGTGACGCCTTGCGGGGTCCGCAGCGACGGTCCGTGCGGCCATAAGCGAGCGCGATCAAGCAAGTATGCGGAGCAGGTGATCCCGTTCGCTGCGCGCCGCAACGCACCAGCCACCACCATCACCGCGCCGAGCCGAGCCGAGCCGAGCCGAGCCAGCGTCAGCCACGCGCCGCGCTTGCCGCTGCGCATGCTGCCGGCTCGAAAGCGGCCAGCCGCAAAGCAGCCGGCAGACATGATGCATTTGCAGGGAAAAAGCTGTCGCGGCGCCGACGAATTCGATGGGGTCGCGATTCTTGCGATGTGTGATTGCGCAGTGAAGCCGGGCGGATGCGCGACCGCCATGAATGCATGCGAAACTGAGCGGACTTTACCGGTAGGGCTCCGATATTATCGATTGCCGGCATGCCATAATCTACCGGTGCAGGTTGGTTGGCGCTGATGCTCCTGGTCCAGCGAGGATGACAGATGACATTATCTCCGGTTATGGGCATCTGCGATGTCTTCGAATGGTTGGCCGTCATGGACGTCATCAGTTTCGAGGATTTCGAATTCGCCGCTGTTCTCCATCTACTGGTGCCCCAGGTGTTCGGCATTGCGCATTCGTGCCTGCGTGAGTTCAGGCTTGCGAGCGACAAGCGTTTCTTTCTGATTCACGGAAGCGATGCAGGAGGCCACGTTCGGTTTTGCGCCGCCGATATCGCCTGCATCTATTCGTCCACGCCGCTGCTGCCTGGGGCGGCGCTGGACGATGCGGCGCGTTGCTTCAGCGCGGTGGCCGGGCAGGGCGCGCGCACCTGCCTTCTCTATACGTGCGAAGGGACCGCACTCGGCCGATCCCTCGCGGAAAAATCCGGCGCCGCCGCGTGTATCGAGTGGATGGCGCTCGGCCCGAACGCTAAGCGCCAGTGGAGAAGCGGATTGATTCTCTCTTCGAATTGGAGAGAGGGAGTTTCCGGGCACGCGATTAAGACGATTTCCAACTATATGCAAACGCATGCGCGGTCTGGGCGCGCGTCCGCACCCGAAGATCTGCGAGGAAAAGGTTGACCCAAGATGAGCACTTCCCTTCATTTGATATGGGGTCCTACGTGTAGCGGCAAGACGGCGGCATCCGTGGCCTTGGCCGAGCGAAGCGGATGGCCGGTCATTGCACTCGATCGGATCCAATGCTACCCCGAACTGGCCACCGGCAGCGGGCGGCCGCTGCTCTCCGAATTGAGAGCCACGCGCAGGATCTATATCGCCTCGCGCAGGCTGTCCGACGGAATCATTGCGGCGAATGAGGCCAACGCGTTGCTCAAACATGCCGTCGATCGGCATGGCGGCGATGGCGCCGTTATTCTCGAGGGAGGGTCGATTTCCCTGCTGAAGGAAATGATGGCCGATCCTTACTGGGCGAGCGGATTCCGCTGGAGTTCGCACAGGTTGCAGCTGAGCGACCCGGATGCCTTTCTGGACACGGCCAGACGCCGCGTCGAGCAGATGCTGTGCGCGGGCGAAGCACACCCTTCTCTGCTGGAAGAGCTGGTTGCGCTATGGCCCGACCCTGCGCTTCGCCCGATTCTCGAGGGCGTGGACGGCTACCGGCATGCAATACGCTTTGCGCGACAGTGGGGCGTGCCCGTCACCCGGTTGCCGCACATGGATGCCGACTTGAAGCATCGGCTGGTCCACGGGATCGCGCAGGAGTACCTCGGGCATGCCCAATGGCAGGAGCAGGATTTTGGCAAGCTTCCGGCGGGTTGGCAGCTGGCAACTGAGGAAATGCCTGCGTAGCAGCGCCTGCGTTCCGGTGCGGCGGACCTGCGTGGCGACCGTCTGCATTCGTGGTGCGGCCGAAGGCGCGTTGCCGGATTCGCTTTTGCGGCATCGGTAACCGCGATCTGCAGGTTGCTCTCGGCTTGGCATCGCCGGCACGGGCCGATGGCTTGCGCAACCTGCACAACGCGCTGCGCTAGAATCCCGGCTTCCCCATGATCCGGCGCCGTCCATGCGATCTCCGTTCCTGCTGCTGTCCCTTGCCGTGGCGATCGCCGTGGCCGGTTGCTCCAAAGAGTCGGCCCCGCCGGCAGCGTCCCCCGCCGCTTCAAGGCCCGCCGCCGCCGCGAAACTCGCCGACCGCAGCCACGACGAAAGCTCCTACGCCGAGCCGGACAAGGTTGTGATTAAGGATCTGGCGCTGGACCTGAAGCTGGATTTCGACAGCAAGCAGATCGGCGGCACCGCCACCTATACGCTGCACTGGAAGGACAAGGGCGCCAAGCAGCTGCTGCTGGACACGCGCGAGCTGACCATCGAGCAAGTGCAGGGCGACGACGGCAAAGGCAACCTGGCGCCGCTGCAGTACACGTTGGCGCCGGCCGACAAGATCTACGGCAGCAAGCTGACCATCCAGACGCCGAACCAGCCGCAGAAGGTCAGCATCGCCTACCACACCGCCGCGACCGCCTCGGGCCTGCAATGGCTGGAGCCGTCGATGACCGAGGGCAAGCAACTGCCCTTCATGTTCAGTCAGTCGCAGGCGATCCATGCGCGCAGTTGGGTGCCGCTACAGGACACGCCGAGCGTGCGCTTCACCTACAGCGCGCACGTGACCTCGCGTCCGGACGTGATGGTGCTGATGAGCGCCGACAACGATCCGAAGGCGGCGCGCGACGGCGACTACACGTTCAAGATGCCGCAGCCGATTCCGTCCTACCTGCTGGCCATCGCCGCCGGCGACCTGGTGTTCAAGCCAATTTCCGAGCGCTCCGGCGTGTGGGCCGAGCCGGCCATGGCCGACAAGGCGGCCAAGGAGTTCGAGGACACCGAGAAGATGATCGTCGCCGCCGAGACGCTGTACGGTCCGTACCGCTGGGGTCGCTACGACATGCTGGTGCTGCCGCCGTCGTTCCCGTTCGGCGGCATGGAGAACCCGCGCCTGACCTTCGCCACCCCGACCGTGATCGTCGGCGACAAGTCGCTGGTGTCGCTGATCGCGCACGAGCTGGCGCACAGCTGGTCCGGCAACCTGGTGACCAACGCCAGCTGGAAGGACATCTGGCTCAACGAAGGCTTCACCACCTACGTGCAGGCGCGCATCACCGAGGCGCTGTACGGCGCCGAAGCGGCGGAGATGGAGCGCGAGATCGACCAGACCGACCTGCTGGCCGAGGTCAAGGACATGCGCCCGGCCGACCAGGCGCTGGCGCTGCCGCCGCTGACCGAGCGCGATCCGGACGACGCGCTGAGCCAGGTCGCCTACGTCAAGGGCGCCTGGTTCCTGCAGTTCCTGGAGCAGCGCTTCGGCCGCGCCACCTTCGATGCGTTCCTGCGCGGCTGGTTCGACGACCATGCCTTCCAAAGCGCCAACACCGACCAGTTCGTCGCCTATCTGAAGAAGCACCTGCTGGCCAAGAAGCCCGATGCGGTCAGCGAGCAGGAATTGCACGCGTGGCTGGACGAGCCGGGCATCCCGGCATTCGCACAGAAGGCGCGTTCGCGCAATTTCGCGATGGTCGATACCGCGCGCATCGCCTGGGCCGGCAGCGGCACCCTGCCGACCAAGCAGATCACCGACGCCTGGAGCACGCAGGAGTGGGTACATTTTCTCAGCGGCCTGGGCGCCACGCTCACCCCTGCGCAGCTCAAGCAGCTCGACGCCGCGTACCGCTTCACCAGCACCGCGAACGGCGAGATCGCCATGCGCTGGTATCCGCTGGCGATCCGCAGCGGCGATGTCGGGGCGCGTCCGGCCGCCGGCGAGTTCATCGCCCGTGTCGGTCGGCGCAAGCTGATCCTGCCGATCTATGCCGAACTGGTGAAGACCCCGGACGGCCTGGCCTTCGCCAAGCAGGTCTTCGCCCAGGCCAAGCCCGGCTACCACCCGATCACCGCGGTGTCGGTGCAGGACATGCTGGCCACGGCCGACGCGGGCGCCGCCTCGCACTGAGGCCGGCACGCCATAGATGCAACACCTGTGGGAGCGAGTTCAGTCGCGACGGCTTTACCGTTACCTGATTCCCCCCATCGCGCATCCAACGTTGCGAGCCGATAGGGCCGCGGTGGAGGGTGGAGGACGGCGCAGATCGATCGTGGGACCCAGGCCGCCAGGTCCACGCGTCGGTTGAAGCGATGGCAGAACGCGCTCAGGTAGCGCTGTAGGGACTTCGGGGGCAAGGCGTGATAGGTGCCAGGCCAGGCATTCTGGATGGTGCCCAGCAGGGTGTCGACCCGGATGAGCGCCGGCTCTGTTGGCAGCGGCCGGCCCCGCGGTGTCCTCGCTCACTCCGAGCTGCCGGCGCAGCGCCAGGGCCGGGATGCCGTTCCGTGCTGGCTGAGCGAGTAGATCGCCAGGAACCAGCTGCGCAACGGCGATGTGGCATCGGCGAACAAGGTGCCGCGCGTCGAGCAGGCCTGCTGTTGGCAGCGATTGCATTGGAGCAGGTCGCGGCTGTGCAACGGGCAAGACCGCCGATGTCCACACGCTGGGCAAAAGAAGCCTTGCGGCCATCGTTGTTCAAGTACGGCTTGCCGGCATCGGGCCTGGCTCCCCTAGGACCGCAAGAGCGCCGGCAGGCCCATGCCCGCTTGGAACCGGATCGGGTGCTTCTTGGCCATCGTCGCACCGCCTCTGTCGAATCAGCGGCTTGCCGCATCGACCCTCTCCGGCCCAGCGGAGGCGACGGATGGGGAATCAGGTCCGGGAAAACCTGAGTGTCGATCCCGCGTTGCGCGTCTTTGAATTGAATACGGTGCTGCTCCCCGACTCGGCCAACACCTGGGACAGCCTGGCTAAGGCCTATGTCGTAAGGGGCGACTCAGAAAAGGCCAGCGCGTTGTACGCAAGAGCGCATCGTCTTTTCAGTTCGGCCGAAGGTGACGGAGGACGACTGATCGATGTGGCCGAAAACGGCATTCGCGCGTCTCGCCGGGGTGCACGGCGATCGATGCTCGCGCCGGCATGGGTCGACCGTTGCGAAGGCGGCCGGAGCGAAACGGCGATGGGCGCCGATGGCGCCCGCTGGGCGGCGCGTTCACGGATGTACAGCCGCTCTGGCCGCGATCGTCGGCCACGGCCCGACGGCTTGGCCGACGCCGAATACGCGCTCCATCGCGACACCGCCTCGACAGGCGGGGGCAGATAGTGGATCGCGCCACCAGGGCGGAGCGTTCCGCGGTCCGTGGCGAAGGCGCGCGTCGCCCCATCCCTTCCTTCCACCATGAGCCGCTCATGTATCCCCAGACAGCATCGCGTCGTTCCGTTGTGGCCAACGCCGTCTACGGATTGTTCAACCCCATCCCGTTCGGTTGCTTCGTGGCCGCGCTGATCTTCGACATCGTCTACGCGCGCACCGGCGTGATCCTCTGGATGAAGGCGGCGGCGTGGTTGATCGCGATCGGCCTGGTCATCGCCATCGTTCCCCGCCTGGTGAATTTGGCGCAGGTCTGGATCACGGCGAGGCGGTCCGCCGTGACTGCGGACAGGCTCGATTTCTGGCTGAACCTGTTTGCCATCGTCGCCGCCATCTTCAACGCGTTTGTGCACAGCCGCGATGCGTATGCGGTCGTCCCCGCGGGCGTCTGGCTCTCGGTCGTCACGGTCGCGTTGCTGGCGGTTGCGCATGTGGTCGTGGCCGTCCGCAACACCACCCTGGAGGGCCACGCGCATGGCTAAGCACTTTTCCAAGTCCGTCCTGGTGCTGACCTGTGCCGCGGCCTTGGCTGCATGCGGCGGCAAGGCGTCGCTCGAGCCGGCGCAGCAGTCTGGACAGTCGCCGTCGCTGCCGAGTGCGAAGGATTTTCTGGTGCCGCCGATGCAGGTCCCGCGGGGGGTGGGCTGGAAGGACGGCAAGATGCCGACGGTGGCGGCCGGCCTGAAGATCGAGAAGATCGCCGGCGACCTGATGCACCCGCGCCAGCTCTACGTCCTGCCCAACGCCGACGTGCTGGTCGTCGAATCCAACGGCCCGGGCCTGGAGCCGGTCACCACGCCCAAGCAGCTCATCGCCGGCGTGATCAAGGACCGCTCAGGCAAGGGCGGCAAGGGCGGCAACCGCATCACCCTGTTGCGCAAGGGCGCGGACGGCAAGTGGGAAAGGCACGTCTTCCTGAAGGGGCTGCACTCGCCGTTCGGCGTGCAGTTGATCGGGGATGCGCTGTATGTCGCCAACACCGACAACATCATGAAGTTCGCCTATACCCCGGGCCAAACCGAGATCACCGCGCCCGGCACGCTGTTTGCCGACCTGCCGGGCACGATCGAGCATCACTGGACCAAGGCGCTGCTGGCCAGTCCCGACGGCAGCAAGCTGTATGTCGGCGTGGGCTCCAACAGCAATATTGGCGAGAACGGCCTGGACGTGGAGTACCGCCGCGCAGCCGTCCTCGAAGTCGATGTGGCCTCCGCCAGCAGCCGCATCTTCGCTTCGGGCATCCGCAACCCGACCGGGCTGCAGTGGGAACCGCAGAGCGGCAAGCTGTGGGCGATCGCCAACGAGCGCGACGAAATCGGCGCGGACCTGGTTCCCGACTATCTGACCTCGGTACAGGAGGGCGGCTTCTACGGGTGGCCATACAGCTACTACGGGCAGAACGTGGACCGCCGGGTGAAAGAGCAACGGCCCGACCTCGTCGCCAAGGCGATCAAGCCGGATTATGCGTTGGGCTCGCATGTGGCCGCGTTGGGCCTGTGGTTTTCCCGCGGCGCTGCGCTTCCCGCCAAGTACCAGGGCGGCGCCTTCGTGGCCGAGCACGGCAGCTGGAACCGTTCGCCGCTCAGCGGCTACGAGGTGGTCTATGTGCCGTTCCAGCAGGGCAGGCCCTCAGGCCCGCCGCAAACCCTGGTGAGCGGCTTCTACTCCGAAGACCAGAAGCAGTTGTACGGTGCGCCCGTTGGCCTGGCCCAGGACAAGGACGGTGCGCTGATGATTGCCGATGACGTGGGCAATACCGTCTGGCGGGTGCGCTTTTCGCCCTGACAAGGACGCCGGACCGGCAGTCATCCAATGAGGCGGCTGCCGGTCCGCATGTGCCGGTCGATTGCGCAAGAGCGCTCGCGAACCAGGGGAATCGGCTCGACCCCGTGGCTGCGGCGCGGCATTGCGAGGGTCCACAGCAGGCCTGATGCGCCTCGGCCGCGGATTCAGGCAGCCGCGGCGGCATCCGGCATGCCGCCGCCGTTTTCGGCCCGCCTGCGATCCTTTCGGCGCCGGACTTCAGAACTGCCGCCAGTGCGCTCCGTTTTCGATGCTCGCCGCCTTGCCGGACACCGCGCGTATCGGCGCCGCGCTGCGTCTGGCTGGCCCGGCGTTCGCTTCCGCCAGCGGCGCTGCGCTGGACTTGACCAACGCCAGTGCGGCGCCGGTAGCGGCGTTGTCGAGCCTGAACAGGGCCACGGCCTCGGTGAGCTGGCCAGCCTGTTCCTCCATCGAGCGCGCCGCCGCGGTGGCTTCCTCGACCAGCGCCGCGTTCTGCTGGGTGGCCTCGTCCATCTGGGTGACGGTCTGGTTGACCTGCTCGATGCCGGCGTACTGCTCCTGCGAGGCGGCGGAGATCTCGCCCATGATGTCGGTGACGCGCTGCACCGAGGACACGATCTCCTGCATGGTGCGCCCCGCGTCGTCGACCAGCGCCGAGCCTTCGGCGACGCGGGCGACCGACTCGTCGATCAGGCCCTTGATCTCCTTGGCGGCGCCGGCTGAGCGCTGGGCCAGCGTGCGCACTTCGCTGGCGACCACGGCGAAGCCGCGGCCCTGCTCGCCGGCGCGCGCGGCCTCCACCGCGGCGTTGAGCGCCAGGATGTTGGTCTGGAAGGCGATGCCGTCGATCACCGAGATGATGTCGGCGATCCTCTTCGAGGAGGCTTCGATCCCGCTCATGGTGCTGACCACCTGACTGACCGCCTCGCCGCCCTTGGAGGCGACGGACGCGGCGCCGACCGCGAGCTGGTTGGCCTGGCGCGCATGCTCGGCGTTCTGCTTGACGGTGGAGGTCAGTTCTTCCATCGAGGCGGCGGTTTCCTCCAGGCTGGCGGCCTGCTGCTCGGTGCGCCGCGACAGGTCGTCGTTGCCGGTCGCGATCTCGGTGGCCGCGGTACTGATGCTCAGCGCCGCATGCTGGATGCGGCCGACGATGTCGGCCAGTTGTCCGGCGGTGGTGTTGGCATCGTCGCGCATCCTGGCGAAGACGCCTTGAAACTGGCCGCTCATGCGTGCGGTCAGGTCGCCGGCGGCGATGGCCTGCAGCAAGGTGGACAGGGAGTGCAGATTGCCGTCGGCGGTGGCCATCAGTTGGTTGAGGCTGTCGACCATGGCGCGGAAGTCGTACTGGAAGCATTGCGCGTCGCCGCGCACGCTGAAGTCGCCGGCCGCGGCCGCGCCGGCCAGGTGATTGATCTCGCGGTTCATCGCGCTCAGGTTCTGCTTGACCGTATCCATGGTCTCGGTCAACACCGCCTTCTCGCCGGGCAGCCGGTCCATGTCCTCGCTGAGGTCGCCGATCGCGTAGCGGCCCATGATCTGGGCGAGGCGCATGGTGACCTCGATGTGCGACGTCGCCAGCATGTTGCTGTCGTGGACCATGCGTCCGTAGTCGCCCGGGAACGCCGCCGCGTCCATGCGGTAACTGACCTGGCCTGCATCGTGGCGCCGCGCCATTTCCGCCTGGGCCGCCAGCACCGACTGCAGCTGGCGTTGCATCTTGCTCATGCACTGCAGCAGGCGGCCGGTCTCGTCGCACGCATCGCTGTCGATGGCGTTGTCGAGCTTGCCGGAGGAGATGTTTTCGGCGGCGCGGGTCGCCAACCCCAGCGGCCCGGTCAGGCTGCGGGTGATCAGCCAGGCCAGCAAACCGCTGATGAGGACCACGGCGATGCCGCCGCCGATCAGCATGCTGCGGCCACGCGACATGGCGTCGATCGCGGCGGCGTAGGCGAGCAGGCTCTGTCGGTCCTGCAACGTGACGTTCTTGCGTATCGCGGTCTGCCATGCATTCATCACCGTACCCGACTGCGCCAGCAACAGGTCCTGGGCCTGGTCGGCGTGGCCGTTCCCGACCAGGGTGATGATGTCGTCGTTGACGTGGCGCGCCACTTCCCGCCTTGCATCGATCTGCTTGCGCAGCTGCACGCCGCGCGGGCTGGCGGGCACGGTGTCGAGCGCCTTGCGCGCGTCCGCGTAGGACTTGCGGTTGTCGGAGATGGACTTCAGCGCGTCGGCGCGCTGCTGCTCGGTGTCGGCGATGGACAGATTGCGCAGCGCATTGGCAATGCCCCAGTTGGCATCCAGCATCACGTTGGAAAGCTGGATCTTCTTCAGGTTGACCTCGACGATAGCGTCTATCTGGCTGCGTGCAGTGCCCATGCTCTGCAAGCCAATGGCGATCAGGCTGCCCGACAGCAAGATCAACACGCTGAAGGCCACGGCCAAGCGGGGACCAACGTTGTAGCGCTGGAGCATCGAATTCACGGCGAGTTCTCCTAGATGATGGAGCAACAACAAGAAATTGCGTGGCAACAGCAGGTGCAAACGCCGTGGACAATGGTTGTGAACGCGTCGTTGTGTACGAGTGACTGAGGCCCTAGATAGCGGCGCGAATCAGGCAGGCTTTAGGTGGCCGTCGCGCGGCCGGCATCGCCAGCCAGTCGTGTCCATCGCATGACACTGCGTTCGCACGCGCACCCGGCGGCACCGGCGAGCGGGTCGATCGCCGCCCACGGCGAACCGTGCGTGTCCTGGTGCTCCAGCACCATCGGCACCGACCGCTCCCGTACATCCGGGGAATACTTCACTGGCTTGCTCATGACTCCATCCTCTCAACGGTTGGAGTCTCCTGGAATCCCGGGGCGGTTCATCCTGATGGGGGATGGTGGTCCGGCGTACCGGTCGGGCATCGGCCACGTGCCCGATCATGGCGGCGATGTGGTGTTGCGCCTGAGCGCCATGGCGTTGGAGCACCCGGGCCCGACAGCAAGCCGCTGGACCGGCTGCCGCGCCTGCGGCGCTCGCCGGTGGGGCAGGCGCAGGGTTGGCTGGCGCAAGTGCGCGATGAACATGGCCGCATCCCGGTCCAGGTCTGCGCGCTGAAGACGTCGCCACGGCAGTGGCGCATCTGCGAAGAGAAGCTGCAGCGCACCGCCAAGCGCAAGGGATGCAAGCGGCGGGCCCGGACCATGGAGAGAGGGCCGGCGAGGTGGTCGTGGTCGCTCCATTGTGCGCTGAGTCGCCGCAACGTTTGCTGGAGTCGTCTCGGCATCGCTGGCAGATCGAACTGGCGTTCAAACGACTGAAGTGGCTCCTGCCGTTGGGGCATCCGAAGAAGACCGACCCGGAGGGTGCCAAGGCCTGGCTGCAGGGCGAGGCGTTCGTCTCGACCCTGATCGAAAGCGTGCTCGCGGTAGGCGAGCGTTCTCCCCCCTGGGGCCGCTTCCTGCCCCGTGCCGAAGACGCCACGACGATGCCGCCGGCGCGGGACCGCGCGGATGCGCCGCCTGCTGCTGCAGGTCATCGATCCGGTCCTGTCGCGACCGCATGGCCTGCGTGGCTGGAATGGGATTGCCGCCGATCTGCGCGAACGACCTGGACGCAGACAGTATCGGCAGCACGCGCTGTTCGATATTTTCAGTTGGCGCTTATGGGATGAAGCCCCCCAGGCCGGCACCGGGCTGTCCACGGCGAACGGGCGATCGAGCCGGTTCCCGGCCGGCGATGCCGGCTGTCGGTGGTCCGGGGCATGGAGCGGCCCTTGGCCTGCCGCGCAAGCCTTCCGCGCGCCGCCACCGGGCCACGCGCTTATGACCCACCGCGTGGGCGCAGGCGCGCCGCGCCCTGACCCTGCGTGGACGGGCAGAGGGTAGGATTTCGCGCTCCATCTTGAGCGTGGCGTTCCCGGCCCGCCGGCGGGCCAACGCGCTCTCCAGGTCGGTGACCGGCGAACGGCTGGGCCAACTCAGCGAGCGACCGGCGCGCGAAGCATCCAGCCAGTTGCCTAGCGTCTTGACGGACATGTCCAACGGCCGGGCCGCCTTGGCCCGACCGACCGACTCGGCCAAGACAACGGCCTGGGCCTTGAAATCGCTGGGGAACCGACGACGGGAAAGACGTTGCATGGGAACCTCCAGGGCACGATGAAAGGATCGCTTCCTGGCGTCCGTTTCAGCGGCGCAGGGGCAACACAGCGCTTCTGATCCAGCGGCGTGGGCGCAAGGCCCGTCTTTTTTACCGGAGACGGCCATGGCACGAGGGCGCGGCAAGCGCGCTGAGGCTCGAAGTCAGGCGATGCCGAACGCGGCGCGCGGCCGGCGCCGGAGGTTGCCGGCATTGCGGCGGTGCAGCGCACGGCGAGGCCATGCCTGTCCATGCGCAAGGGGGCGATGCAGTGCAGGCGCCGTCCGCCGGGCGGTTCTGGCCAGCGGCGACGGGCCGCGCGGCATCCTGTGCGGGAACAATGCAGCGCATGCCGCGGTACGGTCGCACGGCCGCGGCGAGGCCGGCCTGCGCGGTGTGTCTAGGCCGCGGTCAGTCCCATCAGGTTTTCCGCCTGTTCGCGCCAGCCCGGCAGCTTGCCCAGGGTGCCGGTCTTGGCCAGGTAGTCCTCGTCGACCTCCGAGCCGCTGGCCAGCGCCATCGCCACGTGCACCGCACCGGTGACCCAGAAGCTGCGGGTGCTGGACCGCTGCGGCTGGCGGTGGAACGCCACCGCCTCGATGATCGGCATCGGCAGGCCCCACAGGCCGAGCAGGTAGGCGCCCGCCTCGGCATGACCGGGGCGCTCGTTGTCGCCCTCGTCGGCAACCGGCTCGCGCTCGTTGCGGATGCCCGGCAGCAGCAGGCCGATATCGGCCAGCAACGCCGCGGTCGCGCCCAGTTCGGCGCTGGAGGCGGGCAGCATCTTCGAGGCCAGCTTCGAGGCGAGCAGCGAGCGCTGCTGCAGCGCGTTGCGTTCAGCGTTGGACAGCGCCTGCACCGAGAACACTTCGCTGGCCAGGACCAGGTCGCGCAAGGTGCCGATGCCAAGCCGGGTCACCGCGGTGCGCAGGTCGGAAATCGTGCGGCTGTTGGAAAAGTACGCCGAGTTGCACAACTGCAGCACCTTGGCCGCGATCGCCGGATCGGCCGAGACCAGCTTGGCCAGGTCGGCGGCGTTGCTGCCGTCGTCCTGCTCCAGCGCATGCATCAGGTTCAGGTACAGGTGCGGCGGCGAAGGCAGCTTCTCGATGCGACCGATGCTGGCACGCAGCTTGGGATTGCCGAGCAGTTCCTGCAGTTCCTCGATGCTGGTGACCGCCTCGAGCAGCATCTCCGGCGACAGCGGCAGCGGCAGGAAGCGGTGTGCCACGCCGATGATCCGCGCCGGCGGGGCGCGCTTGCTCTGCTCGGGATCGATCAGCGCGATGCGGATGGTTTCCGGGCTCAGGGTGCGGATTTGGCCGAGCAGGGTGGCTGTGGTCAGGTCCGGCAGCGCCGATGCGGCGATCACCGCATCCAGGTGCATGGTCGCGGCGGCGGCAATGGCGGCATTGCCGTCGAGCACGGTCTGGACCTGCCAATCCTCGTCCAATTCGCGGATGTATGCGGTGACTTCGGCCGGCAGGCTCGCCTCGTCGCCGACGAACAGGATACGCAAGAGACTACCCCTCAAGAAGGACCGGTTCACGCTCGACCGGCCCGCACATTCGACCCGCAATGTACCCCAAACCCCCAGAATGTTGCACCGTTCCCGGTCGTAAAACGTGAAGCGGGTCAGTCGTGGCGGGCTGGCGCCCGCCGCGCCGACTGGTTCAGGCGCCGGCCTGATAGCGCTCGACTGCGTCGAGCAGGATCTGCTTGGCCTCGGCGGCGTTGCCCCAGCCGTCCAGCTTGACCCACTTGCCCTTCTCCAGGTCCTTGTAGTGCTCGAAGAAGTGGCCGATGCGCTCCATCCAGTGGCCGGAGACCTGGGCGATGTCCTCGATGTGGCCGTAGCCTTCGAACACCTTGGCCACCGGTACCGCCAGGATCTTCTCGTCGCTGCCGGCCTCGTCGCTCATCTTCAGCACGCCGACCGGGCGGCAGCGCACCACGCAGCCGGGCACCAGCGGCAGCGGCAGCACCACCAGCACGTCGGCCGGATCGCCGTCGCCGCACAGGGTGTTGGGCACATAGCCATAGTTGCACGGATAGCGCATCGGCGTGGACAGGATGCGGTCGACGAAGATCGCGCCGCTGGCCTTGTCCACTTCGTACTTGACCGGCTCCGAATCCTTGGGGATTTCGATGACGACGTTGATTTCTTCCGGCAGGTTCTTGCCGGAGGTGACCAGTTCCAGACCCATGCGCTAGCTCCAGTGGAGTGGCTTCTCAAAGAGGGCCGTATTCTAGTCGCTTGGCTGTTGCAATGCAGCGCGGGCGGCTAAGCCTATCCCTACAAGGTTTTCGGACTCCGTACCTGCCCGCATGGGAAGGTTTCCGATAGCGCACGGCCAGCCGCAGCGCGACGCTGTGTCCACTGTCCGTCCCAAGGAGCAAGGCGATGAAAGAAATCCGGTTTTCGATGGGCGCGCTGCTGACGGCCGCGCTGCTGGCCTGCGGCGCGCCCGCGGCGCAGGCGCAGCAGGTCTACGTGGATGCGCTCGACTATCCGACCCCGGCCGCGGGCTGGGAGGCGTTCCACGACCTGGAGCAGCGGCTGGCCGAGGATTTCGACCAGATCTGCGGCGACACCTTCTGCGAGGGCGAGTACAGCGACTACCGGCCGCTGCGCTACCGCTGCTCGGTCCGCCAGCGCGACGGGGTGCTCGGCCAGTGCGTATGGACCTTCGCCGCCAGCGAAGCCAGCGTCGACCCGGCCACCGGCCAGGTGCAGGTCGACGCGAAATTGTGGCAATGCCCCACGCCGCTGCTGCCGCAGACCCGGGTGGCGGCGCTGTACACGGCGCTGGCGGGGCCGCACCCGCTGTTCGCGCCGCTGCCGCACAGCCAGCGCAGCGTCAACGACGGCCTGATCGATTGTCTGTAGCAGCTGCATGCCGGCGCCGGCCGGCCACCAGCGCCGGCGCCGGGCCGCTCACAGCAGCGGCACCATCAGCAGCGCGACGATGTTGATGATCTTGATCAGCGGATTGATCGCCGGCCCGGCGGTGTCCTTGTACGGATCGCCGACCGTGTCGCCGGTGACCGCGGCCTTGTGCGCCTCGCTGCCCTTGCCGCCGAAGTGGCCGTCCTCGATGTACTTCTTGGCGTTGTCCCAGGCGCCGCCGCCGGTGGTCATCGAGATCGCCACGAACAGCCCGGTGACGATGGTGCCGATCAGCAGGCCGCCCAGCGCGCGCGGGCCGAGCAGCAGCCCGACCACCACCGGCACCGCCACCGGCAGCAGCGACGGCACGATCATCTCGCCGATCGCCGAGCGGGTCAGCATGTCCACCGCGCGGTCGTACTGCGGCTTGCCGGTGCCTTGCATGATGCCGGGGATCTCGCGGAACTGGCGCCGCACCTCCTCGACCACCGCGCCGGCGGCGCGGCCCACCGCTTCCATCGCCATTGCGCCGAACAGGTAGGGGATCAGGCCGCCGAGCAGCAGGCCGATGATCACCGTATGGTCGGACAGATCGAAGGCAAAGCGCTCGCCGGGATGGGCGGCGCGCAGGTTGTGCGTGTAGTCGGCGAACAGCACCAGCGCGGCCAGCGCGGCCGAACCGATCGCATAGCCCTTGGTCACCGCCTTGGTGGTGTTGCCGACCGCGTCCAGCGGGTCGGTGACCGCGCGCACCTCCGGCGGCAGCTCGGCCATCTCGGCGATGCCGCCGGCGTTGTCGGTGATCGGCCCGTAGGCGTCGAGCGCGACGATCATGCCGGCCATCGACAGCATCGCGGTGGCGGCGATGGCGATGCCGTACAGGCCCGACAGCGCGAACGCGCCCCAGATCGCCACGCACACCGCGAGCACCGGCAGCGCGGTCGATTTCATCGAGATGCCGAGCCCGGCGATGATGTTGGTGCCATGGCCGGTGGTCGATGCCTGCGCCACGTGCCGCACCGGCTTGTACTGAGTGCCGGTGTAGTACTCGGTGATCCACACGATCAAGCCGGTCAGCACCAGACCGATCAGCGCGCAGCCGTAGAGTCTGGTGGCTCCGGCGGCGGTATCGCCCATCAATTGCTGGGTCACCGGCCAGAACGCCAGCGCGGCGAGCACTGCCGACACCAGCACGCCCTTGTACAGCGCGCCCATGATCGAGCCGCCCGGTCGCACCCGTACGAACAAGGTGCCGACGATCGAGGCCACGATCGACACACCGCCGAGCACCAGCGGATACAGCACCGCGTTGCGTCCGGCCTCAGCCGCCATCAACCCGCCGAGCAGCATCGTGGCGATCACGGTGACCGCGTAGGTCTCAAACAGGTCTGCGGCCATGCCCGCGCAGTCGCCGACGTTGTCGCCCACGTTGTCGGCGATCACCGCCGGGTTGCGCGGATCGTCCTCGGGGATGCCGGCCTCGACCTTGCCGACCAGGTCCGCGCCGACGTCGGCGCCCTTGGTGAAGATGCCGCCGCCGAGCCGTGCGAAGATTGAGATCAGCGAACTGCCGAAGGCCAGGCCGACCAGCGCATGCAGGCTTTCCTCGACGCTGCGCCCCAGCCATTGCAACACGCCGTAGTAGCCGGCCACCCCGATCAGGCCGAGTCCGACCACCAACATGCCGGTGATCGCGCCGCCGCGGAACGCCACGTCCATCGCCGGCCCCAGCCCGCGCCGTGCCGCCTCGGCGGTGCGCACGTTGGCGCGCACTGACAGGTTCATGCCGATGTAGCCGGCCGCGCCCGACAGCACCGCGCCGATCGCGAAGCCGCCGGCGGTGTACCAACTCAGGAAGAACCCGACCAGCAGCAACAGCGCCACGCCGGCGACGGCGATGGTCTGGTATTGGCGGTTGAGGTAGGCGCGCGCGCCTTCCTGGATCGCATCGGCGATGTGCCGCATGCGTTCGTTGCCGGCTGGCTGCGCCAGTATCCAGCGCGTGGATACGACGCCATAGAGAATCGCCAAGACCGCGCACGCTAGTGCCACGGTGACCGCATATCGTTCCAGCATGACCCCTCCCAAGGATGTGGATGTCGCCCAAGCGGTGGGACGTACAGCGGCATCACACCGAAAGGAGTCCGACGCATGCAACGACTCCGCGGCAGCAACGCGCCAGTGGTGCGTATCGCAATGTTCGACCTGACCTGAACCGGGCCGAGTATGCGCCTGACCCCTGGCCATCGCCAGCCGCGTGCGTACCTTTGCACTCGGTTCAGTCTGCGCATGGCAGCGTTGCACATTGCTTTCAAGGAGCAAACCGATGCAATCGACGATCCCTGCGCGCGCGTTCGCTTCGGCGTTCGGCCTGTGCCTGTGCGCCTGCGCGGCACTGGCGGCCGATCCAGTGCCGGAACTGCAACGCCAGCCGGGGACCGCACAGGCGGTCGGCGTGGTGCACACGATCCGGCAGATCCCCGAGGCCTGCGTGCGCTTCGAAGGAATCTACACCGGCGATGCGGCGCAGCCATACCGGCTTTCCGCGGTCCGCAGCAGCCCCACCTGCCAGCCGCGCGCCAAGCTGGTGGAGTTCGACCAGGCCAGGCCCAGCGAAGCGGCGGGCTGGAAATTCAATGATCTGATCCGCGTGCCCAGCGCCGGATGCCCGACCCAGCAGGCGGTGGTGCGGGTCTGGCGCAAGCCGGCCGACGGCAAGCCGGCCCTGGACGGACAGGGCCAGTCGCGCATCTATCTGGAAGAGGCCAAGCGGCAGGCCATCGCCGGCAAGATCGCACAAGTGCCGATGTACGCGGTGCAGATGCAGGTGGAAGGCAAGGCCTGCCGGTAAGCCGGGCTCGGGCCCGGGCGGCCGTCCGGGCGGACCCGCCTGAAGTGGAGTCAAGTCCGAAGCAGACTCGGGAGCGTCGTGGTGCCGGCGTACCTGCGACCCTGCTTAGAACCTGTTCACGATCTTTTGAGTAGTAGTGTCAGGCATGCCAGGTGGATGAACTGCAAGCTGGTGTTGAGCTTGCGCTCGCAGTTCTTCCATAGCCTTCGGTTCTTTTCCAGCCACGCAAAGCTGCGTTCGACGCTCCAGCGCTTGGGCATGACCTTGAAGGTGTGCAGTTCGCTGCGTTTGGCGATCTGCACCGTGACTTGCTTGCCCAGGATCTCTCGTACGCCTTCGGCGAATGGTTCTCCGGTATAGCCGCTATCGCACAACAGGCTTTGCACGTGTCCCAGGTTCGGCTTGCAACGATCCAGGGATTGGAGCGCGCCTTTGCGGTCGGTCACTTCCGCCCTCGTCACCGCGACCGCATGCGGCAGGCCTTGGGTATCGACGGCGATGCGACGCTTGATCCCCGAGACCTTCTTGCCCGCGTCATAACCCTTCTGGCCGGCCGTGTCCGTGTTCTTCACGCTCTGTGCGTCCACGATCAAGAACGTGCTGCAAGCGTTGCGCCCCTGTCTCTGGCGGGCCGCGCCAACCTGATTTTTTGAGCGCCCGCTCCAGCAGGCTCACTCCTTCATCGTCTGGTTCGCTCCACTCGACGTCCCCCCGGTTTTGAGTAGCACGGCGATTTGGAGTCCAATCCCCAACGAGACGGAGATTGGACGTGAAGAAGCGCTTTTCCGAAGAGCAGATCATCGGCTTCCTGCGTGAGGCCGAAGCCGGCGTGGCGGTGAAGGACCTGTGCCGGCGGCACGGGTTCAGCGAGGCCTCCTACTACCTGTGGCGCAGCAAGTTCGGCGGCATGAGCGTGCCGGAGGCCAAGCGGCTCAAGGAGCTGGAGGCGGAGAACACGCGGCTGAAGAAGCTGCTGGCCGAGCAGCTGTTCGAGAACGACGTCATCAAGGACGCCCTGCGAAAAAAGTGGTGACCGCACCGGCGCGCAGGATGCTGGTGCGGCACCTGATGGAGCGCGGGCTCCCTGAGCGGCGGGCGCTGGCCGTGGTGCGGATGAGCGCCAGCGCGCTGCGCTACGTCCCACGTCCGGATCGCAACGTCGAGCTGCGCGAGCGGATCCTGGCGCTAGCGCAGCGGTACAAGCGCTACGGCGTCGGGATGATCTATCTGAAGCTGCGGCAGGAGCAGTGGCCGGTGAACTACAAGCGGGTGGAACGGCTGTATCAGGAGGCCAGGTTGCAGGTGCGCCGGCGCAAGCGGAAGAAGGTGCTGCTGGGCGAGCGCCAACCGTTGCTTCGGCCTGGAACCGCCAACCAGGTCTGGTCGATGGACTTCGTGTTCGACCGCACCGCCGAGGGCCGGGTGCTCAAGGCCCTGACCATCGTCGACGATGCCACGCACGAGGCGGTGGCGATCGAGGTGGAGCGGGCCATCTCCGGCCACGGCGTGGCCCGGGTGCTGGATCGGCTGGCGCTGACACGGGGTCTGCCGCAGGTGATCCGCACCGACAACGGCAAGGAGTTCTGCGGCAAGACGATGGTGACGTGGGCCCACGAGCGCGGTGTGCAGCTGCGCTTGATCCAGCCAGGCAAGCCGAACCAGAACGCCTACATCGAGAGCTTCAACGGCCGCCTGCGCGACGAATGCCTCAACGAGCACTGGTTCCCGACGCTGCTGCACGCCCGCACCGAGATCGAGACCTGGCGACGGGAATATAACGAGGAGCGACCGAAGAAGATCTTGGGCGGCCTGACCCCGGCCGCCTATGCCCAACAGCTAGCGGCCAAAGCCGCTACGATGAAACCCGGACTCTAAGGATGGTCTGAACAACTCCCTCTGATCCTGCGACAATCGTACAAAGCCCAACAGGACAACGACGATGCAATTGTCTTTCGGCGACGCGGAGTACAACGGCAAGCGCAAGCAGACGCGGCGCGAAAGGTTGCTGGCCGAGATGGATCAGGTGGTGCCGTGGAAAGACCTGCTGGCGCTGATCGCGCCGCACTATCCGAAGTCGGGCCATCCGGGCCGTCAGCCGTACCCGCTGGAGACAATGCTGCGCATCCACTTTCTGCAGCAGTGGTACGCACTGAGCGACCCGGGCGCGGAAGAAGCCTTGTACGACACGGCGTCGATGCGCCGTTTCGCCAGGATCGGCGGGTTGGATGAGGTGCCGGACGAGACCACGATCCTCAACTTCCGCCGGTTGCTGGAGACGCACGATCTGGCGCGCACGCTGTTCAACCGGGTCAACGCGCACCTATCGCGCAAGGGCCAGAGCCTGCGCGGCGGCACCATCGTGGACGCCACGATCATTGCCGCGCCCAGCTCGACCAAGAACAAGAACGGCGAGCGCGACCCGGAAATGCACCAGACCAAGAAGGGCAATCAGTACTACTTCGGGATGAAAGCGCACATCGGCGTGGACGATGAGTCCGGGCTGGTGCACCACTTGGAATGCACGGCGGCCAACGCCGCAGATATCACCCAGGCGCACAAGCTGCTGCACGGCAAGGAAGACACGGTATGCGGCGACAGCGGCTACACCGGGCTGGCCAAGCGCGAGGAGATGGCGAGCAAGCGCAAGCTGCGCTATCTGATCGCGGAGAAGCCCTCGAAGCTGAAGCAGATCAAGAGCAAGCGCGAATTGAAGTGGGCACAGCGCTGGGAGCACGCCAAGGCCAGCCTGAGGGCGAAGGTGGAGCATCCGTTCCGGGTGATCAAGCGCCAGTTTGGCTACGTCAAGGTGCGCTATCGCGGCCTGGCGAAGAACACGGCGCAAGTGCTGACGCTGTTTGCGCTGTCGAACCTGTGGCTGAAGCGAAAGCAGTTGCTGCCTGTCGTGGGGAGGGTGTGCCTGTAATCCGGGAAATACCCCGGAAATGCGCCGGAAACGGCGAAAAACCGAGGGTCTGAGCGCCGTGGGCGTGGTCGATATGGCTTGCCTCATCCTCCGACCGCGTTGATCAGACTATCCCTAAAGAGCCCCGCTACTGAAGCGGGGGGACGTCGGGGCAGCGACAGGGCGACGAACCGGTGATCTTGCATTCGGATAGAGGCAGTCAGTTTCGAAGCGGTGACTATCAGACGTATTTGCTGACCAACACCCTGGTGTGCTCGATGAGCGCCGTGGGTCACTGCGCAGACAACGCCGCATGCGAGGGCTTCTTTGGCCTGCTCAAGCGCGAACGGATCTACCGCATGACCTATCCGACACTCGATGCGGCAAGAGCCGATGTGTTCCAATACATCGAGCGGCGCCACAACCCAAGGATGCGGCGAAGGATTGACAGAGAGGATTTGAAGTTTTCCACCCTTTCACAACCGGCCGTGATTTCGGGGTAGAACCCGAACCTGGGACACGTGCAAAGCCTGTTGTGCGATAGCGGCTATACCGCAGAACCGTTCGCCGAAGGCGTACGAGAGATCCTGGGCAAGCAAGTCACGGTGCAGATCGCCAAACGCAGCGAACTGCACATCTTCAAGGTCATGCCCAAGCGCTGGAGCGTCGAACGCAGCTTTGCGTGGCTGGAAAAGAACCGAAGGCTATGGAAGAACTGCGAGCGCAAACGCAACACCAGCTTGCAGTTCATCCACCTGGCATTCCTGACACTACTACTCAAAAGATCGTGAACAGGTTCTCAGCAACCTCTCAGCCGACCTTCTCGACCAAGAAGCGGACGTCGCGGTCCGCATGTACCGCCCGCGTCAGGAGGCGCTGGTCGCCCGGCATGTCGGCGCCATCCCACTGCGCTTGTTCGCGCATCGCGCCTATATCGCGCGGCACGGTCTGCCGAGGTCCGTGGCGGATCTGTCCGACCATGCGCTGATCGGTCCGGATCGTGCGGCGGGCGATCTCTCGATCGTGGCGGCGCTCGACACGGCCTTGTCGCGCGCCAGCTTTGCGATCCGCACGGACAGCCATGCCGCCCAGGCTGCGGCGATCCGGGCCGGTCTCGGGATCGGTGTCCTGCACGCACCGATCGGGGACGCTGGCATCGATCTCGTCGCGGTGTTGCCCGATCTGACGGTCCACGCGTTCGACACCTGGATCGTGTCGCATGAGGATCTCCGTCGGACACCGCGAATCGCCACCGTCTTCGACCATCTCGTGACGGCTTTCCGCGCCTACACTGGGGGCGGGAACCCCGATGCCTGATCGCAGCGCCGACATTCGCACGCCAGCCTGCGATGTTTCCCGACCACCTTTGAAAACGTCCTCCGCCCGCGTCGACCTTGCTCCGGAAAGGAGCAAACGCCCGTGTCCGCGACGAAAATTCTCTGGGTCGCATTACCTTTGTCTTCCTGATCGTGCTCGCCTGCGTGTGGGGTACGGCCATGCGGTGATCCGGAAGCGGATCAAGGCACAGGAAGGCACCACCCAGGTGGACGCCGAGGCCAATGCGTCGCAGTGCGAGGACGCGGCCACCAACGTGGTCGATTTCATGTGGTGGTTGCAGAAGCGCCTGGGCGCCAACCGCCGCGCCCCGGCCCAGCGCGGAGTCGGTGCCGGTGGGCAAGACGGCGAAGCGGCCGGCCAGGAAAGCGACCAAGAAGGCGGCCAAGGACATGGCCAAGAAACCCGCCAAGTCCGCAGCCAAGTCCGCGGCCAAGACCAGGCCGGCCAAGGCGGCCAAGGCGGCGCGGCGCAAGGCGGGGCAGGGCGCGCCACGCGCGATCCGCAGCGGATCAGCTGGCGAACTTCTTCGCCCCGGCCACGCACAGCACCGTGCCCAGCGCCACCGCCAGCATCGCCGCGCTGACCGCCTCGTGCAGCAGCAGTGCGGCCAGGGCCAGGCCGAGAAAGGGCTGCAGCAGCTGCAGCTGTGACACCGCCGCGATACCGCCCTGGGCCAGCCCGCGATACCAGAACACGAAGCCGATCAGCATGCTGAACAGGGCCACGTAGCCCAGCCCGATCCACGCCGGTGCACCGACATGCGCGAACGAATCCGGCATGGTGAGCAGGGTGGCGGGCAGCATGACCGGCAGCGCCAGCAGCAGCGCCCAACTGATGACCTGCCAGCCGCCCAGGGTGCGCGCCAGGCGTGCGCCTTCGGCATAGCCGAGCCCGCACACCACCACGGCGGCGAGCATCAGCAGATCGCCGTGCCGCGCCGCGCCGGCGCCGTGCATGGCCGCATAGCCGGCCACCAGCCCGCTGCCGAGCAGCGAGAACAGCCAGAAACCCGCCCTGGGGCGCTCGCCGCCGCGCAGCACGCCGAACAGCGCGGTGCACAACGGCAGCAGCCCGACGAACACGATGGAATGCGCGGAGGAGACGTGCCGCAAGGCCAGCGCGGTCAGCAGCGGGAAGCCGATCACACAGCCCAGGGAGACGATCGCCAGCGCCGGCAGGTCCGCCGCCGCCGGGCGTCGCTGGCGCAGCGTGAGCAGGCAGGCCAGTCCGGCCAGGGCGGCGATGCTCGCCCGTGCGCAGGTCAGGAAGGTCGGGTCCAGGTCCATGACCGCGGCGCGCGTGGCCGGCAGCGAGCCGGCGAAGATCGCCACGCCGATGAAGCCATTGCGCCATCCGTTCCAGTGCGTTGCCATCGCCGTCTCCGTGCAGGGGGAGGACAGTAGAGCACCGGCGGCCGCGGCGGCGACAGGTACGGTCCAATACAATCGGAGATAACTGTTAGGCTTCTGCGGCCACTACAGTTGAGGTCGCCATGGCGCAGGACAGCACCCGCATCGCCGCGGTGATGGCCCAGATCCGCTCCCGCATCGCCGCCCGCAGCTACCCGCCGGGGACGCGCCTGCCGTCGGTGCGCGCGCAGGCACGGGCCATGCGGCTGTCGGTCTCGACCGTGGTCGAGGCGTACGCGCGGCTGGTGGCCGAGGGCGAGCTGGTGTCGCGCCCGGGTTCTGGCTACTACGTGACCGGGCCGGCGGCGCCGCTGGCGCTGGCGCGGCTCGGGCCGCACCTGGACCGGCAGATCGATCCATTGTGGGTGTCGCGGCAGTCGCTGGAAACCGATGCCGGCACGCTCAAGCCGGGCTGTGGCTGGCTGCCGCCAGCGTGGCTGTACGAGGACGGGATGCGCCGCGCGCTGCGCGCCCTGGCCCGCGCCGAAGCGCCGGCATTGACCGAGTACGCCACGCCGCTGGGCGATCCGCTGCTGCGCCAGCTGCTGGCCCGGCGCCTGGCGGCCAACGGCGTCGAGGCCGCGCCCGAACAGATCATGCTCGCCGAATCCGGGACCCAGGCCATCGATCTGATCTGCCGGTTCCTGCTGCAGCCCGGGGATACGGTGCTGGTGGACGATCCCTGCTACTTCAACTTCCACGCCCTGCTCAAGGCGCACCGGGCGCGGCCGATCGGCGTGCCGCACACCGCGCACGGACCCGACGTGGCGGCGTTCGCGGCCGCGTTGCAGGCGCATGCGCCCAGGCTCTACATCACCAATTCGGGCATCCACAATCCCACCGGCGCGGTGCTCTCGCCGGCGATCGCGCACCGGGTGCTGACGCTGGCCGGCAACGCCGGCCTGATCGTGGTGGAAGACGACATCTTCGCCGACTTCGAATCCACCGCGGCGCCGCGGCTGGCCGCCTTCGACGGCCTGGCGCGGGTCATCCAGATCGGCAGCTTTTCCAAGACCATCTCGGCCGCACTGCGCTGCGGCTACATCGCCGCGCGCGCCGACTGGATCGAGGGCCTGGCCGACCTCAAGATCGCGACCAGCTTCGGCGGCGGCCGCATCGCGGCCGAGCTCCTGCTGGCGGTGCTGACCGACAGCGGCTACCGCCGGCATCTGCAGACGCTGCGGCAGCGGCTGGCACAGGCGATGCCATACACCCTGGCCCGGCTCGCGCCGCTCGGGATCAGCCCCTGGCTGGTGCCGCGCTCGGGCATGTTCGTCTGGTGCCAGCTGCCGCCCGGCGTCGATGCCGCCGCGCTGGCCCGCACCTGCCTGCGCGAGGGCGTGGTGCTGGCGCCGGGCAACGCCTTCAGCCAATCCTTGCGCGCCGGCCGCTTCCTGCGCTTCAACGTCGCCCAATCCGGCGACGATCGGATCTATGCGGTGTTGGCGCGGGCGCTGGCGGCGCCGCAGGCCGTCGCGCCGTAGCGGAGCCGCTGCGGGCCAGCGCTGCGCCGCAGGCTCGCGCCCGCCGGCCAGCCGCGGCGCTCGCGCTGCATGCGCGGCACGCGCCGGCGCAGCGCGCGCGCTTTACGCGGCCGCGGCCACGCGCTCGGCCTGCGCCAGCGCGTCGCGCGAGATCGCGGCGATGGAGTCGGCGCCGGTCAGGGTCATCGCCACGCGCATTTCCTGTTCCATCAGCGCCAGCAGGTTCTCCACCCCGGCCTGGCCGGCCGCTGCCAGCGCATAGACGAAGGCGCGGCCGAGCAGCACCGCGTCGGCGCCGAGCGCGAGCATGCGCACCACGTCCAGGCCGCTGCGGATGCCGGAGTCGGCCAGGATCTTCAACTGGCCCTTGACTGCATCGGCGATGGCCGGCAGCGCGCGCGCGCTGGACAGCACGCCGTCGAGCTGGCGCCCGCCATGGTTGGAGACGATGATGCCATCGGCGCCGAAGCGCACCGCCTCGCGGGCATCGGCCGGGTCGAGGATGCCTTTGATCAGCATCGGCCCGCTCCAGAACGCGCGGATCCATTCCAGATCCTTCCACGTGATCGACGGGTCGAAGTTGGCGCCGATCCAGCCGATGTAGTCGGCCAGCGCAGTCGGGTGGCCGCGGTAGGTGGAGATGTTGCCCAGGTCGTGCGGCCGCCCCAGCAGGCCCACGTCCCAGGCCCAGCGCGGGTGGGTGGCGGCCTGCAGCAAGCGCCGCAGCGTCGCGTTGGGCCCGCTCATGCCCGAATGCGCGTCGCGGTAGCGCGCGCCGGGCGTGGGCATGTCCACGGTGAACACCAGCGTGCGCACGCCGGCGGCCTTGGCCCGCTCCAGCGCGTTGCGCATGAAGCCGCGGTCCTTGAGCACGTACAACTGGAACCATAGCGGCCGGTCGATCGCCGGCGCCACTTCCTCGATCGGGCACACCGACACCGTGGACAGGGTGAACGGCACGCCCTTGGCCGCCGCCGCGCGCGCCGCCTGCACTTCGCCGCGGCGCGCGTACATGCCGGTCAGGCCGACCGGGCCCAGCGCCAGCGGCAGCGCCAGACGCTCGCCGAACAGCTCCGTTTCCAGGTCCAGCGTGGCCATGTTGCGCAGCACCCGCTGGCGCAGCGCGATGTCGGCCAGGTCGGCGACGTTGCGCCGCAGCGTGCGCTCGGCGTAGGCGCCGCCGTCAATGTAGTGGAACAGGAACGGCGGCAGCCGGCGCTGCGCGGCGGCGCGGTAGTCGGTGGTGGAGGAGACGATCATCCGGAGGTGCCGGCAGCGGGAGAGGGAAGACGCCAGGCGCGGACGCGGCGCGCCTCGTCCTCGTCGAGCGTGCGCAGTGCGGTGTGCACGAACGCCAGGTGCGCGTGCGCGGCGTCGCGCGCGCGCTCCGGCGCACCGGCCAGGATCGCGTCGCGCAGCGCGCGGTGCTGCGCCAGCAATGGGGCGACGGTGCGCGGCGAGCGGAACAGCGTCTGCCGGCTCTGCGAAATATTGCTCTGCAGCAGGTCGAACAGGCCGCGCATCACCTGCAGCAGCACGCGGTTGTGCGCGGCCTCGGCGATGGTCAGGTGGAAGTCGGCATCGGCGCGCGTCTCGGCGGCCGCGTCGCCGCGCGCATGCGCCTGCCGCATCGCTTCGAACGCGGCGGCGATGCGCGCGCGGTCGGCGTCGGTGGCGCGCAACGCCGCATGCCAGGCGGTGGCGCCTTCCAACGCATGGCGGGTTTCCAGTACATCGAAGCGGTACTCCGGATCGCCCTGCAGCAGCGGCAGGAACGGTTGCAGCGGCGCCACCACCTGCTCCTCGGGCGTGTGCGGCCGCTGCACGTAGGTCCCGCCGCCGGCGCGTGCGCGCAGCAGTCCCTGGCTGGCGAGTTGGGCGATGGCCTCGCGCAAGGCAGTGCGCGACACGCCCAGCTCCAGGGCCAGCGCGCGCTCGGCCGGCAGGCGCGCGTCCGGCTGCAGTCCGCGCTGCGCGATCAGCACGCGCAGTTGCGCGGCGACGCGGTCGCTGAGGCCGCCGCCGCCGCGGGCGCAGGCGGCTTCCCCGGGTGCAGGAGCGGCTCGGCCGCGGGGCGAGCCGCGTCCAGGTCCGGCGAGCGGTGGTGTCGTTGAAATGGTCATACCAATTCTGGCCCAAACAAGACGACGCCGCCATTAAGCTGCGCCATGCTACCGCTTTGTCAATGCCAGGACCATCGTCGACCCGGATATTGGTCATACCAATCGCCAGCACCTGGCGCAGCCGTCGCGGCCGCACCTCACCACACGAACGGCAGCAGCCGCCAGCTGTGCGCGGCGTAATCCGGGTACTCGCGCGGGAACGCCTGGGTCAGCGCCGCTTCCTCCACGCGGATGCGGCGCAGGAACGCCCAGGTCACCGGCAGCACGATCACCGGCAGCGACAGCAGGTTGCCCAGCCCGATCGCCAGTCCGTAGAACGCCAGCAGCGCGCCGGTATAGGACGGGTGGCGCAGGCGCCGGTACGGTCCGTGGCGGATCAGCTGGTGGCCTTCCTGGATGGTCACGTCCACCGTGAACCAGCGCGCCAGCACCCGGATCGCCCACACCCGCAGCGCCAGGCCGCCGGCCAGCAGCGCGCAGCCCAGCCAGCGCGCCGGCGCCTGCAGCGCAGGCGCGTAGCGCCATATGCCGAGCAAGGACAGCAGCACCGCCACCGCCAGCGCCGCGTACAGCACGCGCCACAGCAGCTGCAGCGTGCCCTGGTCGCGGGCGCCGCCGTCGGCCGCGCGGCGGCGCCGCCCGAGCAGCAGTTCGTAGCCGCCCCAGCACGCGCCCAGCAGCATGAACAGCAGATCGGGATGGCGCAGCGTGAAATGCATCGTGGTTTCTTCGTGCAGCACCAGTGACGGTTTACGCCATCGCGCCGAAAGCCAGGTGAACGCCGCGCCGCCGCCGCCGCGCGCGCGACGGGAGCGATGTCGCGACGGCCGGCGATGGCGCCGCCGCCGGCCACGCCTGTCCGTACGATGGCGTCTGCTGCAGCGGGCCTTCTGCGCGCGGCGCGCAGACATTAAGATGCCGCGGGGGCATCTTGCCGAGAGGACACCACGTTGATCATCCACCCGAAAGTTCGCGGTTTCATCTGCATCACCACGCATCCGCTCGGCTGCGAGCGCAACGTGCTCGAGCAGATCGCCGCCACGCGCGCGCGCGGCGTACGCCGCGACGGGCCGAAAAAGGTGCTGGTGATCGGCGCGTCCAGCGGCTACGGCCTGGCCTCGCGCATCACTGCCGCGTTCGGCTTCGGCGCCGACACGCTCGGCGTGTTCTTCGAGAAGCCGGGCAGCGACAAGAAGGCCGGTACCGCCGGCTGGTACAACTCGGCCACGTTCGATAAGCACGCCAAGGCGCAGGGGCTGTACAGCAGGTCGATCAACGGCGATGCGTTCTCCGACGCCGCGCGCGCGCAGGTGATCGAACTGATCAAGGCCGAGATGGGCGGCCAGGTCGACCTGGTGGTGTATTCGCTGGCCTCGCCGGTGCGCAAGCTGCCCGACAGCGGCGAAGTGAAGCGGTCGGCGCTCAAGCCGATCGGCCGGACCTACACTGCCACCGCGATCGACACCAACAAGGACGCGATCATCGAGGCGTCGATCGAGCCGGCCACCGAGCAGGAGATCGCCGACACCGTCACCGTGATGGGCGGGCAGGACTGGGAACTGTGGATCGACGCGCTGGAAGGCGCCGGCGTGCTGGCCGCCGCTGCGCGCACCGTGGCCTTCAGCTACATCGGCACCGAGATCACCTGGCCGATCTACTGGCACGGCGCGCTGGGCAAGGCCAAGGTGGATCTGGATGAGACCGCGCAGCGCCTGGACGCGCGCCTGCGCGTCCACGGCGGCGGCGCGAACGTGGCCGTGCTCAAGTCGGTGGTCACCCAGGCCAGCGCCGCGATCCCGGTGATGCCGCTGTACATCTCCATGGTCTACAAGATCATGAAGGAGAAGGGTCTGCATGAAGGCACCATCGACCAGCTCGACCGCCTGTTCCGCGAGCGCCTGTACCGCGAGGATGGCCAGCCGGCGGCCACCGACGAGCAGAACCGCCTGCGCCTGGACGACTGGGAACTGCGCGACGACGTGCAGGACGCGTGCAAGGCGCTGTGGCCGCAGGTCACCACCGAGAACCTGTTCCAGCTCACCGACTACGCCGGCTACAAGCACGAGTTCCTCAAGCTGTTCGGCTTCGAGCGCAAGGACGTGGACTACGACGCCGAGGTCGATCCGGACGTGAAGTTCGACTGCATCGAGCTGTAGTGGGAAGGCCGGGATTGGGGATTGGCCGTGATGTCGCTGCTGCGCTTTCAGGGGATCTTGTCCTTGGCCGCCGCCGATTTTCCGGTCGCGGCTGAAGCCGCTCCGACACAAGCGCGCAATCCCTGTAGGAGCGGCTCTGGGCGGCCTCGGGCCATCAGCCGCGACCGGAATGACACGCCGACACCGCAGGCTACGCGCGGCAACCGCCGCCCCAGCGCGTTCGCCAATCCCCAATCCCGACTCCCCCATCCCCGCCCTCGACGCTTCGCATCGAACCGCGACGACCCCACGCAGGCCTGCACGTCGGTCTCGCCCAGCGGGCGGACGTTGCCCGGCACCCAATGCTTCAGGCAGCCGGCGGCCAAGCGGATCGCGGCGATGTCGTCCCAGCCGGCTCAGGCCTTGCAGCACAATGAAGCGAAGGCGGCGAGACAGGAACCGGCACCGGCATGCGCCATACGACAATCCTTGTCATGATCCGTCCCGGATCCTGGATGACGATGATCTCGACGCTCACACGCGATCCCATCGGCCTTCTGGTGCAGGTCGCAGCCAGAGACAATGCGGCTGCCATCGCTTGGCGGCGCCCAGGGCGGTAGTCGGCGCCGCAGACGGCAACCAGGGAGGGCGCCATCGGCGAGGCGTCAGCGCGCACCATCATCAATCGACCACCGCAGTCCAGCACCCCATGCCCGAACTCCCCGAAGTAGAAACCACCCGGCGCGGCCTGGAGCCGCATCTGCTCGGGCGCCGCATTCACGAGGTGATCCTGCGCCGGCCGGACCTGCGCTGGCCGATCCCGCCGGAGGTGGCGCGGCGGCTGCCGGGGCAGCGTATCGACGGTATCCGCCGCCGCGCCAAGTACCTGCTGCTGGATACCGAGGCCGGCAGCGCGCTGCTGCACCTGGGCATGTCCGGCAGCCTGCGCGTGCTGCCGGGGGACACTGCGCCGCGGGCGCACGACCATGTCGACGTCAGCCTGGAAGACGGCAGGGTGCTGCGCTTCAACGATCCGCGCCGGTTCGGCTGCCTGCTGTGGCAGCCGCCGGGCCAGACCCATCCGCTGCTTGGGGAACTCGGGCCGGAGCCGCTGTCGCCGGAATTCGACGGGGACTACCTGTTTCGGCGCAGCCGTGGCCGGAGTGCGCCGGTCAAGACGTTCCTGATGGACCAGCGCATCGTGGTCGGGGTCGGCAACATCTATGCCGCCGAGAGCCTGTTCCAGGCAGGAATCAGGCCGCTGCGCGAGGCCGGGGAGGTCACGCGGGCACGCTATGCGCGCCTGGCCGAGGCGGCCAAGGCGATCCTCGGCTATGCCATCGCCCGCGGCGGCACCACGTTGCGCGATTTCATCAGTCCCGATGGCGCGCCGGGCTATTTCGAGCAGGAACTGGCGGTCTACGGCCGCGAGGGCGAGGCCTGCAAGCGCTGTGGGCGGCCGCTGCGGCATGCCAGCATCGGCCAGCGCGCCAGCGTCTGGTGCGGGAGCTGCCAGCGCTGACGGACGCCAGCCGATGGCCACCGGCGCGCGCGATGGTCGGCGCGATTCCCGGCCTCGCCCGGCGGGCTGGAACAAACCGGCGGTCGGCGACAGCGCGCGACCGATCGCCGGCGCGCGCGCCGCACTGGGCGAACCGCGGCAGGCCGACGTACTGCGCGCAGGCGCCGCACCAAGACCGGCGACGGCCCGATCCGCCCGCGCACCGTGCCGGGCGCCGGGCGTGGGCGCGCAACCTGGGCCGGCTGGCGACGACCGAGAAGCGCACGCTGCGGCCTGCGAGGGTCGGGCGACGTTGACCGCCGTTCGCTGGGTCCGGTCCGCGCGCCGCGTCATCCTGGTCAGGTGCCACGCCCACAGGGATGGCGCGCGCCGCACTCCGGTTGACCGCACCGCACCGGTTGCACCGCTGGCGCTTTCGCGCCGCGGCGAACCGCCACCGTGCCCGGAGAGCACGGCGCCGCGCCCGCTGTCACGGATCTGGCGCAGCGGTCACAATCGCGCTTCCCTGCCCCGATCGCTGGACGCCATGCAGACACCGCGTGCAGAACGGACGGCGGCGCCCAACGTGGGGCGCCGCTCGCGCTCCTGTGCGCCTGGCCGTTGCTGGCGGCGCCCGGCGCCGCGGCGCAGGCGCCATGGGTCATGGACCGTGGCGTGCCGGCTCACGGTCATCCCGACCCTGCGCGGGCGCGTGCCGGGTTTCCAGCGCAGCGGCCGGCCGACCCTGGTCAAGATCGCCGACGCGGTACAGCGCCAGCCGGCACCGGCGGTCGATGCCGCTGCCGACGACATTGCCTATTTCGGCCACGACGTGTGGGTCGGGCCGTAGAGCGCGTGGCGGCTGCACCAGCAGGCCAACCCGGCGCGGCAGCGGCGTTTTCTGTACCGGCACGCCGCGGCGCCGGCGCTGGCGCTGGCCGGCGCCTGTACCGCGCCACAGCTCTCGCATTCAACGCCGCTTGGCTATGATGGGGTTCCTTTCCGCTTCGATCCGGCCCATGCAACGACGCGATTTCCTCAAGAACGCCGCCGCCGCCTTCGCCGCCATGGGCTTGCCTGCGATGCCGATGCTCGGCCAGGCCGCGCCTGCGGTCGGCCTGCGCCGCCTGGGCAAGCCGCAGCCTTTCGACTACGCCTGGCTCAAGGGCCATGCCCGGGCCATGGCCCAGGCGCCGTACCAGAGCCACAAGCGGGTGCTGCCGGGACCGCTGGAAGCGTTGAACTGGGACCAGTATCAGTCGATCCGCTATCGCCAGGACCATGCGCTGTGGGCGGTGGACAAGGAGTCGAAGTTCCAGGTCAAGTTCTTCCACCTGGGCCTGTACTTCAAGTCGCCGGTGCACATGTTCGACCTGGTCGACGGGCAGGCGCAGGAACTGGCCTACGACGGCGCCGCGTTCGACTACGGCAGCAGCGGCCTGCAGGGCAAGCACCTGCCCAAGGAGCTGGGCTTCGCCGGCTTCCGCCTCAACACCAAGCAGGACACCGACCGCGACTTCGCCGCGTTCCTCGGCGCCAGCTATTTCCGTGCGGTGGGCAAGGAAGGCCAGTACGGCCAGTCCGCGCGCGGCCTGGCGATCGATACCGGCACCGGCGGACCCGAGGAGTTCCCGGACTTCATCGCCTACTGGCTGGAGCAGCCCAAGGCCGGCTCGGACACGCTGGTGGTGTACGCGCTGCTGGACTCGCCGAGCGTGGCCGGCGCCTACCGTTTCGCGATCACCAACGGCGAGGTGCTGCTGATGGACATCGACAGCGCGCTGTATCCGCGCAAGGCCATCGAGCGGCTGGGCCTGGGGCCGTGCACCAGCATGTACCAGGTCGGCGAGAACGACCGCCGCGTGGACTGGGACTGGCGCCCGGAAATCCACGACACCGACGGCCTGGCGATGTGGACCGGCGGCGGCGAGTGGCTCTGGCGGCCGCTGTGCAACCCGCCGCAACTGCGCTTCAACATGTTCGTCGACGATAATCCGCGCGGCTTCGGCCTGCTGCAGCGCGACCGCAACTTCGACCACTACCAGGACGACGGCGTGTACTACGAGAAGCGCCCGTGTCTGTGGGTGGAGCCGAAGCAGGGCTGGGGCAAGGGCTCGGTGCAACTGGTGGAGATCCCCACCATCGACGAGACCTTCGACAACATCGTCGCGTTCTGGAATCCGCAGGACAAGCCGCAGCCCGGCCAGGAGCTGCTGTTCGGCTACCGCCTGTACTGGGGCGCGCAGCCGCCGGCGTCCTCGCCGCTGGCGCAGTGCGTGGCCACGCGCACCGGCCTGGGCGGCGTGGTCGGACAGAAGCGCAACCACTTCTCCTGGCGCTTCGCGGTGGACTTCGTCGGCGGCGAACTGGCCAAGCTCGGCAAGGACAAGGACGCCAAGGTCGAGGCGGTGCTGCAGCTGAGCCGCGGCCGCACCGAGATCGTCTCGGCGCGGCCGTTGCATGAGTTTTCCGGCTATCGCGCGATGTTCGACGTGGTGCCGCCGGATGAGGGCACGCAGCAGATCGACATCCGCCTGTTCCTGCGCAGCGGCGGCCGGCCGTTGACCGAGACCTGGCTGTACCAGTGGACGCCGCCGCCGGCGGCCGAGCGCAAGCTGTACTGAACGCGCCGGCGGGTGGGTTGCCTGTAGGAGGACTTCAGTCCCGACGCTTTTCCATGCACTGCGGGGCCGCCGGCTCCGCACGTCGCGGCTGATGGCCCGAGGCCGCCCGGAGCCCTCCTACAGGAAGCGTTGCGCCGCAGCGGCGGGGGCGCGGTAGGTGCCGCCGACCGCTCCGCAGCCGGGCGTGCGGCTGCGACGCGGACGGCGGCACGCCGGGCTAGCGCGGCAGCGCGGCCTGCAGCGGATCGATGCGGCCTTCGCCGCGCATGATCTTCTTGAACTCGGCGCGGCTCACCGACACGTAGCGCTCGTTGCCGCCGATCTCCACCTGCGGCCCGTCCTGCACCGCGTGGCCGTCGGCATCCACGCGCACCGTCATCGTCGCCTTGCTGCCGGTGTGGCAGATGGTCTTGATCTCCTGCAACTCGTCGGCCCAGGCCAGCAGGTACTGGCTGCCTTCGAACAGCTCGCCGCGGAAATCGGTGCGCAGGCCGTAGCACAGCACCGGAATGCGCCGCCGGTCGACCACCTCGCTGAGCTGCCAGACCTGCGCGCGGCTGAGGAACTGGGCCTCGTCCACCAGCACGCAATGCAGCGCGCCGTCGCGGGCGACGTCGTCCTGCAGCAGCGCCAGCAGGTCGGTGTCCGCCACGAAGGTGCTGCCGTCGGAGCGCAGGCCGATGCGCGAGGCGACCACGCCGCTGCCGTCGCGGTGGTCCAGGCGCGGGGCCAGGATCGCGGTGCGCATGCCGCGCTCGCGATAGTTGTGCGCCGACTGCAGCAGCGTGGTGGTCTTGCCGGCGTTCATCGCCGAATAGTAGAAATACAGTTTCGCCATGGCGCGGATTCTAGCGCGGTGGCCGGCCGCGCCGCAGGCCGGATGCGGCTGGGAAAACCCGTTCAGCGGGTGCGCCATGCCGCGGCCCTCGCCATCGGCCGACGCCGCTACAATGCGCGGCCCAGGGAAGTCTTCATGCACGGTCTCAATCCTCCCCAACGCGCCGCGGTGCTGCATTGCGAAGGCCCGTTGCTGGTGCTGGCCGGCGCCGGCAGCGGCAAGACCCGCGTGATCGTGGAGAAGATCGCGCAACTGATCGCCAGCGGCCGCTATCCGGCCAAGCGCATCGCCGCGATCACCTTCACCAACAAGTCGGCTAAGGAAATGCGCGAGCGCGTGGCCAAGCGCATCCGCGGCGACGCCGCCGACGGCCTGACCATCTGCACCTTCCATGCGCTGGGGCTGAAGTTCCTGCAGATCGAGCACGCCGCGGCCGGCCTGAAGCGCGGCTTCTCGATCTTCGACGCCGACGATGCCGCCGCGCAGATCAAGGACCTGATGCACGGCGCCAAGCCCGATGCGATCGACGACGCCAAGAACCTGATCTCGCGCGCCAAGAACGCCGGGCTGTCGCCGCAGCAGGCGATGGCCGCCGCGCGCAGCGATCGCGAGCGGGAAGCGGCCAGCCTGTACGCGCGCTACCAGGCGCGGCTGAGCACGTTCAACGCGGTGGATTTCGACGACCTGATCCGCCTGCCGGTGCAGCTGCTGGAGGAGAACGCCGACATCGTGACGGCCTGGCGCGAGCGCATCGGCTACCTGTTGGTGGACGAGAGCCAGGACACCAACGACGCGCAGTACCGGCTGCTGAAGATGCTGGCCGGCCCGCGCGGCAACTTCACCTGCGTGGGCGACGACGACCAGAGCATCTACGCCTGGCGCGGCGCCAATCCGGAAAACCTGTTGCAGATGGGGCGCGACTACCCGGCGCTGCAGATCGTCAAGCTGGAGCAGAACTACCGCTGCTCCAACCGCGTGCTGCGCGCGGCCAATGCGCTGATCGCGCACAATCCGCACGAACACCTGAAGACCCTGTGGAGCGACCAGGCCGACGGCGAGCGCATCCGCGTGTGGGAATGCCGCGACAGCGAGCACGAGGCGGAGAAGGTCGCCGCCGAGATCGCCTACCTGGGCACCGCCAAGCAGGTGCCGTGGAGCGATTTCTGCGTCCTGTTCCGCGGCAACTTCCAGTCGCGGCCGCTGGAAAAGGCCTTGCAGATGGCCGGCGTGCCGTACCACATCACCGGCGGCACCGCGTTCCTGGAACGCCAGGAGGTCAAGGACGTGCTGTCGTGGCTGCGGCTGCTGGTCAATCCCGACGACGATGCCGCGTTCCTGCGCGCGGTGCAGGCACCCAAGCGCGAAGTCGGCGCCGCCTCGCTGGCCAGGCTGGCCGAACTGGCCGCGGCCAAGCACCTGCCGATGTCGCGTGCGGCCGAGTCGCTGGGCGCGCTGCAGCAGCTGCCGCCGCGCGCGGCCAACGGCCTGAGCGACTTCGTCGACATCCTGCACGGGTTGCGCAGCGCCTCGGCCACGCTGTCCTCGGCCGAGGTGGTGCGCCGGCTCGCCGAACAGTCCGGGCTGATCCGCGAACTGCGCAGCCAGTGCAAGGACGAAGCGGGCTTCCAGCGCCGCCGCGGCAACCTGGAGGAACTGGCCAAGTGGTTCGAGGGCGGCCCGCGCGGCGCCACGGTCGGCGATCTGGCCGCGCAGCTGGCGCTGCTGTCGCGCAACGACAAGGACGACGGCGGCAACCAGGTGCGGATGATGACGATGCATGCGTCCAAGGGCCTGGAGTTCCGCTACGTGTTCATCGTCGGCTGCGAGGACGGCGTGCTGCCGCACGAGGTCAGCCTGGAGGAAGGCAACCTGCAGGAAGAGCGGCGCCTGTTGTACGTGGGCATCACCCGCGCCAAGGAGCAGCTGTGGATGAGCTACAGCAAGCTCACCCGCAAGTTCGGCGAGCACATCCGGCTCAAGCCCAGCCGCTTCTTCGACGAGATCCCGGCCGAGGAGATGCAGCGCGACGGCGCCGACCCGGTGGCCGACGCGGCGCGCAAGCAGGAGCGCGCCAATGCCGGGCTGGCGGCGATCCAGGCGTTGTTCGATTGAGGCCGGGATTCGGGAGTGGGGAGTAGGGCTTCGGTAACGGCGGTTGTGCGCCGCGCCGTCCGTGGCAGACCTGGGCGCGGTGCGCTCCCTTGCCTGCATTTCCCTTCTCCCCGCGCGACCACTGCCCCTGTTAGCGGGAAGCTGCCCCGAAGGGGCGGGTGAGGATGGGGCGACGCCTCGTGTACCGAAACGCCGCGAGACGCTTCGCGCCGTCCCCTCACCCCCACCCCTCTCCCGGTGGGAGAGGGGTGGGGCGACACAGGCGCTCGTACACGACCGGCCGGGTGCACCTGGGAGGGACGTCAGTCCCGGCGCTGTTGCACTCGGCCGTGGGGTTGCCGGTTCCGTTCGTCGCGGCCGGTGGCCCAAGGCCACCCAGACGCGCTCTCATGAAAGAAGAAGAGGCCGCTTTCGCAGCCTCTCCATACATCCATCGGCCGCGCCGCTTACGAGGACAGGTGCTCGATCGCCGCGACGCTGCCGAGGCGGTCGCCCAGGCGCTTGAGCAGGGCCAGGCGGTTGCCGCGGAGCGCCGGGTCGTCGACGTTGACCATCACCCCGTCGAAGAACGCGTCCACCTGCGGCCGCAGCCGCGCCAGGAAGTCCAGCACGGTGACGTAGTCGTGCTGGCGCAGCGCGCCGTCGGTTTCCGCGATCGCCGCTTCCACCGCGTCGGCCAGCGCGCGTTCGGCCGGCTCGCGCAGCAGCGTGGCGTCGATCTGCGCCGGGATCGCGCCCTCGGCTTTGCGCAGGATGTTGCGGATGCGCTTGTTGGCCGCGGCCAGCGCCCCGGCCTCCGGCAGCGTGGTGAAGAGGCCGATCGCGTCGATGCGGCGGTCGAAGTCGTACAGCGATCCGTGCGCAGTGATCGCGGTTGGAGCCGCCCCTGCAGAAGTCGCGGTGCTTTCTGTAGGAGGTGCTTCAGCCCCCACCGAGAACAGCGCGGCCACCGCATTGAAATGCGTCGCCGGCACGCCCTTGTCGGCGTAGTAGCCGCGTAGGCGGTCGAGAATGAAGTCGAAAACTTCCGCGGGCCTGGGATCAGGCGAAACTTTGGCCGCGCCGACAGCCTGGACGCCGCCTTTGCTGGATGCGTTCCTTTCCAACGCGTCAAGCATGCTTTTGTCCACTGCTTCGAAAGCTGCCTGAAGAAGCGCATGCAGATCCAGCGAGAACCCACTCTCGATCACCGTCCGCGCCAACCCCAGCGCATTGCGCCGCAGCGCGAACGGATCCTTGTTGCCGGTCGGCTTCAGGCCCGCGGCGAAGCCGCCGGCCAGGGTGTCCAGGCGCTCGGCGATGGCCAGCACCTTGCCCAGCGGTGACAGCGCGATGTCGTCGCCGGCCAAGCGCGGCCGGTAGGCCTCGTCGATCGCCAGCGCGATCTCGCCCGACTCGCCGGCGGCCTTGGCGTAGTGGCGCCCGGCGATGCCCTGCAGTTCGGGGAACTCGTTGACCATGCGCGATTGCAGGTCGTTCTTGCTCAGCTCGGCCGCGCGCCGCGCCTGCGCCGCGTCCACGCCGACCAACGGCGCGATCGACTCGGCCAGCGCGGCCACGCGCCGCACCTTGTCGGCGATGCTGCCGAGCCTGGTCTGGTAGGTGACGCTGGCCAGGCCCGCGCCCATCGCCTCAAGACCTTGCTTGAGGTCCTCGTCGAAGAAGAACTTGGCGTCGGCGAAGCGCGGCCGGATCACCCGCTCGTAGCCCTTGGCCACTTCGGCCACGTCGCGCGAGACGATGTTGGCGATGCCGATGAAGTGCTCGGTCAGCTTGCCGCCGTCGTCGAGCACCGGGAAGAACTTCTGGTTGCTCTCCATGGTTTGGATCAGCGCTTCCTGCGGCACCGCCAGGAACGCCGGCTCGAAATGGCACAGCACCGCCGACGGCCATTCGACCAGGTTCACCACCTGCTCCAGGTTGTCCTCGGCGACGCGCGCGCTGCCGCCGGCCTGGCGCGCGGCCTGCTCGACCTCGGCGACGATGCGCGCGCGGCGCGCGTCCGGGTCGACCAGCACCTGCGCCGCCTGCAGCGCGGCCACGTAGTCGCCCGGCTGCGCCAGCGCGACGGGCGCGTCGTGCAGGAAGCGGTGGCCGCGGCTGTCGCGGCCGGCCTGCACGCCGAACAGCTGCACCGGCACCACCTCGCCGCCGAACAGCAGCACCAGCCAGTGCACCGGCCGCGCGAAGCCGTAGTCGTGGTCGCCCCAGCGCATCGGCTTGGGGATCGGCATCGCCGCGATCGCCTCGCGCAGGATCTCCGGCAGCAGCGCCTCGGTGCGCGCGCCGGTGCTCACCGCGCGATGCACGAAGCGCTCGCCCTTGGCGTCGCGGGTGCGTTGCAGCGCGGTCCAATCGATCCCGGCCTTGGCGGCGAAACCGGCCAGCGCCTTGGTCGGCTGGCCGTCGGCGTCCAGGGCGATGTTGAGATAGGGGCCGAGCACTTCCGAACGCTGCGCCGGCTGCTCGGCGGCCACGCCCGGCAGCAACACCGCCAGCCGCCGCGGGGTGGACAGCGGCTTGGCGTCGCCGCGTTCGACCGCGATGCCGCGCTTGTCCAGCCCGGCGACCACGCCGTCGAACAAGGCCTGCGCCAGGCCCGGCAGTGCCTTGACCGGCAGTTCCTCGGTGCCCAGTTCGATCAGCAGGGGATGCATGCGCATATCACGTCCTTCCGGGTCGCCAGCAGGTCGCCGCGCCCAATCGATTTGTCTTTCGACTTGCCGCGGCCATCGCGGTCGTCGCCATGGATCGCCAGCAGCCACAGCCCGGCCGTCGGCAGCAAGAGGAATCCGAACAGGAACCAACCCACCGCGCTGCGTCCACGCTGCTGCGCCCACCAGGCGCAGAAATAGCCGAACGCCAGCGGCGCCGACCACAGCACGCCCAGCAGCAGGAACAGTTCGCTGTTCGGCCGCATCGGCCGCGGCCTCAGCGCTTCACGCCGGGGAAGCCCAGCTTGTCGCGTTGTGCGTGGTAGGCCGTGGCCACCGCCTGCGCCAGCGCGCGCACGCGCAGGATGTAGCGCTGGCGCTCGGTCACCGAGATCGCGCGGCGCGCGTCGAGCAGGTTGAAGGCGTGGCTGGCCTTGGCGACCTGTTCGTAGGCCGGCAGCGGCAGACCGACCTCGACCAGTGCCTGCGCCTCGCGCTCGCAGGCGTCGAAGCGGTGGAACAGCTCGGCCACGTTCGCATGCTCGAAGTTGTACGCGCTCTGCTCCACCTCGTTCTGGTGGTAGACGTCGCCGTAGGTCACCGGCGTGCCGTCCGGGCCGTAGGTCCACACCAGCTCGTAGATGTTGTCGCAGTGCTGCAGGTACATGCACAGCCGCTCCAGGCCGTAGGTGATCTCGCCCAGCACCGGCTTGCACTCCAGGCCGCCGGCCTGCTGGAAGTAGGTGAACTGGGTGACCTCCATGCCGTTGAGCCACACCTCCCAGCCCAGGCCCCAGGCGCCGAGCGTGGGCGATTCCCAGTTGTCCTCGACGAAGCGCAGGTCGTGCACCAGCGGGTCGATGCCCAGCGCCTGCAGCGAATCCAGGTACAGCTGCTGGATGTTGTCCGGGTTCGGTTTCATCGCCACCTGGTACTGGTAGTAGCGCTGCAGGCGGTTCGGATTCTCGCCATAGCGGCCGTCGGTGGGCCGGCGGCAGGGCTGCACGTAGGCCGCGTTCCACGGCTCGGGCCCGAGCGCGCGCAGGAACGTGGCCGGGTGGAAGGTGCCGGCGCCCACTTCCAGGTCCAGCGGTTGGATCAGCACGCAGCCGTGCTGCGCCCAGAACTGGTTGAGGGTCTGGATCAGGCCCTGGAACGTGATCGGAACGGACCGGGAGACGGGCATGCAGCAAAGGCCGGCAAAGGGGTGCGCTAGTATAGCGACCGACCTGCGGGGACTTCCGCGTACCGGACTCGGACCATGGATTCGCGACCTGCCGCGCTGCCGTCGACGCTGCCTGCACCCGGCGTCGTGTCGCTGCCGCCGGGGCGGCTGAGCTTCGAGCGGGTCGCCGCGGCGCTGCTCGCCGACGGTCTGGTGGCGCCGGCCGAGCGCGGCCGCGTGCAGTTCTCGGCGCAGACCGCGCGCACCGTCAGCGACGTGCATCCGCTGGTGCTGCTGTCCAACCTGAAGCTGCCCGCAACCCATCCGCCGGGCAGCGAGCTGGGCCTGGAACGGCTGACCGAATGGCTGGCGCAGCGTTGCGGCCTGCGCTACCTGCGCATCGATCCGACCCGGGTCGACGTGGCCGCGGTGACCGCCGTGGTCTCGCACGCCTACGCCCGCCGCCACCGCATCCTGCCGCTGGCGCTGGAGCCCGAGCGCCTGCTGGTGGCGACCAGCGAGCCGCTGGCGCTGGACTGGCTGGCCGACCTGCAGCACCTGGCGCGGCGCCGGATCGAGATCGCGCTGGTCAACCCGCTGGACCTGCACCGCTACACCATGGAGTTCTTCGGCGTGACCCGCTCGGTGCGCGGGGCCAGGGACGGGCGCAGCGAGCAGAGCAGCGGCCTGCCCAGCTTCGAGCAACTGGTGGAACTGGGCCGCGGCGGCGATGTCAACGCCGACGACCACCACATCGTGCACATCGTCGACTGGCTGCTGCAGTACGCCTACGAGCAGCGCGCCAGCGACATCCACCTGGAGCCGCGGCGCGAGGCCGGGCGCATGCGCTTCCGCATCGACGGCGTGCTGCACAAGGTGCTGGAGGTGCCGCCGGCGGTGATGACCGCCATCGTCAGCCGGATCAAGGTGCTCGGGCGCATGGACCTGGCCGAGCGCCGGCGCCCGCAGGACGGGCGCATCAAGACCCGCTCGCCGGGCGGGCGCGAGACCGAGATGCGCCTGTCCACGATGCCCACCGCGTTCGGCGAGAAATGCGTGATGCGCATCTTCGACCCGGATGCGGCGTTCAAGAGCGTGGACCAGCTCGGCTTCAGCGCGCAGGAGGCGGCCGGCTGGGCGGCGCTGGTCGAACGCCCGCACGGCATCGTGCTGGTCACCGGCCCGACCGGCTCGGGCAAGACCACCACGCTGTATTCCACGCTCAAGCGCCTGGCCACCCCCGAGGTGAACGTGTGCAGCGTCGAGGACCCGATCGAGATGATCGCGCCGGAGTTCAACCAGATGCAGGTGCAGACCAACATCGACCTGGACTTCGCCAGCGGCGTGCGCACCCTGCTGCGGCAGGACCCGGACATCATCATGATCGGCGAGATCCGCGACCTGGAGACTGCACAGATGGCGGTGCAGGCCTCGCTGACCGGGCACCTGGTGCTGTCCACCCTGCATACCAACGACGCGCCCTCGGCGATCACCCGCCTGCTCGACCTGGGCGTGCCGCACTACCTGGTCGCCTCCACCCTCAACGGCGTGCTGGCGCAACGCCTGGTGCGCACCCTGTGCGGCCATTGCAAGCGCCCGCACACGCTGGACGCGGTCGAATGGGACGCGCTGCGCGAGCCGGGCGAGGCGCTGCCGGACGCGGTGCAGGTCCACGCCCCGGTCGGTTGCCTGGAATGCCGCCGCACCGGCTACCTGGGCCGGGTCGGCCTGTACGAACTGCTGCCGGTGACGCCGCGCCTGCGCGCGCTGATCCGCGCCGACATGGACCTGGCCGGCTTCGGCCGCGCGGCGCAGGCCGAAGGCGTGCGCAGCCTGCGCCGCGCCGGGCTGGAAAAAGTCGCCGCCGGCCTGACCACCATCGAGGAAGTGCTGTCGGTGCTGCCGCCGCGCGAGTGAGCGGCGCGCCGGCCTGATGAGCCGGGTTTGCATCGCGATGCCATCGGCACCGGCGGGGTTCGAACAAAGCGGGACGCTGGCGTCTGGAATCGGGCATATGCCGTTGCGCCCGCCCGTACTGCCCGCTGCGCCCTTGCTGATCCTCGAAACCGGCCGGCCGGTGGCGACGATGCGGCGCTACGGGCGCTTCCCGCACTGGATCCGGGTCGCCGCCGGGCTCGCCGAATGCGACACGGTGGCCGCCGCCGGCGCCGCGCTGCCTGCACGCGACCGCTTTGCCGGGATCATCGTCACCGGCTCGGCCGCCTTCGTCACCGACCGCGCAGACTGGAGCGAGCGCTCGGCCGCCTGGCTGCGCGAGGCGGCCCACGACGGCACCCCGCTGCTGGGCATCTGCTACGGCCACCAGCTGCTGGCGCATGCGCTGGGCGGGGAAGTCGCCTACAACCCGGCCGGGCGCGAATCGGGCACCGTGCACATCGACCTGCACCCGCCGGCGTTCGAGGACCCGCTGTTCGCCGGCCTGCCCGGGCGCTTCCCGGCCCACGCCACCCACCTGCAGACGGTGCTGCGCGCGCCGGCCGGCGCCACCGTGCTGGCACGCTCGGCGCAGGACCAGTGCCATGCCTTCCGCTGGGGCGAGGCGGCCTGGGGCGTGCAGTTCCATCCGGAGTTCGCCACCCACCACATGCGCGGCTACGTGCATGCCCGCGCCGACTGTCTACGCAGCGCCGGGCGCTGCGCCCGTACCATCGCCCGCGAGGTCAGCGCCGCGCCGCTGGCGCGCAAGCTGCTGCGGCGCTTCGTTCAGCACGCGCGCGGCCAGCAAACCGCCGGTGGCCGGGCAAAACCGCGATAATCTGTGCAAGCGCCGCGCCGTACGGCGTCCCCACTTCGGATTGGCAATGATCGAGATTCGCAAGCTGCCGGCCTCGGCCGGCGCGGAATGGCTGTTGACCGGGATTTCGCTGCTGCGCCGCGCGCCGCTGGCGCTGGGCCTGCTGGGCGTGATCTGGGGCCTGGCGGCGCTGCTGGCGCTGCTGGTGGGCGCGCTGAACCCGACCCTGGGCCTGCTGGCGCAATTGCTGCTGGGCCTGGCCGGGCCGCTGCTGTTCGGCGGGCTGGTGTGGGCGGTGCGCGAGGTCGACCAGGGCCGCGCCGCGCGGCCGGCGCACCTGCTGCAGGGCCTGCACGATGGCCGCGCGCGGAGTTTGCTGGCGGCGCTGCTGCCGCAGGTGCTGGTCGGCCTGGCGCTGGGCGCCCTGGCCCTGCTGGTGGTCGGCCAGACCGGGTGGGAGCAGCTGGGTACGGTGATGAACAAACTCAACGCACTCGGCCAGTCCAAGACGCCGCCGGATTCGGCGCAGGTCGAGCAGCTGGTGGCCACGCTGCCGGCGCTGCGCATCCTGCTGTGGTTGCTGCTGGTGTTGGTCGGCTTCGTGGCGGTGACGCTGACCCTGTTCGTGCTCGCCCCGCAGGTGATGTTCGACGGCCGCAACGGCCTGGCGGCGATGCGCAACAGCCTGCGTGCCTGCCTGCACAACGCACCGGCGATGCTGGTGTTCTTCGTGCTGGCCTTCATCGCCATGTTCGCGCTGTACTTCGCGCTGGCGGTGGTGGTCCTGCTGGTGCAGGCGATCGCCGGGCCGACCATCGCCGCGTTGGTCGCGCAGTTGCTGCTGATGGCGCTGGCGATGCCGACCCTGGCCGGCGCGGTGTATGCGGCCTGGAAGCGGATGTTCGTGCATTCCGGCGATGCGGCGTCTGCGGCGGCGCCGCCGAACGTGTTCGCGGCGTGATGGAGAGCCGGGACCCGGGACGCGTCAAGGCAAGAACGAGGGCAGTGCGGCGAATGTCGTTACCGCTTTTATGCGGTGTCGCATCCCGGACGATGACAGAGACCCCAAGCGCTATTCCCTGTTCATGGCCAGATCCGTTTTCCAGGAGTCGATAGAGTCCTTGCAATCGATCCGGGAAGCGACTCCATGCTGATAGCCCTGCACAAGAACGCCCGCACCACGCCTGCGGTGCGGGCCGAGATCGCTGCCGGTCGCGAGACGGCAAGTGTCTCGGCCCAACGGTTTGGTGCACCGAGCAGACGGTCTACAAGTGGAAGAAGCGCGAGGTGTTCGGGGATCGCTCGCATACGGCCCATCACCTGCAGACGGCGCTCACGCCGGCCCGGGAAGCCATCGTGGTCCACCGACGGCGAACCTTATCTGGACGGCTACCGCTCAATCCATCCTCGACAAGACATCGGCGCGCGCCGATGCGGCGGGCGAGGGCGGTCTTGCCGGCGATCAGCACGCGCTGCGGCACGAACGGCAGCCGGTCATCCGCGGAAAGCATCGGCTGTCCTGGCGCGCTCACCGGTACGGGCCTGGCCCGCTCCACACTAACTCGCCGCGGCGGTAGACCTGGATCATGTCGATGACCTCGCGGGCGTCGCCGATGGCCTTCAGTTCCGGCGAGTCGGGGGCGACCAGCCGGCATTTACCGGAACCGCGGTCCAGCGCGACCTGGGCCGGGCAGACCATGTAGTACTGGGTGCCCGGCAGTGGGATCGAGAGTTCCTTCATGCCCTGGTCCATCCAGGCGCGCAGCTGGGTGGCGCTGCGCAGGCCGTACCAGACCTGGTAGCCGCCCACTTCCAGGCTGGCCTGGGCGGCCTGCGGGTCGTTGCGGCGGCCGCGGTCGATGGACGTGCCGCGGGCCGAGCCGTCGGCGGTGTCCTCCTCGAGCATGCCCGGCGGCCGCCCGGTCCAGGTCTCGGGGTGGCGCTGGGTCGGCGGCGGACTGGCGGCCGGCGTCTGCGCCTGGCTCTGGGTGGCCTCGTCCAGGGTGGGCGGCGGCTCGACCGGCGGTGGGGTCGGGCGCTGCCGCGGCGGGCGCCGCTGCGCCGTGGTGTCGGGGGCGTCGTCGGCCTGCGGCGGCGCCGGGTCCTTGGCGTGCTCGACCAGCGTGGACTGCACGCGCGAGGCGGCGGGGCGCGTGCGGGCAGGCTCGGGTTTCTGCGGCGGCGGCGGGCTGGGCGGCGCCTTCACCGGGCGCACGGGCTGGCGTGTCTGGCCGACGAAATCCACTTTCACCCGGCCGCCGCTGGTCGCGCCCTGCGGCGCGGTCAGGCTGGGCTTGGAGGCCAGCAGCAGGAGCAGCAGCATCAGCAGGTGCAGCAGCGCGCTGACGCACGCCGCGATCCACGGGTCCAGGCGTTCGGCGCGCGGGGGAACCCGGACCTCCACGCGGTTCGACGCGCTACTCATGCCGCCGTGGGGGCGTCGGGGGTGCGGGCCATCATGGGGGGTCTACGCAGCGCAGCCGTGTGGGGTGCGACATCCTACCGCGTGCCGGGCCGGGTTCACCCGCGTGGCGCGGAGGTCTTCCGGTGCGGGCGGCAGCGGGTGTTCAGCGCGCCTGGCCTGATGAGCACCTCGAACAACTCATAATTTCATTGAGATGAGCGGCGAAGGCGCCGCTGCCGCGTCCTGCCAGACCGCCTGAGGGCATCGCCGGTCGCTGGTCAGAGGGTCGCGGTGCTGGCCCACCAGACTGGTCCACTCCGTTAACCGAAGCACGACGAGAACGCGCCAGGCCGTCTCATACCCGGCCCGCTGCCCCAGTGGGGTTAGAGGTGGGATAGCGGCGCAACTGTCCCAGGTTTGCCAGCGGACTGATGCCCTCTGCGGAACGCAGCATACGCAGAACCTGCCAGCCGTTGCGCTCCAGCGGCGTGAGGTGGGCGTCGAGCATGAGCGATGCGGGCGTAGTGAACAGGGCGTCTTGCCCCAGCGGATTGTGGCGGGCGTGCTGGTCTGCCATGAGAAGTAGGGCCCCAGCGGCCCGTTCCCCTGCACCTCATCGCGTGCCATCTCGAACGTCAGCCAACAATGCGGTCTGCGCCACAACCGTTTTATCCGGCTGGGCGCAGCGCTGGCACCGGCATCCAGACTGATCTATCATCCCCACCCCGATATCCCCTTTGGGGGGTACAACTGGGGGTACTTCCAGCGATTCCTGCAAAGACCGTGGCCCGAACTTCTCCACGAAACCTAGCATTCACGGCCCTTTGCCGACCGATCAAGGTTTAAACGTGTGATCGGCGTCTGGATCTCAGTAGCGTTCGGTAGCGGATCAAACAGCGCAATCTGGCGGTGCTGGAGGAACGCGAGCGCGTCCGTGAAAGCTCGTTCGCCATGGTGGTGCATGCTTACCTTGCGGACATGAAACTTGTTTTCGCATTCAGCTTCTACCGAGCCAAAGAGTCGCGCATCAGGAAACAGCCGTCTCCCAAGTTCGACGGGTTGCCGATAAGCGACATTGGCGTCAAGCAGATTCGCCCGCCGCTGGAAGTGCAAGTCCCATGGCGCGTGGGCGGCCATCCATATCGAAGGCGAGCTGTCGGCCATCTTCGAGTCTGCGGTGGGGCGGGGTCAGGTTGAAGCCCATCCGATTCCCCGCTTGCGCGGGCTGCTGCGTGCGCCAGCGAGCGAGTTCGACGATGCCGCGTGGTGTCGGCCTGCGGCCATGATGGCTTCTTGGCGTCTGTTTTGGAGGGGGCAATACAGCCGTGTGCACTGAAGTCACTGCCGACTCTCAGACACCCGATCCCGGGTAGTTCCAGGGCATGCGCATCAGCACGTGGGCCAAGCCGCAGAAGCCTGTAACGCCGGCGAATACGAGGCCTGCTCCCACGAAGCCCGAAAGCAAGAGAAACCACGGCGAGACACCTGCACCCAGCACGGTACCGAGCACCGCCAACGTGCCTGCGGCGATCTGAACCTGACGTTGCCGTTCCAGAGGCTGCGACCCACCCCCGTTGCCGCAGTCGGCGCTGCGCAGCAAAACGCCTGTGCAGGCCATGAAGAACGGGTGCCAGGAGCATCCGATCCTGTTCCACAAGCGGCCAGATGATCGGCCGGGATGCGACAAATCACGCGCTGCACTCGATTCTTGAGACCGCCCCCCTACCCGAGAACTTTCACATGACCCAAGCCAATGGATACGCCGCACGGGCGTCCGATCAGCCGCTGACCCCCCTACGCGTTCGAGCGCCGCGCGAATGGACCGCACGCGTCAGCATCGAGATTCTCTACTGCGGCGTCTTCCCTTCCGACCTGCATACCGCGCGCAACGAATGGCACAATACCCCGTATCCATCCGTGCCCGGACACGAGATCGTCGGGCGCGTGACCGCGGTCGGCGACCAGGTCAGGCCTTCAAGGTCGGCGATCTGGCCGGGGTCGGTTGCATGGTCGACAGCTGCCGCCAGTGCCTGTCCTGTGCCGACGGCGAAGAGCAGTATTGCGAGAACGGCTTCGTGGGCACCTACAACGGTCCCATGTTCGGTGGCGAGAACACCTATGGCGGCTATTCCGACCACATCGTCGTCGATCAGAAGTATGTGCTGCGCATCCGGCATGGCGAGCAGGACCTGGCCGCGGTGGTGCCGCTGCTGTGCGCCGGCATCACCACCTATTCGCCGCTGCGCCATTGGAAGGTCGAGCCAGGGAAGAAGGTCGGCATCGTCGGCCTGGGCGGGCTGGGCCATATGGGCGTGAAGATCGCGCATGCGATGGACGCGCGTGTGGTGCTGTTCACGACTTCGGTGAACAAGAAGGAGGATGCGCTGCGCCTGGGCGCCGATGAAGTGGTGGTGTCCAAACTGCCGGAAGAGATGGCAGCACACCCCAACAGCTTCGATTCATCCTCAACACGGTCGCTGGGCCGCACGACTTGGACGCGTACCTGACGTTGCTCAAGCGCGATGGCACCATGACGCTGGTCGGCGTACCGGCCGAACCGCATCCGTCGCCGGCAGTGTTCAACTTGGTCATCAAGCGCCGGCAGCTGGCCGGCTCGCTGATCGGCGGCATCCGCGAGACCCAGGAGATGCTCGATTTCTGCGCGAAGCATGGCGCCGTGCCCGACATCGAGATGATCGAGACGGCGCAGATCAACGAGGCCTACGAGCGCGTGCTTAAGGGCGACGCGGAGTACCGCTTCGTCATCGACATGGCCACCCTGGAGAAAACCAGGGTGGCGGCCTGATCCCAGACGTGTGGCAGGACGCCTCGACGCGCGGCCTGCCACACCGGTCGAGCCGCGTCACGCTGCGCCCGGACACGCAAGTGCCCGGGCGTTCCTGTACATGGGGCCGTGCCGTGTGCCGTGTCGGCATCGACGCGCAACCTGACGGTCGGCTGCGCGCGGTTGCGGTTGCGGTACGGACGATGCGAGGGTTTGAACGACAACGGCGCCGCAGCGCCGTCCTCGCCAACGCGGGGGTCGGCCGTTCATTTGCCCGGCGCCGTCGTCGCCGGCTCGGCGCCGCCCATCATGCCGTCGCGTGCCGCCTTGAACGGGTTGTCCGGATACCAGTTCGGCCAGGCGTCGCCTGCCGCCAGTTCCTTGCCGACCCCGTACACGGCCTGCAGGTCGTCCATCACCCCATCGAGCTTCCAGGTGGCCGGATCGTACTGATCGGCGGGCGTGTGGTAGCGGTGCTTGCTGTAGTCCGCGGAGGCGCGCTTGCCGGCATCGATGCCGCCATCGACCAGATCTTCGCCGCCATCGATGTACAGCGCCGGCACCCCGGCCTTGGCGAAGTTGAAGTGGTCGGAACGGAAGTAGAGGCCGCTCTGCGGCGACGACTCGGCATGCAACACGCGGCCCTGCGCGGCGGCGATCGGCTTGAGCAGGTCCTCCAGTTCGGAACTGCCGAAGCCGTTGACCACCAGGTCCTTGGCGCGGCCGGCGACCGCCATGGCGTCGAGATTGATGACGCCGGCGATCTTGTTCAGCGGAAAGGTCGGATGGGCGACGTAGTACTTGGAACCGAGCAGGCCCGATTCTTCCAATGTCACGGCCAGGAACACCACCGAGCGCTCCGGCCTGGGCTGCTGGTGCGCGAAGGCATCGGCGATCTCAAGGATGCCGGCGACGCCGGTCGCGTTGTCGACCGCACCGTTGTAGATGTTGTCGCCGGGTTCGCCTTCATGCTTGCCGAGGTGATCCCAGTGCGCCATGTAAAGCACCGCCTCGTCGGCGCGGCGGCGGCCGGGCAGCACGCCGACCACGTTGCGGGACGTCTTCGCGGAGATCGTGCTCTTCAGGTCCACCGACAGCTTGGTCTTCAGCGGTACCGGCTTGAAGCCGCGCTTGCCGGCGTCCTTGTAGGCCTGCGCCAGATCCAGCCCGGCGTCGGCGAACAGTTGCCCGGCGGCGTCGGCGGTGATCCAGCCCTGCGCCGGGATGCGTGGCTCGGGATCGTCCTTGGCCGGCAGGTCGTACTGCGCGCCGGACCAGGAATGCTTCACCACGTCCCAGCCGTAGCTGGCGCCGGCAGCGTCGTGCACGATCAGTGCGGCGGCAGCGCCCTTGCGCGCGGCTTCCTCGAACTTGTAGGTCCAGCGTCCGTAATAGGTCATGCGCTTGCCTTCGAACAGCGTGCCGTCCTCGCTGTGGAAGCCGGGGTCGTTGACGAACATCACCACCGTCTTGCCCTTCCAGTCCTGGCCCGCGTAGTCGTCCCACTTCTGTTCCGGCGCGTCCACGCCATAGCCGACGAACACCATGTCGCTGGCATCGATCTTGACCTCGGCCTGTCCGCTGCGCGTGCCGATCACCATGTCGGTGCCGAACTTCAGTTCGCGCGGCTTGCCGTTGTGTTCCAGCTTCAGCGTGGTGCCCGGGTCGGCCGTGGTCTCGGTCATCGCCACATCCTGGAACCAGCTGTCGCCGTTGCCCGGCTGCAGGCCGATGCGCCGCATCTGGTCGCGGATGTAGGCGACGGTCTTGTCCTCGCCGACGGTGCCGGGACCGCGGCCTTCGAACGCGTCCGAGGACAGGGTCTTGACCAGCTCGCCGAAGTCGGCCGGGGTGATGCCTGCGGAAAATGCGTGGACCGCGGGGGGCGCCGAGGCGGTCGCCGGGGCGGTATCGGCAGCCGGCGCCGGTGCTTCGCGCTTGCACGCGGTCAGTGCGGCGGCCGCAACCAGGCACAGCACGAGCTTGCGGGACATGGGGCGTCCTGGGGTCTGGGGAATCCCGATTCTATAGGCAAGCCCCACGCTCGCGGCGCCGCCGGCGGCGCTGCCGGATCAGTTGTCCGGCGCGGTATCGCCGTCGAACGACTGCGCGGTGGCGCCGCTGATCGAACCGATCTTGGCGCTACGGTGCACGAGCAGGGTCACCTCGCGTTCGAAGTGCAGCGGGCCGTCGATCACCGCGCGCGGGCCGATGATGACGCGTGGTTTGCGCGACGGTTTGAACGACATGCTGAAGCTCGGCTTCTTGATCTCGATTGCGCCGCCGACGTGCGAGTCGTGGCCGACGGTGATGTCGCCGTTGACCGTCTCGATGCCGCGCTCCAGTTGCGTGGCGACCAGGCCGATGTTGCCGTTGACGCTCTCCACGCCGCCGCCGACGCGGCCGCCGCGGTCGACGAAGATGCCGCCGTTGACCGTCTGGATGGAACCGGCGATCTGCGCCTGCCGGCCCACGCGGATGCCGCCGTTGACCGTGGACAGGTCCCGGGCCTGCGCGTTGCCGGCGAGTTTGATGCCGCCGTTGACGGTTTCCACGTTGCCAGCGGTGGCCCCTGATTCGATGGTGATGCTGCCGTTCACGGTTTCCAGGTCGCCGTATTGCTTGCCGGACTCGGCGGTGATGCTGCCGTTGACCTTGCTGATGTCTTCCGCCGCCAGGGCCGGGCCGGCGGCCAGGGCCAGCGCCAACATGGCCGAGAAATGCGTACGCTTCATCATCCCCTCCAGGGTGCTGGCTGGTCGCGGTGCCAATCGTGGGGCGATCACAACACGCTTCGCTACAATCCGCATCTGCCTGAAGTCACTGGACCACGCCCTTGCCCGCGACTGTCTTCGTTCCGTTGCGTCCCGCGTCACCCGCCGCGGCGGGACGGCGCCCGCGCGGACGCCGGCGCGTCGCGCCGCGGCTACTGGCGGCGACGGCGTTGCTGCTGGCCGCGGCGCTGGCGGCGGCGCAGAACCCGCGCGACGCCGCGCACCGCCTGGAGAAGGTGCGCAGCGAGCTGAAGAACGTGGCCGAGGAGCGGCGCCAGCTCGAAGGCAAGCGCGGCGACGCCGCGCGCCAGTTGCGCGACGCCGACGAGAAAGTAGCCGCCACCGGACGCAGCCTGGCGCAGACCCAGCAGGCGCTGCGCCAGCAGCAGCAGACCCTGGCCGAACTGCAGCGCAAGTGCGACACGCTGCGCGGTGGTCTGCTGCGGCAGCGTGCCGAACTGGCGCAGTTGCTGCGCGCGGCGTATGCGATCGGTAGCAATGCACCGCTGAAGTTGCTGTTGGCGCAGGACCGGGTGGCCGACGCCAACCGGCTGCTGGCCTACCACCGCTACCTGCAGCGCGAGCGCGCGCAACGGATCGCCGCGCTGACCCATGCGCTGCAGGCGCTGGAACAGGTGCAGCGCGACGTGGTGATGCAGCAGCAGCAGCTGAGCGCGGCGCAGCGCAAGCAGCAGGAACAGGCGCTGGCACTGGCGCGCGACCGCAAGCAGCGCGCCAGCCTGGTTTCGGAACTGGACCAGCGCTACCAGGACCGCAGTGAACGCGAGAAGGCGCTGGGCCAGGACGCCAAGGCGCTGGAGACGCTGCTGGCCAATCTGCGCGCGGCCGCCGCGCGGGCCGAGGCCGAGCGCCGTGCGGCGGCCAAGCGCGCCGCCGCGGAGCAGGCCGCGCAGGCCAAGGCCGCGGCGAAGAATCCGACGCGCGGCGGCAGCAAGGCGCCGCCCAAGGTGGTGGCCTTGGCGCCGGCGCTGAAGGTCGGCGGCCTGGGCTGGCCGTTGTCCGGCGACCTGCTCGCGCGCTATGGCGGCAAGCTGCCCGATGGCCGTACCAGCAGCGGGGTGCTGATCGCCGCGCCGGCCGGCAGCACGATCACGGCGGTGGCCGACGGCACGGTGGTGTTCTCCGACTGGATGACCGGTTACGGCATGATCCTGATCCTGGACCACGGCAACGGCTACATGAGCCTGTACGCCCACAACGATGCGCTGTTGCGCGATCCCGGCGAGCGGGTCAAGCGCGGCGATGCGGTGGCCAAGGTCGGCAATTCCGGCGGCCAGGGACGCCCGGCGCTGTATTTCGAATTGCGCCGCAACGGCCAGCCGGTGGATCCGGCAGCGTGGCTGCAGCGGCGCTGAACGCCGCCGCGGCGGTCCAGCCAACGCGAATTCAGTCTGGCTTCGCGCATAATCCAGGCAGTTGCGCCGCCAATGGCGCAGGCCATCCCCCAACCGGAGTGCTTCATGCGCGTAGTCCTGTCCGCTGCCCTGTTGCTGGCCCTGGCGCCGCTGCCGTCGATGGCGCAGCGCGCCGGCGAGCAGACGCCCATGGCCCCGGCGGCCAGCGCCGACGATCCGAATGCCACCGAATCGGCTACCTCGCGCGTGCCGCTGGACGAGATCCGCCGCTACGTGGCGGTCTACAACGCGGTGAAAGAAGCCTATGTCGATCCGGTCGATGACAAGAAACTGATGCAGTCGGCGATCCGCGGCCTGCTGCTCGACCTGGACCCGCACAGCACCTATTTCAGCAAGGAAGACGCCGCGGCCTTCGACGAACAGGCCAGCGGCGCCTACGACGGCATCGGCGTGGAGCTGCTGCAGTTGCCGGACAACACGCTCAAGGTGGTGTCGCCGATCGACGACACCCCGGCCGCACGCGCCGGCCTGCGCTCGGGCGACATCATCGTCGCCATCGACGGCAAGCCGATCAGCGCGGTCAAGGCGATGGAGCCGTTGCGCGGCGAGTCGGGCAGCAAGGTGGTGCTGACCATCGTCCGCGAGAAAGTGGACAAGCCGTTCGATGTGACCCTGACCCGGCAGACCATCCGCGTGGCCAGCGTGCGCAGCCGCATGCTCGAGCCGGGCTACGGCTACATCCGCATCAGCACCTTCCAGGCCGATACCGGCGCGGACTTCCACAGGCAGCTGCAGCAGTTGCAGACGCAGGCCGGCGGCAAGGTGCGCGGCCTGGTGCTGGACCTGCGCAGCAACCCCGGCGGCCTGCTGACCGCGGCGGTGCAGGTCGCCGACGACGTGCTCGACAAGGGCACCATCGTGACCACGCGCGGGCGCATCTCGGTCAGCGATTCCAAGTTCGATGCCACACCCGGCGATGTGCTCGACGGTGCGCCGATGGCCGTGCTGGTCGACGCCGGGTCGGCCAGCGCCTCGGAGGTGCTGGCCGGTGCGCTGCGCGACAACAAGCGCGCGCGCATCGTCGGCAGCCGCACCTTCGGCAAGGGGTCGGTGCAGACCGTGCTGCCGCTGGACAACGGCGACTCGGTCAAGCTGACCACGGCGCGCTACTACACGCCCAGCGGCAAGTCGATCCAGGCCAGCGGCATCGTGCCGGACGTGGTGTTGCGCCCGGAAGGGAGCAAGCAGGACGCGAACCCCCCGGCGCTGCTGGCCGACTACAGCGAAGCGACGCTGCCCGGCCATCTGCATGGCGATGACGAAGGCGCCGAGGGCTATAGGGCCGGCGACGTGCTGCCCGGCGACGCGCCGATCGCGCAGGCGCTGGCCGAGCTGAAGCAGCCCGGCGCAGTGGCCAAGGCTGCCGCCGCCAAGTCGGCCAGGGCGAAGCCGAGGCCGGCCGCGCCGTCCGCGCCGAGGTCGGCCGCGCCCGCGGCACCGAACACCGATGCGCCCAAGGTCGAGGTGCCGGCGTCCGGCGACTGAGCCAGGCGCGGCGGCCGCGCTGCGCCAGCCGCGCGCCCATGCTGCGCGGCCGGGCCAAGCTTCCCAGCGTGGTGTGGGGAGGAACCAATGCGGGTGTCCTGGCTCATGTGTGGCAACCGTTATCGGTCTGGCCTGTCGCGATTGAAGGGCACCTCTAAAAACCGCTCTGTTTTGGCATCGTAAAGGCATGAAAGAACAGCCGATGCCCTGCGATGATCAGCTTGTTTGCCGGACACGAGCGCGAGTCCAAGCGCCAGCAGATGGGCGATTGGCTGGCGCTGCTATCACGCCATATGAACTTGCCCCCTGACAACGGACGCCAAGAAGCTTCGGTCAAGCGGCTTGCCTGAAGCGCTTGGCATAGTCGTTTGGCGACAGGTAGCCGAGCGCGCTATGCAGGCGGATGGAATTATAGAAGCCGTGGATGTAGCTGGCGATGGCGGCGTGTGCATCGGCCTTGGTCGCGTACACGCCAGTGGCTTCTTCGTTCTTGAGCGTGGCGAAGAAACTCTCGGCCACCGCGTTGTGCCCCGAGGGCAGGCTGCGCGCTCCCAGCAGTTGCCCTTGCGGCTCATGCTCTGAACCAGGCCGTGCGCGACCAACGTTTTGCCGAAATCACCGCTAGCGTACTGGCTGCCGCGGTCGGAGTGGAACAGCGTCCCGTCAGTGGCCGGGTGAATCGCGCAGGCATTGAGCAGGGCCTGCTGCACCAGGTCGTCGAGCATGCGCTCGGCCACGCTGTAACCGAGAATCTGGCCGGTGCGCAGGTCGATGACCGTGGCCAGGTACAGCCAGCCTTCCCGGGTTGGCAGGTAAGTGATGTCGCCGACCCACGCCGGCACCTTGCTGTGCACGGCAACCTGGCGAGCAAGCCGGTTGCGGCCACTGGGCGCAGATGCCGGCTGCCGGTGATGCGAGGCTTGAAGCGGCCCTTGGCCTTGCCCCGCAAGCCCTCCTCACGCATCAGCCGGGCCACACGCTTGTGGCCCACCGCATGGGCACGGACACGCAGCGCCTGCACCATGCGGGGCCGGCCATTGCTCCGAGGGCTGGTCGCATAGACAGTGTGCAGTCCGAGCTGGGCACTGTGCATCCGCGCAAGATCCTCGCCCTGGTCGGGCTGGCGCCGTTCAATCGCCCTAGAACACTTCCGATCCAAGTGATGCCACTTGTGGAAGCGACTTCAGTCGCCAATGGCTCTACTTGCAAAGCTTGTCGCGACTGAAGTCGCTCCCACAACACGCCAGTGGCGGCAAATACCCGAATCGAAAATGCGCTAGCGGCCGCTGGCGCGGCCAACGCCGCATCCAGGGCGGACGCGCCGACGTGCGGCGGGGGCTGTCCATGGCCACTTGGGCCTCGATCCACACCGGCTCCCCATTGGCCCACCCCACGCCCGCCTGACCGTCGCAGGCAAACCCGCCGAGATCGCCCTCGTCGCCTGCATGCACAAGTACCTACGATGGCTCGATGCCATCGCGCGCGATCGAGCCCTTACCCCCCTCCTGTCATCGCTTCTGCACGACAGTCGACTTCTACAGGGTGGTTTGCAGAGCAGGGACCGCAATGCCTCAGTCGCACGCCTGCATCCGCGCCTGCTCCGCCAGCGCCGCCCGCAGCGAAAAGATCTGCAGCGCCTCGCGCCATTTCTCGCCCGGCGCCGAGCCCGGCAGCGGTTTCTGGAAGCGCCACATGAGGGCTTCCCACGCCTGCACGCGCGGATCGGCCGTGTCGGCGGCGGCCTTGGCCGCAGGCGCGTAGTCCACGTCCACTTCCATCAGCATCACCAGGCGGTCGCCGCAGCGATGGATGTCCAGTTCGCGGATGCCGGCGGCGCGGATCGAAGCGACGATCTCAGGCCATACCGTGTCGGCGCGATGCCAGCGCTCGTACTCGGCGATCAGCGCCGGGTCGTCGTGCAGGTCCAGCAGATAGCAGTGACGCGGCATCTCAGGCTCCCGTGGGCACGCCAGACGCCGCGGCGGCCGCGCACGGCGCACGCAGCGCGAAGCCGAGGATCACCGCGAAGCACAGCGCCGGCACCGCCATCGCCCAGTGGATGCCGGCATGGTCGGACACCGCGCCCATCAGCGCGGTCAATGCGGCGCCGCCGATGATCGCCATCACGATCAGCGAGGAGCCGAGCTTGCGCGCGTCGTCGTCCAGCCCGTCCAGGCCCAGCGCGAAAATGGTCGGGAACATCACCGACATGAACAGGCTGCTGGCCACCAGCGCGTACAGGCCGGTCCAGCCCGGCAGCGCGATCGCCACGCTGCACAGCAGCAGGTTGAACAGCGCGAATGCACCCAACAGCCGCGCCGGCGCCACATAGCGCAGCAACCCAGTGCCGACGAAGCGGCCGGCCATGAACAGCACCAGCGAGACGGTCAGGAAGCTGGCCGCGGTCTTCTCCGGCGTACCCGGCACCGCGTCCTGCAGGTAGCGGATCAGATAGCTCCAGATGCCGACCTGCGCGCCGACGTAGAAGAATTGCGCGACTACCGCGAACACGAAGCACCCGTTGCGCAGCAGCGGGCCGAAATAGGCCTTGCCGCCGCTGGCGGCGGCGCCGTTGTCGCGGGTGACCGGGAAGCGGGTCAGCGCGATCAACAGCGCCCACAGCACCACCACCGCGCCGATGATGAGGTACGGCGTCTGTACCGCCGCCGATTCGGCGGCGAAGAAGCTGGCGCGCGCGGCCGGCGCCATCGCCTCCAGTTCTTGCGGCGTGTGCTCCACGCCGGACAGGATGAAATGCTGGCCGATCAGCACGCCGGTGATCGAGCCCAGCGGATTGAACGCCTGCGCCAGGTTCAGCCGCCGCGCCGCGCCCTCGGCCGGGCCGAGCACGGTGACCAGCGGATTGGCGGTGGTTTCCAGGAACGCCAGGCCGCTGGCGATCACGAACAGGGCCAGCAGGAACAGCCCGTAGGTGTGCTCCTGCGCGGCCGGGTAGAACAGGAACGCGCCGGCCGCGTACAGCAGCAGCCCGAGCACCACCGCCGCCTTGTAGCTGAAGCGGCGCATGCACATCGCCGCCGGGATCGCGAACACGAAGTAGCCCAGGTAGAACGCGCTCTGCACCAGCCCGGCCTGCAGGTCGGACAGCGCGAAGGCCTTCTTGAACTGTTTGATCAGGATGTCGTTGAGGTTGTTCGCCATGCCCCAGAGGAAGAACAGGCTGACGATCAGGACTAGGGGCATGATGGCGGTACGCGCCAGACTGCCGCCGGGCGCCGCTGTGGCGGTGTCGCTGCTGTGGTGCATGCTGCCTACCCCTCCCAGGATGTGCCCGCGTGGCGTTGGATTGTGCCCGGAGCGTACTGCGACCGCTGGCGCCATGCAAATATAAAATTCGTATTTATATTTGCATGGCCCGCAAGCGTGTTCGATGCTTGGCGCGTGCCGCCGTCGCCGGCGACAGCACCGGTGGGCGCGGGTCGCAACGAACGCGCTATCCGGCCGTCGGCGCGCCGGCCGCGGACCCGATTCGCCGCGCTTCTGTCCACGGACATTCCCTGTACCCTAGCGCCCTTCCACACCCCCCTGCCGGGCCTCGACGGAATGACCACGCCCCCGCCCAAGTACCGTGCCCCCGCCCTGGACAAGGGCCTGGACATCCTCGAATTGCTGGCGCGCGACGCGCGGCCGATGACGATGGGCGAGATCTCGCAGGGGATCGGCCGCTCGCGCGGCGAGATCTTCCGCATGCTGCAGGTGCTGGAGGAGCGCGGCTACCTGACCAAGGGGCCGGGCGAGGGCGGCTACGTGCTGACCAATCGCTTGTTCATGCTGGGCATGCAGCAGCCGCAGGTACGCAACGTCACCGAGGTGGCGCTGCCGGTAATGCGCCGACTGGCCGACGCGATCCGCCAGCCGTGCCACCTGGTGGCGCCGTCGGACGACCAGATCGTGGTGATCGCGCAGATGGACGTGCCCAGCGACCTGGGCCTGGTGGTGCGCCCCGGCCACCGCCGCCCGCTCGCCCATTCCACCTCCGGCCTGGTGCTGTTCGCGTTCCAGCACGCCGACGCGCAGGCGCGGCTGCTGCAGCGCCTGGACGCCGGCGAGGTGGCCTACGACCGCGCCGGCTTCCTCGCCGCCGCCGCGCAGGTGCGCGCGCTGGGCTACAGCATCCACCCCAGCGAAGCGGTGGTCGGGGTGGTCGATCTGACCGCGCCGATCCTGCAGCACGGCAGCGCCGGCTACACGCTGACCGTGCCCTTCATCGAGCGCCGCCCGCAACAGATCGACGCGCAGGCGGCGATGCAGGCGGTGTGCGCGGCGGCGGCGCAGATCAGTGCGGCGTTGGGCGTGTAGGACTTATGGATCGCACTCATGGACGCGAAAGCTAAGGCGAACATCGAAGCACGTTGCCTTCAATCAAGGCAGCGCTGTGTTGATTTGGGTCGGCTCTTGCCTACAACCCGTCCATCTCTGTTACGGGCTGACTTTGCTCGTAAAGCCATTGATCTGGCAATCGAGCATCATTCCGCAATCAAAGGTGCGGGCACTTGGTTGCATAAGTTCATGCACGGTGGCTTGCTTCAACTGGGGCGTCGAGGTAGCGACCAGATGTGGAGTGAACGAGAAATTCTTACGCATCTCGTCATCGGAGATTTGTTCCTTAGGGATGGTCTGAACAACTCCCTCTGATCCTGCGACAATCGTACAAAGCCCAACAGGACAACGACGATGCAATTGTCTTTCGGCGACGCGGAGTACAACGGCAAGCGCAAGCAGACGCGGCGCGAAAGGTTGCTGGCCGAGATGGATCAGGTGGTGCCGTGGAAAGACCTGCTGGCGCTGATCGCGCCGCACTATCCGAAGTCGGGCCATCCGGGCCGTCAGCCGTACCCGCTGGAGACAATGCTGCGCATCCACTTTCTGCAGCAGTGGTACGCACTGAGCGACCCGGGCGCGGAAGAAGCCTTGTACGACACGGCGTCGATGCGCCGTTTCGCCAGGATCGGCGGGTTGGATGAGGTGCCGGACGAGACCACGATCCTCAACTTCCGCCGGTTGCTGGAGACGCACGATCTGGCGCGCACGCTGTTCAACCGGGTCAACGCGCACCTATCGCGCAAGGGCCAGAGCCTGCGCGGCGGCACCATCGTGGACGCCACGATCATTGCCGCGCCCAGCTCGACCAAGAACAAGAACGGCGAGCGCGACCCGGAAATGCACCAGACCAAGAAGGGCAATCAGTACTACTTCGGGATGAAAGCGCACATCGGCGTGGACGATGAGTCCGGGCTGGTGCACCACTTGGAATGCACGGCGGCCAACGCCGCAGATATCACCCAGGCGCACAAGCTGCTGCACGGCAAGGAAGACACGGTATGCGGCGACAGCGGCTACACCGGGCTGGCCAAGCGCGAGGAGATGGCGAGCAAGCGCAAGCTGCGCTATCTGATCGCGGAGAAGCCCTCGAAGCTGAAGCAGATCAAGAGCAAGCGCGAATTGAAGTGGGCACAGCGCTGGGAGCACGCCAAGGCCAGCCTGAGGGCGAAGGTGGAGCATCCGTTCCGGGTGATCAAGCGCCAGTTTGGCTACGTCAAGGTGCGCTATCGCGGCTTGGCGAAGAACACCGCGCAGGTGCTGACGCTGTTTGCGCTGTCGAACCTGTGGCTGAAGCGAAAGCAGTTGCTGCCTGTCGTGGGGAGGGTGTGCCTGTAACCCGGGCAATACCCCGGAAATGCGCCGGAAACGGCGAAAAACCGAGGGTCTGAGCGCCGTGGGCGTGGTCGATATGGCTTGCCTCATCCTCCGACCGCGTTGATCAGACTATCCTTAGTGACCGCGATATCGGTCGGGTCGCTTACCTACGATGTTCCGGAGTTGGGGGCACTTTCTTTCTGGCATCGAGATATGCTCGCTAAGGAATCAGCCGCGCTGCAAGGCCTACAAGATGTGCCGCCGCAAATTCCCAAGTTGCTGCCCCCTCTGAAGTGACTATGGCCTGTTAACACTAATGGCCCGAGCGTTTAAACTATCGGGCATGGAGATCACGCCAGCACAATTTTCCCTACTCGAACACTGCCTGCCGGCACAGCGCGGCAATGTCAGCATGACCAACCTGCAAGTGGTCAACGCCATCCTTTACGTTGCCGAGCATGGCTGCAAATGGCGCGGCCTGCCCAAGCGCTTTGGCAACTGGCACACGGTGTACACACGCATGAACCGCTGGGCCAAGGCGGGTGTGCTGGACCGGATGTTGGCCCAATTGCAGAAGTCCCAGATCGTGCGCATCAAAATCGAAGCAATCTCGCTGGACTCCACCAGCATCAAGGTGCATCCCGATGGCACGGGCGCATTAAAAAAAACGGTCCGCAGGCCGTCGGCAAGTCCCGCGGTGGATGGAACACCAAGATTCATATGGTTGCCGCAGATGCTCGAACAGCCATCACCTTTGGATTGACGCCTGGTAACGTGCATGACGCACCTGCAGGCCGCACGTTGCTTGAACACCTGGGGCCAGTGGAGCGGCCGATTCATTTGTTGATGGACCGTGCCTACGAAGGCAACCAAACCCGCCAGTTGGCGCTCGATCTTGGCTTCGTGCCGGTGGTCCCGCCGAAATCCAATCGGGTCGAGCCTTGGGAATACAACCGGGAGATGTACAAGCGGCGCAACGAAGTGGAGAGACTGTTCCGTCGCCTGAAAGGCTACCGCCGGATTTTCTCGCGCTTCGAGAAGCTGGATGCCATGTTCCTTGGATTCCTCAGCTTCGTCCTGGTCGTTGATGGGCTTCGGATGTGTTAACAGGCCCTAGGTGCACCTAGTCAGAGAGTTGCGCCAGCGCTTCTTGCGTTAGTAGAAGCGCCTGTTGCAGCGCAGCGTGCATTGGTCACGGTTTCATAATTATATCGTAATTACAATTTCGACCGGCCCCGCTGCGAGGTGGGGCCGCCCCTTCATCGGCCGACGGAAAGCCTCATGCCTCAAGACTGGAATACGTTCGCCGACAATCGCCGGCAACGCATGCAGCGCGCCGCCGCACTGGCGCGTGGGCGGCTGGTGCAGGCCGAGGACGCGGTCGCGCTGCTGGAGGCGGTGATCGAGCCCGGCGACCGCGTCTGCGTGGAAGGCAACAACCAGAAGCAGGCCGATTTCCTGTCGCAATGCCTCACCGAGGTCGACCCGGCGCGGGTGCACGGGCTGCACCTGCTGCAGTCGGTGCTGGCGCTGCCCTCGCACCTGGACGTGTTCGAACGCGGCATCGCCCAGCGCCTGGATTTCTCCTTCTCCGGGCCGCAGGCGCTGCGCCTGGCGCGGCTGGTCGCCGACAACCGCATCGAGATCGGCGCGATCCACACCTACCTGGAACTGTTCGGGCGCTATTTCGTCGATCTGACTCCGCGCGTGGCGCTGGTCGCGGCGCAGGCGGCCGATCGCCACGGCAATCTCTACACCGGGCCGAACACCGAGGACACCCCGGTGATAGCCGAGGCCACCGCGTTCAAGGGCGGCATCGTCGTCGCCCAGGTCAATGAGATCCTCGACACGCTGCCGCGCGTGGACATCCCTGCCGACTGGATCGGCTACGTGATGCAGGCGCCGCGCCCGCACTACATCGAACCGCTGTTCACCCGCGACCCGGCGCAGATCTCCGAGATCCAGGTGCTGATGGCGATGATGGCGATCAAGGGCATCTACGCCGAGTACGGCGTGGACCGGCTCAACCACGGCATCGGCTTCGATACCGCGGCGATCGAGCTGCTGCTGCCGACCTACGCCCAATCGCTGGGCCTGCGCGGCAAGATCTGTCGGCACTGGGCGTTGAATCCGCATCCGGCGCTGATCCCGGCGATCGAGTCGGGCTTCGTCGAGTCGGTGCATTCGTTCGGCTCGGAACTGGGCATGGAGCACTACATCGCCGCGCGCGCCGACGTGTTCTTCGCCGGTCCGGACGGTTCGATGCGCTCCAACCGCGCGTTCTCGCAGACCGCCGGCCTGTACGCCTGCGACATGTTCATCGGCTCCACCCTGCAGATCGACCTGCAGGGCAACAGTTCCACCGCCACCCGCGACCGCATCGCCGGCTTCGGCGGCGCGCCGAACATGGGCTCGGACGCGCGCGGGCGCCGCCACGGCAGCAATGCCTGGCTCAAGGCCGGGCGCGAGGCCGCGCGCCCGGGCGAGATGCCGCGTGGTCGCAAGCTGGTGGTGCAGATGGTGGAGACCTTCCGCGAACACATGGCGCCGGCCTTCGTCGAGCGACTCGACGCGTGGGAACTGGCCGAGCGCGCGAGGATGCCGCTGCCGCCGGTGATGATCTACGGCGACGACGTCAGCCACGTGCTGACCGAGGACGGCATCGCCAACCTGCTGCTGTGCCGCAGCGCGGAGGAGCGCGAACAGGCGATCCGCGGCGTGGCCGGCTACACCGCGGTGGGCCTGGGCCGCGACAAGCGCATGGTCGAGAACCTGCGCGATCGCGGCGTGATCCGCCGCCCCGAGGACCTGGGCATCCGCCTGCGCGACGCCAGCCGCGACCTGCTGGCCGCGCGCAGCGTCAAGGACCTGGTGCGCTGGTCCGGCGGCCTGTATGCGCCGCCGCAACGTTTCCGCAACTGGTAGGGACGCCGATGGAAACCCTTCGCTATCGCTACGACGGGCGCCTGGCGCCGAACGGCCGGCGCGACCACGTGCTGGTCGGCGTGGTGTCGTCCGGCAACCTGGAAGTGCTGATCGAACCGCAGGAGCTGGGCGGGGCGATGCAGATCGAGATCGTCACCGCCGCGCACGGCTTCGGCACGATCTGGCAGGCGCTGCTGGACGATTTCGCCGCGCGCCATCCGCTGCGCGACGTGCGCATCTCGATCAACGACGTCGGTGCCACACCGGCGGTGGTCGGGCTGCGCCTGGACCAGGCGGTGGAAGCCTTGCAGGAGGATGCGTGATGCATCGAATCCCGACATCCGCAATCGCGGTGCTTTCTGTAGCAGGGGCTTTGGGTGGCCTCGGGCCGTCAGCCCCGATGGTGTCTGGAGCCAGCGATATCTCGGCGTCGTTCGTCGCCACTGAAGTCGCTCCCACAGGAGACTTCGCGCTATCGAAGGTAGCTTCGGGCGGGGGCGTCATGTACAGGGTTTCAGTGCTTGCGGTTGTGGTGGGGATCGGGTCGCAGCATCGGTGCGCCGCATTCCCTATGGGAGGAGCTTCAGCCCCTATCGTTTTCGTAGCCGGTGATATCAGGGCTGCGTTCGTCGCGGCTGATGGCCCGAGGCCACCCAAAGCCGCTCCTGCAGGAGGCATCGCCGCGGCCAACCATCATTCCGTTCGTCCTGCGCCGCACGCCTATCGCCCACACCGGAGGTGCGCATGAGCGCGATCCCCGACAACCGCCGTCCGCGCAGCTTCTACGAAGCCGATGCGCGCGAGCGCATCGCCGGCGTGCTCGATCCCGGTTCGTTCCGCGAGTTCGTCGGCCCGCGCCAGCGCGCGATGAGTCCGCACCTGGCGCAGCTGGACCAACCCGGCGCGTTCGACGACGGCATCGTGGTCGGCGAGGGCCGGCTCGACGGGCGCGCGGTGCTGGTCGCCGCGCAGCAGGGCCAGTTCATGGGCGGCGCGGTCGGCGAGGTGCACGGCGCCAAGCTCACCGGGCTGCTGCAGCGCGCCGTCGCGACCCGGCCGGCGGCGGTGCTGCTGTTGCCGGATACCGGCGGCGTGCGCTTGCACGAGGCCAACGCCGGCTTGATCGCGATCTCCGAGATCATGCGCGTCACCCTGGACGCGCGCGCCGCCGGCGTGCCGGTGCTGGCGCTGATCGGCAGCGGCAACGGCTGCTTCGGCGGCATGGGCATCGTCAGCCGTTGCTGCTCGCGCATCGTCATGTCCGAGGAAGGACGGCTGGGCCTGTCGGGTCCGGAAGTGATCGAGACCGTGCGCGGGGTGGACGAATTCGACGCGCGCGACCGCGCCCTGGTCTGGCGCGTGACCGGCGGCAAGCACCGCTATCTGCTCGGCGAGGCGCAGGCGCTGGTGGCCGACGCCATCGAGGAGTTCCGCGCTGCGGCGATCGCCGCGCTGGCCGCGCATGCGCCGGCCGCGGACGACGACGGCCTGGCGCGCATCGCCGCCGAACACGCCGCGCTGCGCCAGCGCCTGGACGCCTACGGCGATTGCCGCGACGGCACGGAGATCTGGCGCCGGCAAGGCATCGCCGATCCGGAAGCGTTGCCGCTGCTGGACACCGCCGCCTTCCTTGCCGCCGTCGCCGACCAGAGCCCGTGATGGACCTGCCCCCTCTGTTGCAGCAACTGTTCCCGCTCGGCCACCGGGTCGATGTAAGCGACGGCGTGATCTGCGGCAGCGCCACCACTACGTTGGGCGAGGTCACCGTGATCGGCAGCGCGGACAAGCTGGAAGTGGGTGTGGAGCACGCGCTGGCGCTGGCCGCCGCGGTGCTGGACAGCACCCGCGCACATCCGCAGCGGCCGATCGTGATGCTGGTCGATACCGCCGGCCAGCGCCCGTCGCGCAAGGACGAATTGCTGGGCATCAACGGCTACTTCGGCCACCTGGCGCAGTGCCTGGATCTGGCGCGGCGGCGCGGCGCGCGCCTGCTCACGCTGGTCTACGGCGAATCGGTCAGCGGCGGCTTCCTTGCGTTCGGGCTGATGGCCGACGCGATCTATGCGCTGCCCGAGGCGCAGGTGCGGGTGATGGACCTGCGCGCGATGGCGCGGGTCACCAAGCAGCCGCTGGAGAAACTGCAGGCCCTGAGCGAGAACTCGCCGGTGTTCGCGCCGGGCGTGGAGAACTACGTGGCGATGGGTGCGGTGCAGGCGCTGTGGGTGGACGCTCTGGCGCAGGCACTGGTCGCCGCGCTGCAGGCGCCGCTGCGCGGCGACGAACGCGCGCAACGCGGCGCCGAGCGCAACGGCCGCCTGCTCGCCGCATCGATCGCCGCGGAGGTCGCGGCCGGCCATGCATGAGCCGCTTGCCCGGCACGAGCTGGTCTGGCTCGCGGCCGATGCACCGTGGCAGGCGCGTACGCCGGGTGCGCAGGCGCGCCTGCGCGCCTGGTTCGCTGCCGGCCATCCGGCGATCGTCGCGCGCGGCGATCGCGGCGACGATGCGCAGCAGCTGCGCCTGGGCGTGCCGTTGCCGCCGGCCGAGGGCAAGCAGCGGCTGTCGCTGTCGGCAGCGCCGGGCGCGGTGCTGCGGCAGCGCGCCCCGCCGACGCTGGACGAGGTCTGCGCGCAGGGACAGGCCGTGGCCGACTGGCGGACACCGCTGCACGCATTGCAGACGTTGGCCGCCGGTCATGGCCTGGTGCCGCGCGTGTTCGGCGCCTTCGCCTGGCAGGCGCTGACCGGCCTGCCGTATGTGCGCGCCGGCTCGGATATCGACCTGTTGTGGCAGGTGCCGACGCCGGCGCAGGCGAGCGCGTTGCTCGCCGACCTGGCGCGCTGGGAGCAGCGCCACGGCCGCCGCGTCGACGGCGAAGTGCTGCTGCCCGACGGCAGTGCGGTGAGCTGGCGCGAACTGGCCGGCGACAGCGCGCAACTGCTGGTCAAGGCGCTGCGCGACTGCCGGCTGCAACCGCGTGCGGCGCTGCTGCAAGCCTGGGCGGCGTGATGGACCTGCAGGGGAAGCGCAGCAACGAGGACGGCGATTTCCCCGCGCTGGCGTCCGCCGCCGCGGACATGTTGGCGCCACCGGTGGTCGGGGCTGAAGCCCCTCCTACAGGGGAATCGGCCAGCCACCTGCTGCCCCCTGTAGGAGCGGCTTCAGTCGCGACGAACACAGCGTCAAACCTTCCGGCTTCGGAAGCCGTCGGGACTGAAGTCCCCCTCACAGTGCAGGTAGCCAGCCATCGGCGACTCCCTGTGGGAGCGGCTTCGGCCGCGACGAACGAAACCACGATCTTCCCGGTGCCGGAAGTGGTCGGGGTTGCAGCCCCTCCTGCAGCGCAATTTGCGGGCTCTCTGCGAGTGACTTCGACCGCAGCGGATGCAGTGGCGAACGCTCCATGCACCGCGGCCATGCCGCACCGCCTCGGCCGTCTCGCCGTGGCCAGCCTGCACGCCGAGCTGGCCTGCGCGCCGAAGCCCGGCCTGGTCACGCCGTTCGATCGCGGCAGCCACGAGGACATGGACGCGGCCACCTTCCTGCGCAGCTTGTTCGCATTGCGCGGCTACTTCGTCGCGATCGCCGCCGCCGGAGCGGCGGACGCCGCATTCCCGGCGCTGCGCGAACTCGGCATCGTTGCCGAGCGCGCCATGCTGCGCGCCACCGGCGGCATCAACACCCACCGCGGCGCGATCTTCAGCCTGGGCCTATTGGTCGCCGCGGCGGCGCGGCTGCGCCGCCAGCATCAAGCGGCCACGGATGGCGTGGCGGTCTGCAACGCGGTCGGCCTGTGGCGCGACGCGCTGCCGGACGCGCCGCTGGATCCGCACAGCCACGGCCAACGCATGCGCCGCCTGCATGGCGTGGCGGGCGTGCGCGAACAGGCCGCTGAAGGGTTTCCGCTGCTGCGCGAACTGGCGCTGCCGGCGCTGCGCGGCGCGCTGCGTGCCGGCTTCGCGCACGACGCTGCGATGGCGCAGACCTTGCTGCTGCTGATCGCGCACACCGAGGATCTGAACCTGCTGCATCGCGGCGGCCGCGACGGCCTGCGCTTCGCGCAGCGCAGCGCGCGGGCGTTCCTCGATGCCGGCGGTGCGGCGCAGCCGCAGTGGCGCCAGCGGCTGGCGCGCATCGGCGATGCCTTCGTCGCACGCCGGCTGAGCCCGGGCGGCAGCGCCGACCTGCTCGCCTGCGCCTGCTTCCTGCAGCGCCAGGAGACCGCATGAGCCTGGCGCTGCTATGCCCGGGGCAGGGCGCGCAACATCCGGCAATGTTCGACTACAGCGCCGGCGCGCCTGCGGCCGAGGCGGTGCTGGCCGCGGCCGCGCAGGTGCTCGACGCCGATGCGCGCGCGCTGGCCGGCGCCGATGCGCGCTACGACAACGCGGTCGCGCAGCCCCTGGTCTGCGCCGCGGCATTGGCCAATGCCGCGGTGCTGCTGCCGCAGTTGCCGACGCCGGCCATGCTGCTCGGCTACAGCATCGGCGAGCTGGCCGCGCACGCGCTGGGCGGCGGCATGGATGCGTCGACCTGCCTGGCGCTGGCGGTGCGGCGCGCGCAGCGCATGGATGCCGCCAGCCGCAACGGCGACGGCCTGATCGCGGTGCAGGGCCTGCTGCGCGACGCCGCCGAGGCGCTGTGCGCGCAGACCGGCCTGCACATCGCCATCGTCAACGGCGACGACCATCTGATTCTCGGCGGGCATGCCGATGCGCTGGCGCAGGGCGCGCGCCAGGCGCGCGCCCTGCGCGCGCGGGTCACGCGGCTGCCGGTCGCGGTGGCCGCGCATACGCCGCTGCTGGCGAGCGCGGCGCAGACCTTCGCCGCCGACCTGCGCGCCGCCGCGCTGGCCGCGCCGCGCGCCACGCTGCTGGCCGGCATCGACGGGCACCGCATCGGCGACCGCGACGACGCCATCGGCACGCTGTCGGCGCAGCTGGCGACGACCCTGGATTGGGCGGGCACGCTGCGCCAGGCCGCCGAGCGCGGCGCGCGGGTGTTCCTGGAACTGGGACCGGGCGGTGCGCTGGCGCGCATCGTGCGCGAGCTGTTGCCAGACTGCCAGGCACGCTCGGTGGAAGAGTTCGGCAGCCTGGCCGCGGCGGCGGCCTGGGCGCGGCAGGCGGAGCAACGCATGCAGTGATGCGGCCGTGGCGGCGATGGGGGGCGGCGATGGGAGCCGTCGCGCCGCAACGGCGGTTGGCAGTGGGCGATCGACCCAGGGTGGCGGGTGGCCATTCGCGGCAGTGGTACGGATCCAGCAAGCTCGGGAGGGCGCATGAGTCCACAAATCGCGACGATCATCGGCTTGATCGTCATGTTCATCGTGGCCACGGCGTTGCCGGTCAACATGGGCGCCGTCGCGTTCGCGTTGGCCTTCATCATCGGTGGCGTATGGGTCGGCATGGACGGGAAGGAGGTCCTGGCCGGATTCCCCGGCGACCTGTTCCTGACCCTGGTCGGCATCACCTATCTGTTCGCGATCGCGCGCAACAACGGCACCATCGATCTGCTGGTGCATTGGGCGGTGCGCGCGGTCCGCGGCAAGATCGTGGCGATCCCGTGGGTGATGTTCGTGGTCACCGCGGTGCTGACCGCCTTCGGCGCGCTCGGCCCGGCGGCGGTGGCGATCATCGGCCCGGTCGCGCTGCGCTTCGCCAGGCAGTACCGGATCAATCCGCTGATGATGGGCCTGCTGGTGATCCACGGCGCGCAGGCCGGTGGCTTCTCGCCGATCAGCGTGTACGGCGGCATCACCAACAAGGTGGTGGAGAAGGCCGGGCTGGACGTGACCGAGATGGCGGTGTTCCTGACCAGCCTCGGCTTCAACCTGCTGATGGCGCTGATCTGCTTCTTCGCCTTCGGCGGCCTGGCGCTGCTGCGGCGCGGGCAGGCGCCGTCGCTGGCCAACGCCGAGTACATGCCGGTGGGCGATGAGTCCTCGCACCGCCAGTTCGCGATCGAGGGCCATGGCGTGTTGCTGTCGGCCGGCGGCGGCACCCTGTCGACCGACCCGGCGGCGCTGGACGCGATGCGCCTGAACCGCGACCGGGTGCTGACCCTGTTCGGCCTGCTCGGCCTGGGCATCGCCTCGCTGATCTACAACCTCAACGTCGGCCTGGTGTCGATGACCGTGGCGGTGGTGCTGGCGCTGCTGTCGCCGAAGGCGCAGAAGGGCGCGGTGGACGGCATCAGCTGGTCCACGGTGCTGCTGATCAGCGGCGTGGTCACCTACGTGGCGGTGCTGCAGGAGAGCGGGGCGGTGGACTACATCGGCAACGGCGTGTCCGATATCGGCATCCCGCTGCTCGGCGCCTTGCTGGTGTGCTACGTCGGCGGCATCGTGTCCGCGTTCGCCTCCTCGGCGGCGGTGCTGGGCGCGACCATCCCGCTGGCGGTGCCGTTCCTGCTGCAGGGTCATCTCGGCGCGGCCGGGGTGATCTGCGCCCTGGCGATTTCCTCCACGGTGGTGGACGTGAGCCCGTTCTCGACCAACGGCGCGCTGGTGGTGGCCTCGGCCGCTCCGGACGAACGCGAGTCGCTGTACAAGCGCTTCCTGATCTACAGCGGCCTGGTGGTCGCCTTCGGTCCGCTGCTGGCCTGGCTGCTGTTGGTGGTGCCGGGGTGGCTTTGAGCGGCCGGGGTTGGGATTGGGGAGTGGTTAGAGCGGATCGCGGTCCCTGATCCAACATGCGTTGAACAAAAAAGCGCCGGCCCTGGGGGGCGGCGCTTTTTTGTGCGGCACTTGCAAGGCGTGCTCTGGAGCGGAGCCGCCGCCGCGGTTATGAATCCCCAATCCCCGCTCCCGAATTCCTGCCGTCCAACGATTCCCTATTCCCCATTCCCGGCTCCCCGCCACCAGGCAACGGCGCCGGCACGTTGAGCTTGCCGCCGGCGGCGACGTACATCGCCAGGGCGTTGCCCTGGCTGCGCAGGTGCTGGTTCATGGTGCGCTCGGCGCCTTCGGCGTCCTGGCGACGGAAGCAGTCCATCAGGTCGCGGTGTTCGGACAGCGACTGCTGCAGGCGTCCCGGCGCCAGCAGCTGCCGGCCGCGGTGCATCTTCAGGATGCGGTGCAGATCGTGGGTGACGCGGATCAGCCACGGGTTGCCGGCGAGCTCCTGCACCGATTCGTGGATCAGGTAGTTCTGCCGGTAGTATTCGGCCAGGTCGCCTTCGCCCGCGGCCTGTTCCATGCGCGCGTGCAGCGCTTCCAGTCGCGCCAGGCCGGCGGCGTCGACCTTGCGCACCGCCTCGTAGGCGCAGCGGCCTTCCAGCAGCGCCATCACCGGGAACAGCTCGTTGAGGTCTTCCAGGTTCAGCCGGGTCACGCGCGCGCCGCGCCCGGGTTCGATCTGCACCAGGCCTTCGGCGGCGAGCAGCTTCAGGCTCTCGCGCAGCGGGGTGCGGCTGATGCCCAGTTCGGCGACCAGCGCCGGCTCGTCGATCCAGTCGCCCGGCGGCAGCACGTAGTCGTAGATCTTCTGCCGCAGCCGCTCGGCCACGTCTTCGTACAGCGCCACGCGCTTGCGCGGCGTGCGGGTGTCGGGCGCGAGGGTCATCGGCGGATCGAAGCGCTCTGGAGCCTGGTGACGGCAATGCGGCATTCTAGCGGCCAGCGGGACACCCCGTCGGCGCCGGGCTCGCGCCCATGCGCCCTATTCGCTCTTCTTCTTGTCCGGGCGCTGCGACAGCGCCGATCCTGCGGCGCTCTTGCTGTCCTTCCCGGTGCGGCCGTCCTTGAGCACCCTGGATGCGGCCTTGTCGGGCTCGTCGCCGCTTTATCTCGTCGTTCGCCATGCGCTGTCTCCCTTGTGCCGTCGCTTCGGCAGATTGCTGGGCGCCTGGCCGCGACAACGCCATGTCACGCGCGGCGCGGCGGTTCACGCGGGTTTGCGCGGCGCTTGGGCAAGGTGGAGGCCGACCAACCAGGAGCACCCCATGACCCAGAGGCTCAACATGTCCCGGCCTTCGATTCTCGCGGCGCTGGCCGCCTTGGCGCTGAGCGGCTGCGGCAAGCCGGGCGACCAGACCTCGCGCACCGCGCCGGCGACCTCGCCGCAGCCGACCACGGCGGCGGTCGGCGGCGAGAGCGGACGCGCGCCGATCGCCGGCGACGCCTCGGCCAAGGCGATGCTGCAGGTGCTGGAAGGCAATGCGGTGGCGCTGTCGCAGCAGGCGCTGTCGCGCAACGTCAGCGGCAGCGTCGCCGATTTCGCCCGCGAAGTGGTCGCCGCCCACCATGGCGCCGCGGCTGCGGATGCCGGCAAGGGCGGTCCCGGCGATGCGGACAAGATCGCCGCGCAGGCGGCCAAGGGCCGGGCGCAATTGCAGGCGCTGAGCCAGGAGCCCGACGATTCCGCGTACATGAACGCCTACATGGCGACGATGGTGCGCAGCTATTCCGATGCGCTGGCGGTGATCGACGCCGAGCTGGTGCCGGCGGCGCAGCAGGAGGCGACCAAGCGCGAACTGCAGCAAGCGCGCAGTCGCATCGCCGAGCGCTTGGAGCGCGCCCAGGCACTGGCCTCGGCGCGCTACTGAGGAGGCGCGGCGGGGGCTGGCCGGACGCGACGGAGCGGCCGTGGCGCGGCCGTATCGTCATGACCCACCGCGGCGGCGTGGCGCACAACGCCCCGCTTGGCGCATGCGCTGCCGGCCATTGCCGACGCCGGGCCGCGCGCGCCGCCGCGGCGCGCCATCACGGCTCGCAACGCAGTCGAGGCCGACCATCGCGGTTCCCACGCTGCGCACGGCGCGGCGCCGCCTCCATCCAGGTCCACTGTCATGTCCCACACCGCTGCCGCTTCGCTGCCCGATTCGATGACCGCGATCGAGATCCAGCACCCCGGCGAGCCCGAGGTGCTGGTGCCGGTGCGCCTGCCGCTGCCGCATCCGGGCCGCGGCGAACTGCTGGTGCGGGTGGCCGCCGCCGGGGTCAACCGCCCCGACGTGATGCAGCGCCGCGGCGCCTATCCGCCGCCGCCCGGCGCCTCGCCGCTGCCGGGGCTGGAGTTCGCCGGCGAGGTGGTGGCGCTGGGCGAGGGCGTGCAGCGCTATCGGCGCGGTGACGCGGTCTGCGCGCTGGTCGCCGGTGGTGGCTACGCCGAGTACGCGGTGGTACACGAGCGCAACGCGCTGCCGGTGCCGGCGCCGCTGAGCCTGGCCGCGGCCGCGGCGCTGCCGGAGACCTTCTTCACCGTGTGGGCCAACGTGTTCCAGCGCGGCCGCCTGCAGGCCGGCGAGACCTTGCTGGTGCACGGCGGCACCTCCGGCATCGGCAGCGTCGCCACCCTGCTCGGCAAGGCGTTCGGCGCGCGCGTGATCAGCACCGTCGGTGGCGCCGCCAAGCGCGCCGCCAGCCTGGCGCTGGGCGCGGAGGCGGCGATCCTGTACCGCGACGAGGACTTCGTCGCCGAGACCCTGCGCCTGACCGGCGGCCGCGGCGCCGACGTGATCGTCGATCTGCTCGGCGGCGACTACCTGGCGCGCAACTACCAGGCGGCGGCGCTGGAAGGGCGCATCGTGCAGATCGGCATCCAGCAGGGCAAGGTCCGCGAACTGGACCTGATGCCGCTGCTGGCCAAGCGCCTGACCCACACCGGCTCGACCTTGCGCTCGCGTTCGGTGATGGAGAAGGCGGCGATCGCGCACGAACTGGAGCAACAGGTGTGGCCGCTGCTCGCGCAGGGCCGGCTCAAGCCGCAGCTGGACCGCTGCTTTCCGCTGGCCGAGGCGGCGCAGGCGCATGCACGGATGGAATCCAGCGCGCATATCGGCAAGATCGTGCTGCTGACCGAGGCGGGGGCGGCGCGGTGAGAACCTGTCGCGGCTTCAGCCGCGACAGGTTCTCACCGGCCACGCGCCGCTGGCTCCGTTCAAGCGCTACGCCGTATATTGCGCCGCACGCGCGGTGGTCCGCGCCCGACTGCCGGTCCCCCGCGTGCGCTTGCCTTCCCGTTTCGCCTTGCCGATGCCGTTGCTGCGCCGTTTCCTGCTGGCGCTGTTGCTGTGCCTGAGCGCAGCGGCGGGCGCACAGCCGCAGGACGAGGCCGCGGCGCCGGATCCGCAGGCCCTGCTGAGCCGTGCCGAGCAGGTGCTGCAGGACGCCCGCCGCGACGAGGACAGCGCCGCCGACCAGGAAACGCTGCGCAAGCTGATCGGGCAGGTGGCCGATGCGCAGCGCGACGCCGAGACCGCGGTCGCGGCGCTGACCACGCAGTTGGCTCAGGTCGACGTGCGCCTGCAGCAGCTCGGCGTCGCCGCCGGCGGCGAGGCGCGCGACATCGCCGCGCAGCGCAGGGATCTGGCCAGGCAGCGCGCGCCGCTGGATTCGGGGATCAAGCGCGGCAAGCTGCTGGCGGTGGAAGCCAAGCAGCTCGGCGAAGAGATCGAACGCGTGCGCGCCGAGCACTTCAGCCAGGAACTGTCGTTGCGCTCGGCCTCGCCGTTGTCGCCGGCGCTGTGGCGGCAGATCGCCAGCGATTTTCCCGCCGACCGCGACCGCCTGCTGGGCCTGTACCGGCTGGGCGCGCAGGCGCTGGCTGCCGCCATCGCCGAGCGCGGGGCCGGGGCGCTTGGCATCGGCGTGACCATCGCGCTGCTGTTGCTGTTCCCGCTGCGCTATCTGCTGCGCTGGCTCGGCAAGCGCTATGCGATGTCGCACGCGCCGGGCAGCCGCCTGCGCCGCTCCGGGCTGGCGTTGTGGTTCCTGCTGCTGGGCACGCTGTCGCCCGGCCTGGCCGCGCTGGTGCTGGTCGAGACCCTGTACAGCATCGGTGCGGTGCCGGCGCGGCTGGAGAGCGTGCTCAGGGGCTTCGTGGTGGTCAGCTTCGCCACGGCGTTCCTGGGATCGCTGAGCGCCAGCGTGCTGCTGCCGAAGCAGCCGTCATGGCGCCTGTTCCCGATCGACGACGCCACCGCGCGGCGCCTGCGCAAGTACACCTGGGCGACCGCGGCGCTGGCCTGGCTGAGCGGGCTGCTGCTGGTGGTCAACCAGGCCAGCCGCACCAGCGAGTCGGCCACGCTCGCCGCCGACGGCATCGTCGCGCTGGCCCATGCGGTGCTGATCCTGGCGATCCTGACCAGCCTGTCGCGGCTGCGCCGGCGCCAGCACGCCGAGGCCGCGGCGCAGGCGCTGGCCGATGCGCAACCGCCGCCGGGGCAGCATGGCGGTGCGCTGGCGCTGGTCGGGCTGCTGGCGCGGGTGGCGGTGGTCGTGGCGCTGCTGGCCGCGCTGCTGGGCTATCTGCACCTGGGCCTGTTCATCACCCGGCAGATCATCTGGATCACGATGATCGTCGGCGCGGTGCGCCTGCTGATGATCTTCGCCGACGACTTCGCGCTATGGCTGTTCGCCAGCCAGGGGCGCATCGGCCGCGCCGCCAACGGCGCTTTCGGGGTGCGCGCCAGCCGCCTGGAACAGGCGGGGGTGCTGACCTCCGCGGCGCTGCGCGTGGCCCTGCTGCTGATCGGCCTGGGCGCGTTGCTGGTGCCGTTCGGGACCAACGTGTCGACCATCGCCGACGGCTTCTCGATGCTGTCCAACGGCATCAAGCTCGGCGAGAACACCACGCTGCATCCGGGCGCCGTGGCGCGCGCGGTGCTGGTGCTGATCCTCGGCCTGGCGGCGATGCAGTACATGCAGCGCTGGCTGGTGCAGACCTACCTGCCCAAGACCGAACTGGACGACGGCTCGCGCAACTCGATCAGCACCGTGGCGCGCTACGCCGGCATCCTGCTGGCCGCATTGTGGGCGCTGGCGGCGCTGGGCATCGGCATCGAGAAGATCGCGCTGGTGGTCAGCGCGCTGTCGGTGGGCATCGGCTTCGGCCTGCAGGCGATCACCCAGAACTTCGTGTCCGGGCTGATCCTGCTCGCCGAGCGCCCGGTCAAGATCGGCGACTGGGTCAAGATCGGCGACCAGGAAGGCGACGTGCGCCGGATCAGCGTGCGCTCCACCGAGATCCAGGTCGGCGACCGCTCCACCCTGATCGTGCCCAACTCCGAGCTGATCACCAAGACCCTGCGCAACATGACCCTGGCCGGGCCGCTGGGCCGCGTGCAGATCCAGTTCGCAGTGGCGCTGGGCACCGACGTGGTCAAGCTGCGCCAGTTGCTGCTGGAACTCTACGCCGCGCATGCGGGCGTGCTGGAGGATCCGGCGCCGTCGGTGTTCATCGATTCCATCGCCAGCGGCCACGTCACCCTCAACAGCTTCGCCTACGTCGGCAGTCCGCGGCTGAGCTACGGCATCCGTAGCGACCTGTTCTTCGCCTTGCTGCAGTGCCTGGCGGAACAGGGCATCGCGCTGGAGTCGCCGCAGGAAGTGCGGCTGCTGCGCAAGGCGCCGTGAGCGCGGACGATGCCAGGCGTCCGAACCTGCGCCGCTGCGCGCGTCGCGGGCGATGGCCCACGACCACCCGCAACCGCTGCCGCAAGGGACGTGCGGCAAGCCGGCCGGATGCGGCAAGCCGGCCGGATGGATGCACTGTAGGAGGGGCTTCAGCCCCGACGCTGTTGCGCGCAGACAACGCTAACGCCACGCTGGTCCTGGGACCGATCCGAGGCCCGAAAAAGCCTAGCGCCGCCCGCGCTCCTCGCGCGCACGCGTGCGCCGATCCAACAGCACCGCGCTGGCGACGATGCCCAGCCCCAGCACCACGCCCAGCAGGAACAGCACCATCGCGATGGCCGGATAGCCGAACAGCTTGGCGCCGGTGTCGATGCGCATCATCTGCGTGGAGGCCAGGATCAGCGCGGCGGTGACGATGCCGGCGGCGACGCGGTTGGCGATCTTCTGCAGGCTTTCCATCAGGTGCGATTCTTCCAGCCCGGCCACGCGCACCTGCAGGCGGTTGTCGGCGGCCAGCGACAGGATGTCCGACAGCTTGCGCGGGCCTTCGCGCAGCAGCGCCTGCAGTTCCATCGCCTCGCTGGCCAGGTTGGCCGCCGACAGGGATTTCTTCAGCCGCGCGCGCACCACGTGCGGCAACTGGTCCTCGACCACGCTGCGGGTGTCCAGGTTGGGCGAGAGCGCACGGCACACCGCTTCCAGGTTCAGCAGGGTCTTGCCGAGCAGGCTCAGCTCCGGCGGCGTGCGCAGCCCGTAGGCGGTGGCGATGCGTACCAGGTCCAGCACCACGCGGCCCTCGGAGGTGGCGTCGTGCGCGGCATAGCGCGCGATCATCTGCCCGGTCTCGCGCTGGTAGCGGTCCTCGTCGAAGTCCTCCAGGCGCGTGCTCAGCGCGATGGCCTCTTCGGCCACCTCTTCGCCGCGGCCGTCGACCGCGGCGAACAGCAGTTTGAGCAGGCGCTCGCGCAGCTTCGGCGGCACGTGCGCGACCATGCCCAGGTCGAAGATCGCCAGGCGCCCATCGCCGAGCACGCGCAGGTTGCCGGGGTGCGGATCGGCATGGATCTCGCCGTGCACGAACATCTGGTCCAGGTAGCCGCGCACCAGCACCGCGGCCAGGTCGTCCATCGGCTGCTCGGTACGGCGCAGCCCGGAGATCCGGTCCACGCGCACGCCCTCGGCCAGTTGCATGGTCAGCACCTTGCGGCCGCACAGGTCCCAGACCGGCTGCGGCACCCACAGCAGCGGGAACGGCTTGAGGTGGTCGCCGAAACGCGCCAGGTTTTCCGCCTCGGCCTCGTAGTCCAACTCGGCCAGCAGGGCCTTGCCGAACTCCGCCAGCCAGTCGGCGAAGCGGATGCGCCGGCCCAGGCCGGTCAACCTGTCGGCGGCGCTGGCGAAGCTCTTCAGCACCTCCAGGTCCGAGCGCACCTGCGCGGCCACCTCCGGCTTCTGCGCCTTGATCGCCACCGGCGTGCCGTCGCGCAACGCGGCGCGGTGTACCTGCGCCAGCGAAGCGGTGCCCAGCGGGGTGTCGTCGAATGCGGAAAAGGCCTTGTTGACCGGCACGCCGAGTTCGGCCTCGACGATCTCGCGGATGCGCTCCGCCGGGATCGGCGCGGTGTTTTCCTGCATCCGTTCCAGCGCGGTGGCGAACTCCGGCGGCACCACGTCCGGGCGCGTGGACAGCATCTGCCCGAGCTTGACGAAGGTCGGGCCGAGCGCCTCCAGGTCGGTGACGAACTGCTCGGGCGTGCCTTCGGGGGGCAGCGCGTGCGCGCCGGCGGCCGCGTCCATGGCCATACCGGAAAACACCCCGGAACTGCGGTAGCGCAGCAGCAGGCGCAGGATCTGGGTGCGGCGGCCGAGACCGCCGATGACGTGCGGGATCTCCGCAGTGTCGGGCGTCGCGCTCAAGGTTCGGCTCCGGGATGGCGGGGATGGCGAAGGCGAGTGTGGTGCCGGCCGGGTCGTCGCGCGGTGAACCCGCCGCCGGTGCCGCCGCGGTGGGACCGGGCCGCCGGGCATGGGCCAGCGGCCCACCGGCACGTGCCGCTGCCGCGCTGCCTGTGGAATCCTTTGCTCTGGCACAGGTTGCCGCGGTCCGGGACGTGCCGTGCCGTCGTTCTCGGCGCGTGTTCTCCCGCTCCCGTGCGCGCCGTGTGGTGCGGCGGCGTCGCCCTGCTGGTCGCGCTGTTGCCGGCGCAACGGCGTCGGCCGAGCCGCAGCGCTATGCCGGCGACGGCTTCGATGCGCAGGCCTTCGCCGGCAGCCAGCGCCGCGCCTATGAGGTGCAGGATTTTTCCGAACGCTATCCTATCGGGCGATGCTGGGGGTGGAGGCGAACGACGTGGTGTTCCGCCCCGGCGTCGTGCGCGTGTTCGCGCGCGGCAGCGCCACGTCGCGGGTCGAGGTGGCCTCGCCGAGCTGGTGCTGGACACCGACGCGAAGCGCACCAGGGCCAAGGCCGATGTGCACGCGTTGCCGTACGCCGAGCAGAGCGTGTTGATCTACGCCGATTTCAACTTCGACGGGATCAAGGACCTTGCGTTGATGGATGGGCAGAACAGTGGCTTGTGTCTTATACGGATCTATCGTTGAGGTGAGAGCGGAGTGCGGCAGGCCGTTAAACCGCAGTGCCTCGCGAGCACGAGGAGGAGTCAGCGCCGCCACACCGGAAACGGATCGGCCAGCGCCTGCCAGGCGACCGGCCCGCGCCCCAGTTCCGCGTCGTCGAGCAGGCAGGCGTCGAGTTCGGCGCGTACCCGCGGCTCGTCCAGGCCGACGCCGATCACCGCCAGTTCCTGGCGGCGGTCGCCCCACAGCGGATGCCACAGCGCGCGCAGCGCGGCGTATTCGCGCGCGTCGCCGACCTCTTCGGCGCGCGGCGGCGGCGCGCTCAAGCACGCGCTGTGCTGGCGCTGCCAGCCCAGCTCGGTATACGGCAGCGGCCGCGGCGGCAACGGCAGCGGCGTGTCCAGCAGGCCCTGCTCGACGCGTTCGCGCGCGGCGTACCAGAAGCCGGCGGCCTGGGTCTGGGTGGCGGCGCCGGCGATCGACAGTTCGCCGACCCAGTCCATGCGGCTGGCCAGCCAGAAGAAGCCCTTGCTGCGGACCACGTCGCGCAGGCCGTTCTGCGCCAGCCGCGCGAAGCGCAACGGATGGAACGGGCGCCGCGCGCGGTAGACGAAGCTGCCGATGCCGAACTGCTCGGTTTCCGGCGCGTGCTCGCCGCGCAATGCCTGCATCCAGCCCGGCGCCAGCTGCGCGCGCACGAAGTCGAAGCGGCCGGTGTCCAGCACCAGGTCCAGCGGCACCTCGCCGTGGCTGGCCTCGACGATGTGCGCGTCGCGGTTGAGTGCGCGCAGGACCGCGCGGGTGCGCGCCAGCGTGGCCGGGGTGGCCAGGTCGCACTTGCCGATCACGATCACATCGGCGAACTCGATCTGCTCCACCAGCAGGTTGACCAGCCCGCGCTCGTCGTCGGCGCCGGCTTGCAGGCCACGCTCGGCCAGGCGCTCGGCCGAGCCGAAATCGCGCAGGAAGCTCACTCCGTCGACCACGGTGAGCATGGTGTCCAGCCGCGCCACGTCGGCCAGGCTGCGGCCGTGCTCGTCGCGCACCGCGAACGTGGCGGCGACCGGCATCGGCTCGGAAATGCCGGTGGATTCGATCAGCAGGTAGTCGTAGCAGCCGCTGTCGGCCAGGCGCTGCACTTCCTGGCGCAAGTCGTCGCGCAGCGTGCAGCAGATGCAGCCGTTGCTGAACTCGACCAGGGTCTCCTCGGTGCGGCTGAGCGCGGCGCCGCCGTCGCGGATCAGCGCGGCATCGATGTTGATCTCGCTCATGTCGTTGACGATCACCGCCACGCGGCGGCCATCGCGGTTGCGCAGCACGCGGTTGAGCAAGGTGGTCTTGCCGACGCCGAGGAAGCCGGACAGGACGGTGACGGGAAGGCGGCGGTCGAGCACGGCGGGCAGTGGCATGGCGGCTTGGACGTGGCGGGAGAAATGTTACTATATAACACTTCAATGCCGGAGTCGCCGCCCATGAAATCCCTGCCCCAGCCGTTCTTCGATGCCTCCGCCGTGCTGTTGTCCGGGCTGTGCCTGCTGCACTGCCTGGCGCTGCCGCTGCTGGCCGCGGCCCTGCCCCTGTTCGGCGTGTGGGCACAGGCCGAATGGGTGCATGCGCTGTTCGTGGCGATCGCGCTGCCCTTGGCCGGGCTGGCGCTGTGGCGCGCGCAGCGGCAGCGGCCGCTGCCGTGGCCGCTGTGGACGATGGCCGTGCTCGGGCTATGCGGATTGCTGGCCGGTGCGGTCGGATTCCCCAGCGCGCAGGCCGAAACCCCGGGCACCGTGATCGGCAGTCTGCTGCTGGCGAGCGCGCACCTGTGGAACTGGCGGCGCAGCGGGCATCGCCACGGCTAGCCGGGATTGGGGATTGGGGATTGGCAAAAGCGGGATTCGCGGCCTGCGGCCCGCCCCATCCCAATCCCGACTGTTCAACAGCCGAATGGCTGGTCATTCCACGCTCTTTTCCCGAAACGCAGACCGCAAAACCGACCGCTTGCGACCCTCCGCTTCAACGAATCCCGAATCCCGACCAACCAACCCCCGCTCTCAAAGCGCCAAGCCCAGCAGCAGAGGATCGTGATCGGAGCTGCGCCACGGGCCAGGCAGGTTGCGTTCGCGGTAGCCGTCCGCGTTGGGCGAGTCGGCGTTGACGTGCCATTCGGCGGCGCCGCGCAGCAGCGGCGCCAGCGCCGGGCTCAGCAGGGCGTGGTCGAGGCGGCCGCTGAGGCCGCGGTAGACGAAGCTGTAGGGCTGTTCGGCGTGAGCCTCCGACAGCGCATCGCGCCAGCCGGCGTCGCGCAACAGGCGCAGCGGGTCCTCCATCGCGTAGGCGTTGAAGTCGCCGAGCAGGACGCTGACGTGGCTGCCGCTGCCGGTGGGATCGGTGCGCAGCCAGGCGTCCAGGCGCCGCGCCGACTCGGTGCGGGTGGCGTTCCAGCAGCCCTGGCCGTCGCCGCGGTCGGCATCGTCCGCGGCCGCGTCGCCGCAGCCCTTGGACTTGAAGTGGTTGGCCACGACCACGAACGGCTGCCCGTTGCCGCGCCGGAACGTCTGCGCCAGCGGCATCTGGCTGTGCGCGGCGAATGGGCCACCTTCCAGCAGCGCCGGCTTGCCGACCGCGCTGACCCGCGAGGCGCGGTAGATCAGCCCGACCCGGATCGGGTTGTCGCCGGAGCCGTGCCCCACCGCGACGAAGCGCCAGTCGCCGCCGTCGCCGGCGTTGAGCGCGGTCACCAGCGTGGCGATCGCCGAGGTCGGCCCGTCGCCATCGTTCTCCAGTTCCATCAGCGCGGCGACATCGGCCTGCAGCGGGCCGATGGTGGCGACCAGCTTGGCCAGCTGCGCCTGGAACTCGGCCGCGCTGCGCGCGCCGCGCAAGGTCGGGAAGCCGCCGCCGTGGCCGTCGCCGTTGAAGAAGTTCTCCAGGTTGAACGCGGCCACGCGCACGCTGCCGGCGACCTGCGGCGGCGCCGGTAGCGGCGGCGGGACCATTTGCAACGGCGCGGTCGGATACAGCCGCGCCGCGCCCTCGACCACGCCGCCGACGCTGCCTTCCACACCCTGCAGCGTTGTGCCGGCGCGCGGCACAACGGCCGCCTGGCCGGTGCCCAGGTAGGCGGGCAGGCCGTCGGGCGCATGCGCCGCGGTCTCGCCCAGGCGCAGCAGGCGCCGCGCGTTGTCGGCGATCGCCGCGGCCTGCTCGGCGCTGCCCGGTGTGGCGATCTCGCTGGGTTGCCACAGGCGCCCGCCGAAGGCGGCGCCGAGTTCGCCGGCCTTGGCCAGCGCGTGGGTATCGACCACGGTCAGCGGCGCGTCGATGCGCACGCGCATGCCGGCCAACGCCGACCAGTCGGCCGGCGCGGCGTCGAGCACCTGCAGTGGCAGCGGCTGCGCGCGCGCCAGCACGGCATGCCCGGCCGCGTGCACGCGGCGCCCGGCGAACGGCACGCCGGCGCCCGTCGCGCCGGCCGCGCGGCGCGGCGCCAGCTCGCCCCAGACCCGCACCCGGTCGCCCGGAACCAGCGTGGCGTCGGCGTCGCCCTGCACCAGCAGCGCGTCGGCAGTGAGCGGGTCGCCGTCGCCGGCGTCCTGTACCAGGTAGCCGTCGCCGCCGGCCTGCACGCGCGCGGTGACCACGCCTTCGAACACCACGCCCTGCGGCGTGGTGTCGGACGGCCGCAACTGCCCGATCGGGACCAATTGCGGCAGCGTCAACGCATGCGCGGCGGGCGCGCCGGCGATCAGCAACAACGACAACATCGGGGGCAGCACGCGCATGCGATCACGCTCCTTAGCTCGTCGGCACGCGGCCGGCATCGAACACGAAAGCGCCGCCCGGAGGCGGCGCTGGAACCCGCAGGATGCGCAGGTTACTTCAGGTTGGATAGCATCCAGTCGACCGTGGCATGGACCTGCGCCTCGCTGAGCGCCGGATTGCCGCCCTTGGGCGGCATGATCCCGCCGTCGGGGCCGGTATAGCCTTCGATCGCGTGCTTGTACAGGGTGTCCTTGCCTTGCGCGATGCGCGCATCCCAATGCGAATGATCCAGGGTCGGCGACTTGCCGACGCCGGTGGTGTGGCAGGCGGTGCACAGGTTGTCGAAGATCACCTTGCCGTCGGTGGTGCCGCCGTAGGCCACCTGCGCCGAGGCCTTGGCCAGCGCCGCCGCCTGCGCGGCGGCCTGTGCCGCGGCGCCGGTGCTGCCGGCATAGACCGCGCCCGACGGCGCGATGCGTTCCTCGGTGCGTTTGAGCGCGACCGGCGAGACCTCCGGCGGAATCACGCCGTGCAGGTAGGCCGCGAACGCGATCAGGCCCAAGGTGATGACGGCCAGCAGGCCGATCACCAACGAGAACCGCTTGAGAAATTCGAGGTCGTAATTCCGCACATCACACCCCTTTGGCACGTGGTGACCGGACCACCGCTACGCGGCCGAGTATAGCCAGCGTTTGCCGCGCACGGCAGCCCGGCGATGCAGCGGACCGCAGACGATGCGTGCTGCATCGCAGCAGTTTGCCGCGGACCGGGAAACGCCTCAGCATCGCGGCTGTTTCGGTGCGCTGCCCGGTCGCAGCGTTGCGCCGCCGCCCTACCGCATACGTGGCCCGGTCGCCGCCGACACTGCGCCGGAGCGTAGCTGCGCAAGCGCCGCTATCCCGCCTGTGCACTGCCGACCGCGCGCAGGCAGAAACCGCATACCGCCTCGACCAGGCATTCGCTGTCGCGCGGGCCGTCGCGGCTGGGCGCGGTCGGCCCGACCAGGGCTTCGGTATAGGCGCCGACCAGGCAGGCCGCGGCCGCGTCCAGGTCCTGCGCCGGGAATTCGCCGGCGGCCACGCCGTCGGCCAGAATGCCTTTGAACAGATCGCCGAACAGGCGCCGGCAGCGGATGCGTTCGGCGTCCACTTCCGGCTCCACCGGTTCGGCGATGAAGGCGTAGGCCAGTCCCGGCCCGGCCAGCGCGCGGCGCACGAACGAGGCGATCGCCGCGCGCAGGCGCTGCGCCGCCGGCGCCGGTTCGGCGGCGATGCCGTGCAGGATCGCCAGTTCGTGGTCCACCGCCGCGGTCAGCACTTCCACGAACAGCTCGGCCTTGGATGGGAAGTGGCGGTAGATCAGCCCGGTGGACACCCCCGCCGCGGCCGCCACCGCCGTGACCGGCGCGCCGCGGAAGCCGCCGGCCGCGACCAGCCGCCGCGCCGCCAGCAGGATCCGCTGGCGGTTGCCGGCAAGGCGTTCTTCCATCAGGGCGGAGCGTTTGTAGGCCATGGGGTGATTCTAGGTTCAATTAATGAATAATTGTTCACTTCTTTACCGTTCCCGGCTACGCTGGCGTTCATTCCCCGGCGCCGCCTGGTCTAGGCGCCCCATCCGCCGCACGCCCGCTTCCGGAGCCCGCCCGCCATGCTGATGCCGTCGTTGAATTTCGAACTGGGGGAGGACATCGACCTGTTGCGCGACACGGTGGCCGCCTTCGCCGCGCGCGAGATCGCGCCGCTGGCCGAACAGGCCGACCGCGACAACGCGTTCCCGTCACCGCTGTGGCGCAAGCTCGGCGAGCAGGGTCTGCTCGGCCTGACCGTGGAAGAGGCCTATGGCGGCAGCGCGATGGGCTATCTGGCGCACGTGGTGGCGATGGAGGAGATCTCGCGCGCCTCCGGCGCCATCGGCCTGTCCTACGGCGCGCATTCGAACCTGTGCGTCAACCAGCTGCGCAAGAACGGCAGCCAGGCGCAGAAGGCGCGCTACCTGCCGCGGCTGTGCAGCGGCGAGCACGTCGGCGCGCTGGCGATGAGCGAACCGGGCGCCGGCTCGGACGTGGTCTCGATGAAACTGCGCGCCGAACTGCACGGCGACCATTACCGGCTCAACGGCAACAAGATGTGGATCACCAACGGCCCCGACGCCGACGTGCTGGTGGTCTACGCCAAGACCGACCCGGCCGGCGGCGCGCGCGGCATCACCGCGTTCCTGGTCGAGAAGGGCATGCCCGGCTTCGGCACCGCGCAGAAGCTGGACAAGCTCGGCATGCGCGGCTCCAACACCTGCGAACTGGTGTTCCAGGATTGCGCGGTGCCGGTGGAGAACGTGCTGGGCAGCGTCGGCGGCGGCGTGCGCGTGCTGATGTCCGGCCTGGACTACGAGCGGCTGGTGCTGTGCGGCGGCCCGCTGGGGCTGATGGCCGCGGCGATGGACGTGGTGATGCCGTACGTGCACGCGCGCCGCCAGTTCGGCGAGGCGATCGGCAGTTTCCAACTGATGCAGGGCAAGCTGGCCGACATGTACGTGGGCCTCAACGCCTGCCGCGCCTACGTGTATGCGGTGGCGCGCGCCTGCGACGCCGGCCGCACCACCCGCCAGGACGCGGCCGGCGCGATCCTGTATGCCGCCGAGAAGGCGACCTGGCTCACCGGCCAGGCGATCCAGGTGCTCGGCGGCAACGGCTACATCAACGATTACCCGACCGGGCGCCTGTGGCGCGACGCCAAGCTGTACGAGATCGGCGCCGGCACCTCGGAAATCCGCCGCATGCTGATCGGCCGCGAACTGTTCGAGCGGACCAAGTGATCCCCTGCAGGAAGGGTTTGAACCCCGACGCTTTTTCGGTAAGGCCGCCTCGGGGCTGAAGCCCCTCCTGCAGAAACGCCTTCTTCCATCCTCCACGGTCCCGTGCCATGAGCGTGATCCAGACCCAGCTGCAACCCGGCAGCGACGCCTTCGCCGCCAACGCCGCGGCGCTGCGCGCGGTGGTCGACGACCTGCAGCAGACCCAGGCACGCATCGCCCAGGGCGGCAGCGAGGCCGCGCGCGCCAAGCACCAGGCGCGCGGCAAGCTGCTGGCGCGCGAACGCATCGACGCCTTGCTCGATCCCGGCAGCGCCTTCCTGGAGATCGCCGCGCTCGCCGCGCTGGGCCTGTACGCCGACGAGGTGCCGTGCGCCGGGGTGGTGGCCGGCATCGGCCGCGTGTCCGGGGTGGAATGCGTGATCGTCGCCAACGACGCCACGGTCAAGGGCGGCACCTATTACCCGATGACGGTGAAGAAGCATCTGCGCGCGCAGGAGATCGCGCAGCAGAACCGGCTGCCGTGCATCTACCTGGTCGATTCCGGCGGTGCGTTCCTGCCGCTGCAGGACGAGGTGTTCCCGGACCGCGAGCACTTCGGCCGCATCTTCTACAACCAGGCCAACCTGTCGGCGCAGGGCATCGCCCAGATCGCCTGCGTGATGGGTTCGTGCACCGCCGGCGGCGCCTACGTGCCGGCGATGAGCGACGAGACGGTGATCGTGCGCGAGCAGGGCACCATCTTCCTCGGCGGCCCGCCGCTGGTGAAGGCGGCCACCGGCGAGGACGTCAGCGCCGAGGAGCTGGGCGGCGCCGACGTGCACACGCGCATCTCCGGCGTGGCCGACCATTTCGCCGACAACGACCTGCAGGCGCTGGCGCGGGTGCGCGCGATCGTGGCCCAGCTCAACTGGCGCAAGCCCGCGCCCGCCCTGGCGCTGCGCGTGCCGGAGCCGCCGCTGTACCCGGCCGAGGAGCTGTACGGGATGATCCCGGCCGACCCGCGCAAGCCGTTCGACGTGCGCGAGGTGATCGCGCGGGTGGTCGACGGCTCGCGCCTGGACGAGTTCAAGGCGCGCTACGGCACCACCCTGGTCACCGGTTTCGCTCACCTGCACGGTTATCCGGTCGGCATCCTCGCCAACAACGGCATCCTGTTCTCCGAGTCGGCGCTGAAGGGCGCGCACTTCATCGAACTGTGCGTGCAGCGGGGCCTCCCGCTGCTGTTCCTGCAGAACATCACCGGCTTCATGGTCGGGCGCAAGTACGAGCACGGCGGCATCGCCAAGGACGGCGCCAAGCTGGTGATGGCGGTGGCGTGCGCGAAGGTGCCCAAGTTCACCGTGGTGATCGGCGGTTCGTTCGGCGCCGGCAACTACGGCATGTGCGGCCGGGCGTATTCGCCGAATTTCCTGTGGATGTGGCCGAACGCGCGGATCGGGGTGATGGGCGGAGAACAGGCGGCGAGCGTGCTGGCGACGGTACGCCGCGACGGCATCGAGACCAAGGGCGGCAGTTGGTCGGCCGAGGACGAAGTCACCTTCAAGACGCCGATCCGCGAGCAGTTCGAGCGCCAGGGCCATCCCTACTACGCGAGCGCGCGGTTGTGGGACGACGGGATCATCGATCCGGCGCAGACGCGGCGGGTGCTGGGGCTTGGTCTGTCGGCAGCGCTGAACGCGCCGGCGGAACCGACCCGGTTCGGGGTGTTCCGGATGTGAGCGGGCGCGATCGCCCTGCTGTGCAAGCGCGGCGGTCGTCGGCCGCCCCACCGACCGTGCCAGCCAGCTCCGCTGTTGCTGTTGCCTCTGCCGTTGCCGTTGCTGTTGCTGTCGCCTTTGCTCTGCTTTTGATCTACCGGGCCCCCTCAGCGCGGCAGACCCAACGGGCGAATACCCGAAGGGCGACGCGCAGGATGCGCGTCGTTTTCCGCCGGCACATGGATGTGCCGTCGGAAAATGCCCGTTGGGTCTGCGGACCCGGAGCGCGCAGCGCGGAGGGCGCGCTGCGGGGTGTGCTTTCTTTTGGTTACTTTTCTTTGCACAAGCAAAGAAAAGTGACCCGCGCCAGCGGAAGCTCTTGCTCTTGCTTCAAAGCTTCAAGCTCCAAAGCTTCAAAATCTCAATGCCAGAACCAAGGCAAAGGCAAAAGCTTTCGCCTTGCGGCGAGTCACTTTTCTTTGCTCGCGCAAAGAAAAGTAACCAAAAGAAAGCGCGCCCTCCGCGCTGCGCGCTCCGGGTCCGCGTCCATGACGGGGATTCGCGGAAGGGGCATCCTGCCCCTACCGCGAACGGCGCACATCCATGTGCGCCGCCCCTTCGGGGTTTTTCCCCGCCATGGCCGCCGCTGCGGAAGGGAACCCGGTAAGTCAAAAGCAATGGCAACAGCAATGGCCAAAGCAACTGCAACTGCAACTGCAACTGCACAAGCAACACACGACACCTCTTCTCCAGGCAACTGACCATGGCCACGCCCGACCTGCCGATGTTCGACAAGATCCTGATCGCCAATCGCGGCGAGATCGCCTGCCGCGTGATCGCCACCTGCCGCAAACTCGGCATCGCCAGCGTCGCCGTCTATTCCGATGCCGACCAAGACGCTCGCCACGTGCGCCTGGCCGATGAAGCGATCCACATCGGCGCCGCCCCCGCGCGCGACAGCTACCTGCGCGGCGAGCGCATCCTCGACGCCGCCCAGGCCAGCGGCGCCCAGGCGATCCACCCCGGCTACGGCTTCCTTTCGGAGAACGCCGACTTCGCCGACGCCTGCGCCGCGCGCGGCATCGTGTTCATCGGGCCGCCGCCGGCGGCGATCCGCGCGATGGGCGACAAGAGCGCGGCCAAGGCGCTGATGCACGCGGCCGCGGTGCCGCTGACTCCCGGCTACCACGGTCAGCGCCAGGAACCGGACTTCCTGCGCGCACAGGCCGACGCCATCGGCTATCCGGTGCTGATCAAGGCCAGCGCCGGCGGCGGCGGCAAGGGCATGCGCCGGGTCGAGCGCAGCGAGGAGTTCGCCGCCGCGCTGGCCGCCTGCCAGCGCGAAGCGCAGTCCGCGTTCGGCAACGCGCACGTGCTGGTGGAGAAATACGTGCTGCGCCCGCGGCACATCGAGATCCAGGTGTTCGGCGATACGCACGGCGAGCTGGCCTACCTGTTCGAGCGCGATTGCTCGGTGCAGCGCCGCCACCAGAAGGTACTGGAGGAGGCGCCGGCGCCGGGCATGAGCGCCGAGCGCCGCGCGGCGATGGGCCAGGCCGCGGTGGAAGCCGCGCGCGCGGTCGGCTACGTCGGCGCCGGCACGGTGGAGTTCATCGTCGCGCCCGACGGCGCGTTCTACTTCATGGAAATGAACACGCGGCTGCAGGTGGAACACCCGGTCACCGAGTGCATCACCGGCACCGACCTGGTCGAGTGGCAGCTGCGCGTGGCCGCCGGCCAGCCGCTGCCCAGGCGCCAGCACCAACTGGCGATCCGCGGCCATGCGCTGGAGGCGCGGCTGTACGCCGAGGATCCGGCGCGCGGCTTCCTGCCCTCGACCGGCCGCCTGCAGCATCTGCGCCTGCCGACGGTGGACGCGCACACCCGGGTCGATGCCGGGGTCGAACAGGGCGACGTGATCGGTCCGCACTACGACCCGATGATCGCCAAGCTGATCGTCTGGGACGAGACCCGCGAACGCGCGCTGCGGCGCATGCAGGCGGCGCTGGCCGCGTGCCAGTTGGTCGGCGTGGCCACCAATGCAGCGTTCCTGCAGCGCCTGGTCGGCACCGCGGCGTTCGCGGGCGCCGACCTGGATACGGCGCTGATCGAGCGCGAACATGCGGCGCTGTTCGCGGCCGCAGCGGCCCCGGCCGAGTCGGCCTGGACCCTGGCCGCACTGGCCTGTCTGCTGCACGAGCGCGCCACCACCGCGCAGCCGGGCGATCCACATTCGCCCTGGGACCTGGGCGACGGCTGGCGCCTGGGCGCACCCGCGCCGCGCAACCTGACCCTGCAGCATGGCGACACGCGCCGCACCCTGCGCGCGACCGCGACCGATGCCGGCTGGCGCGTGCACGACAGCGCCACCGCCACCACCCGGCTCGCCGCCGGCGAGCTGCGCGACGGGCGCCTGCAGATACATCTCGATGCGCAGCGCGTGCACGCCGACGCGGTGTTCGCCGGCACCTGCCTGCATTTGTTCGTCGATGGCCAGGTGCACCTGTTCGAACGCCACGATCCGCTGGCCGAGGACGACCGGCCCGTGGCCGACAGCGGCGGGCTGACCGCACCGATGCCTGGCCGCATCGTCGCCCTGTTGGTCGCCCCCGGCACCCGCGTGGCGCGCGGAACGCCGCTGCTGGTGCTGGAAGCGATGAAGATGGAGCACACCCTGCAGGCCCCTGCCGACGGCGTGGTGCACGGCTACCGCGTGCGCGAGGGCGAGCTGGTCGGCGACGGCGTGGCGCTGCTGGACTTTGAGGTGGACTGAACCTGCCCCACAGGAACGTACGCCAGGAAGCGATACTTTGATCGCATCCTGGAGGTTTCCATGCAACACATTACTCGTCGTCGCTACACGGACGACGCTACACGGACGACTTCAAGGCTCAGGCTGTCGGCCTGGCTGAGTCGATCGGGCCGGCCAAGGCCGCCCGGCAACTGGACATGTCAGCCAAGACACTGGCCAACTGGCTTGGTGCATCCCGAGCCGGCCAGCCGCTGAGCTCTCCCAGCCGCAAGCCGGTCAGCGAGATGGAGAGCGAACTGGCCCGGCTGCGGGCCGAGAACGCCACGCTCAAGATGGAGCGCGAGATCCTAAAAAAAAGCGACGGCGTTCTTCGCCAGGGAGTCCAAGTGAGGTACGCCTTCGTCGCACGTGAACGGGCTCGCTATCCACTGCGGATGCTGTGCCGCCTGCTGGCGGTGTCGGTCTCCGGCTTCCACGGCTGGCTACAGCGTCGGGATCGCCCGGACCCCGAGGCGGCCCTGCGTGCCGACCTGCGCACGCTGCATGCTGGCAGCCGCGGCACGTATGGGCGGCCGCGCATGGTGCGGGCGCTGCGCGCCTGTGCCCACGCGGTGGGCCATAAGCGCGTGGCCCGGCTGATGCGCGAGGAAGGCCTGTGCGGCAAGACCAAGGGCCGCTTCACGCCGCGCGCCACCGACAGCCGGCATGGCCGGCCGGTGGCCGGGAACCGGCTGGATCGGCAGTTTGCCGTGAACAACCCGGTGCCGGCCTGGGTGGGCGACATCACCTACTTGCCGACCCGCCAGGGCTGGCTGTATCTGGCCACGGTCATCGACCTGCGCACCCGGCAAGTGCTTGGCTACAGCTTGTCCGAGCGCCTGCCCGACACGCTGGTCCAGCAAGCCTTCCTCAACGCCTGGTCGGTGGCACCGGTCGGTGCTGGCGTGCTGTTCCACCCCGATCGCGGCGCCCAGTACGCCAGCGGCGACTTCGGCAAGACCTTGGCCGCGCACGGCTTCGTGCCCAGCATCAGCCGCAAGGGCAACGGCTGGGAGCGCGCAGCCTGCCCTCGGGGCACAACGCCGTGGCCGAGAGCTTCTTCGCCACGCTCAAGAACGAAGAGGCGACCGGCGTGTACGAAACCAAGGCGGCCGCCCACGCCGCTATCGCCCGCTACATCCACGGCTTCTACAATCCCACCCGCCTGCACTCGGCGCTTGGCTACCTGTCGCCCAACGACTACGCCAGGAAAATGAAGCACGCCGCTTGACCTCGTGCTTCTTGGCGTCCGTTCTCTGGGGGCAGGTTCAGTCCCTGCGGGGAGCACGGAACGGCAGCCACGAACCGGGTCTTGCCCGGGCTGCCACGGCCTGCCCCGCGCCCTGCCGCTCTCCACCCCCCAAGGCGTCGTCCCGTTGCACATCCCCGCTCAACGGATGGCAGCAGGCTTCGCGTTCGACCCTGGCCTGCATCCAGTTGTGTTTGATCAGCCTGGCGGTGTCCTCGCCCGCTCCGAGCTGCCGGCGCAGCGCCAGGGCCGGGATGCCGTTCCGTGCTGGCTGAGCGAGTAGATCGCCAGGAACCAGCTGCGCAACGGCAATGTGGCATCGGCGAACAAGGTGCCGCGCGTCGAGCAGGCCTGCTGTTGGCAGCGATTGCATTGGAGCAGGTCGCGGCTGTGCAACGGGCAAGACCGCCGATGTCCACACGCTGGGCAAAAGAAGCCTTGCGGCCATCGTTGTTCAAGTACGGCTTGCCGGCATGGGGCCTGGCTCCCCTAGGACCGCAAGAGCGCCGGCAGGCCCATGCCCGCCTGGAACCGGATCGGGTGCTTCTTGGCCATCGTCGCACCGCCTCTGTCGAATCAGCGGCTTGCCGCATCGACCCTCTCCAGCTCAGCGGAGGCGACGGATGGGGAATCAGATCGCGGTAAAGCCCGTCGCGGCTGAAGCCGCTCCTGCAAGATTCAAGCGATCGAAAAAATCTCTGGAAACCGGCGAGGAATCCACCGTTTTTCCCGTGTGCGTTGCCGATGTCCGCGAAATGCGTCGAATCCGGCCTGCCGCGGCGGCGAAGCGCCGGCCGCGGCAGGTGGCGCCGCCGCGTCATGGCGCGGGCGCGCAGCGCGGGTCGTCGGCCTGGCAGTCGCCGAAGCCGATGACCTGCACGCTGATCACCGACGGCGCCTCGCGCGGCGTGGGCGCGCTGCGCGCGGCCAGGTCGCCGGCCGCCTCGGAGACCGCCGCCGCGGCGTTGGAGGCCGCGTTCAGCGCGCCGGCGTCGGCGCCGCGCGCGGTGTGCACGCCGATGGCGTCGCCCTGTACCTGGATGTTGTCGGCGTTGGCGACGAACTGCGCGGCCACGACCAGGTTGCCGCTGGCGCGGATGCCGGCGTCGCCGGCGTCGACGGTGCCGCGCGGGGCGACCAGCACCGCGTTGCCGCGCGGATCGCCTGGGTTCGCCTGCAGGGTGGCGATGCCGGCGCCGCTGACCTGGCCGCTGGCATCGACCGTGCAGAACTGGTCCTGGTCGCACCGGTAGCGCACCCGCGCGCGCTCGGCGCTGGTCTTGCTGCCCTTGCCGGCGTTGATGTCGCCGTTGGAACTCCACAGCGTCAGGTCGCCGCCGCGTTGGGTGAAGATGCGGCTCTGCGCGAGCAGCACGCTGGCGTCGGTGAACACGCCGATGTCGCCGCGGCCCACCGCCAGGATGCCCTGTTGGGCGGGGCCGATCAGCACGTTGCCCTGGAAGTCGATCACCGTCGGCGGCGCCAGCGCGCTGCCGATCTGCAGCCCGCCGCCGGGGCCGAGGATGCGGATGTCGCCGCCGCGTTCGGTCTGCACGGTGGTGCCGCGCATGTCCAGGGTGCCGGTGGCGCTGCGGCTGGCGGCGCCGCTGGCGCCGCCTTGCAGGTTGTTGCGGGTGTAGCCCAGCCGTGCCGGGAACAGCGCCTCGATCGCGGCGTAGCCGCGCGCGTATTTCTGGAAGTCCGCGCTGGCCGGGTTGGCGTAGCCCAGGCCGACCTGCTTGAGCACGTCCAGGAACACCCGTTCGGCCAGCAGGCGGCGGGTGTCGGCCGGCAGTTGCGCGAAGCGCTGCCAGGCCGCGGCCGCAGTCGGCGGCTCCTGCGCGTCCGCTGCCGCATCGGCGTCCTGCCGGCCGACGAACTCCACCAGCCACTGCCGGTAGGTCGGGCTGCTCTGCGCGCTGGCCGGATCCAGGTACAGCGCGGCCAGCGCATCGGCATCCTCGCCGTTGGCCACGCCATAGCGCAGCACCAGGTCCGCGCCGCTGTCCGGCAGGCTTGGGTTGCCGCGGTTGCCGGTGGTGCGGATGCCGCCGTCGTTGCGGTCCGGCAGCACGTTGGCCGCCAGTGCCTCGTTGGCCGAGGTCAACGGCCCCAGGTGGCGCCCGGTCTCGACCTCGAAGGTGCCGGGGCCGGCCAGTTCCATCCAGCCCCGGCGGATGTTCTCGGCCGCATTGGTCGGCCCGCCCAGGATCGGGGTGTAGTACAGGTCGCGCCCGGCGTGCACGCGGGTGACGTCGGCGGTGCGGTAGTTGCGCGCGCGCAGGTCCAGGTTGACGATGTCGCGGCCGGCGCGGATGTCGGCGGACTTGGGCAGTTGCAGGGTCAGCGGGTTGACCAGGAAGCCGCCGGCCGCATAGCCGCCGACCAGATCGCCGCCGCGGCTGTACAGGCGCACCGGCTGCGCGTCGCCGCGGTGCAGGTCGAGCTGGCGGCCGGAGCCGACGCCGCCGTCGTCGCCTTCGTACGCAGCGGCTTCGTCCAACATCGCCAGCTGGAATTTGCTGCGTTTCCTATCGACCAGCGAATCGTCGAACAGACGGATGTCGCCCTGCGCCATCGCCTCCAGCTGTCCCTGCGCGGAAGGGTACAGGCGCGCGCTGGCCTCGAACTGCACCGCGCCGCCGTGCGCCAGCGCCTGCACGCGCGCCGGCAGCACGTTGTCGAACACGCCGCCGGTCAGGATCAGGCTGTCGGGCCGGGGACGGTTCTGCACGCGCTCGCCGTAGCCGAACAGCACGCCGGGCAGCTTGAGCGTGCCGAGGCGGATGTCGCCGTTCAACGTCTCCACGCCGATCGCCGAGTCGTTGCCGTAGTCGGTGCTGGCGCGGCCGCTCTGGCCGAGCAGCGCGGCGACGCCGTCGGCGGCGATCACGTAGCCGGGATTGGCGATGGCGCCGATCGCCGCGGCGCCGCCGGCGCGGATCGACCATTGCCCGTCTTGCAGGGCGAACACCGGGTCCACCGCGCTGCGCACCTCGCGCAGGGTGCCTCCGCCGTCATAGCCCTGCCCGCTCAGCGCGAAGGCGCTGCCCAGGCGGCCGCCGGCGCGCAGCGTGCCCTGGCCGCGGGCGACGAAGTAGTCGCCGCCGAGCACGTCGCGCCCGGCCTCCACCCGCAGGTCGCCGCCGCCATAGGTCTGGCGGCCCTGCGCGCCCAGCCGGTAGCTGGTCGGCAGCGACACCGACAGTTCGCGGATGTCGCGCCCGGCCTGCGCCGCGACGTCGCCGCCGCTGCTGAGCACGCCCTGGGCGAAGCCGCCGTAGTTGATCAGGCCGGCGCGCGGGGTGGTGCCATCGGTGCCGAGCGGATTGCCGATCTGCAGCCACGGCCACCAGTACTGGCCGACGTAGTTGCCGGCCACGCCGGTGCGGCTGCCATCGCGGTCGAACACCTGGCGGTTGCCGAGGATGTCGCGCCCGGCCTGCAGCAGCAGGTCGCCGGCGGCCTCGGCGTTGGCCTGGGCGGAGACCACCTGGTCGGCGCTGCGGCTGATGGTGCCTGCATTGGGGTCGTCGTTGCCGCGCACGATGTGAGGGTCGTCGCCGCTCTCGCCGTCGGCGGCGGGCCGGCCGGCGCTGTAGACGCTGGCCGGCGCGTCGGCATCGGCGAAACGCAGGTCGCGCGCGGCGGCGATCTGGATGCCGCCGGTGCCGGTGCGGACCACGGTCGGCAGCAGCAGGTCCTTCTTGCCGTTTTCCTGGTAGCGCTGGTGGCCGTCGAGGACCACGTCGGCATCGCTGCCGGCGCGCAGCGCGTCGGGGCGGACGCCGGCGAAATCGGCGCCGGCGACGAGGCGGTAGCGGCTGCTGTCGCCGCCGATCAGGTTGGTGGTGGCGATCGGCAGCGGGTTGCCGGCGCCGGCCTGCAGCGACGGGGTGTTGTAGGTCTTGGACGGCAGCAACGGCCCCAGCACCGGCGCGGCGGGCCGCGCCAGGGGGGCCAGGCCGAACACGCCGTTGTTGCTCAGGTCGGCGTTGAACGCGTACAGGTCGAGCAGGTAGCGCTGGTAGCCGGCCAGATAGGTGGCGTAGTCGACGGGCGAGGTCGGCGCGCGCGGCGCCTGCGGCTGGCCGGGGTAGTCCTGGACCGGGAAGCCGCTTTCCGGCGCGTAGTTGTGGATCACCGACTCCAACAGGGTCGTCGGCAGGCCGCCCAGCACGCGCTTTTGCTGCAGCATGTCCAGCAGCTGCAGGTATTGCCCGTAGTACTGCGCGGCCTGCTCGGGATCCGGGCCGAGACCGGGCGGCGGCGCCGGCAGCAGGCCGTCGATGCTGAGGAAGTTGGCGTTGGCGTTGTCGATCAGGGTGCGGTACGCGGCCGCCGCGCTGGCGTAGGGCGCCCTGGGCCCGCCGCCGCCGCCGAACGGATTGCGCAGCTGGTAGAAGCCGTCGCTGAGGCTGGCCTTGACCACCACGCCTTCTTGGGCGCGCAGGCTCAGCACCGGCGCGTTGCCGTGGTAGCGGAAGTCCAGCTGGTCGCGGCTGGCGCCGGCGCCCAGGTTCCAGTTGCTCAACACCCGGATCTCGCCGTCGTTGCGGGCCGGATCGGGATTGCGCAGCTCGATGCCGGGGCGCGCGCGCAGGTTGGGCAGGTGGTTGCCCAGGCGCGCTTCGAAGGTGAAGCCGGGACGCTGCACGAAGCCCATCAGGGTGCCGGGGGTGCGCGCGGCGTCGTCGGCGTAGCCGTAGAAGCGGCGGTGCGCGGTGTTGGCGGTGTCCGGGGTGAACACGTAGCGGGTCAGGTAGTCGGCGACCTGCGCCGGGGTGCTCGGCGCGGCCACCGCCTTGCCGGCCAGGTCGGTCCAGCTGCCCGGCAGCAGTGCGCCGTGCGTGTCGTACCAGCCGGCCGGGTCGACGATGCCGTCGAAGTGCTTGCCCGGGTCGGCGCTGGCGTCGGTGGTGCTCCACACCGCATAGGCTTCCAGGCCCACTTCGCGGGCGCCGCGGACGCGGGCGCCGTCGGCCACGGTCACGTTGACTTCGCCGTCGGCGAGCAGCGGCGTGCGGATCTGCACGCTGCCGCCGGACAGGCCGCCGGCGCTGCCGCCGGACACGTCCAGCAGCGCGCCGGCGCCGATGGCGATGCTGCCGGCGGCGCCGGCCTGCACGTGCTGGTAGCCGTATCCGGGGTCGAGGGTGCCGTCGCCGCGGCCGCTGCTGCCCAGTGCGATGCTGCCGCCGCGCTTGTCGGCGGCGCTGCCGCGCGCCAGCAGGCGGCCGTCGATGGCCACGCCGTGGCGGCCCCACAGCGCGATGCTGCCGCCCTGCGCGCCGGAGGCGTCGATGCTGCCGGCGATGCCGACGTTGCCGTTGGCCGCGTCGCGGCCAACGGCCTCGGCGCCGCCGTCGGCGGTCAGACTCACCGTGTCGGCGCGCAGCGTGCTGCCGGCCGACAGCTGCAGGTTGCCGCTGCGCGCGCGCAGCGCGATGGCGCCGTCGAAGCCGCTGCCGGCCAGTTGCACGGCCAGCGGATCCAGCGTGATGGGGCCGCCCGAATCCAGCAGGAAACGGCCGCCGCGGCCGTGTGGGGAGTGGCCGTCGAGGCTGCCGGCCAGGACCACGCGGCCTTGCGCCGCGGCCAGGTCCAAGGCGCCGGCGTCGGCGCTGCCGCGCGCCGACACGTCGATGCGGGTGGAGGCGTCGGCGCGCACGTCGCCGCCGCTGGCCTGCAGCGCGACCGTGCCGCCCGGCGTCGGCCGGGCGATGCCGAAGAAGCTGCCGGCGGTGCCGGCCGCGTCCAGCGCGGCGCCATCGTGCAGGTTCACCGCGCCGCCGGTGCTGCGCAGCGTGATCGTGCCGGCGTTGGCGCGGATCAGTCCGCTGCTGTCGATGCTGGCGCCGACCAGGCTCACCCGCCCGCCCAGCGGCTGTGCCGTGTCGGCGCTGCCCGCGCTGCGCTGCAGGCGCAGCGCGCCGCCAGTGAGCAGGGTCTGGTCGGCGCCGGTGTCGGCCAGCAGCAGCGGCGTGCGCAGGTCCACGTCGCGGCTGCCGAAGTCGAACTGGCCGCGGTCGCGCACGTACAGCGTCTGCGCCGCGTCCACCGCGACCGCGCCGAACCCGCCGAGCTGCTTGTCGCTGCCGGCGAAGGCGACCTCGCGCCCCTGCAGGTGCAGCCGGCCGCCGCCGGCCGCGCCGCCGGCCGCGGCCGCGCGGCCGCCCTGGTTGGACAGGGTCAGCTGGTCCGCGCGCAGGCTGACGTCGCCGCCGTCGCCGATGAAACGGCCGGCGCTGAGGGTCAGCGCGTTGCCCACGCGCAGGTCCAGGCCGCTGCCGAACTGCATGTCGCCGTAGCTGTGCAGGGTCACGTGCTTGGCCTGCGCGAACTGCGCCAGACTGCCGGCGCCGAGCACCAGGCCGCCGTCGCCGCCGCTGGTGGCCTGCGCGTCCAGGCGCACGCGCCCGCCGCTGGCGTCGATGCGCTGGCCGCGCAGCAGCGCGCTGGCGTCGAGCATGGTGTCGCCGGTGGAATCCAGGCTCAGCGCCGCGCCGCCATCCAGCAGCGCGCCGGCGCCGATCCGCAGCTTGGCGCGCGCCTGTGCCGGGTGCGGCACGTTGTCGCGCGCGATCGCGCCCGGGCCCAGGCTGGACAGGCGCAGCAGCGCGCTGTCGCCGCCGTCCTGGCCGATCCGCAGCGGCGCGGCGGTGCGATCGCCGCTGCCGCTGTTGCCGCCTTGGGCCTGCAACACGCTGCCGGGGTCCACGTGCAGGCCGGCGTCGGCCGCGTCGCCGGCCTTGGCCGCCAGCAGCAGTTCCGGCGCGCGCAGCGCGCTGCCGGCGGCGTTGCTGACCCGCAGCCGTTCCGAGGTGACCTGCAGGTGCACGCCGTCGGCGCTCCGTTCGCGGGTGCCGCCGAGCAGCAGGCTGCCGGCGTTCATCGCGCTCAGTGCGCTCGCGTCCACGCCGACGTAGCCGGGCGCCGCGCTCTGGCCGCTGCCCAGCACCTGCAGCGCGCGTGCGGCGATGTCGACCTGGGCGGCGTTGCCGCCGCTGGCGGCGGCGCTGGCCAGGCTGGCGCCCAGGCCGAGCGTGCTGCCGGCGCTGAGGATCAGTTGCCCGCCGTCGCGCGGCAGCTGCGCGGCCACGGTGTCGCGGCCGGCCGCCTGCGCGGCGAAGAACGCATTGGCGCCGTTGCGGGTGTATTCCGAGTACAGGCCCCAGGTCGCTGCCGACTGCACCTCGAACACCTGGCTGCGCGGGCTGCGGGTGCCGCTCAGGGTGTCCAGCAGGTAGCCGGCGACCACGGCGGTGCCGTCCGGTGCGATCAGGTTGTGCGCGGCGCTGGCGTCGGTGCTGCCGCTGCGCGCGACCACCCGGTAGGCGCCGGGCAGCGTGGCGTACCGGGCCGGCAGCAGGGTGTAGTCGCCCTCGGCCAGCCCGGGCACGCCGCTCAGGTGCACCGCGCTGCCGAGCGCGGGCGCGCCGCCCTTTTGCTCGAACGCCGCGTCGCTGGCGGCGACCGGGGCCTGCACCCCGGGCACGATCGCGTAGACCGCGCGGCCGTCCGGGTACAGCGGCACCTGCTCGGCGCCGCCGTTGGCGTAGCTGGTGTTGGTGTTGGCCAGCAGGTCGCGACTGCCGCCGGTGCCGGGCACCCATTCGCTGGCCTGCAGGTCGCCGCCGCCGGACAGGTCGATCCGCGCGCCGGGCGCCAGCGCGACGTTGTCGGCGGCCACCCGGATCTGCCGCTGCGGCGGCGCGGTGAGCGCGGCGTTGTTGCCGCGCGGGCTGCCGTCGTAGCGCCACTGCGCGCCGTCGACGGTGCTGCCGTAGGGCAGCACCGCGCCTTCCAGCGACACCGAGGTCAGGCTGCCGGCGCCGAGCCGGACCTCGCGGGTCGGGGTCAGCGCGCGCTCGCCGAACACCGCGCGCACGGCTGCGTCGTCGAGCGCGCCGACCCCCAGCAGCAGCCGCCCGCCGGGCGCGCGCAGGCGCCCTTCCTGGGCGATGCGGGTGGCGTCCAGCGCCAGCGCGCCGCCGGCCGCCAGCGGCAGCGCCGGCAGTTCGCCCTGGGCCTGGATCTGGATGCGGGTGTCGGCACGGGTGCCGTCGCCGCGCAGTGCGCCGAGCGCGCGCACCAGGAAGGTCTGGCCGCTGGCCGGGTACAGTTGTGCGGCGCTGAAGTTCAGGTCGCCGGCGCTCAGCAGTTCGCCGGCGCGCGGCGTGGCGAGGTTGGTGCGGGTGTCGAGCTGGTAGGCGTAGGCGGCCGGGGTGTGGAAGCGCAGCGCGCCGCTGCTTGAAAAGCGCGCCTGGCCGACCCCGTCCAGCGCGAACTGGCCGCCGAGATCGATGTGCGCGGCGGCCACGTCCAGCGTGGCGGCGCCGGGCGCGCGCGGTTCGGCCGGGGGTGTGGCCGGGCTGTCGGGCAAGCGCCAGCCGTTGAGGCCGACGTAGGCGGCGCGCAGTGTGACCTGGCCGCGCTCGGCCAGGGTGCCGAAGCCGGTGGCGTCGCCGGACAGCAGCGCGTAGCGCGGCGCATTGAATACCAGTGCGCGCGGCAGCGACAGCGCGACGTCGCCGGCGAAGCCCACCGGCACCTGCGGGCGCAGGTTGGCGGTGGTGGGCGCCTGATCGCCGACCAGCAGGGTGTCGATGCCGCTGCCGCGCAGGCGATCGGCGGCGAAGTACAGCGGGCCGGGCGTGGTCGCGGGGTTGGGCAGCGGTGCGTCGGGCCGCGCGCCCTGCGGCAGGCGGCTGTCGTGCTGGGTGAAGATCACCCCGCTGGGACCGGGCAGCAGTTGGTTGTTGCCTTCGCGCAGTTTCAGCGGCTGCAGGGCCAGGGTGCCGCCGCGGTCCTGCGCACCGCCGCCGCCGGCGCGGATGGCGCCGTCGAAGAACAGGCCGGTGCTGGCGGCCAGGTCCAGGCGGCCGCCGGCGCTGCCGACGGTCCGCGCCTGCAGCGCGTCGCCGCCGCCGATCGCGGGCGTGCCGCTGGGCAGGTCCAGCGGCGCGGTGGTCCCGGACAGGTCCAGTTGTGCGCCGGCGGCGGCCACGATCGCGCCGCTGTCGTTGCTGAGCGTGATCCGGCCGCCATCGAGCACGCGTCCGCTGCGCGGCCGTACCGCGCCGTGCGCGCCCGGTTGCAGGGCGGCGCGCGGATCGAGCAGAGCCACGCCGGCGACGTCCAGACGGCTGTCCGCGCCCAGCCACAGCGCCTTGCCCGGCGGCGCATAGGCGCGGCCGAGGTCGGCGGCCGGCGCCGGCGACAGGCCGGAACCGCGCGAGGTATCGCCGGAGATGGCGATGCTGCCGCCCGGGGCCTGGATGCCGCCCAGCACCGCGACCTGGCCGCGCCCGCCGATGCGCACGCTGGCGCCGGGATCCAGCCGCAACTGCGCGCCCTGGTCCAGCAGGACGCGGCCGCTGGCGCCGCTCAGGCTGGGGTTGCCGGCGACGCGGCCGAGGAAATCGCCGCCGCGCAGCGCGAAATCGGTGGCCGGGCGGTAGAACGCATCCAACTGGCCGAGCGTGGCGTAGCCGTTGCCGCCGGGCTGCGCCGCGCCGGCGGTCACCGCGCTGCCGCTGGGCGCGGCGCGCAGCGCCTGCAGCTCGGGGAGCAGGTTGCGCTGGCTCACCCGCAGCTGCGCGCCGGCGGCGATGGTGGCGTCCTGCTCGGCGGCCAGGTCATAGCCGCCGAAGCTCTTGTCGGCGAAGAAGTCCGGGTCCAGGTGCAGCACCCGCGCATCGCCCGGCGCGGCGCCGCCGATCTGCACGCCGAAGGCGCGCAGGCGCAGGGTGCCGCCGCCGGCGAAGTTGTCCGCGCGCAGGCTGGCCGGGTCGAACTGCAATTGCCCGGCGCCGGCGGCGACCGGGTCGTTGGCGGTGTAGGTGGGCGCGCCGGGATTCTCGTCGTCCGGGCGCGCATAGGTGCGCAGCGCGATGTCGCCGCCATGGCCGAGCGGGCGTCCGTCGCGCAGCGCCAGCACGCCGTTGGCGTCGACGTAGCCGCCGCTGGAGGCGTCGAGCACGGCGCCGGGCGCGATCCGCAGCGATCCGCTTTGGTCGCTGTTGCGGCCGGTGGCTGGATCGGTGACGCGCGCCTGCAGCGCATCGAGGGCGATGCTGCCGCCGTCGACGAAGGCCCTGCCCTGCGGTTCGGCGCCGAAGCGGCGGTCGTCGTTGATCCAGCGCCCGCTCACGTCCAGGCGCGCACCGGCGCCCAGCAGCAGGTCGCCGCGGCCGAGCGGCCGCGGCGTACCCGTGCCGCCGACGTGCCGCGGATCGTACACAACGGCCTGGCCGCCGTCGCTGCGCAGCGCGATGCTGCCGGCCTGCGCGGCCAGCGTGCCGTCGATCTCCAGCCGCTGCGCGCGCAGCGACAGCGTGCCGCCGTCGGCCAGTTGCAGGGTGGTGCCGGCGGCCACCTCGATCAGTGGCGCGTTGCCGATCGCCAGCGTCTGCAATCCGCTGCCGTCGACCATGCGCGTGGACAGCCGCGACCAGAACAGCGGGTTGTCGCGCTCCTGCGCCGGCGCCGCGCTGCCCGGCACCGCGGCGGCGCGGGTGCCGAGCGCCAGTCCCGGCGGCAGCGCCGCGGCGGCGTCGACGATCCGCCAGCTGCGTGGATCGCGGATGACGCTGCCGGCGTTGGTGGTGCCGATGGTCGCGCTGTACACCCCGGTATCGCTGTCGATGCGCAGCGCGCCGCCCCGCGGCAGTGCGCCGCTGGCGCGCTGGTGGCGGCCGGCGAGCGCCTGCGCGGAGAGTTCGCCCTCGAGCAGCGCCAGGCCCGGTTCGAATCCGCTGCCGTTGGAATGGCGTCCGAGTTCGACGTTCAGCGCGCCGGCGTCGCCGCCGTGCAGGTAGTCGCTCTCGTAGTAGCGGCGGCTGCCCAGCAGCGGATTGCTGAACTGTTCGCTCATCCCCCAGCGCGCGTGCGCGACGGTGCGGGTGCCGGCGACGCCCAGGTAGCGCAGCGCCGGGTCGGCGCCGGCCAGGTCGTACAGGCGGCCGTCGGCGCCGAGCAGGCGCGGCGTCTCGACCATGCCGCCGAGCGTGTGCAGGTAGCCGCCATCGATGTTCACCCGCGCCCCGGGCGCGATCACCAGGTCGCGCGCGCCGATGTTGATGGTGCCGCCGTCGAGCAGCATCTCGTCGATCTTGCGCGGCACCTGGTCGGCATGGCCCTGCGCGTTGAGCAGCGGGCTGCCGACCCAGGCCCGGCCGTCCTCGCCGACGCCGCTGGCGCGGCGGTCGAACTGCAGCGACTGGCGCAGCAGCGCGCCGTTGCGCTGCAGCGGCGCGTCGGCCAGTTCGTTCTGGCCCACGCGCGGGATCCGCACCAGGTTGCTGCTCATCGCCTGCTGCACGTCGGCGATGCCGGACACATCCAACTGCGCGCCGCTGTCGATCAGCAGCCGGTTGTTGAGCGGCGCCCGGCCCTGCAGCCGGGTGGCCTCGGCGCCCAGGCCGACCAGATCCACCTGGCCGCCGGGGGCGAAGGTCAGCGACTGCCCGCGCAAGGCCATCTGCGCCCCGGCCAGGACCATCCGGGGGCCGACGAATGCCAGGTCCGCGGCGGCGCCGGAGGTGGTGGTCTCGCCATCGCGCTCGGGCAGGATGGCGGTGACCGAGCCCGGTGCCAGTTCCAGCGCGCCGCCGCTGTAGTCGGCGAGTTTGCTATCGCCCCCCTGGCCCTCCTGGTCGATCGCCAGCAGCAGCGCGCTGCCCGGGCGGCTGATGCTGGTGGTCGCCTGGACCAGGCCGCGCTGGCGCACGCTGTAGCCGGCCAGGGTGACGTTGCCGCGGGTCGCCGCGACGATGCCGCTGTTGTCCAGCTTGCCGACTGCGGACCTGTCGCTGCCGGTGGGGGAGGTGAAGCTGGTGAAACCCAGCGGCGCGACGGTGCCGCTGCTGGAGCCGAGCAGCCCCTGCAGTTCCTGCGACTGACGCAGGCCCAGCACCGCCGCCAGCATCGCCTGCCCGTCCTGCGCGGTCACCGTGCCGGCGTTGCCGACGTTCGGCGCGGCGATCAGGGTGTAGCCCTGGCTGCCGCTGGACAGGCGCGCGCCGCTGTCGATGCGGATGTCGCCCGGGGCCTGCCCGGCGGCCATCGCGGCCACGCCGGTCAGCACCACGTCATTCCCGCTGCCGCCGAACAGGCCGCGGGCGAGGAAGGTCCGGTCGCTGCGCGCGCGGTCCCGGTCGAACAGGTCCAGCGAGGACACCAGCAGCGCATGTGCATTGACCTGGCTGGCGCCGCCGAACAGCACGCCGTTGCGGTTCAGCAGGTAGACCTGGCCGGGTGCCTGGATGCTGCCCAGGATCCTGCTCGGCGCCGCGTCCGGATCGTTGACCCGGTTCAGTGCGATCCATTGCGCCGCCGCGCTGCCGCCGGCGGACTGGTCGAACTGCAGGCGGGTGCGGCTGCCGACGTTGAACGTCTCCCAATTGAGGATGGCCTTGGGCTGGGTCTGCTGGATGGTGACCTGGACGCCGCCGTCGACCGCCTGTTGGGTCGGCGCGCGCGCGCCCAGCCAGACGTTGCGCTGGCCCAGGCGCGGATCGTCGCTGCGCACCGCGCCGGGGTCGACGAGGGTGCCGGCGGCCAGTTGCAGGCCGCCCTTGCCCAGGCCATCGGGCACCAGGCCGGCCTGCGCCGCTTGCGCGGCGGCGCGCGCGGCGGCCTGCGCCGCGTCCAGCGTCTGCCGGGTCTGCGCGGCGCGCTGGAACGCCTGCAGCGAGGTCTGCGCCAGCTTGCTGGCTGCGGCCGACTGCAGCCCCTGCCGCTGTGCGGCGGCCGCGGCCTGCGCCGCCGGATCCGCGCCGCGGCGCGCGAACGGACTGCTCTGCGCCTGGCTGCGGTCGACCAGGGCGGCCGAGATCGCCACGCTGAGCAGCAGCAGGCGCAGGGGACGGTGGGAGCGGCGGCGATTGCGGGACATGGCGGCGGTCTCGGTAGCGGCGCGTCAGCGCGCCGGAGCGAACGGAGCGGGAAGGTAATCCGGCCGTGGCCGCTGCGGGGGCAGCGAATGGCCGTAGGTGCTGCCGTAGCGTTGGCGCAGCGCGGCCGGCGTGGGTTGTCCGCGCTGCAGCGGATCCAGCGCGGTCGCGGCGGCGGCCAGCGGCGGGACGCCGCCGGTGCGGGCGCCGGCGGCCGCGGTGCGCAGCGCCTGATTGAGGCAGTGCAACTGGCCGGCGACCTGCGTGCCGGCCTGCACCTGCACGCAGGGCGCCGTCGCCGCCGGCGGCGCGGCCGCCGCGCCACTGGCGTGCGCGGCCAGCGCCAGCCATGCCAGCCATGCCAGCCATGCCGGCCAGGCCAGCGCGGCGCCGGCGCGGCTCATCGCCGCGGATCCTGCGTGTTGGTGGTGGTAGCGGTGGCGGCGATCGCGCCGGCGCAGGCCTGGGTCTGCGCGTAGTGCTCGGCCAGGCGGTCTTCCAGGGCGCGCACGCGGTTCTCGCGGGTCACCCTGGCCATGCCGAACAGTTCGCGGCCGTGGCTGCGCACGAAGCGCACGAAGGCCGGGTCGCGGTACAGCGCGGCCAGTTCGCGCGCGCTGGCGTACAGCGCCTGGCTGCCGCTCGCGCACTGCGCCGTCCGCACGCGCTGCTGCCGCAGTTCCGCGTCCAGCGCCGCGCGCGCCTGTTCCTGCTGCGCCGCGGCCTGCGCGGTTCTGGCCTGCACCTGCTGCTGTGCGTGTTGCTGCGCCAGCGCCGCGTCGCGTTCGCGCCGCAGCAGCTCGATCTGGCGCTGCAACGCGGCGGCGCGGCCCGGGTCGGCGTCCGTCGCGCGCGGCGATGGTGCGGCACGCAGCGCATCGCGCTCGCGTTCGGCGGCGGCGGTGGCCAGCTGTTGCTGGACCAGGTCCGCTTCGGCCTTGCGCAACCGCGCGCTGGTCTCGCGCAGTGCTTCGCGCAGCCGCGTTTCGGTGCTGTCCTGCGCGTGCAGCGGTGCGACGGCGAGCAGCGTCGCCGCGAGCATGGCGCAGGCCAGGCGGGAGGGAAGGCGGGGCATGCTCAGAACTCCGTGCCGAGGTCGAGTTGCAGCACGTCCACCGAGAACGGCGGGCCGGAGATCTCGTTGGCGCTGAGCCAGCGCAGGCCGAGCCAGGTGTTGCGCGCCAGCGCATAGCTGCCGCCGACGATCGGCCCGCGCGCGTTGGTGCCGCCGAGGTGGAAGTCCGAATCGGTGAAGCCGTCCGGCACCGCGTCCGACTCCAGGTACCGGTAGCCGACGCTGACGTTCCAGTCGCCCGGTTGCGCCGGCTTGGGCTGGCCGACGGTGAGGTTGAGCGCGTAGCCCATGTCGCCGCCGTCGAACACGCCGCGGTCGCCGAGGTTGTTGACCGGTCCGAGCGAGCGCACGCGCGCGGCGTTGTAGCGGGTGTTCTTGACCACGTCGGCCTCGACCAGCACCGTGACCGGGGCGAACTGGTCCAGCTGCAACTGCGCGTGCAGGTCGGCGACGCCGAACTTGCTGGCGTAGCCGTAGTACTGCAGTTGCGGACCGCCGGGATTGGCCGGGTCGGCGACGATGTTGCGCAACGCGAACAAGGTGTTGCCGAATTGCTGGAACTGCGGTCGCGCGCCGTCGCTGTCGCAGCTGTCGGCCGCGGTCGGCGCCAGGCACGGCGCCGAGCGCTTGCCCTCGAACCGGTCGTACTGGAAATAGCCCAGGCCCACGCGCAGCGCCATCGCCTCGGCGAAGCGCCAGCGCAGGCCCAGCTGCGCGCCGTACATCCACTTGTCGCGGCTGCGGGTCTTGCTGGTGCTGGTGGAGCCGAAATCGAAATCGGTGTTGTAGACCGGGAACAGGCCGGCGCTGATCCAGGGCGCGAGGTCGGCGGCGGCGTCGGCGGCCAGGTCGTAGCGCGCGGCCACGCCGTCGAAGTTGAGGTCGTTGTCGAACACCAGTTCGCTGCTCCAGAACGGATTGGCGAAGCGGCCGAACGACAGGGTCAGCGCGTCGATGGGGGTCAGCTGCAGCGCGGCGCGGTCCAGCCACAGCGAATACTTGGACAGGTTGCCATTGCTGCCCAGGGTCTGGTTGGTGGACACCGGGCTGCGGTCGCTGCCGGTGGCCAGGCGCAGGTCGGCCTGCACCCAGTCGGCGATCTGCGCGCTCACCCCGAGCCGGGCGCGCAGGCGCATGCGGCTGCGGTTGCGGGTGGTGTTGACGAATGGCGCGTTGCTGGCGCCGACCACGTCGAAGCCGGAGCCGGCGTTGATGTCGCCGAAGTCGGGGAAGAACGGATAGTTGTCGTCGGCGTTGAACACGCCTTCGCCGCGCACGCGCAGATCGCCGTACACGCGCACGCGCTGGGTCCATTCCGGCAGCGCGCCGGGCGCGGCCCAGCCTTCGGACTTGGCCTGTGCGGCGACCTCGGCGCGCAGCTCGTCCTTGATCTGCTGGCGCACCGGCTCGGGCACGTACGGCACCACCACCGCGCCGGGCGGGGCCCGGGACGCGGCGGCGGCGGCCGTCGGCGCGGGCGCCGCCGCGGCTTCGCGGATCAGGTCGTCGGCCTGGGCGCGGGTCATCACGCCCTTGGCGACCAGCAGGTCGATCAGCCGCAGCGTGACCTGCGGGTCGATCCGCGCCGGATCGATCGCGGGCGCGGCGGACTGGGCCATGGCCGCAGCCGGCGCCAGCAGCAGTGCCAGCAGCGCCAGGCGCAGCCGGGAAGGGCGGTGTAGCGGGAATGGAATGCTCATGCTGGGGTTCCTTGGTGCGAGACGCGGCGTCAGCCCGGCGCCAGGGCGCCGATGCGCAACTGGATGGGTTGGGGAAGGGAAGCGGGCGGCGGTTGCGGCAGTGGCTGGTCCTGCAGCGCACGCACGATCGCCGCGTCCAGTTCCGGCTTGCCGGCCGAGCTCAGGATCTGCAGGCGGCCGATGCTGCCGTCCGGGTTCAGCCACACCGCCACGGTGGCGCTGTAGCGGCCCTTGCGGGTGCGTTCGTCGCGCTGCAGCAACTGCTGCACCGCGCGCTGCACGCTGGCCGCATAGCTGGCGAACGGGCCGCCGCCGCCGCCCTTGCCGCCGATCATGGTGCCGCCGCCGTCGCCGGCCTGCAGGCCGAAGGCGTTGTCGCCGGGGCCGGCCGGCGCGGTCAGCGGATCGCCGGGCGGGGTCTGCTCGGCGTCCGGTTTCGGCTGCGGCGTGGGTTCGGCGGCCTGCAGCGGCCGTGGCTGCTGCTGCGGCTTGGGCGATTCCGGCTCGGGCTTGGGCGGCGGGGGCGGGGGCGGCAGCATCACCTGGGTGATGCGCGGCGGCTGCGCGCGCGCCGGCCCCGGCTGCGACGGTCGCAGCAGCAGCGTGGCCAGCCAGCCGAGCGCCAGCAGCGCCAGCAGCGTGGCGCCAAGCTTGCGCCAGCGCCGCGGCGGCTCGGTGTACTGCAGCGTGTCCATCGCGGCCACTCAGCCGGCCGCCTGGCGCTGCGTGGCCAGGCCGATCGAGGCGATGCCGAGCCGGCTGCACAGGTCCAGCACCGCCATCACCTTCTCGTACTGCACGCTGCGGTCGCCGCGCAGCATCACCGGCAGCTCGGCATCGCCGGCCAGCGCGTTGCGCAGCTGCTGTTCCAGTTCGCTCATGCTCACCGGCACCGCGTCCAGGCTGACCTGGCCGTTGTTGTCGATCGCGATGACCTTGGTCTTGGGCTCGGACAGCGGCTTGGCCGCGCTGGCCTTGGGCAGTTCCACCTTGATGCCCTGCACCGCGGCGGTGGTCATGATGATGAAGATCACCAGCAGCACGTACGCCAGGTCCAGCATCGGCGTGATGTTGATGTCGTCGTAGGGCTTCTTGCCTTGGACCTTCATCGGCTCAGCCTCCGCCCGCGCGCGCCGGCGCGTCGCCGGCATAGTCTTCGGCGATGCGCTTTTCCAGTTCGTCGACGAACACCTGCATGTCCGCCGAGATCGCTTCGGCCTGGCTGAGCAGGTAGTTGTAGCCGAACAGCGCGGGGATCGCGACGGCCAGGCCGGCCACCGTGGCCAGCAGCGCGGCGGCGATGCCGGGCGCGATCGCGTTGATGTTGACGTCGCCGGCGGCGGCCACCGCGGCGAAGGTGATCATCACCCCGACCACGGTGCCGAGCAGGCCCAGGAACGGGCCGCCGGAAATGGCGATGGTCAGCAGCACCATGCCCTTGTGGATGCGCTGGCCTTCGCGCACCGCGGCCGCGTCCAGCGCCGAGCGGATCGCGGCGATCGATTGCGTGCGCACCACGTTGGTTCCGCTGGCCTGCAGCCGTTCGCGCAGTTCCTGCTGGCCGACCTGCAGCAGCCGCGCCAGGTTGGAGCGCACGCCGGCCGCGGTGCCGAGCTGCTGCCAGTGCGGCGCGTGCAGCGGATGCGCGGCCACCTGCTGGCGGTACGCGTCGAGGAAGCGCGCGTTGGCGCCGGCGGTGGCGTTGAGGTACAGCCCCTTCCCGACCATCACCCACCAGCTGATCAGCGCCATCACCGCCAGGATCCCGATCACCGCCCAGGCATCCGGGGTCAGCGCGGCGATCAGGATGCCGAAGTGGCCGTGGCCGGCGTCGCCGGAGCGCTGCTCCACCGGATCGAAGCGCAGCAGCCGCGCGTCCACGCCCTGGCTGCGCGCCGCCGCTTCGATCGCGCCGATCGCGCGCGCGCGCTTGGACACTTCGACCTCGTCGAGCAGGCCGATGAAGTTCGGCCGCGCCGTGCCGGGTTCGCCGCCGAGCAGCAGGCCGCCGCCGCTGGCCGGCAACGCCGTGGCGCCGTCGCCGGCGGGCCGGCCGTTGACGAACAGGGTCGCGGTCTTGCCGTCGCTGCGCAGCGCCACATGCGCCCAGGCGTCGGCCGGCAGCGTGGTGCTGGCGGCGATCTGCGCGTTGGCCGCGGCCGCGCCGACCTCGGCCACCACACGGCCCTGTTCCAGGCGCAGGGTCAACGCGCCGGGCAGCGCCAGCAGCACGCCGGAGGCATCGGCGCTGGCCGGCTTGGCCCACAGCGACACGGTTGCCGGCTGTGCCGCCGGCCAGGTCAGCGAGGTCGAGGCCGGCACCGTCACCGGCGCGCGCCCGTCCAGGCGCAGGCCGGCGCCGATCAGCGCGGTGTCGGCCAGGGTCGGCGGCGCGCTGGCGTTGTTGGCGTAGGCGGTGCTGTCGGCGCCGGCCGCCTGCGCGCTGGCGAAGTGGTAGACCGCGACGGTATCGGCGTCGTAGCTGCCCTTGGCGTCGCTGCCGCCGCTGGCTTCGGGATTGCCGAAGTAGACGTACAGCGGCGTGCTCGCGTTGGCCGGCAGGTCGGGCAAGTCGACCCAGGCCAGCGCCACCTGGTCGACCAGGCCATCGTATTTCTCGAAATGGTATTTCAGCGGCGTGCGGTCGTCGCCGGCGACGAAGCGCACGTCGCTGCCGTCGGCCTTGGCGTCGGCGAAGTTGAAGTTGCCGGTATGCAGGCGCACCAACACCTGGGTGCGCCCGGACGGCTGGCTCAGCCCGACGCCGGTGGAGGTGGTGTCCACGGTGAGCTTGGCCCGGTAGTTCCACTTGCCGTCCCACCACGTCGCGGCCGAAGCCGGGAGCGCCGACAGCAGCAACGTGGCCGCCAGCATCAAGCGCAATCCATAAACCGCCATCTTTCTTTCTCCCCAGCGTCGGCGCGAACGCATGCCTGCGTTCGTCATGATTGATGAATGAATTGAAGCGGATGGACCCGGTCGCGCCGGTGCAGCGTCGCGCAGCCGCAGGTGAAGGGATCGGGGGTGCGGCCCGCCGCCACTGTTGCGGCCGACCGCTTCTGCGCCCCCTGGAATCGGGCAGACCGTCGCCATGCGCGTGCCGCTACCGGTCTCCGCCCTCCCCAGCTCGGAGATGCCATGGCGTTTCGTTGCGTGCGGTACGCCTGCTGCAGCGCCGCGATCTGGTCGTCGGCCGCGACGGCATCGTTCGCCGAGCAGGACCAAGAACCGATGCCGAGCATCGCCGCGACGAACGGGTTGAGGATGATCGATGTCTTCATCATGAAGGCCTTCCGGATATGGATGCCGGATTCAGAACTCGCCCCATAAACGGAACAGCACGTTGAAATCGTCTTGCCTTGGCGCGTTGTCGCCGCCAGGCCGCGACTGCGGTGCGGCGAGATCGATCGAGCCGTTCAAGTGATCGAAGACCTGGGCGGTCGCGCCGACGCCGACGCTGATCAAGGTTTCGCTCGGCGTCTGTTCGGGTAGCGGCTGATGGATGCGCACATATCCGCCGTCGACGAAGGCGCGTACCCTCGCTTCCTGCGTGGACGCGCCGAACCATTCGGCGTACGAGGGGCTGCGCAGCTCCAACTGCGCCGTCACGCCGTAATCGCCGAGCGCTTGGCTTTCGTGATAGCCGCGCACACTGTCCAGGCCGCCGAGGCTCATCTCCTCGTTGCTGATCAGCGGCTCGGCGGACAGCTGGGTTTGCGCGCGGCCGAACAACTGGAAATCCCGGCCCAGCGTGCGCGTGTGCGCGCCTTCCAGGCGTAGATGAGCGAAATTCGGGCGCGCGTTGTAGCGTTTGTAGTCGAAACTGCCCGGTTGCGAAGGGTTGCAATGGTTGTTGCCGCAACGATTTGCGCCCAGGCCGAGTCCGCCGGAATTGACCGTCAGCGTGGCGCCGAAGCTGCTGCGCCTGCGCTCGCCGGTCCAATCCGCGTTATAGGCCAGGTTGAGCGGGTAGTACTCGATCGGAGAGGAGTCGAAATTCGAACTTTCCTCGAAATGCTTGTAGTCCAGGCCCAGGCTCAGCGAGTGAAAGAACCCGTTGCGCGCCGGCAGCGCCCGGATCGCGCGCATGCCGGCCAGGGTGCCGTTGCCGACCACGTTGAAATCGCTGATCACGGCGATGTCGCTGTCGCTGCGCACCGCGTAGGCGAGCAGCGACCAGGGCGAGTCGGTCAGGCGCGCCATGTAGGAAGCCGAAAGTACCTTTGCGTCGGAAGGTCGCTGCGGGGCGGTCTGCGCCGACACGCTGAGGCTGTGGCCGCGCTGCCAGAGATTGTCGTAACGCAGCGTGGCGTTCAGGCGCAGGTCGGTGGTGTTGGCGCTGTTGCGGTTGTTGAGTTCCAGCGAACCGTGCAGGGGCAGGTCGTCGTCCACGTTCAGGTCGACGTCCAGCGTGTTCGGCCCGACGCCGGGCTTGATGTCCGGCGTCACCCGCCGGTCGGGCAACTGGTTGAGGGCGACGATGTCGCGCTGCACGTCCTTGAAGTTGGGCACCGTGCCTTCCTTCAACGACGGCGCACCGCGCTCCACCGCATCGGGAGAGAAATAGTCGGCGCCGTTGACGCGCAGCCGGCCGATGCGCTGTTCGCTCACCTGCAGGGTGACCAGGCCGCCACCGGCATTCTGTTCCGGAATGGTCACCGACACCGTGGCCAGGCCCTTGCCCGCGTACAGCGCCTGCAATGCGGCGCGCGCCGCTTCCACATCGGTCTCGCTGCGTTGCGGGCCGAGGAATGGATACACCGCGCGCTCGATCTCCGCGGCGCTCAACTGCGTATTGCCGACGACCTGGTAGGCCATCACGTCGAAACGCGCCGTCGGCGCGTCCGCGGCGCAGGCGTACGGTGCGCCGCACACGGCCATGCCGAACGCTGCGAAGAGTCGCACTTCCATCTGAAAAATCCCCTGACCTCGGCGCGCGGCGCGATGCCCGCTCAATTCAAAGACCGCTTCAACGCGGGGAGAACCGTAGAAGGGATGAATGACCGTTCGCGAACGCTTTTATGACGGTGCAGGTAAGATTCTTGCCGCAATCAGCGCGAACAGGCGGCCAGTGGAATATGAATACGAGATAAGTGCGTTGCGCACCGTGTATCGCCCGAAATTCTGTGATGGATCACTGATTTATTTGAGATGAACGATCAAGTGCGCAGTTGGTTGCGGCGATATTTGTCTACTAAATCGTCCGTTCCGCGGCGCTAGGGTCCGTCGTCAATTGAGCAGGATGGCTGAGGCGATCCAATAGATCGCTCCGAGGAAGTTGCAGGCGGTCTTGTCGTAGCGGGTGGCAATGGCCCGGTACTGCTTGAGTTTGGCAAAGAAGTTCCCGTTCGGAGTCGATCCTTGTACATCGCCCGGTCGCAGCCGCGCTGCACTTTGCGCGTGGGATGGGAGGGGATCGCGATCTGCGTCCCCTGTCGCTGCATGGGCTCAATGATCCGAGCCCTGGCGTCGTAGGCTCGGTCGGCGAGCAAGGCCCCGACCGACCATCCTGGCAAAGCATCTGCACCTTCCAGATCCGAAGCCTGGCCCGCGGTGAGATGAAAGGCCAGCGGATTGCCCAGTGCATCGACCACGGCGTGGATCTGGCTGCTCGGTCCGCCGCGGCTGCGTCCGCTGGCCTGCGGCGCCCCCCTTTTGCCCCGGCGCTGTGCTGATGCGCCCGGACAATGGTGCTGTCGATCATCGCGTACTCGTTTTGTCCGCATCCTCTGACAAGACCTGGAACACCCGTTGCCAGAGGCCAGATCGGCTCCAGCGGCTATGGCACAGGTGGATCACGCGGAAATCGCCAACGCGCTCAGGCAGATCTGGCCAGGGAGTAGCGGCCCGGTAGCGGTAGAGGACGGCCTCGACCAACAGCCGGTTGTCCTTGGCGGTCACACCGAGATGGCCGGCTCGGCCGGGGAGCAGATCGCGGATGCGATCCCATCGATCATCTCGCAGGGCGTAGCGGCGTGCCATGACGGGGCAAGGCAGGAAGGGGGCGACAGGTATCCCCCCTTCAGCGCAATTGATGACACGCCTAGGCGTGTCGTCAGTTAAGCGGATGACCAAGGCGATACAGTGCATCGCGCCGAGGAACGGGCATGCGGACTTGCCATAGCGGGTCCCGATGAGCACGGAGTTTCAGCGTGATCGCAGCCTGTGAGCGAACGAGAGCCGACGATGAATCCATCGTTCCCTATCGATGGCAAGCCCTGGACAACGACAATTCCGATCCGACGGTCGGCCGTGCGCCTCTCTCCCTCAGTTGGGAGAGGCGCCTTTTTGCCTGTCGATCGCCAGCCGTCGCCACGCCGGGGATTTCCGCAGGCCGCCGGCACCCCGCGCGCGCGGGCCGCCGCGCGGCCTGTCCCTGTCTGCACGGCGGCCGGGATGCCAGAATCGGCCGATGCCCGCGCCCTCCCTGCTCGTCCCCGATGCTCTGCAGCCCGTGCTCGAACGCAGTCTGGCGCGTTTGCGCCACAGTCTGGGCGCGCAGCCTTGGCCAGTCCGGCCGGATATCGAGGCGGACCTGTGCCGCGCGCTACTGGCCAGCGATTTTCTGCTCGACACCCTGTGCCGGCAGCCGGCCCTGCTCGTGCACCTGGCGCGCCCCGATCCGTTGCCGCTGCCGCCGCCGTCGCTGGATCCGGTGCAGCCGGCGGCGTGGCCGGCGCAACTGCGCCGCTATCGCGCGGCCGCCTCGGCACGACTCGTGTGGCGCGACGTACTGGGCCTGGACGATGTCGATGCGACACTGGCCGGCAGCACGCAGCTGGCCGAGACCTGCCTCGGCGTGGCGCTGCAGGCGCTGGAAGGCGAGTTCGCCACGCGCCACGGCGTGGTCCGCGGCGCCGACGGCAGCGTGCAGCGGCTGGTGGTGTTCGGCCTGGGCAAGCTTGGCGGCGGCGAACTGAACTTCTCCTCGGACGTGGACCTGGTCTACGCCTATCCGCAGGGCGGCGAGTCCGATGGCGCGCGCCCACTCGCCGCCGAAGAATATGTCGCTCGCCTCGGCCAGCGCCTGGCGCGGTTGCTGGACGAGACCACCGCCGACGGCTTCTCGCATCGCGTGGACCTGCGCCTGCGCCCGTTCGGCAGCGCCGGGCGGGTGGCGCTGTCGTTCGCCGGCATGGATCACTACTTCCAGCGCGAGGGCCGCGACTGGGAACGCTATGCGTGGCTGAAGGCGCGCGCGGTGGCCGGCGACATCGCCGCCGGCGAGGATTGGCTGCAGACGCTGCGCCCGTTCGTGTACCGGCGCTATCTCGACTTCACTGCGCTCGACGGCCTGCGCGCGATGAAGGCGGCGATCAGCGCCGAAGTCGCGCGCCACGATCGTCTGGACGACATCAAGCGCGGCCCCGGCGGCATCCGCGAGATCGAGTTCCTGGTGCAGTCGCTGCAGCTGATCCGCGGCGGCCGCGAAGCGGCGCTGCGCGAGCGCCGCTTGCTGCCGGCGCTGCAGGCGCTGGTCGCCGGCGGCCAGGTCGCGGCCGCCGACGGCGTGGCGCTGGCCCATGCCTACCGTTTCCTGCGCCGCGTCGAGAACCGCCTGCAAATGCTGCGCGATGCGCAGACCCATGCGCTGCCCGAACATCCGCTGGACCGCGCGCGCATCGCGTTCGGCCTGGGCTATGCCGACTGGACGCAGTTGCATGCCGCGTTGCAGGCGCAGCGCGACCGCGTCGCCGCCGAATTCGCCGAGTTGCTGGCGCCGCGGGTGCAGACGGTGGCGCCGGATGCGCTGGCCAGTTACTGGCGCGGCCTGCCCGACGAAGCCGGCGCGCCGGTGTTGGCCGCGGCCGGATTCGCCGATGCCGACGGCGCCGACCAGGCGCTGCGCGGTTTCGTGCAGTCGCTGGGCGTGCGTGCGCTGTCGGACGCGGCGCGCGCGCGCTTGGACCGGGTGCTGCCGGCGCTGCTGCACGCCGCGGCGCGCTCGCCGCAGGCCGATGCCGCGTTGCACCGCGTGCTCGGCCTGCTGCAGGCGATCCTGCGCCGCGCCAGCTACCTGGCCTTGCTCGACGAACAGCCCAGCGCGCTGGCGCGGCTGGTCGAGGTGCTGGCGCGCAGCGCGTTCCTGTCCGAACGCCTGGCCGCGCATCCGCTGCTGCTCGACGAACTGCTCGACAGCCGCGTCGCCGGGCCGATGCCGGATCAGGCGGCGATGCGGCGGCTGTGCGACGGCGCGGTCGCCGCGGCTGGCGACGATCCGGAAGCCGCACTGCGCGGACTCAACGAAGCGCGCCAGGCGCTGAGCTTCCGCATCGCATTGGCCGCACTGGACCGGCGCCAGCCGGCGGTCGACAGCGCCCGCCAACTTGCAGAACTGGCCGAAGGCGTGGTGCTCACGGTGCTGCGTCTGGCCCGCGCCGACCTGGTCGCGGCCCATGGCGAAGTGCCCGGCGGGCGCTTTGCGATCATCGGCTACGGCAGCCTCGGCGGCATCGAACTGGGCATCGGCTCGGACCTGGACCTGGTATTCCTGTACGACCATGCCGCCGGCGTGGAGGCCTCCGCCGGGCCGCGGCCGCTGGAGAGCGGGCGCTGGTTCGCGCGGCTGGCGCAGAAGGTGATCGCCCTGCTCGGCGCGGTCACCGGCGCCGGCCGCCTGTACGACATCGACGTGCGCCTGCGCCCGGACGGCGGCAAGGGCGCGCTGGTGTCGTCGCTGGCCAATTATACGGAATACCAGCGCGAGCGCGCCTGGACCTGGGAGCACCAGGCACTGGTGCGCGCGCGTGGCGTGGCCGGCGATGCCGACCTGCTGCAGCGCTTCGAGCGGGTGCGGGCACAGACCCTGGCGCGCCCGCGCGACGCGTCGCAATTGCGCGAGGACGTGCTGAAGATGCGCGCGCGCATGCGCGCCGAACTGGACCGCGGCGATGCCGCGCGCTTCGATCTGAAGCAGGGCGCCGGCGGCCTGGTCGATCTGGAATTCCTGCTGCAGGCCGGTGTGCTGCTCGGCGCCGCGCAGCACCCGGAGTTGACCATGCCGCGCGATACGCCCGCGCTGATCGACGCGCTGGCGGCGAGCGGCTGGCTGGGCGCGGACATGGCGCAGCGGTTGCACAGCGCCCATGCCATGCTGGTGGACGCCGGCCTGGCCTGCACGCTCGACCGGCGTCCCCGCCTGGTCGTTCCCACCGCGGCCATCGTCCAGGCGCGCGCCGCGATCACCGAGGCCATTCGCGCGCGCGGTCTGGACTTTCCCGCCAGCAGGATCGATCGCACCTAGTGGCGCGGGTTCTACCCCGTTATCACGGACACTGACGAGAAGGCCGATGCGGCCGATGAGGAGTGTTCATGTCGAAGCGAAGAAAGTTCAGTGTGGAGTTCAAGCGTGGTGCGCTTGAACAAGCTAGCCAGCCGGGCGTCAGTTGTGCACAGGTGGCTCGGGAGCTGGGTATCCGTGACAACCTGTTGACCCGCTGGAAGCGTGAGGCCACAAGCCGAGGCAACGGTGCCTTTGCTGGCGCGGGCACACCACGCGATGAGGAGCTGGTGCGTCTGAAGCGTGAACTGGCGCGGGTGAAGAAGGAACGGGATTTTTTGCGCGAAGCGGCGACGTTCTTTGCCAAGGGATCATCCTGAGGTATCAGGTGATCGAACGTTGCCGCCATGCGTTTCCGATCCGGCTGATGTGCCGTTGCCTGCGGGTGTCGGCCAGTGGTTATTACGGTTGGAGCCGGCGCTTGCCGAGTGCCCGCCAGCGCGAGAACGAGCGCCTATCATGCCGCATCCGTGAACTGCACGAGGATAGCCGGTGCACGCTAGGTGCTGGTCGAATGCACGAAGACCTGGCCGATGAAGGCCAGCGGGTCGGCTTGAACCGTGTGGCTCGGTTGATGGCCGTTGATGGCTTGCAAGGTTGGCCCGCCCGAAGCGTCGGGGGATGCGAGCCCGGCCGGCACTCACTCCGCCGGGCGTGCGCAACCGGCTGGAACGGGACTTCACCGCTCTGGAGCCGGATAGCAAATGGGTCACCGACATCACCGAGATCAAGACCGGGGAAGGCAAGCTCTATCTATGCGTTGTCTTGGACCTGTTCGACCATCGGGTGGTGGGCTGGTCCATGCATCATCGGCAAGATCGGCAGATGGTGATCCGGGCCGTGCAGACGGCTGTATGGCAGCGACAGGGCGACGAACCGGTGATCTTGCATTCGGATAGAGGCAGTCAGTTTCGAAGCGGTGACTATCAGACGTATTTGCTGACCAACACCCTGGTGTGCTCGATGAGCGCCGTGGGTCACTGCGCAGACAACGCCGCATGCGAGGGCTTCTTTGGCCTGCTCAAGCGCGAACGGATCTACCGCATGACCTATCCGACACTCGATGCGGCAAGAGCCGATGTGTTCCAATACATCGAGCGGCGCCACAACCCAAGGATGCGGCGAAGGATTGACAGAGAGGATTTGAAGTTTTCCACCCTTTCACAACCGGCCGTGATTTCGGGGTAGAACCCTTATTAAGCAAGATAACCGAGGCGATCCAGTGAAGCGCGCCCAGGAACGCGCATGCCGTATCGTCATAGCGGGTGGCGATGGCGTGGTATTGCTTGAGTTTGGCAAAGAAGTGCTCGATCAGTTGGCGCGCTTTGTAAAGGTGGCGGTCGTAGTGGCGCAGGACCTTGCGCGTGGGATTGGAGGGGATAACACCTGCACGCCTGCCTGTTCCATTGGCGCGCGTCCACTCGCCGCCGAAGAATATGTCGCCCGCCTCGGCCAGCGCCTGACGCGGTTGCTGGACGAGACCACCGCCGACGGCTTCTCGCATCGCGTGGACCTGCGCCTGCGCCCGTTCGGCAGCGCCGGGCGGGTGGCGCTGTCGTTCGCCGGCATGGATCACTGCTTCCAGCGCGAGGGTCGCGACTGGGAACGCCTGGCCGTGGCGGCCCAGTGCATCCCAGTGCATCCACGCCCCGCCCGCCGCCGTGCTCCCTGCGCCGTTGCAGGCGCGGCGCGAAGGGCTTCACTTGCCCGCACCCTGCTCGCCCAGCGCGATGCACAGCGCCGCTGCCTGGCACAGGTCACCTGCCAGGCCGTGCGCGGCCAGTGGGTCGAGGCGATCGCGCTGCTGCAACAGCGCATCCGCGAAGTGTCCGGACAGATCGCACAGGCAGGAGCGGCGTGTTCCAGCCTACCCAAGGTACCCGGGCTTGGCCCGATCGTGCGCGCCACCCTGGCGGCCCGGCTTCCCGAACTGGGCACCGTACACCTGCGCAAGATCGCCGCTCCTGGTCGGGCTGGCCCCGTTCAATCGCGCCAGCGGCCGCTGGCGCGGCCAACGCCGCATCCAGGGCGGGCGCCCCGACGTGCGCCAGGTGTTGTCCATGGCCACCTGGGCCTGGATCCGCGCCGGCTCCCCGCTGTCCCACACCTATGCGCGCCTGATTGCCGCCGGCAAGCCTGCCAAGGTCGCCATCGTCGCGTGCATGCACAAATACCTGCGCTGGCTCAAGGCCATCGCGCGCGATCAGGCTCCTTACGACCCTCCTGCGCTCGCTTCTGCATGACAGTTGACTCCCACGGCATTGGTAGCTAGCTCTGGAGAACGCTCTTCAGCGCTCGTCCGACACCGCCCTCCCATCCACGGCGGCACGCCCGACCGCCGGGGCGTCGGTGAAGAAGCCATCCACGCCCGCGGCCAGGAACGCGCGCATCTCGGCGATGCTGCCATCGGCATTCACCGCCGTTGGACCGCGGGCGTCCTGCAGTTGCTTGGGCAGGAAGTAATTCTCAGGGCGGAACGTGTACGGCACCACCAGCAGCCCGGCCGCATGCGCATCGGCGACGAAGGAGGTAGGTGCTGCCAGTGCGCCGTCGGCACCGACCGGGACGATGGTGCGCAGGCCCGGGCTGACCAGTTGCGCATAATTGGCGATGGCGCGCAGGCCTTGCGCGCTGCCCATCTGCGCGTACGTGGGACCATCGCGCAACTGGTCGCCCGGGCGCTCCTTCGGATCGCCCAACAACTGCACCAGGCGCACGTTTGGATGGCTGTCGCCGAGCTTGCGGTGCAGATATTTCAGGTTGCCGATCTCGAACGACTGCACCACCACCGGCGCGCTGCGCGTGTACGCATGCGCGTCCAGCGTGGCCAGCACCTTGTCCTCCATCGCCAGGCCCAGCGACTGGAAATAGGTGCCGTGCTTGATCTCCGGGATCAGCCCGATTGGACGCCCGCGCGTGGCCGACGCGGCCGCGGCGAAATCGATGATCTCGTCGAAGGTGAGCAACTGGAACTGGCCGTCGAAGGCGGTGCCGCGCAGGTGCGGCAGGCGCTCGCGCGCGCGCAGCGTCTTCAGTTCGGCCAGGGTGAAATCCTCGGTGAACCAGCCCTCCACGCGCTGCCCGTCGATCTGCTTGACCGTCTTGCGCGCGGCGAATTCCGGATGCGCGGCCACGTCGGTGGTGGCGCCGATCTCGTTCTCGTGGCGCGCCACCAGCGCGCCGTCCCTGCTCGAAACCAGGTCCGGTTCGATGTAGTCGGCGCCGTCGGCGATGGCCTTGGCATAGGAGGCCAGCGTGTGCTCGGGGCGCAGCGCGCTGGCGCCGCGGTGGCCGATCACCAGCGGCTTGCCCGTACCCGGTGCCGCGGCCTCGGCCGCGGCGGTCAGCGACGACAGCGCCATCGAACACCCCAGCAGCCAGATCATCGGCTTCATCATCGCATGCGCTCGGTGGCGAGGTGGGGCAGAATGCGCGCGTTCAGAAGCGTGCGTCCAGCGTCAGGAACACCTGCCGCGGCGCGCTGGCATGGAACGCCAGCGAACGCCCGTTCGGATCGCTGTTGCTGAACGCGGTGAGGTTGGAGGCGTAGCGCTTGTCGGTGAGGTTGGTCACGTTGAGCGACAGCGTCAGGTCCTGCAGGAACGACACCGCGCCGAAATCGTAGCCGGTGCCGGCGTCGAACGCGGTATAGCCGCCGAAGCCCTGGTCGTTGGTGTAGGTGTAATAGCGCTGGCCGGTGTACTTGCCGCGCAGGTTCGCGTTCCAGCCGTTGTAGTGCCAGCTGATCTCGCTGGTGAACATGCGCTTGGGCGTGTCCACCGTGGACTTGCCGGCGGTGGGGATGGTCACGCCGTTCTGCACGTAGTCGTCGTCGTAGGTGGAGCGGTTGATCGAGGCCGAGTTGTACCACTGCAGGTGTGCGCTCGGCTTCCAGATGAAGGTCAGCTCGCCGCCGCGGCTGCTGACCGAGCCGACGTTGAAGAAGCGCGTGGTGCACGCCGGCGTGGTGCCCTGCTGGATGCTCGGGCAGGGGTTGAGCGAGAGCAGGCGGTTGTCGAAGCTGACGTCGTAGCCGACCAGCGAGGCCTCGAACTGGTCGCGCACCAGCCGGTAGCCGGCCTCGAAGGTCTTCGACTTCTCCGGCTCCAGCGCGCCGACGCTGGCGTCGAACGAGGCCTGGGTCACCAGCAGCGGGCCGCCGGCGCCGCCGCCCTGGAACGCGGCGATGTTCTCGGCATAGGACGCGAACACTTCCTGGCCTTCGGCCAGGCGATAGCTCACCCCGGCCTGCGGCAGCAGCGCTTCGCCGGCCTTCAGCGTGCCGTTGGCGACCGGCGACTCCACCGCGAGCCCCGGCGTCTCGCGCGCGGTCATCGTGGTGTGCGGGCTCTTCGCGCCCACGTCCAGGGTCAGGCGCTCGTCGAGCAGCTTGAAGGTGCCCTGCAGGTAGGCCTGCTTGGTGGTGATCACGTAGTCCTGCGAGAACAGCCGGCGGTCCGGGCCGCTGAGGAACAGGTCGTCGTCGATCGGGCCGTCGATCCAGTAGAAGTTGCGCTCCACGTGGTGCTTGTTGCGCTCGTACCACACGCCGGCTTCCAGGTGGTGCGGCCCCAGGTCCCAGCCCAGCGAGGCGATACCGCCGGTGCGGTTGATGGTGTAGTTGGTGCTGCGGATCGAGATCGGCAGCGCCTGCGGCGTGCCCGGGTTCGAGGCCTGGCCCGGCGACCACCAGTGGCCCTGGCCTTCGTTCTGGTGGTGGTAGACCTGGGTGTGCACGCTCACCGCGTCGGAGGGCTGGAAGTCGCCGGCCAGGTAGTACAGCTCGTCGTTGCGCAGCGCGCGGCTCTGGTAGTACGCGTCGTCGATGTTGTCCACGCCGCCGCTGTAGCCGCAGCGACTGGCATCGCGGGTGGCCGGCGCGCAGTAGGCGGCGGCCAGCGCGCGCTGCCAGTCCGGCGCGTACAGGTTCCAGTCCCAGCCCAGGCCGCGGTGCAGGCCGCTCTTGGACAGGTAGGCGTAGTCGGCCTGCGAGGTGCGCGAGGTATCGACGAAGGCGGTGATCTTGCCGCCGTCGAACTGGTACACGCCCTTGCCGTTGAACTGCGCGGTGTGGGTCGGCGATTCCGGTTTGGCCCACATGTCGGCACTGGCATAGATCCCGGACAGGTACGCCGAGAAACCGTTGTGCTCGCCGCTGTCCAGGCGCAGGTAGGTGCGGCGGTTCTGGTCCGAGCCGACGGTCTGCGCCAGGCGCACGCCGGTCTCGGTGGACGGATCGTCCGAGAAATACTGCGCGGTGCCGCCGAGGTTGCTGGTGGAGGCGGTGCCCAGGTTGCCGATGCCCGAAGCCAGCTCCACCCCGCCGAAGTTCTCGGCGATCAGCGCACGGCTGATGTTCAGCCCGTTGTAGTTGCCGTAGGCGTTGTCGCCCAGCGGCAGGCCGTCCAGCGTATAGCCCAGGCGCGTGCCGTTGAAGCCGCGCAGGCTCACCGTCTGCGATTCCTCGTTGGCGCCGAACGCGTCGTTGGACTGCACGTTGACGCCGGGAATGCGGTTGAGCAGCTTCTGGATGCTGGTGCCCGGCGGCAGCACCGCCACGTCCTGGCGGGTGATGCGCTGCACCTGGCGGGTTTCGCCCTGGCCGATCACCGAGACCGTATCGAGTTGGCGGGCGTCGGTCGCTGCGCCGTCGACCGGCGCGTCCGCCGCGCGCGCCGCCGGCGGCGACAGCAACGCGGCGAGGATCGCCGCGCTCAGCAAGTGATGGGTAGGCATGCGCGGGGGGATTGGCTGCTAAGGAGGTCCGACGACGATGCGACAGCGAGATTTCAGAATCGGGTCATGCGTGTTGCGTTTGTTATGCAATACGGACGCAGGCGACACATTTGTCGAGCCGGCATCGGCCGGTCTGGTGCGGCCTGTGGCGCGAGTGGCTGCGATCACTGTGCACGAGTGCGCGCTTTGGTGCTTCGATGAAAATAAATGGATGCAAAACAAGAATATCGATCGTTAAAGAACGAACCTTCTCATGCATCATGTTTTCCAGCATAAAAACGCATATACGTCACATTTTTCATATAAGTGTACATGGGCGTGGGCTGCGGCCATGAAACATTGTCGATGGATTTCTTTTCAGAATCGAAAATACGGTATGGCGTCAAAGTTTCGATGGGGATTTTCATGAATCATTGCATCGCTCTTCATCATCTGGTTTTCGCTCGTGACGTTGTCGAGACATGTATCGAATGACCGCTATTGAATGACCGCATGGCGTCGCCGCTAGCCTGTCCGGTGGACGCCCGGATTGCGAAGGAGAGCCTTCATTGCGCTTGCGTGCGCCCGCTGTGGCCGTTCCAGTTCAGTAGTTGTCGCGAGTTCCTGTTGACGCGCAGTGATCGCTGCGCGTTTTTCCTGCCCATGCAACGCCGCTTGCAACTGCTATGTAGGTGGCGCCATATCGTCCGACCCCAAGGAGAGAAAGACGCCATGATCGATCGTATTCGCCGCCGGCCGTTGCTGGCCGCTGTGTTGTCCGGGGGCATGCTCGTGTTCGGCAGTGCCCATGCCGTGCAGGACGCCACGCTCGCCGCCATGTCCGCCACGTTGCGCGCCGCGCCCGTCACCTTCGACGTGCACCTGCCGTTGCGCGACGAAGTCGACTTGGAGGCGTTGCTGGCGGACATACAGGATCCGTTGTCCCCGCAGTACCATCATTGGCTGTCGAGCGCCGAGTTCGAGCGCCGCTTCGCGCCGTTGCCTGCCCAGGTCGAACGCGTGCGCTCGGCCTTGCAGGCCGCGCACATGTCGGTTGCCCAGCAAGGCGCGACCCTGCACGCGAGCGCCAGCGCCGACAACGTCGAACGCCTGTTCTCCACGCCATTGGCGGTGGACCTGCCCGAAGGCGGGCATGCCAAGCTCGCCGCCGCCGGCACGTTGCAGTTGCCGGCGGCGTTGCGCGAAAGCGGCGCCGTGGTCACCGGCCTGACCAGCGGATTGCCGCTCTACCATGTGCATTCGCAGAGGCTGCGGCAGTTCGATCCGGACAATCGCAATGGACGCGACGGCGTCTATGCGTACAACGATCTCAAGCAGGCCTACGGCTATCCGTCCTACCAGAGCATGATCGGCCCGCCCGGCCAGCAGCGCCGCCTCGATGGGACCGGTACGACGATCGCGATCCTGATCTCCAGCGACGTGCTGGATTCGGACGTGGATGCGATGTTCAATGAAGAGAAATTCAGCCGCTATGCCGCCGGCCACGTCAATCCGAAACTGTACGCACGCCGTTATGTGGCCGGCGCTAAGCCGGGGATCAACGACACGGGCCGGGCGGGAAGCGAAGCGGCGCTCGACGTGCAGATGGCGCTGGGCAGCGCACCGGGCGCGCATGTCCTGCTGTACGTGATCCCCGACCTCTCCCATGAATCGGTCGTTGCGGGCTACCGGCAGATCGTCCAGGACAACGAGGCGGACGTGGTCAGCTCCTCGCTCGGCCTCTGCGAGTTGTTCTACACCAAGGCCTACAACGACGGCAAGGATCTGACCCCGAACTTCCGCACCGCCGATGCGATCTTCAAGCAGGGCAACGCGCAAGGCATTACCTTCATCGCCTCGAGCGGCGACAACGCCGGGCTCGCCTGTCCGGAAACGCAATATGCGGTCGACGGCAAAGACGGCAACTACGTTGTCGGCGTCGAGCATCCTGCAGCCAATGCGCATGTGACCGCGGTCGGCGGCGGCAACCTGTCCACCGACTACAAGAAGGGATCGCTGGATTCCAGCTACCGCTCCGAGAGCGCCTATGCTGATCCGTTGCTGACCAAGGACTACTACGGCGTGGGCGCGCTGCTGGCCGGTGGCTATTGGGGTGCCGGTGGCGGAGTGAGCACCTTCTTCCAGCGTCCGGCCTATCAACTGCGCGCGCTGGGCGGCACCCGCCAGTCGATGCGTGCATTGCCCGATGTCGGCATGCTAGTCGGCGGTTGTCCCGGGAACACCGCAAAACAGCCTTGCCGGGAAGGCAGGGCGCCGTATGCCAGCTCGGTGTTATCGGTTTACAAGGGTAGGTTCTATTCGATGATCGGCACCAGCGTTGCAACGCCCGAGTTTGCAGGCGTGGCCGCACTACTGGTGGAGAAGCATGGGCGCCAGGGCAATCTCAACGACTACCTGTACCGGCTGGCGGCGAGTTATCCGCAGGCATTCCATCGCGATATCCCCGGCTACAACGGCGTGCTCGGCAACGACGTGCCGCTCAAGGGCAAGTACAACTACACGGTCGGTCTCGGCACGCCCGTCGTGCGCGCGCTGATCGATGCATTGGATGCCGCCCCGGCCGGCGTGCCGGGCTCGCCCAGCAATCCGTGACTTGGGCGCAACGCAACCACGGGGCGGCAGGCAGGTCATTGCCGACACGCCTGCCGCTCCGCTGTGTTTGCGTACGCGCGGCCTGCAGGCCGCGTTGCCTCAGTCGATGGCGTCCAGTTGCAGGCGCTCGCGGATGTGCGCGGCGATCCGCGCGGTTTCGCGCAGCGGCGCGATCTCGCCGCTGGCGACGCCATGCATGGCCGGGACATCGCCGAGGCGTCCGCGTGCGTGCAGTGCCGCGTGGAAGTCGCGTGCGCGGCCGCGCGCCGACGCCGGCATCGCCACGGCCACTGGCGCCCGCGTGGCGCAGGCTTCCGACAACAGGTTCACCGAATCGGGCGTGCACACGATGCGCTCGGCCCAGCCGAGCAGGCCGGCGTAGGGATTCGGGCCGTCGTGTTCGCCGCACCAGACCATGCCCGGCACGCCGGCGAATGCATGGCGCAGGGCATGGGCCACTGCCGGCGGGGTCCGTCGCGAGGTGCTGGCGAGCACGCTGCCGCCTTGCTCGCGCAGCTGCGCCGCCAGGTGCCGGAGCGTCGCCGCCGCCGCCTCGGTGGTCCATGGCGCCAGCGCGGCGGGGCCGCCGACCAGCAGCGCGGTGCGCGGCGACGGCAGCGCGCCGAACGGCGCGAACGCGGCGCGCGCAGCGGCCAGCCACGCGTCGTCGATCGGGTGCAGGCTGCCGAGCAGGGTGAGCACGTTGTCGCCGCGCAGCCGATCGTGCTCGGGCACCACCACCAGGTCCCAGTGCCGTGGCGGCAGGCGCGGATCCAGCACCTGCACCACGGTGCTGCCGCGCGCGCGCAGCAACCGTGTCGCCAGCGCCGCCTGCCGGCCGCAACCGATCGCCAGCGCCGGCGGTTGCCGCAGCAAGTCGGCCAGGTCCGGACCATAGCCGTGCGCCGCGCCGGGCAAGCGCCGCGGCGCCAGCCAGCGCCAGGGCGGATGCGGTTGCAGCACCAGTGCCTGTGCGGGACGCGTCGCCGGTCCGGACAGCGCCGCGGCGAGCGCGTCCGCCTGGCGTGCGTTGCCGGCGCAGCCGTCGCTAATCGCCCAGGGCGCGCCCGATCGTTTCACGTTTGGTAGTAATCCGTTGCATCGCGGCTGGGTGTTGCGGCTATCGTGCCACTCTACACTGGCCGCCTTGCGCCGAGACCGCCTGCCGTTGGCGGCGTCGGCTCCCCCCTGACGACGAAAGGAACTTTCGCATGTCCGACGCTCTGCACGATGCCGCCCTGGATCAGCTGTTCCGTACCGCCCGCACCCAGAACGCCTTCCACGACACGCCGGTCGGCGAGGACACCTTGCGCGCCCTGTACGACTTGCTGAAGTGGGGCCCGACCGCGGCCAACGGCAGCCCGGCGCGGTTCGTGTTCGTGACCTCGGCCGCGGCCAAGGAAAAGCTCAAGCCGGCGCTGTCAGAAGGCAACCTGGCCAAGACCCTGGCCGCGCCGGTGACGGTGATCGTGGCCCACGACGAGGACTTCCACGAGAAGCTGCCGTACTTGTTCCCGCACGCCGATGCCAAGAGCTGGTTCGACGGTCCGCGCGAAGGCCGCAGCGAGTCGGCGTTGCGCAACGGTTCGCTGCAGGGCGCCTACCTGATCCTGGCTGCGCGCTCGCTGGGCCTGGATGCCGGCCCGATGTCCGGCTTCGACAACGCCAAGGTCGATGCGGCCTTCTTCGCCGGCACCGCGATCAAGTCCAATTTCCTGGTCAACCTGGGCCATGGCGATCCCGCGGGCCTGTTCCCGCGCCTGCCGCGGCTGAGTTTCGACGAAGCCGCGCGCATCGAGTAAGCCGTCCCCGTTCCGCTTCGCCCTCACGCCGCTGTCCCCGTGTTTGCTGCAGTTTTCTCCAACCATCCGATGTCCAAGGAGTTCCGCCCATGAACAAGACCCGCACCCTGCTGCTCCCGCTCGCCCTGGCGCTGGCCGTCGCCGCCGCCCAGCCCGTCACCAGCGCCGTCGCCGCGCCGGCCGCGGCGGCCACCGCGATCAAGGGCGCCACCGGCACCTACAAGCTCGACCCGGCGCACACCGACGTGCTGGTGCAGTGGAACCACCTCGGCTTCTCCAACCCCACCGCGCATTTCGGCGACGTCGACGGCAGCCTGGTCTACAACGCCGAGAACGTGGCCAAGTCCAGCGTCCAGGTCACCCTGCCGCTGTCCGGCCTCAACAGCTTCACCGCCAAGTTCGACGAGCACCTGAAGAGCGCCGACTTCTTCGACGCCGCCAAGTTCCCGACCGCCACCTTCAAGAGCACCAAGGTGACCGCCGCCGGCACCAACAAGTTGAGCGTGGCTGGCGACCTGACCATCAAGGGCGTGACCAAGCCGGTGGTGCTGGCGGTGACCCTCAACGGCGCCGGTCCGCACCCGATGCGCAAGGTGCCGGCGCTGGGCTTCGATGCCAGCACCACCATCAAGCGCAGCGATTTCGGCCTGAGCGCGTACGTGCCCAACGTCAGCGACGAGGTCAAGATCCGCATCACCACCGAGGCGCTGCAGGACGCGAAGTAAGCCTGCGCACGATTGCATGGCGTCGCGTCGTCGCAGAACAGCAAGCCCGCCACATGGCGGGCTTGCTGTTGAGGGAGGCAGGATGGAAGCGGTGCCGTCGGCGCCCAGGACAGGGGAACTACATCGCCTGTTCGATCGAGAGCACGTAGGCTTGCACGCCGAATCTTGGAAAGACGGCGGTGGTGTCGCTGCCGATGTTCATCTGTTCCAGCGCAGTGCCCTTGGCATCGGACAGGACGAGCGAATAGATCGGCCCGAACCGCGAGACCATGTCGGTGGGTGTGATGCGCACACGATAGGTGTCGTTGCCCTGAAGGGCGATTGGGTCTGAAAGCTGGCCCGGGATCAGTTGCAGCTCCGCGGGCAGCGCGCGCAGGTCGCCGAACAGCTTCACCGCAAATATCCGAGTTTCCGGTAGCGCCAGATGTGCGGAACGCACTTGCGCGCCAGGCTGGGCGAGAGCCGACGCGTTTCCTGCCGCAGGCACGATTGCGGCGACTGCACTGGCGGCAGTGCCAATCAGGAAGTTGCGGCGGCTGTCGTTCGTGCGAGTCGTCATGCTGTCCACCTGTCAAATGAGGGTCAGCCCCGGCCAGGGCCTGGGGCAGGCGTGAAAAAACACTTGCCTTGGTTGTTGCAATTGGTGTTGCTGCCCAATGAACAATTCTTCGTGTTCGTGCAAGATGGATTGGTGCCATTGCAGACCTCGTTGGTCGCCATCGGCCCGAAGCGCTGCGTCGCCAGTGCTTCGATGGCCGACGCTGTATCGGCATCCTCGAACTGGATCTCTGCATCCTTATTCAGTGAAATCCTGTCTGGGCTGATGCGGATAGGCATGGATCCTCCTCAGGTGCGCGACAGGCTGGCAAGCGGGCAGCCCAGCGTCTGTTCGGACAGGTCGGAAAAGCCGCTCATCCACCGGCGCAGCTTGTCGTTCGCTACATCGATCGTTCCATCCGAATGGAGTTGCCCTAAATCGTTGCGGTCGTCGTTCAGTGCCACCGTGCATTTGCCGATTCGGCCGTTGGCGCGAATCATGAGCGAGTTGGGCTTTGCGGCGTAGCAGATATAACCGTCCAGGTGTTCTTCCGAAATCGCCTTGCCTGATCCGGTGCGGCCGTTGCCCTGGTCGGTAATGTAGGCGATCGCGTCCAGATAGCGGTCGCGCGGCAAGACTGTCTCTTTGATCGTGCTGGTCGCGTTGAGGTTGGACACCTTGTGAAAATAGACAGAGAACCGGCTGTCATCCAGCAGCTCGCGTTGCAACTTGCCGTAGAGGCGTTTGACGGACGCGACGTTGTCTTGGTGGACATGCAGCCTGAGTGAAATGGAAAATTTTCCAGCCAGAGCGCGATACGCGATGAGGTTGGACCAGATCTTCTCGAACGTGGCGCTCTTGTTGGCTGTGATCCGGGTTCTGTCGTGCCATTCGGCGTCGCCGTCCAGGGTGATCTGGAATTCTCGGTGGCGCAGCGCAATGAGCTGGCTCAGCAGGTCGGGGGTGAGCAGGTAGCCATTGGAGGTGAAGCCTGCGCTGAACTGCACATCGTGACGCTCGCATTCCTGATGCGCATGGTGACCGATGTCGAGCACGGTCCCAAGCGCCAGCAGAGGCTCGCCGCCGAACCAGGAGATGTTCAAGCTGTCCAATGCCGGGGCGCGCCTGGAAATCAGTTGCTTGATCCCGCCCACGACGGGGGGCTGCATGCGCCCGATCGCGAAATCCTCATAGCAATAGGTGCAGCGGAAATTGCACTTTTCCGTCGGAAGAAGAATCAGGGAAAGAATGCGAGGAGACAGCGCCTCCGCCACGGTCGCGGCGCTTAACATCGCGTCCCCTCAGCCGTGAGGGGCGGGTTGGCGCACGAGGCAAACGCCAACATTGGAGGCCTTGGAACAGTCGCCGGTATTCGTACAGGTATAATTGGTACCGGAGCACGTGCCGGAATTCGTACAGTTTCCGGCGTTTTCACCCATTGGGCGAATCGTCGCGCTTGTCGCGGACGAAATGGCAGCGGCGCGCAGTCGATGGTTGTCAAAGTGGATAGATCCGTCCGGATTCAACGTAATGCCGCGCGGATCTATATTGTGGAACGCTTTGTCCATGTGCGCTGTCCGTAGTCGGTTCGCTGCGTCTAAATCGCCGCGACCAGTAAAAAGCTAAGAAAACTTCAAATGTTATTTTGTGATGTATGTCATATATTTTTGTTGTTGTCTACATTAGCTGCCATGATTTGGCTCGCTGCTTGGGCTTGGGCCGGATAACGATGCTGTCGTGCTAACCCCGTTCCTGGGAACCGGGAAGCATCGACTCGCAATTGCTACTGCTGGTTCAGCGCATGCAGGCCTGGCTCTACAGCCGGCGCCGTTCAGCCCTCTTCCTCGCGCCCTGACTTCCAATACCCCGTCGCGCGGATCCAATCCTTGGGCACGTTGAGGCGGCCTTCGACGAACTTGCGCATCATCCGCGCGCGTGCCGATTCGCAGGCGATCTAGTAGAACGCGTCGCCGTCCGGCGCTTCGAAATCGCGGAGCGCGTCTTCCAGCAGCTGGCTGGCTGCTCAGTACATGCACGCCATTGCGCTCCTGCCAGGTGATGCGGACCTGCGCGCGCGACGGCAACGCCTGTCGGTCGGTGAAGCCGGGATCTCGATCAGCGCGTCCACCTGCGCGCCGGCCGGCAGTTCCTCCCGCCAGCGGCCGATCGCCGGCAGCGCGGTCTCGTCGCCGATCAGTACGTCGGCGTCATAGCCGTCGGCGGCGACGAACGCGCCATCGGCATTGGGGAAGAACAGTTTGACGCGGTCCGCGGTCCGCGGTCGTCTGGCCCGGCGCTGGCGAAGCCGTCCAGCGCCGGCCCGACGACTACGATGCGGAGCATATGCGGGGTCAGCGGCTGGGTGCGCAGCACGTGCAGGTGGCGCATCTTCGGCGGGTGGCGCAGCAGGCGGTCGTCATGGGCGGTCATGCGGCATCTTCGGGAACATCGGAAACGAGCGCGCGCCGCGCCGGCAGGGTTTCAGTCATCGCCGGCTTGCGCCATGCCGTCGGCGGTCTGCGCCAGCAGGCGCGCCACGCGCTCGATCTCCGCCTTGCTCCAGCAGTCGTGGCGCACCAGTAATGCGTGCTTGATCCGGCGCAGCGCATCGCGCACCGGCGTCGGCACGTTGGCGCGCACCAGCGCGCGGGCGCGATGATGGGTACGCTGCACCGCCGCATCCAACTGCGCGCGCTGCGCCTGCACCAAGCCCAGGCCCTCGGCGGTGATCGCGTAACGCTTGCGCCCTGTATCGGTATCGGCCTGAACCAGACCCTGCACCTCCAGTTGCGCCAGGGTCGGGTAGGTGGCGCCGGCGCTGGCTGGGCGTGTACAGCCCATGGAACAGGTCGGCGATCGCGCGGATCAGTTCGTCGCCGTGGTGCGGCTGGGTCTCGATCATCGCCAGCAACAGGGGCAGATCGCCATGGCCGAGCGGGCGCCCGCCGTCGCGGCCGTGCGGGCCGTGGCCAGGACCGTCCTCGGCGAACAGGCGCCGCAGGTGGCAGTGGCTGGGATCGGTCGGGCGCGGCATCGTTTCGATCTACCTGACTGCTGCGTAACGACATATCGAAGTGCAGTGGCGGGCAAGGCCGACGGCGGGGCCTGGGCATGCGGGACGGGCGATCGTTCAGCGACGCCGGATGCCGCTGTGGCGGGTGGATGCCGCTTGTTGCTGGCGTGCCTGGGGCGGTAGCGCGCCAGGTGGTCGTGACGCGGGGTTGGTCAGCAGCCGGCTTCGCGGTCTGTCGGGATTGAAGTCCCTCCTCCAGTGCACCCGGCGGGTCGGCTGCGAGCCTTGTGTAGAAGCGGTTTCAACCGCGACGAACGGTCCAGGGCCGGCTTCGGAGGCCGTCGGCATCGGCCGCAGTGCAGGAGCGCCCTGGCCCGGCTCAGCGGCCATCGCGGTCCTCGAGGACCCGACGCTGCATCTCGTCCAGGTAGTCGTCCAACTCCTGTACCGAAGTGAAGATCTCGTTCAACGGCACCGCCTTGACCAGGTCGAACACCTTGCGGATCTGCGGTTGCGGGTTGACCACCAGCACCCGGCCGTCGCGCGTGGCCAGCACCTTGCGCGCTTTGAAGATCGAGCGGATGCCCGCGCTGCTGATGTAGTCAAGGTGCGACAGGTCCAGCACCAGGGTGGTGATCTGGGTGGCCAGCAACGGCGCCAACGCCTCGTCCAGGGCCTGGTAGGTGTGCGTGTCCAGGCGCCCGCTGAGGGTGATGCGCTGGCGCCGGTCCTGCGCGGGGTCGATCTGCAGGCTCAACGTGGTCATGTGGGAAGCTCCTGGGGGATGGGGTCGAAAGGCTGCAGCAGGGTGACGCGTACGACGTTGAGGCCGGCGTCGTGACGGTAGTCGATGTGGTCGGCCAGTTGCCGCACCAGGTGCAGGCCGAGGCCGCCGATCGGGCGCTCGGCGATATCCGCGTCCAGGTCCGGCGCCGGCGCCGTGCGCAGGTCGAAGGCCGGGCCGCTGTCGCGGAACTCCAGCACCAGCGCGCCGCGTTCCACCTGCAGGCCCACCTCCAGCGGCGGCTGCCCGGCCGCCAGGTGGCTGTGCTCGAGCGTGTTGCAGGCCAGTTCCTCCACGATCAGGCGTGCCCGGCCCGCGTGTTCCCGGGTCACGCCATGGCCCAGCAGCGCCGCCTCCAGCGTGTCGCTCAACTGCGCCAGTGTGTCCAGCGCCGGCACCATCTGCAGCCGTAGTTTCATGTGCTTGCCTCCCGCATCGGATCCTGGCGCAACCGAATCGCCAGCAGGGTCATGTCGTCGGACTGCGGTGCGGCCGTGGTGAATGCGTGCACCGCGGCCAGCACCCGCGCGCATTGCGCCTGCGCGTCGATGCCGGGCTGCAGCGCGGCCAGCAGCCGCGCCTCGCCATAGGCTTGGTCGTGCGCGTCCATCGCCTCGGTGATGCCGTCGGTATAGCTCAGCAGCGTGGCCCCGGCGGCCAGGCGCCCGCGCAGCACCGGATAGTGCGTCTGCGTCTCGATCCCCAGCGGCGGGCCCGATTCCACCGCCAGCAGCTGCGCGCGGCCGTCGGCGCCTAGCAGCACCGGCGGCTCGTGGCCGGCGCTGGACAGCCAGTAGTCGCCGCTGTGCACGTCGATCAACCCGCACAGCACGGTGGCGAACATGCAGGTCTCGTTGCCCTCCACCAAGCGCTGCGAGGCCGCGATCAGGATCGCGTCCGGCCGGTCGTGGCGGCGCGCGGCCACCTCCAGCACGGTCATCGCCCGTGCCATGAACAGCGCCGCCGGCACGCCCTTGTCGGAGACGTCGCCGACCACGAACCACAGCAGCCCCGGCACGGTCTCGAAGAACTGGTAGAAGTCGCCGCCGACCATCGTCGCCGGCTCCAGCAGCGCGTAGGTCTCCAGGTGCTTGTGCGCGCTGTCGAAGGTGCGCCCGTCCGGCAGCATCGCCCGCTGGATGTCGCGCGCGATCGACAGCTCGCTCTGCATCCGCTGCCGCGCCTGCGCCAGCGTGGCGATCTCCTGCAATTGCAGCTTGATCGAGCCGCGCGCGCGGTCGAAGGCGCGCGCCATCACCCCCACCTCGTCCTGCCGCTGCGCATGGCGTAGTGGATAGTCGAACTCGCCCTGGCCGAAATGCACCGCCGAGTCGGTCAGGTCCTCGATCGGCGCCACCAGCCGCGCGGTGTAGCGGCGCAGCAGCCACAGCCACAGCAGCAGCGCGGCGCCGCCGCCCAGCCCCACCCACAGCGCAATGCGGTTGAGCCCGGCCACGATGTAGCGCTCGGACGCGGTCAGGGCGAAGGTCCAGTCGCTGTCGCCGACCGCCGCGCTCTGGGTCAAGTAGCGCTCGCCGTCGGGCGCGACATGGGCGAAGCGCACCGGCGCATGCGCGGCCACCGCCGCGGCCAGCGGCGCCAGGTCCGGCCGCGCCTGCGCCACGTGCGCCTGCAGGCCGCGGCGGAAGCGCAGCGCCGGGTCCGGATGCAGCACGATCAGCCCGTCAGGCGACAGCAGCATCGGTTGCAGCCCGGCATTGGCCGGCAGCTCGTCGATGATGGCCTGCAGCCGCTGCAGCGGCACGTCCACGCTGACCATGCCGATCGCGCGCGCCTGCGGGCCGTCGCCGGGCAGGCGCAGCGGCAGGTTGTAGGTGGTGAAGGCGTCGCCGGTGGCGGCGTTGCGGTACGGCTCGGACCACCATGGCGCCGGCGCCGCCAACGCGCGCCGGTACCACGGCATGCTGCGGTAATCGAAGCCCAACGCCCCGGCCGGCTGCTCGACCACGCTGCCGCGCGCGCGCCGCAGTCGCCAGGCGAAGCCGCGGTCGTCGCCCTTCAGCGCGCCCGGCGCGATCACCAGCAGCGCCCCGGCGATGTCCGGATCGCCCTGCAGCGTGGCGTGCAGCAGGCTGCGCAGGTTGAACGGCTGGCGCCCGACCGCGGCCGCGCCGGCGGCCAGGGTGCGCCCGCTCACCTGCACCGAACCCAGCGTCGCCTCCAGGCTGCGCGCGGTCTGCCGGGTCAGCCCGGCCACCTCCTCGCGTGCGTTGCGCACCACCACCTGGCGCGCGCCCAGGTAGAACAGCAGCGCCAGGCCCAGCAGCAGCCCCAACTGGATCAGGCTGCCCCACAGCAGCAGCCGCGTGCGCAGGCTGTGCCGCCAGGCGACCGCTGAAGCGTCCTGCGCTGACGACGAGGCGGCGATGGCGGCGTTCCGTTGGGCTTGGCCCCGATCATAAGCGCAGCCGCGCGTCCCCGCCGCAAGCGCGCCCCGGCGCGCAGGACAGCGCGTTCCATACGTCGCCGTACGCGGTCCGGCGGAGCGGTTGCGCTACACTTGGGGGCTTCGAAAAACACATGCAATCGCGCGCGTGCGTGCGACCGACGGGAGCGCTATGAACTGGTTGAACGAGGTGCTGCAGAACGATCCGAACCCCACTGAGACCCAGGAGTGGATCGAATCGCTCAAGGCGGTCATCGATGTCGCTGGCCCCGAGCGCGCGCACCAGCTGCTCGAGGACATGGTCGAACTGACCCGCCGCTCCGGCGCCTACCTGCCTTTCTCGCCGACCACCGAGTACGTCAACACCATCGCGCCCGCCAACGAGGCCAAGAGCCCGGGCGATGCGGCCATCGAGTGGAAGATCCGCTCGATCATCCGCTGGAACGCCATGGCCACCGTGGTCCGCGCCAACCGCAAGCCCGGCGACCTGGGCGGCCACATCGCCTCCTTCGCTTCGGCCGCCACCCTGTACGACGTGGGCTTCAACCACTTCTGGCGGGCCCCGTCCGACAAACACCCCGGCGACCTGCTGTACATCCAGGGCCACAGCGCCCCGGGCATCTACGCCCGCGCCTTCCTCGAAGGCCGCATCAACGAGACCCAACTCGACCACTTCCGCATGGAAGTGGACGGGCAGGGCATCTCCTCCTACCCGCACCCGTGGCTCATGCCAGACTTCTGGCAGACCCCCACCGTGTCGATGGGCCTGGGCCCGCTCAGCGCCATCTACCAGGCGCAGTTCATGAAGTACCTGGAGCACCGCGGCCTGATCGAGAAGTCCGACCGCAAGGTGTGGTGCTTCATCGGCGACGGCGAGTCGGATGAGCCGGAAACCCTGGGCGCCATCGCCCTGGCCGGCCGCGAAGGCCTGGACAACCTCATCTTCGTGGTCAACTGCAACTTGCAGCGCCTGGACGGTCCGGTGCGCGGCAACGGCAAGATCATCCAGGAACTGGAAGGCGTGTTCCGCGGCGGCGGCTGGAACGTCATCAAGCTGCTGTGGGGCGGCTACTGGGATGCGCTGCTGGCGCGCGACACCGACGGCGTGCTGCGCAAGTTGATGATGGAGACCGTCGACGGCGAATACCAGAACTGCAAGGCCTTCGGCGGCGCCTACACCCGCGCCAACTTCTTCGGCAAGTATCCGGAGACCGCGGCCATGGTCGCCGGCCTGTCCGACGACGACATCTGGCGACTGAACCGCGGCGGCCACGACCCGCACAAGGTCTACGCCGCCTACAACCAGGCGGTGAACACCGCCGGCATGCCCACCGTGATCCTGGCCAAGACGGTCAAGGGCTACGGCATGGGCTCCTCGGGCGAATCGCTCAACCCCACCCACCAGACCAAGAAGCTGGACGCCGCCGCCGTGCGCGCGTTCCGCGACCGCTTCAACATCCCGCTCAGCGACAAGCAGCTGGCCGACGCCGAGCAGGTGCCGTTCTACCACCCCGGCCCGGACTCGCCGGAAGTGCAGTACCTGCAGCAGCGCCGCGCCGCGCTCGGCGGCTACCTGCCGCAGCGCCGCCGCAAGGCCGACCAGTCCTTCGACGTGCCCGGCCTGGACAAGTACGAGCGCCTGCTCAAGTCCAGCGGCGAGCGCAGCTACTCCACCACCATGGCCTTCGTGCAGAGCCTCAACATCGCCCTGCGCGACAAGGACCTGGGCCCGCGCATCGTGCCGATCGTGGCCGACGAAGCGCGCACCTTCGGCATGGAAGGCATGTTTCGCCAGATCGGCATCTACGCCCCGTTCGGCCAGAAGTACAAGCCGGTGGACGCCGACCAGCTGATGTTCTACCGCGAGGACCAGTCCGGCCAGGTGCTGCAGCAGGGCATCAGCGAACCGGGCGCCATCTCCTCGTGGCTGGCCGCCGGCACCAGCTACTCGGTCAGCAACGTGCCGATGCTGCCGTTCTACATCTACTACTCCATGTTCGGCTTCCAGCGCGTGGGCGACATCGCCTGGCAGGCGGCCGACATGCGTACCCGCGGCTTCCTGCTCGGCGGCACCGCCGGCCGCACCACGCTCAACGGCGAAGGCCTGCAGCACGAAGACGGCTTCAGCCAGGTCATCGCCGGCTCCATCCCCAACGTGCGCAGCTACGACCCCACCTTCGGCTTCGAAGTCACCGTGGTCATGCAGCACGGCATGCAGCGGATGATGCAGGACCAAGTGGACGAGTACTACTACATCACCCTGATGAACGAAAACTACACCCACCCGGAAATGCCGGCCGGTGCAGAAGAAGGCATCATCAAAGGCATGTACCTGCTGCGCGACGCCGGCAAGCCCAAGAAGGGCGAACTGCGCGTGCAACTGCTGGGCTCGGGCACCATCCTGCGCGAAGCCATCGCCGCCGCCGAACTGCTGGACAAGGACTTCGGCGTCACCGCCGACATCTGGTCCTGCCCCAGCTTCAACGAACTGCGCCGCGACGGCTTCGACGCCGAGCGCTGGAACCGCCTGCATCCGGAAGGCGAGCAGCGCAAGCCCTACGTCACCCAACTGCTGGAAACCCGCCAGGGCCCGGCCATCGCCGCCACCGACTACGTGCGCGCCTTCGCCGATCAGATCCGCGCCTTCGTGCCGGCGCACTACACCGTGCTGGGCACTGACGGCTTCGGCCGCTCCGACACCCGCGCCAACCTGCGGCGATTCTTCGAAGTGGACCGGTACTACATCGCGCATGCGGCGATCGCGGCGCTGGCGAAGGACGGCAAGATGACCGGCAAGGATGTGGCGCGGGCGATCAAGCAGTACAAGATTGATCCGGAGAAGGGGAATCCGGTTGGGGTCTAACCACCCGCCAGGCAATAACGCTCTGCCCCTCTCCCGTCCCGTGGGAGAGGGGGCCCGCAGGGGGAAGAGGGGCTCTTCCGCCTGCGGGCCCCGCATTCGCAAGGACTGCGAACATGCTTCCGTGCCATCGAGTCAGGTCGAGTACATAGATGTGGCTGCTTGATGCGCCGCCAGTCATATCCGCATATCTTCGTAACTGCGCCAAGCGATGCCGCCGATCGCCGACCGCAGCGGCGTTCTGCCGCCGACAAGGCCGATGACATCGACCGCTGCCGCAACGACCAGTTGGGCCGTCATCGCTGGGTCGTCGAGCGCATCCACGTCTGGTTCGCAGGCATGGGCAAGTTGCGCATCCGCTTCGAACGACGCATCGATGTCCATCCGGCGTCGCTGTCTCTTGCTTGCTCCATCATCTGCCTTCGGCTTCTCCAGGGAGTGTTGGCCGCTCTTGGTTTTTGAGCCTTGGTGGTCCAGCCGCAGAGGACGTGCGGCCACGGTTCTGCGTGGAAATCGACAGCTGTGTCCCTCTGAAGGGCGCCTCGAACAACTCATATATTTCATTGAGATGACTTGCGAAGGCGCCGCTGCTGCGTCCTGCCAGACCGCCTGAGGGCATCGCCGTGAACCGCCCCGGGATTCCAGGAGGCTCCAACTGTTGAGAGGATGGAGTCATGAGCAAGCAGACAGTGAAGCATTCCCCGGACGTGCGGGAGCGGGCAGTTGGGATGGTGCTGGAGCATCAAGGCGAGCCCAGTTCGCCGTGGGCGGGGCTCGCGTCGATTGCGGGGAAGATCGGGTGCACGGCCGAGACGCTGCGCTGGTGGGTGCGCCGGGCCGAGCGTGACCAAGGGTTGCGCCCAGGCCGACGAGGGAGGAGCAAGCGCGGATGAAGGCGCTGGAGCGGGAGAATGGAGAATCGGGAGCTGCGGCAGGCCAACGAGAGCCTGCGCAAGGTCTCGGCGTCTTTCGCCCAGGCGGAACTGGACCGCCGCTTCACGCCATGACCGGGTTCGTGGGCGAACACCGGAACGTCTACGGAGTCGAGCCGATCTGCCGGGTGTTGGAGATGGCTCGGTCGAGGGTCTACAGCCATGCGGCCCGGGAGGCCGATCCCGGCGCTCGCCCGGATCGCTGCTGGCGCGACCGGGCGCTGGAGGCGCAGATCCGCCGTGTCCGGGACGAGAACCGTCAGGTCGACGGTGTGCGCAAGGGGTGCAAGCCGTTGCTGCGGGAAGGCTGGCAGGTGGCGCGGTGCACGGTGGCGCGGCGGATGCGCCGGCTGGACCTGCGTGGCGTGGTCGTTGGCAAGCCAGTGAAGACCACGCACAGCGACAAGGCGCCGCCGTGTCCGCTGGACCGGGTGAACCGGCAGTTCCAGGCCGACCGGCCCAATGCGCTGCGAGTCAGCGACTTCACGTATGTCTCGACGTGGCAGGGCAGGGTGTACGTGGCGTTGGTGATCGAGGTGTCCGTGCGGCGGATCGTGGGCTGGCAGGCGTCGGGCTCGATGACGACGGACTTCGTGCTCGACGCCCTGGAACAGGCGCTGCACGCGCGGCAGCGGGAGGGCGGACCGATCCCCCCCCCTGCGACCGCGGTTCGCCGTCTGTGAGCATCCGCGACAGCGAGCGGCTGACCGAGGCGGGGATCGCGCCGTCGGTGGGCAGCGTGGGCGATGGCTACGAGCGCGAAGCCCGCCCTTGGGGCACACCGCGCTGGCCGAGACGATCGATGGCCTGTACAAGGCCGAGGGGATCCACCGCCGATCGTGGCGCAAGCGCGAACAGGTGGAACTGGCCACGCTGGACTGGGTGCACGGGTTCAACCACAAACCACGGCTGGGGCCGATCGGGCACGTCCGGCCAGCGGAAGCCCAAGCGCTTACCCTCGGCAGCAAGCCGGTCAGGCCAAGGCGGCCTGACTCAAACCAAACGGCCTCCAAGAAAGTCGGGGCGGTTCAGATCGGTTTCTACAACCGGCAACGGCCCCACCAGGCACTGAAGATGACGACACCTGATGACACCCAGGCCGCTACATTAACCGCATGACCTGTGCAGAAACCGATGGGTCATTCACCAGCTGGACGCCGTCCGCGCGCGCGGCGAGCATGGCGTCCGCACGAAGCCGTCCAGTTCGCGGCGCATGGGTTGGTCTGATCGGTTCATGCCGGCATTGCAGTACAGCACGGATGAAGACCGCACAACCGGCGGGCCGCACTGGCGGGCGCGGCCGGCGACGGCATCGAAAACGAAGCTAAATGGTTCATCGGCGGCTATCGCGTGTGTGCCGCTCGCGTTGCGGCGAAATCACGATGCGCCAGTGGCGCCGGCGCGGCGTAGACAACAGCGCACTTCACGCCCTTTTTATCGGGGCGTTCGTACATTTACTAAAGATCGCTGATCTGCTCGTCTGCTCGTTCCCCTTCTTGCCTTCCGGTTTCACGTCGCGCGTCCGTTGCGGATGCGCGACGGCAACAGCTTTCCGTGTGACCGTCCTTCCCTCCCCGACGGAATCGCCATGCCGCCCCCCCCACCCGCCGATCTGCCCGATAGACAACGCGACACCCACCCGGTCCTGCGCGCGCCCCGGCGACGCCATCGCGATGCATATGGACGCTTTGTCCGCGCCGCCCACGTAACCGTCAAGTTGCAGCCGGCGCCGCGCCGCGCCAGCCTGTTCGTGACCTCGGAGATGGCCGACTTCATCAAGGCCGGAGGCCTCGGCGACGTGGCCGCGGCGTTGCCGCGCGCGCTGCGCGGCAGCTGCGACATCCGCGTGCTGATTCCCGGCTACCCGGCGGTGCTGCGCAAGACCGGCCCGCTGCAGATTGTCGGCCACATCGCCGCCCACGCCGGCCTGCCGGCCTGCGCGCTGGGCCGCGCGGAACGCCCCGACGGCCTGTGCGTGTACGTGCTGCTGTGCCCGCCGTTGTTCGAACGCCAGGGTTCGCCCTACGTGTCCAGCGAGGGCCGCGACTGGGAAGACAACGCGCTGCGCTTTGCCACGCTGTCGCATGCCGCTGCGCAGATCGCCGGCGGCCACGCCGGTCTGGACTGGAACCCGGACCTGCTGCACCTCAACGACTGGCCGTGCGCGCTGGCCGCCGCCTACGTACGCTGGTCCGGCGGCCGCACGCCGTGCCTGCTGACCATCCACAACCTGGCCTACCAGGGCCTGTTCCCGTACGCGATGGCCTCCACCCTGGGCATCCCGGACGACGGCCTGCAGGACCTGGAGTTCTACGGGCAGATGTCGTTCCTGCGCGCCGGCATCGTCCACGCCGACCATGTCAACACGGTCAGCGTCAGCTACGCCGCGCAGATCACCGGCCCGGCGCAGGGTTGCGGCCTGGAATCGCTGCTCGCCCGCCATGCCGCCAGTGGCCGCCTCAGCGGCATCGTCAACGGCATCGACGCCAGCTGGGACCCGCGCACCGACGATCACCTGCATACCCATTTCGGTATCGACCAGGTCCAGGGCAAGCGCGACAACGCCGCCCAGGTGCGCCGTGCGTTCGGCCTGATCGACAGCGACGGCCCCCTGTTCGCGGTGGTGTCGCGGCTGGTGCACCAGAAAGGCTTGGACATGATCTGCGAGGTGGCGCCGCAGATCGTCGCCGCCGGCGGCCAGATCGTGGTGATCGGCGGCGGCGAGCCGCAGATCGAGCAAGCGGTGGCAGCGCTGGCGCGGCGCTTCCCCGGCCAGGTCGGCGCCCACATCGGGTTCGAGGAGCGGCTGGCGCGGCGCATGTTCGCCGGCTCGGACTTTCTGCTGATGCCCTCGCGCTTCGAGCCCTGCGGGCTGAGCCAGATGTACGCGCAGCGCTTTGGCAGCCTGCCGATCGCACATGCCACCGGCGGCCTGATCGACACCGTGGACGACGGCGTGACCGGCTTCCTGTTCGAGGACCCGTCCGCCGACGGCCTGCGCCGCTGCCTGCAGCGGGTGTTCCGCACCTTCCGCCTGCCCGGCCTGCTGCAGGCGATGCGCCGCGCGGCGATGCTGCGGCCCAGCGGCTGGGACCTGGCCGGGCGCAAGTACATGGCCCTGTACGACCGCACTGCGACCCCGTCCCCGGCGGTGGCATGAGCGAACGGGAACAGGCGCCGGACGCGATCCCGGTGTGGGACGCGCCGCTGGAAGCGGCGAGCGGGGAGCGCGACCGGCTGGCGCTGCAGGCGCTGGCACGTGGCGAGGCGGTGGACGCCTTCGCCTGGCTGGGCCCGCACGCCGATGCGCGCGGTGCGATCCGGGTCCGCGCGCTGGTGCCGGGCGCCGAGGCGATGGGCCTGCTCGACGAGAGCGGCAAGCTGGTGGCGCGGATGCGCGCCAGTGCCGATGCCGAGGGTATCTTCGAAGGTGAACTGAAGACGGCGATGCCGTACCGGCTGCGCATCGCGTGGCCGGACCGCGTGCAGGAAACAGCGGACCCTTACGCATTCGGCCCGGTGCTGGACGATGCCTGGCTGCAGGGCATGGCCGAGGGCGACGGCGCCGCGCTGCGCACCGCGCTGGGCGCGCACCATACCCGTATCGGCACGGTGCACGGGGTGCGCTTTGCGGTGTGGGCGCCGCATGCGCGCCGTGTCGCGCTGGTCGGCGACTTCAATGACTGGGACGGGCGCCGGCATCCGCTGCGGCTGCGCCAGGACGCCGGGGTCTGGGAGCTGTTCGTGCCCGGTCTGCGCGGCGGCGAGCACTACCAGTACGAGATCCTCGGCGCCGACGGCACGCCGCTGCCGCGCAAGTCCGACCCGGTCGCGCGGCACAGCACGCGCGCAACCGCCTCGGTGGTGCCAGGCGCCGCCGCCTTCGCCTGGCACGATGCGCCCTGGCTGGCGCAGCGCGCCGCGCGCGCCGGCGCCGCGCAGCCGATGAGCATCTACGAGCTGCACACCGGTTCCTGGCGCCACGACGCGCACGGCCAGCCGCTGCACTGGGATGCGCTGGCCGCGCAGTTGATCCCGTACGTGCAGGAGCTGGGCTTCACCCATGTCGAGTTGCTGCCGATCACCGAACATCCGTTCGGCGGCTCCTGGGGCTACCCGCCGCTGGGCCTGTACGCACCGACCGTGTGGCATGGCGAGGCGGACGGTTTCGCGCGCTTCGTCGACGCCTGCCATCAGGCCGGGATCGGCGTGATCCTGGATTGGGTCAGTGCGCACTTCCCCGACGACGCGCACGGCCTGCAGCACTTCGACGGTACCGCGCTGTACGCGCACGCCGATCCGCGCGAAGGCCTGCACCGCGCGTGCAACACGCAGGTCTACGACCACGGCCGCGCCGAAGTCGTCGCCTACCTGATCGGCAGCGCGCTGGAATGGATCGAGCGCTTCCACGTCGACGGCCTGCGCGTGGACGCGGTCGGCTCGATGCTGTACCGCGACTACGGCCGCAATGAGGGCCAATGGGTGCCCAACCTTCAGGGCGGGCCCGAGAACCTGGAAGCGATCGCGTTCCTGCGCCGGCTCAACGGCGAGATCGCGCAACGCTTTCCCGGGGTGCGGGTGATGGCCGAGGAATCCACCGCGTGGCCGGGCGTGACCGCGCCGCCGGAGCAGGGCGGCCTGGGCTTCAGCCACAAATGGAACATGGGCTGGGCGCACGACACGCTGAGCTACCTGCGGCGCGACCCGCTGCACCGCCAGCACCATCACAGCGAGATGAGCTTCGGCCTGGTGTACGCGTTCTCCGAACACTTCGTGCTGCCGCTGTCGCACCATGAAGTGACGCGCGGCAAGGGTTCGCTGCTGGCCAAGATGCCAGGCGACACCTGGCAGCGCTTCGCCAACCTGCGCGCCTACCTGGCCTTCATGTGGGCGCACCCGGGGCGCAAGCTGCTGTTCATGGGCGGCGAGTTCGGGCAATGGCAGGACTGGGACCACGACCACGCGCTGGACTGGGCGCAGCTGCAGCGCGAGGAGCACCGCGGCGTGGCGCGGCTGGTCGGCGACCTCAACCGGCAGTTGCGCACGCAGCCGGCGCTGTACCGCAGCGACCGTACCGCGGACGGCTTCGAATGGAGCGTCGCCGACGACCACCGCAACAGCGTGTTCGGGTTCGTGCGCCACGACCGCGCCGGTGGGGCGCCGCCGTTGCTGTCAGTGAGCAACTTCACCCCGGCGGTGCATCACGGCTACCGCCTCGGCGTGCCGCGCGGCGGCCAGTGGCGCGAGATCCTCAACAGCGACAGCGCCCACTACGGCGGTTCCAACCAGGGCAATGGCGGCGCCTTGCACAGCGTGCCGCAGCCGATGCACGGGCATGCGCAATCGCTGGCGCTGACCCTGCCGCCGCTGTCCACCCTTTGGCTGCAAGCGGAGCATTGAATTGAACATGGCAACGACCGCAACACCACATGCCGGACATGCCGGCGACGCCGCCGCGCTGCGCCACGGCGCCTGGCCCAGCGCAACCGGCGCGGTCGCGTTCGCACTGTGGGCGCCGGACGCGACCAGCGTGGAACTGGTGTTCGACGACGGCGCCCGGCATCCGCTGGCCGCGGCGGCGGACGGCTACTTCGCCGCCACCGTGGACTGTGCCGCGGGCACCGGCTACCGCTACGCGATCGACGGCGGCCAGCCGGTCCCGGATCCGGCCTCGCGCTGGCAGCCCGACGGTGTGCACGGGTCCAGCGCGGTGCTGGGCAGCGACGGCCATCGCTGGCGCCACGACGACTGGCGCGGCCGGCCGTGGGCCGAAACGGTGTTCTACGAACTGCATGTCGGCGCCTGTGGCGGCTACGCCGGACTGCGCGCGCAGCTGCCGACGCTGGCGGCACTGGGCGTCACCGCGATCGAGCTGATGCCGCTGGCCGCGTTCCCCGGCAAGCACAACTGGGGCTACGACGGCGTGCTGCCGTACGCGCCGGCCTCCGCCTACGGCCATCCCGACGCACTGAAGGCGCTGATCGACGAAGCCCACGGCCTGGGCCTGAGCGTGTTCCTGGACGTGGTCTACAACCACTTCGGTCCGGACGGCAATTACCTGGAGCAGTACGCGTCGCCGTTCTTCCGCGCCGACACGCCGACGCCGTGGGGCGCGGCGATCGATTTCCGGCTGGCGCCGGTGCAGCGCTACTTCATCGACAACGCGCTGATGTGGCTGCACGAGTACCGCTTCGACGGCCTGCGCCTGGACGCGGTGCACGCGATCGTGCCGAACGCGTTCCTGGACACGCTGCGCGAGGCGATCATGGCCAGCGTCCCAGCCGGGCGCCACGTGCACCTGGTGCTCGAGAACGAGGCCAACCAGGCCAGCGTGCTGGAGCGCGGCTACAGCGCGCAATGGGACGACGATTTCCACAACAGCCTGCACGTGCTGCTGACCGGCGAGAACGAAGGCTACTACGCCGGCTTTGCCGATGCGCCGGCACACCACCTGGCCCGGGTGCTCGGCGAAGGCTTCGCCTTCCAGGGCCAGGCCGACCATCGCGGGCATGCGCGCGGTGAGCCGAGCGCACAGCTGCCGCCGCACAAGTTCGTGATCTTCGCGCAGAACCACGACCAGATCGGCAACCGCGCGCGCGGCGACCGGCTGATCACCCAGGTGCCCGAGCCGGCGCTGCGCGCGGCGCTGGCGCTGACCGCGCTGACCCCGATGATCCCGCTGTTCTTCATGGGCGAGCCGTGGGGCAGCCGCACCCCGTTCCTGTTCTTCACCGACTTCGGGCCGCCGCTGGACGAAGCGGTGCGCGAAGGCCGGCGCCGCGAGTTCGCGCATTTCGCCGCGTTCGCCGATCCGCAGCAGCGCGCCACTATTCCCGACCCGAACGCGCTGAGCACATTCGAAGCGTCCATCGCCGACATCAGCGATGCCACTCACGGCGACGGCGCGCGCTGGCGCGACTGGTTCGCGGCGCTGATGGCGCTGCGCCAGCAGCACCTGGTGCCGACGCTGGCGCAGGCGCGCGCCGTGGGCGCACGCACGCTGGGGCCGAAGGCGGTGGCCGCGGGCTGGACCCTGGGCAACGGCGAATGGCACGTGGCCGCCAACTTCGGCGATGCGCCGGTGGCGCTGGACCTGCCCGGCGCCACCGTGCACGCCGAGAACGCCGGCGACGACCCGGCGCAGCTGCCGCCGAACGCATTCGTCGCCCGCTACCGGCCCGGTTCCGCCGTGTGAGCACACGCTGTCGCGACGCCATCGCGACAGCGCCTCCAGCAAGCTGGCCATTGCGCTCGTCGCCCGCGCCCGCGCGCCCGCCCTTCCGGTGCGCGGCAAGCGCAGCGGCGGCCGGGTGTCCTCCTTCCCTCACTGCCGCGGCCCCGACTCGTCCATGACCGATACCCCCCTGCACACCCTGGCGTCGGCCGCCGGCCTGCTGGTCGACTGGATCGACGCGTCCGACACGCCGCACATGGTCGGCGACGACTCCTTGCGCAGCGCGCTCGGCGCGCTCGGCCTGGACGCGCACGACGCCGCCGCCTGCCGCGACAGCCTGCGCCGGTTGCAAGCCACCGGTACCGCCGCGCCGCTGTTGACTGCCGACCTCGGCACCCCGATCGACGCCGGCGGCCCGCCCGGCGCGGCGTACCGGCTCGAGCACGAAGACGGCCGCCGCCGCGACGGCCGCTTCGATGCGCACGGGCGCGTCGCAGCGCTCGACGTCTACGGCTACTGGACCCTGCAGCACGGCGACCGGCACACCACGCTGGCGCTGGCGCCGACGCGCTGCTATGGCGTCGCCGAGGCGGTCGGCGAATCTGCACCGCGGCGCTGGGGCCTGTCGCTGCAGGTGTATTCGGCGCAAGGCCCGCGCGACGCCGGCATCGGCGATGCCGACGGCGTCGCCGCCTGGGCCGAGCGCATCGCCGCTGCCGGCGGCGATGCGCTCGCGCTGAGCCCGGTGCATGCGGCGCGGCCGATCGGCGCGCACTACAGCCCGTATTCGCCCGGCGATCGCCGCTTCCTGGATCCGCTGCAGGCCGCGCCGGCGCGCGTGCTCGGTGCCGCCGCGGCGCAACGCGCCATGCACGCGGCCGGCCTGGAACAGGCCTTCGCCGAGGCGCAAACGCGGCCGTTGATCGACTGGCCCGCCTCGGCTGCGGCGAAGTGGCAGTGGCTGCGCCAGTTGCATGTCGACTTCGCCCAGGCCGATGCCGCGCTGCATGCCGATTTCGCTGCGTTCCAACACGAACGCGGCGCCGCGCTGCGCGACTACGCCGCATTCGCCGCACGCGATTTTGGCGATGCCGATCCGGCTCTGCATGGCTTCGCGCAATGGTTGGCCGCACGCAGTTGGGCCGGGGTGCAGCGGCAGGCGCGCGCCGCCGGCATGGGCATCGGCCTGATCGCCGACCTGGCGGTGGGCTTCGATCCCGCCGGCGCCGAAGCCGCGGCATGGCCGCAGGCGGTGCTGGCCGGATTGGAACTGGGCGCGCCGCCGGACGCGTTCAACGGCGACGGCCAGGCCTGGGGCATCGGCGGCTACTCGCCGGGCGGCTTGCGCGCCAGCGGCTATGCGCCTTTCATCGAATTGCTGCGCGCGGTGCTGCGCGACCGCGGCGGCGTGCGCATCGACCATATCCTCGGCCTGCTGCGGCTGTGGGTGATCCCGCGCGGCGCCGGCTCCGCCGACGGCGTGTACCTGCGCTATCCGCTGCACGACCTGCTGCGGCTGCTGGCGCTGGAATCGTGGCGGCAGCGCGCGATCGTGATCGGCGAAGACCTGGGCGTGGTGCCGGACGGCATCCGCGCCGAGTTGTCGCAGCGTGGGGTCATGGGCATCGACGTGCTGCTGTTCACCCGCGACGCGCAGGGCGCGTTCCTTGCGCCGTCGCGCTGGCGCGGCGATGCGATCGCCACCACCACCACCCACGACCTGCCGACGCTGCACGGCTGGCGCCGCGGCGAGGACATCGACTGGCGGCGGCGCCTGCAGCTGTCCGACGCCGCGCAACAACGCGCCGACCATCTGACTCGCGCTGCCGACGTGGCGCGCATGGACGCCGCGGTCGCTGCGTCGCTGCCGCAGGCGCAGGCGCAGGCCCCCGAACTGGACGCGCTGCGCTTCGTCGCCGCCACGCCTTCGCCGCTGGCGCTGCTGCCGGCCGAGGACGCGCTGGGCCTGGACCAGCAACCCAACCTGCCAGGCACCGTCGATGGCCATCCGAACTGGCGGCGGCGTGTGCCGTCGCCGGACACGGCGGCCGCCAGCGCGCCGCTCGGCACTCGCCTGGACGCGTTCGCGCATGCACGCCGCACCGCCGCCACTGCGCAAGGAACCGACGCATGAGCCTCACCCCGCTGCGCGCCACCGCCCGCCTGCAACTGCACGCCGGATTCACCCTGCTCGACGCCGCCGCGCAGGTGCCGTACTACGCCGGCCTGGGCATCAGCCACCTGTACCTGTCGCCGATCGGCACCGCCGTGCCCGGTTCCACCCACGGCTACGACGTCACCGACCCGCGCCAGGTCAATCCCGAACTCGGCGGCGAGCCGGCGCTGCTGCACCTGTCCGAGCGCGTGCGCGCCCACGGAATGGGTCTGGTCCTGGACATCGTCCCCAACCACATGGCCGCGCACGCCGCCAATCCGTGGTGGTGGGACGTGCTCAAGCACGGCCGGCGCAGCCGCCATGCCGGCTGGTTCGACATCGACTGGCGCGCCCCCGGGCGCGACGGCAAGCTGTGGCTGCCGGTGCTGGACCGGCCGTATGCGCAGGCGCTGAACGAAGGGGCCTTGCAGCTGCGGGTGGGCGAAGACGGTGAGGCGCACCTGGAGCACCACGACCAGCGTTTCCCGATCCGCCTGGAAGGCGCCGTCGCCCAGGACCCGCCGGCCGCGCGCCAGGCCTGGGCGGCACGGCTCAACGAGGCCGTGCGGCTGGGCGACGACGCCCTGCACCGGCTGCTCGAACGCCAGTGCTACCGGCTGGCGTGGTGGCGGGTCGGCAACGACATGCTCAACTACCGCCGCTTCTTCGACATCACCTCGCTGGCGGCGCTGCGCGTGGAGCAGAACGACGTGTTCGCCGCGGTGCATGCCTTGCCGCTGCGACTGGTCGCCGAAGGCCACCTCGACGGCGTGCGCGTGGACCATGTCGACGGCCTGGCCGATCCCACCGCCTATGTGCAGCGGCTGCGTGCGCAGCTGGACCGCGCCGGGCGCCGCCGCGGCATCGGCGCCGGCGGCATCGCGCTGTACATCGAGAAGATCCTGGCGCCGCAGGAGGTCCTGCGCACCGACTGGCCGTGCGACGGCAGCACCGGCTACGACTTCATGGACCAGGTCGCCGGGGTGCTGCACGACCCGGCCGGCGCCGCGCCATTGACCGCGCTGTGGCGCCGGCAGACCGGCCGCAGCGGCGACTTTGGTCAGGAGCAGCGCGCCGCGCGCGACGAGATCCTGCAGGGCTCGCTGCAGGCCGAGTTCGTGCGTACCGTGCAGGCGCTGTCGGCCGCCGCGCACCTGGATCCGGCGACCCGCGAATTCAGTCCGCAGATGCTCGCGCAGGGGCTGGCGGCCTTGCTGCGGCAGTTCGAGGTGTACCGCACCTACGCCGGAGCGGACGGCCTGGACGAGACCGATGCGGCACGCCTGGCGCACGCCGCGCAGCGCGCGCGCGCCGGCGCCGAGCCGCGCATCTGCGCGGCGATCGACGCGATCGAACGCTGGAGCCGCGCCGGCCGCGGCGTCGGCAATGCGCAGGTGGCGGTGCGGCGCATCGTACGCCGGCGCATCGAGCAGTTGTCGGCGCCGCTCAACGCCAAGTCGGTCGAAGACACCGCGTTCTACCGCCACGGCGTGCTGCTGTCGCGCAACGAGGTCGGCAGCGACCCGGGCGTGTTCGCGCTGGCGCCGGCCACGTTCCACGCCGCCAACGCAGCGCGCGCGCAGCGCCACCCGCGCGCGCTGCTGGCCACCGCCACCCACGACCACAAGCGCGGCGAAGACCTGCGCATGCGCCTGGCCGTGCTCAGCGCGCAGGCGCCGTGGTGGGCCGAGCAGGTGGCGCGATTCCAGGCCCTGTCCGCCGACCTGCTGCCGGCGGGCAGCCTCGCGCCGTTGCCCGGCGAGGTCCTGATGTTGTGGCAGATGCTGGTCGCCGCGTGGCCGCTGGCGCTGGCCGGCGACGATGCGGACGGGCTGGCCGACTACGCCGAGCGCCTGGGCGCCTGGCAGTTGAAGGCCGCGCGCGAAGCCAAGCTGCGCAGCTACTGGACCTGGCCGGACGAGGCCTACGAACGCGACGCGCGCGCGCTGCTGGAGGCGGTACTGCTGGCGCCGGCCGGCGCGCCGCTACGCGAGGCGCTGGCCCAGGCCGCGGCCGCATTGGCGCCGGCCGGCGCGCTCAACAGCCTGGTGCAGACCACGCTGCGCCTGACCGTGCCCGGCGTGCCCGACCTGTACCAGGGCAGCGAGGGCTGGGACCTGTCGCTGGTCGATCCGGACAACCGCCGCCCGGTCGACTATGCGCTGCGCCAGGCCTGGCTGCACGACGACACGCCGGCGGCGGCGTTGCTGCGCCACTGGCACAGCGGCCAGGTCAAGGCGTGGCTGAGCGCACGGTTGCTGCAGCTGCGCGGTGCGCATCCGGCGCTGTTCGTGCACGGCAGCTATCGTCCGCTGCACGCGCAGGGAGCGCATGCCGGGCACGTGCTCGGTTTCCTGCGCGAGCACGAGGGCCAGACCCTGGCGGTGGTGGTGCCGCGCCTGGCCGCAGCGGCGCGGGCGCTGGATCCGGCTGCGCCGCTGTGCGCGTCGCTGGACTGGCGTAACACAGTTCTGACGCTACCCGCGGCACAGTACCGGCACGTGTTGGGTGGGCGGTCGCTCGCGGTCTCGGCATCGACGCCGTTGGCGGACCTGCTCGCCGACTTCCCGGTGGCCGTGCTGGCCACCTTCCCCTGACAAGACCGCCATGGACGCAGAAACGCGCAAGCGCCGCATCGAACAACTCGCACACGAAATCTGGGAAGCCGAAGGCCGGCCCGACGGCCGCGCCGCCCGCCACTGGGCCATGGCCGAACGCCTGGTCGACGCCGAAGCCCGCGCCGATCCGCAAGACCATCCGCTTTCCCCGGCCGGCAACGGCCCTGCCACGTTGTAAGGATTCTGCATGCCGCCTCGCAATCTCGCCCGCCGCTCCCGCATCCGCGAAGGCCGCTCGTATCCGCTCGGCGCCACCTGGGACGGCCTGGGAGTCAATTTCGCGCTGTACTCGAGCAATGCCACCAAGGTGGAGCTGTGCTTGTTCGACGAGCGCGGCCGCGAGGTCGAGCGCATCGCGCTGCCCGAGTACACCGACGAGATCTGGCACGGTTACCTGCCCGACGCGCGGCCCGGCCAGTTGTACGGCTACCGCGTGTACGGTCCCTACGCGCCCGATGCCGGGCACCGCTTCAATCCCAACAAGCTGCTGCTCGATCCCTACGCCAAGCAACTGGTCGGCGAGCTGAAATGGGCGCCGGCGCTGTTCGGCTACACCATCGGGCACAAGGACGCGGACCTGAGTTTCGACCGCCGCGACAGCGCCGCCTACGTGCCCAAGAGCGCAGTGATCGATCCGGCCTTCACCTGGGGCAAGGACCAGCGCCTGCAGACGCCGTGGGACCGCACGGTGATCTACGAGACCCACGTGCGCGGCACCACCATGCGCCACCCGGCGGTGCCCGAGGCCTGGCGCGGCACCTTCTCCGGGCTCAAGGTGGACGAGGTGGTGGAACACATCAAGCGGCTCGGCATGACCGCGGTGGAACTGCTGCCGGTGCACGCCTTCGTCGACGACGAATACCTGCTCAAGCAGGGCCTGCGCAACTACTGGGGCTACAACACCATCGGCTTCTTCGCGCCGCAGCCGCGCTACATGGCCACGCGCACCGTGGCCGAGTTCAAGCAGATGGTGGCGCGGCTGCACCATGCCGGGCTGGAGGTGATCCTGGACGTGGTCTACAACCACACCGCCGAAGGCAACGAGCTCGGGCCGACGCTGTCGTTCAAGGGCATCGACAACGCCAGCTACTACCGCCTGGCGCAGGACCGGCGCTTTTACATCAACGACACCGGCACCGGCAACACCTTCGACCTGACCAACGCCGGCGCGCTGCGCATGGTCAACGACTCGCTGCGCTACTGGGTGTCGGAGATGCACGTGGACGGCTTCCGCTTCGACCTGGCCACCATCCTCGGCCGCGAGCATCACGGCTTCGACCCCAAGGGCGGCTTCCTCGACGCCTGCCGCCAGGATCCGCTGCTGAGCCAGGTCAAGCTGATCGCCGAGCCGTGGGACGTGGGCCCGGGCGGCTACCAGGTCGGCGGCTTCCCGCCGGGCTGGTCGGAGTGGAACGACAAGTTCCGCGACAACGTGCGCGCGTTCTGGCGCGGCGACGAAGGCCAACTGGCCGAACTGGCCACGCGCCTGACCGGCTCGGCCGACCTGTTCAATCATCGCGGGCGCCGTCCCACCGCCTCGGTCAACTTCGTCACCGCCCACGACGGCTTCACCCTGCACGACCTGGTCAGCTACGCGCACAAGCACAACGAGGCCAACGGCGAGGACAACCGCGACGGCTCGGACAACAACATCTCGGCCAACTACGGGGTGGAAGGCGAGAGCGACGACGCGCAGATCAACGCGCTGCGCCTGCGGCAGATGCGCAACATGCTGGCCACGCTGCTGTTGTCGCAGGGCACGCCGATGCTGCTGGCCGGCGACGAGTTCGGGCGCAGCAAGGGCGGCAACAACAACACCTACTGCCAGGACAACGAGCTGACCTGGCTGAACTGGGAGAGCGGCGAGCGCGCCCAGCCGCTGACCGAGTTCGTGACCCGCCTGACCCATCTGCGTGCGCATTACCCGCTGCTGCACCGCGCGCGCTTCTTCGACGGCGCCTACGACGAAGAGCTGGGCATCAAGGATGTGAGCTGGCTGGCGCCGGACGGCGAGGAAATGACCGAAGCGTCCTGGCACGACCCGCACGCGCGGGCGCTGATGATGCGCCTGGACGGCCGCGCGCCGTCCAGCGGCTTGCGCCAGGCGGGATCGAACGTGACCTTGCTGATGATCGTCAACGGCGCCGCCGAGGATGTCGCATTCACCCTGCCGCTGGTCGAGGGCGAGCATTGGCGTGTGCTGATCGATACCGCCGAGCGCGACCACGCGCATGGTCTTCCCTGCGGTTCGCAATGGCACGGCATGGGCTATTCGCTGGCCCTGCTGGCGGCCGAGCGCGACGGCAAGGCCGCCGCGGCCCAGCACCAGAACGCCGCCCCCGCGCCGCCGCCGACGGCGTGAATGCGCCGCCGGCAGGATGGGAAGCGCCGGCGCGGACGGGTGTCCCGCCGACCGAGGCGATACCCGCCTTGCAGGAGGGGCGCCGGCCCCGAGCGCTGCCGCTCGACACGCGCCCGCCGGCCGCTGCGCCGGCCACGGCCGACGCTGCTGCTGAAGCGTGCCGTCCGGCCCTGGCGCGGCGCCAGGCGCCGCCATCGGATCGACTTTTCGGTATCGTTGGCCGGCGCGACGCGCAACATGCCGGCGTTGCCGACGCACGTCGGTCGATCCGCCGCACGATGCCATGCGGCGCGACCGCCGCGCGCCGTCCCCCAGCCCGAGGAATCCGCATGCCGCTGTATCCGATGTTCGCCGATCTTGCCGGGCGCCGCGTGCTGGTGGTCGGCGGCGGCGAGGTGGCGATGCGCAAGATCGAGGCGCTGCTGCATGCCGGCGCGCAGGTGCTGGTGTACGCGCATGCGCTCAATGCCACGGTGGCGCAGTGGCTGGCGCAGGGGCGTTTACAGCGGGTCGATGGCGATTTCGATCCGCACTGGCTGGATGCCGCCTGGCTGGTGGTCGCGGCCACCGACGACACCGCCTTCAACCGCGAACTGGCCGCGCAGGCCGGGCAGCGCCGCAAGCTGGTCAACGTGGTCGACGACGCCGAGCTGTCCACGTTCCAGGTGCCGGCGATCATCGACCGCGACCCGCTGCTGGTGGCGATCTCCTCCAGTGGCGCGGCGCCGATGCTGGCGCGGCGCCTGCGCGAGCGCTGGGAGGCCGAACTGGACCACTCCTACGCACAGCTGGCGCAGTTGTTCGCGCGCCACCGCGAGGCGATCCGTGCGCGCTTGCCGCAGTTGGCGCAGCGCCGGCGCTGGTTCGAACAGGTGCTGGAAGGGCCGGTACAGGTCCTGCTGCAGAGCGGCCAGGCGCAGGCGGCCGAACAGGCGTTCCGCGACGCCCTGCAGCCCAGCGGGCAGGAAGTCCCGCGCCGCGGCAGCGTGTGGCTGGTCGGCACCGGCAGCGGCGATCCCGGCGCGCTGACCCTGAAGGCGCTGCGCGCGCTGAACCAGGCCGATCTGCTGCTGTGCGATCCGGCGGTGGATGCCGCGGTGCTGGGCTTGGCGCGCCGCGATGCCACGCGGCGAACGTTGCCCGCCGACGCCGCCAAGCATCTGGCGCTGCTGATCGGACAGGTGCAGGCCGGGCAACGCGTGGTCAGCCTGAAGCCGGGCGATGCGTTCCGGCAGGCGCCGCACGCGCAGTTGGCCATGCAACTGACCGCGGCCGGCATCGCCTGCGATGTGGTCGCGGGCGTGGCACGGTAGCCTTCCGACAACCGGGCGCAGATTCCATCCTCGCCTCCGCTGCGCGGGCGGCCACCCAACCGTCCGGCAGAAATGGCGCTCGGGGCAGGGGGCGCACCAGGCAGTTGCTTCGCAATCGGGAGTGGTGCGGCGTCAAGGGCGCGCGCCGCGCTGTGCGGGAATCGCAGCGCCGCGCGCCAGGGCGGCATTCGACCGGCGCACTTTCGATCCAAGTGATGCCACTTCTGGGAGCGAGTTCAGTCGCGACGAGCTTTACAGGTAGAGCCATTCGCCACTGATGGCCCGAGGCCGCCCGGAGTCGCTCCCACAACACTCCGCTGGCTGCAAATACCCGAGTCGGAAATGCGCTAGCTGCGCAAGCCCACCCCGCGCCGCAGCAGCCACAGCGACAGCGCCGCCAGCACCGCGACGAAGCCCAGCATCAGCACGTAGGCCACCCACAGCGGCACGTCGCTGCTGCCGAGCAGGCCGTAGCGGAAGGCGTTGACCATGTAGAAGACCGGGTTGGCGTGGGTGGCGGCCTCGGCCCAGCCAGGCAGCAGCTTCACCGAATAGAACACGCCGCCCAGGTAGGTCAGCGGGGTCAGAATGAAGGTCGGCACGATCGCCACGTCGTCGAACTTTTTCGCGTACACGGCGTTGACGAAGCCGGCCAGCGAGAAGATCGTTGCGCCCAGCAGCACCGTGCTCAGCGTCACCAGCGGATGCGGGATGCGCACCGGGGTGAAGCACATGGCGATGACCAGCACGATCGCGCCGACCAGCAGCCCGCGCAGCACCGCGCCGGCCACGTAGCCCCACAGGATCACCCAGTTCGGCATCGGGCTGACCAGCAGCTCCTCGACGTGGCGGCCGAACTTGGCGCCGAAGAACGAGGAGGAGATGTTGCCGTAGCTGTTCTGGATCACGCTCATCATCACCAGCCCGGGGACGATGAACTGCATGTAGCTGTAGCCGCCCATGTCGCCCACGCGCGCGCCGATCAGCCCGCCGAAGATCAGGAAGTACAGGGTCATGGTGATCGCCGGCGGCACCAGGGTCTGGCCCCAGATGCGCAGGATGCGCTTGACCTCGCGGCGCACCACGGTGAGCAGGGCGATCCAGTTGCGCTGGGCCGGCGTAGCGTCGGGAAGCAGGGATTGCGGTTGGATTGGAGTGTTCATCGGCGTCTGGCGAAAGAGGAATCAGGTGGCGGCGGGAAGCTGCGGCGCATCCGCGTCCGCGGCGCCCGGGCCGCCGCCGGCGACGGCCGCAGGCTGGCCGGTGCGGTGGTCGCCGGTGAGGCGCACGAACAGCTCCTCCAGGCGGTTGCTCTTGGTGCGCATCGAACGCACGCGGATGCCGGCGTCGCCGAGCGCGGCGAACACGCGGTTGAGGTCCATCGCCCGCGGCATGTCCAGGTCCAGCGTATGCGCGTCCTGCGCCAGCAAGGTGGTGCCCGCGATCGCCGGCAGCTGCGCCGGCAGCTCGCCGTCGATGTCCAGCAGGAAGCCTTCCACGTCGAGTTTGGCCAGCAGTTCGCGCATCGGGCCCTGCTCGACGATGCGGCCGTGGTCGATGATCGCCAGGTTGCGGCACAGGCTCTCCGCTTCCTCCAGGTAGTGCGTGGTCAGGATGATGGTGGTGCCGGCGGCGTTGATCTCGCGCAACACCCGCCACATGTCGCGGCGGATCTCGATGTCCACGCCGGCGGTGGGTTCGTCCAGGATCAGCAGGCGCGGCTGGGTCATCATCGCGCGGGCGATCATCAGTCGCCGCTTCATGCCGCCGGACAGGGTGCGGCTCATCACCTGCGCCTTCTCCCACAGGTGCGCGAGCTTGAGTTCCACTTCGGCCAGGCGCTCGGCCTCGGCGCGCGGCATGCCATAGAAACCGGCGTAGTTGACCAGGATGTCGAAGGGCTTCTCGAACAGGTTGAAGTTGATCTCCTGCGGGACCAGACCGAGCAGCCGCATCGCCGCGCTGCGCTGAGCGGTCAGGTCGGTGCCGAACACCTCGACCTGGCCGGCGCTGAGGTTCACCAGCGAGCTGACGATGCCGATCAGGGTGGACTTGCCGGCGCCATTGGGACCGAGCAGGGCGAAGAAGTCGCCCGGCAGCACGTCCAGCGAGACGCCGTGCAGCGCCTGCACGCCGTTGTCGTAGGTCTTGCGCAACTCGCGCACGCGCAGCGCAGGCAACTGGTTCTGGTGGAGCAGGGGGGAGGCGGGAGTCAAGGCGGGCCTTTCGCGCTCTGTCGTCGGCGCTGGAGAAATGCAGCGGCTATTATAGGAGACCTCGTGGGCTCGGCCCCGGCCACAGACTGTTGCAACTTCGTGCCTGCCCAATTCCCGTTGAAACTGGTCGATCGCCGCATGCTGGCCCCGGCCGTCGGCCACTACCGCTTCGTCCGCGACGACGGGCAGCCTCTGCGGTTCGTGCCCGGCCAGTTCTTGCAGGTGCATTTCCACTACGCCGACGGCACCGCGACCAAGCGCAGCTATTCTCTGGCCACCCGTCACGACCCGGCGCAGCCGGCCGACGCGGTGGCCGAGATCGCGGTCAGCTTCGTCGCCGGCGGCGCGGCCACGGCCTTGTTCGAGGGCCTGGAGATCGGCGGGCAGGTCTCGGCCAGCGGCCCCTACGGGCGATTCTGCCTGAACCAGGGCGACGCCAACCGCCGCTACCTGCTGGTCGCTACCGGCACCGGCGTCACCCCGTATCGCTCGATGCTGCCGCTGCTGGAAGCGGCGATGGCCGAGCGTGGCGTGGAGGTGCTGCTGCTGCTGGGCGCGCGCACGCCGGCCGAGCTGCTGTACGGCGACGAGTTCGGCGCCTTCGCCGAGACGCATCCGCGCTTCCGTTTCGTGCCGTGCTTCTCGCGCGAACTGCCGGCGGAGCCCCACGCGGACGTGCGTCATGGCTACGTGCAGCAGTTCCTGGCCGAGTTCGCGCCGCAGGCGCAGGGCGACATCGCCTACCTGTGCGGCAATCCGGACATGGTCGATGCCTGCTTCGATGCGCTGAAGGAGGCTGGCCTGCCGGTGCAGCACATCCGCCGCGAGAAGTACGTCAGCAGCAAGTAGCGCCTGCGCGCCGGGCGCCGATCGTGCGGCATGCGCGGTTGGCCGGGCTCGACGGCCTTGGCGCGGGGCGGCCGCGATCGCCCTGGACGAGGGAGTGGGTAGCATCGCGCGCTGATCGCATCGATGGCCAGTGTCGTGTCTCGCCACTTGTAAAGGACGCTTGACAGCCGGCACGCTCGCGCGCATCCTCCTGTAAAGCGGGCTTGACAGGGGGATGTATGCGCAACGTCGTGGTGGCATTCGATCGGTGTCGTTCGGGCTGGGTCGGCGCCGTGGCCGGAGTTCGCCGGTGAGCGTGTGCAAGCGCAATGCGATCGCGGTGCTGTGCCCGAGCGTGGCGCTGCTCGCCGTGGCGCCCTGGCTGCCGTTGCGCAGCGACGCTTATCTGCGCGGGTTGTTGATCGGTCTCGGCATCGGCGGCCTGTGCCTGGCGATCATGCTGTGGTGGTCGCCGGGCAGCCTGCGCGACAGCGCGCCGCCGGCGCTGGCGCTGGCGCGTCGCTACTACCGCGAGTGCGTGCCGCCGATGCTGCTCTACGTCGGCGTGATGCTGTGCTGGAAACGCCTGTTCGATGGCGTGGAGGCGGACTGGGCGCGGGTGCTGATCGCGCTGTTGCCGGCGCTGCTGCTGGCGCTGGTGATCCGCGCGGTGGCGCGCTTCGTGCGCGATTCGGACGAGCTGCAGCGGCGCATCGAACTGGAGTCCATCGCCATCGCCGCCGGGCTGGTCAGCGGCGGCTACATGACTGCCGGTTTCCTGCAGGCGGCGGACGTGATCGCGCTGCCGGCGTCGGCGGCGATGCTGTGGGTGTTCCCGCTGCTGTGCGCGACGTACGGCATCGCCAAGGTCGCCAATGCGCGCCGCTACCAATGAACAGCCGCATCCGCGAACTGCGCGAGGCGCGCGGCTGGTCGCAGGGCGAACTGGGCGAGCGGCTGGGCGTGTCGCGGCAGACCGTCAATGCGCTGGAAACCGGCAAGTACGATCCGAGCCTGCCGCTGGCGTTCCGTATCGCGCGGCTGTTCGCGCACAGCATCGAGCAGGTGTTCCTGTTCGACGATGCCCAGTGACGCGTTCGACCTGCCACCGGTCACCGACGACGCCATGCCCCGGCATGGCATCCTGCAAGCCATGAACTCAAGGATGCGAACCATGCCACACCCATGCAGACCGCTCGCCGTCGTGGCGACGACCTTGCTGCTCGCCGCTTGCCAGGCCGGGCACGCGCCAGCGCCGCAGAACCAGGGCCGCAGCTACGGCACGCTGCGCTTCCATCCGTGCACGCTGACCAGCCCGGTCGCCGCCAACAACGTCGAGGCGCAGTGCACGCGCATGCCGGTGCCGGAGAATCCGGCAGCGCCCGGCGGGCGCAAGATCGAACTCAACATCGCCTGGCTGCCGGTCACCGGCCAGGGCGGAAGCGATCCGGACCCGGTGTTCTTCATCGCCGGCGGTCCCGGCCAGGCGGCGACCGAGGTGGCCAGCATCGTCGACTTCGCCCTGCGTGAAACCCGCAAGCGCCGCGACGTGTTCCTGATCGACCAGCGCGGCACCGGCCAGTCCAATCCGCTGACCTGCCTGGGTGCGGACGGCAAGGAAATGCAGCTGGCCGATCCGGCGCGCGCGCCCACCGCGGCCGAAATCGCCCACTACGCCAAGCGCTGCGCGCAGTCGCTGCAGGGCCGCGCCGATCCGCGCTACTACACCACGACCCAGGCCATCGTCGACCTGGACGCGGTGCGCGTCGCGCTCGGCGTGGACAAGCTCAACCTGATCGGCGGCTCCTACGGCACTCGCGTCGCCCAGCACTATGCGGCGCGCTATGCGGCGCACACGCGCAGCGTGGTGATCGACGGCGTGGCGCCCAACGACCTGGTGGTCGGCGGCGAATTCGCCACCACCTTCGAGGACGCGATCAAGCTGCAATCGGAGCAGTGCAAGGCCACCCCGGCTTGCGCCAAGCGCTTTCCCACCGACACCCGCGCGCAGTTGCGCACGGTGGTGGAGCGGCTGCGGCAGGCGCCGGCGGAGGTGGACTACCGCGACCCGGCCAGCGGCGAGAGCAAGCACGACCGGGTCACCGCCGACACCGTCACCAGCCTGGCGTTCTCGTTCTCGTATGCGCCGCAGACCGCATCGCTGCTGCCGCTGGTGCTGGACGAGGCCGCGCACGAACGCTATGCGCCGCTGATGTCGCTGGCGCAGATGATGGGCAAGCAACTGCAGGGGCAGATGAACCGCGGCATGCAGTGGTCGGTGATCTGCGCCGAGGACGCCGACCGCTATCATCCGCCTGCCGCCGGCGCCGACACACTGCTCGGTCCGGAGGTGGTGCAGATGTTCTTCGCCGCGTGCCCGTCGTGGCCGACCGGCACGCGCCCGGCCGATTTCACTGCGCCGTTCAAGTCTCAGCTGCCGGTATTGCTGACCTCCGGCGAGCTGGATCCTGTGACCCCGCCGCGCTATGCCGCACGCGTGCTGCAAGGCCTGCCCAACGGCCGCCACCTGGTGGTGCGCGGCCAGGGCCACGGCACCATGACCTTGGGCTGCATGCCCAAGCTGCTGAGCCAGTTCTTCGAGAACGCCGATGCCAAACAGCTCGACGCCACCTGCCTGAACCCGATGAGCGGCGTGCCGGCCTTCACTTCATTCAACGGATGGGAACCATGAGCCGCGCAGCGTTTCGCAGGGAGGACCGCGCATGATCGTCGCCGACAATCTGCACAAGGCATTCAAGACCAAGGCCGGCACCGTCAACGCGGTGCAAGGCGTCAGCTTCGAGGCGGCCGACGGCCAGATCACCGGCCTGCTCGGCCCCAACGGCGCCGGCAAGACCACCACCTTGCGCATGCTGTACACGCTGATGGCGCCCGACCAGGGCCAGGTGCGGGTGGACGGCATCGACGTCGGCCAGGACCCGCTGGCGGTGCGCCGCGCGCTGGGCGTGCTGCCGGACGCGCGCGGCGTGTACAAGCGCCTGACCGCGCGCGAGAACATCGCCTACTTCGGCGAACTGCACGGGCTGTCGGCGGCGCGCATCGCCGCGCGCACGCGGCTGCTGTCGGCGGCGCTGGACATGGACGACATCCTCGACCGCCAGACCGAGGGCTTCAGCCAGGGCCAGCGCACCAAGACCGCGATCGCGCGCGCATTGGTCCACGACCCGCGCAACGTGATCCTCGACGAACCCACCAACGGCCTGGACGTGATGACCACCCGCGCGATGCGTGGCTTCCTGCGCGGGCTGCGCGCCGAAGGACGCTGCGTGATCTTCTCCAGCCACATCATGCAGGAGGTGGCGGCGCTGTGCGACCGCATCGTCATCGTCGCCAAGGGCACGGTGGTGGCCGCCGGCAGCGCCGACGAACTGCGCGTGCTGACCGGCCAAGACAATCTGGAAGACGCCTTCGTCAAGGCGATCGGCAGCGACGAAGGACTGCACGCATGAGCCTGTTTCGAACCGTCTTCACCGTGATGCGCAAGGAATTGCGCGATCTTGCGCGCGACCGCCGCACCCTGGCGCTGGCCTTGCTGCTCGGCCCGCTGCTGTATCCGGCGCTGATCCTGGGCATGGGCGCGCTGGCCGAGAGCCGGGTCAGGACCCAGATCGACAAACCGCTGGACATCCCGGTGATCGGCCGCGAACGCGCGCCGAACCTGGTCGCGTTCCTGGCCGCGCAAGGCCTGAACGCGGTGGCGCCGCCAAAAGACCTGACCGCGGCGATCCGCAGCCAGGACGTGGACCTGGCGCTGAAGATCGACGAGGACTACGCCAATGCCTGGCGCGAGGGGCGGCCGGCGCTGGTGGAGATCGTCAAGGACAGCACCCGGCGCGACGCCGACATCCCGACCGCGCGGGTGCAGGCGGCGCTGAGCATGTACAGTCAGCAGGTCGGCGCGCTGCGGCTGCTGGCACGCGGCATCGATGCGCAGGTCTCGCGGCCGCTGGACATGGCCATCCAGGACCTGGCCACCGCCGAGGCCAAGCGCGGTGCGCTGCTGGCGATCCTGCTGCCGGTGCTGCTGACCATCACCTCCTTCATCGGCGGCGCCTACCTGATCCTGGATGCCACCGCCGGCGAGCGCGAGCGGCAATCGCTGGAACCGCTGCTGGCCACGCCGGCCTCGCGCGGCGCCATCGTCAGCGGCAAGATCGCCGCCGCCTGCGTGGTCGGGCTGGCCTCGCTGCTGCTGACCCTGCTCGCGTTCAAGCTCAGCGCACAGGTCGCCAGCGGCATCGGCCGGCAGCTCAACGTCAGTTTCGCGGCCATGTTGCAGATGCTGTTCGTGCTGCTGCCGATGCTGTTCATCGGCACCTCGCTGCTGACCGTGCTGGCCGCGGCGGCCAAGAGCATGAAGGAGGCGCAGAGCCACATGACCTGGCTGATGCTGCTGCCGATGCTGCCCGGCTACGCGCTGATGGTGTATCCGCTGAAGACCACGCTGTGGCAGTTCGCCGTACCGTTCCTGGCGCAGAACCAGATGCTGCTGAAGATCATCCGCCGCGAACCGATCGACCTGCAAATCTGGGCGGTATACCTGGCCGCCGGCTTCGGCCTGGCCGCGCTGCTGTGGCTGGCCGCGGTCCGCCGCTACCGGCAGGAGCGGCTGGCGATATCGGGGTGAGGAGCTCGGGATTGGGGAGTCGCAAAAGCCGCAGGTACCGATGCAATACGATCGCTGCTATATCGCTGCTTCGCTCTTGCCAATCCCCAATGCCCAATCCCCAAAAAGCCCGGCCGATGCCGGGCTTTCGCCGGGGTGCGCGGCAACGGCGCCCCCGACGTCCCCCCTATTTAGAGTAGCAGGCTGATTTGGAGTCCAATCCCTCAGACCAAGGAGATTGGACGTGAAGAAGCGATTTACCGAAGAACAGATCATTGGTTTCCTGCGTGAGGCCGAAGCGGGCGTGGCGATCAAGGACCTGTGCCGGCGCCATGGCTTCAGTGAGGCCTCCTACTATCTGTGGCGCAGCAAGTTCGGCGGGATGAGCGTGCCCGATGCCAAGCGGCTCAAGGACCTGGAGGCAGAGAACGCCCGGCTGAAGAAGTTGCTGGCCGAGCAGGTGTTCGAGAACGACCTGATCGAGGATGCGCTGCGAAAAAAAAGTGGTGAGCGCACCGGCGCGTCGTGCGCTGGTGCGCGAGTGGATCGGGCATGGCGCCAGCGAGCGTCACGCCTTGGCAGCGATCGGCATGAGCGCCAGTGCGTTGCGCTATCGCCCGCGCGAAGACCGCAACATCGATCTACGCGAACGCATCCTTGCGCTGGCGCATCGCCATCGCCGCTACGGCGGGGGGGATGATCTATCTCAAACTGCGACAGGAAGGACGGCTGGCGAACGACACACGTGTGGAGCGGTTGTATCGCGAGCAGCAGCTGCAGGTCCGACGCCGCAGACGCAAAAAGGTGCCAGTGGGCGAGCGTCAGCCGCTGTTGCGGCCATCGCAGGCCAACCAGGTGTGGTCGATGGACTTCGTGTTCGACCGCACTGCCGAAGGTCGGGTATTCAAGTGTTTGGTGATCGTGGACGACGCCACGCACGAAGCGATCGCCATCGACGTGGAGCGCGCGATCTCGGGACACGGCGTTGCGCGTGTGCTGGACTGGCTGGCGCACAGTCGCGGCTTGCCGCAAGTGATCCGCACCGACAACGGCAAGGCGTTCTGCGGCAAAGCCATGGTCGCCTGGGCGCATGCCCGTGGCGTGCAGTTACGGCTGATCCAACCCGTCAAACCGAACCAGAACGCCTACGTCGAATCGTTCAACGGCCGACTACGCGACGAATGTCTCAACGAGCACTGGTTCCCAACCCTGCTGCGTGCGCGCACTGAGATCGAACGCTGGCGACGCGGATAGAACGAGGACCGACCTAAGAAAGCGATCGGCGGCATGATGCCGTCCGCTTATGCCGAACATCTTGCCAACACCCATATCATGAGCACCGGACTCTAAACCCGACCGCTACTCAGGGCGGGGGGACGTCGCCATCGGCTATGTTCCGCCTGCAGAAGCCGAAGCAAACGACTACAAGCAACTCGCCAGTCAAGCCGCCTCGGGGGTGGCCTGACTTAACCCAATGGGACTTCGCAATACCCGGGGCCGTTCACACTGCTGGCGCAGGCCACGCTGCGGACGGGCCTGGGCCGCCGTTACCGGCGCCGCATGGCCTGCCCTCAGCCTGCCCTGGGTCCGGCGCGGCCATTCGGGACGGCAGGACGCGTGTCGGCGCACGCCAAGGGCAGGGAGACCGGGGCGGCGTTCGCGGCTTGGCCCGGCGCGCGTCATCTTTCCGTCATCGAATTACGGTAGAGCCGCGTCGGCGAAGGCGCTAGCCTGCGCGGCCATCCGTCCACCACCCGACCGCCATGTCGCCGTGCCTGCGTCCGCTGCTCGTCCTTTGCGCCAGCCTGTGCCTGGCCGCCTGCTCCTCCACCTCGCTCAGCGATCGCCTGGTCGCGCCGGGCGGCGTGTCGCCGCTGATGGACGAGGAGCGCATCCAGGGCCTGCTGGCGACGCTGCCCAACCACAGCGGGCACGTGCTCGTCCCGGGCGGCATCCCGATCTTCTGGCGCGCGATCGACCCGGGCGACTACCGCATGCGCTACCGCTACGAACACGCCGGCCGCGAGCGCGCCGACTTCGCGATGGACGTGGCCGCGCCGCAGCCGCACACCTTCCGCGCCCCGCGCGGCACCGTGGTGCTGCTGCACGGCTGGATGATGGACGGCGATTCGCTGCTGCCGTGGTCGCTGGACCTGGCCCAGGCCGGCTACCGCAGCATCAGCATCGACCTGCGCAACCACGGCCGCTCCGGCGGCGGCCCGGCCGGCTACGGCACCCGCGAGTCCGACGACGTGATCGCGGTGATCCGCGCGCTGCGCGCGCGCGGCGAGGTGCAAGGCCCGCTGTACCTGTTCGGCGTGTCCTACGGCGCCGCCACCGCGCTGTTTGCCGCGCAGAAACTGGGCGGCGACGTCGACGGCGTGGTGGCGATGGAATCCTTCGCCAACGCCGGCCGCGGCATCCGCGACATGATCCCGCACATGCTCGCCAGCCGCCCGCAGGGCTGGATGGCCAGCGCAGCGATGGACCTGGCGCGCTGGCGCTACGCCGGGCAGAACCTGGACGCGGTCATCGCCAACGCCAACCAGCGCCTGGCGCTGAACCTGGACCAGATCGACGTGACCGCCGCCGCGCGGGCCGCGCCTGCCTGCCTGCTGTTGCTGCACGGCAGCGCCGACCAGCACATCCCGGTCGCGCACGGCCGCCTGCTGGCGCTGGACGCACCGCGCGCGCACTACCTGGAGATGCCCGGCGAGAACCACTTGAGCCTGCCGATGCGGCTGGACCTGCTCGCGCCGACGGTGGAGGACTGGTTCGCCGAACTACCGGCGCCGCGCCGCGCCGGCCACTGCCCCTCGCCGCTGTCGCCGCGCGCGGATGCCGCGCGGCAGCTGACCGGCGTCCCGGCAGCGGCCACCGCGACCGGCAACCGCAGCTGAGACCGCGGCGGCGCCCCGGCGCCAAAGCACACATCGCACCAGGCCGCCGGCACGCCCTGTAGGAGTCAACCGTCATGCAGAAGCGAGCGTAGGAGGCGCATACGGCGCTCGATCGCGCACGATGGCATTGAGCCATCGCAGGTACTTGTGCATGCGTGCGCCTCAGCGCGCTTCACGCAGCCAGCGCGCCACCTGCGGCGCGAAGTACGTCAGCACGCCGTCGGCGCCGGCGCGCTTGAACGCCAACAGCGACTCCAGCACGCACTTGCGTTCGTCCAGCCAGCCGTTGGCGAAGGCGGCCTTGAGCATCGCGTACTCGCCGCTGACCTGGTAGGCGAAGGTCGGCACCCGGAATTCGTCCTTCACCCGCCGCACCACGTCCAGGTACGGCATGCCCGGCTTGACCATCACCATGTCCGCGCCCTCCTTCAGGTCCAGCGCGATCTCGCGCAGGGCTTCGTCGCCGTTGCCCGGGTCCATCTGGTAAGTGCTCTTGTCGGCCTTGCCGAGGTTGCCGGCGCTGCCCAACGCGTCGCGGAACGGGCCATAGAACGCCGAGGCGTACTTGGCCGAGTACGCCATGATGCGCACGTGCAGGTGGTCGTCGGCGTCCAGCGCGCGGCGGATCGCGCCGATGCGCCCGTCCATCATGTCCGAGGGCGAGACGATGTCCACGCCAGCCTGCGCATGCGACAGCGACTGCTTCACCAGCGCCTCGACGGTGACGTCGTTGAGCACGTAGCCGTGCGCGTCGATGATGCCGTCCTGGCCATGGGTGGTGTACGGATCCAGCGCCACGTCGGTCATCACCCCCAGTTCGGGGAAGCGCGCCTTCAGCGCGCGCACCGCGCGCTGCGCCAGGCCGTCCTCGTTCCAGGCCTCGGCCGCGTCCAGGCGCTTGCCGGACGGGTCGATCACCGGGAACAGGTCGATCGCCGGGATGCCCAGTTCCAGTGCGGTCTCGGCCTCCTTCAGCAGCGCGTCGAGCGACAGCCGCTCCACGCCCGGCATCGAGGCGATCGGCGCGCGGCCGGGCAGCTCATGCACGAATACCGGCCAGATCAGGTCGTCGGCGGTCAGGGTGTGTTCGCGCATCAACCGGCGCGAGAAATCGTCGCGGCGCATGCGCCTGGGGCGGTAATGGGGGTGGGCCACGTGCAGGCTCCTGCTGGGACGGATCGGGCGCCGCACAGGGCGGCAGCGGCAGCCGGGCGACCCGGACCGCGCCGCACGCACCGGCGCGAACGGGAGCGGCCGCCACGCGGCGGCCGTCAGCGCCGAATTTTACCCCTGCCGGCCGCCCCTGGACGCAGGCCGCTGCAACACAGCATGCCGCCGTGCCTGGCGACCACGCGCGGGCCAGCGCTCAGATCAGGCCGCCGCCCAGGCTCAGCCGGATCACCCCGACCACGATCACCAGGCCGTTGAGGATCAGCCCGGTCTTGGCGCGGCCGCGATTGGGCGCCGAGGTGAACAGCAGGCCGATCGCAGCGATGATCGCGCCGACCGCGGCGAACGGAATCACGAACCAGTTGCCCCAGCCCAGCAGCGGGATGAAGGCCAGGATCATCCACAGCAACGCCACCATGCCCCACAACAGACTGATCAAGCCCATGCCGCCGCCCTTCGCCGAATGCCAGTGCGCACCATAGCGCGCGGCCCTGCCGGCGCAAGCCAACTCTTGGCATGGGGCTCACGACGGGCGTGCCACGGTGGCGCGGCGATGGCGGGTGCGTCGCGGTTCACCGATCGCGCCTATCATCGCTTCGTATCCGATCCGCGGGGGGTAATGCCATGAACGTCCGACCGCTGTTGCCGCTGGCGCTGCTGCTCGCGCTGGCCGGCTGCGCCAGTTCCTCCAAGGTCATGGTCAGTGCGCCGCGTCCGCCGATCGATCCGGCCCTGGTGCAGATCTATGCGACCCCGCCGCCCGGCGCGGTCGACATCGCCCAGCTCGAATCGGCCAGCGCGGCCGGCTTCGGCACCCAGGGCCAGACCGACGCGGCGATGGCGCGGCTCAAGCGCGAGGCGGCCAAGCTCGGCGCCAACGGCGTGGTGCTGATGGGCGTGGCCTCGCAGCGCTCGGGCGGCGGCGTGTCGGTCGGCGCCGGCAGCTATGGCGGCCACGTCGGCGGCGGCCTGGGCGTCGGCATCCCGACCACGCAGAAGCGCGCCGCCGGCATGGCGATCTGGGTCCCGCCGGGGCCGCAGGCGCCGGCAGTGCCGCAACTCCGGCCGCCGGTGCCGTCGCAGGAACGCTGAGTCTTTTGGGGAAGTGCATCCGCTGTTGGAACACCGATCTCCCTGACAATCGGCCGACCAGGGGCGGATGCCGGCCGGCTGACCTGACGCCGGCCCAGCTCCAGGGTCGGGCCTCACCGCCCCTGGGTGGGCGCAACGCCCCAGGCACAGGCGACCGTCGCCCGAGGACCCTTGGTAAGCTATTGGCCGGGTTATAGTATTCTCCGACCCGCGGGCGTTGCAGGGACTTGCCAGGTTTGCGCGCAGACCCGCAAGGTAGTGACAGGTCGTTGGCCTGAGCGCACGGTGTAAACCGTCATTGACAGAAGGACTCGTTATGAAACGCTGGATATGGATACTGGTCGCCGCTGTTGGGCTGCAGACCACCGCGACTGCCTCGACGCCTCACCAGACGCTGGTCTGCCGCATGGACGATCCTTTCCTGTTCTGCTCGAAAGGCTGCGACCTACCCGACTACAACTGGAAACCGGTGGACCCTATTTCGGGTTCATGGGCGCCGGTTTCGCCGTACTGCCCCTATCCGACACCGGTGACGACAAATCACTGCGTGGGATGGACGCCGACAGCCATCGCGGCGCTCGCCCAATACAAAACCATCTGCCGGGGAGCATTGAAAGAAGGGAACTGGAAGGGCACAAAGCCGCCCGAGTTGGTCCCCTTCAAGCACTGAGTCGCCCCTGCCTGCGGGCGCGCGCGCATGAGGCGCGCACCCTCGGGCCATGCGGTGCATCGTCCCCGAGCGTCGGATATCAGAGCTGCTGGCTTCCAACGCTGTCGGCTATGAACTGGGTCTCCACCACGGTCTGCAACTGGTCCGGCGGCAACAACCCCTGGTCGAGCAGGAAGTTGTTGAACTTCAGCCGGTCGAACTTCGCGCCCAGCGCCAGTTCGGTGCGCATGCGCAGTTCCAGGATGCGGCTGTAGCCGTAGAAGTAGCTGCCGGCCTGGCCGGGCGCGCGCATCATGTAGCGGTCCAGTTCCTGCCGCGTCATCGCCGGCGACAGGCCGACGTCGTTCTCCAGCACCAGCCGCGCGCGCTCGCGGTCGGTCAGACCCAGGTTGAGCATCGGGTCGAGCATGGCGCGCGCGGCGCGCAGCAGGCGGAACTGCAGCGCGATCAGTTGCCCGTCCAGCGGCTCGTACGGCACCAGTTCGGCCTCGGCGTACAGCGCCCAGCCTTCGACATTGACCGAATTGAACGCGAATATGCTGCGCGCCAGCGAGACGCCGCGCTCGACCATCGCGGTGAACTGCAGTTCGTGGCCGGGCCGGCCCTCGTGCGCGCTCAGCGTCCACGCCGCCGAGCCGAAATTGAAGTCGTCGTAGTGCTCGCCCTTGCCGGCGGCGTCGGGATTGCCCAGCGGCAGCACGAAGGTGCCCTGCTCGCCGGTGTTGCCGAGCAGCGGCGCCGGGCGGAAATGCGGCGCCGGCTGCGCCGCGCTCTCGGCCGCCGAGCCCAGCCGCATCCGCATCGGCCGCTGTGGCACGTCGACGATGCGCTGCTGGCGGATGATCGGATCGATCTGCTCGATGACGCCGCGGTAGTGGCTCTCCAGCTTGTCGTTGGCGATGCTGTCGCGCTTGAGCGCGCGGATCACTGCGCGGTAGTCGCCGGGGTCGTCGACCTTCAGGCCCTTGGCCTTGGCCACCAGCGGCGCCAACTGCTGCATCGCCGCGCGGGTCTCCATGAATTCCAGCTGCGCGCGCTGCATCAGCAGTTGCGGCGCGATGTCGATGCCGACCTGCTTGAGCTGGAAGGCATACAGTTCCGGCGGCAGGCGCGCGTCCTCGCGCGCTTTCGGCAGCACCACCTTGCGCGTCCATGCGGCGTAGTCCTTGAACTGTCGGTCCATGGCCGCCAGCGCCGGCGCGGCACCGTCGATCCTGTAGGTCGCGAACAGTTCGCGAATGCCCTGGGCATAGGTGTCCACGTTGCTCAAGGCCTGCTCGACCTCGCGCCGGGTCGGCTGCAGCAGGGTGCCGTCGGCGAGTTTTTCCTCGTAGCGCTGGCGGGCCAACAGCAGCGACGAGACGCTGCCGGGCAGCAGCCCGACGTAGCGCTGCAGCCGGTCCAGCGCCTTGGCCCGGCGCGCCGCCGGTACCTGCTCGGACAGCAGGTTGTTGAGCCCGCCGAACACCATCTGCGGCCCATCGCGCCATGGCAGCAGCAGACGCTCGTTCAACGCGCTGCCTTCGATGGCCTGGTCGGCGGCATGGATCATGATCGCCAGGTCCTGGCGCACATTGGGGTCGCGCTCGACTTTCAGTGTCCCCTGCAGCGCGCGCCTGGCCGTGGCGATCGCGTCGCGATAGCGGCGGCCATTGTCCGCGCCGAGGTCGACGACCTTGTCGTCGTAGCCGGGCACGCCGAAGAAACTCACTTCTTCGGGCTGGAACGGCGCCTGCGCCTGCAACAGGATCTGCGCGAATTCGTTGCTGCGCGTCACCCATGCCGGGCTGGCGGCTTGGGCCTTCGCCGGAGCGGCCTGCGCCAGCACGGGCAGTGGTGCGGCCAGGACCAGCGCGATGGCAAGGACGAGTGGCTTCATCGGTGGATCTCCAGCGGGACGATGCGGCGACCGTACGCGGCGCGCGCAGTGCCGGCAACCTGCCGTAGGTCATGACCGCGCATGGGCGTGGCTAGCCGGCGGTACGGTCAGCCGACCTGCGGCCTGCGGCGACTGCACCGCCAGCCGCAGACCCGCGTGCACCTATTTGCGCGCTGTCGGCCTCGACCGCTTCGGCCGGATCCACCTCGGCCGAAGCCTCGTGGGCGGCATCCACGCTGGGATCGGATTCGGCATCTGTTTCGCCGGCGCCGTCCGGCTCGAACTCGGCACGGTCTAGGAGCGATCGCCTCGCCGGCATCGGGCAGCACCTGCAGCGTCGTGTAATGCCATTCGCCGGCATGGCGCTCGGCCTCGATGTACAAGGTGCCGTTGCCGCGCGCGCCGTGCAGCGACACGCTGAGGTTGGCGCTGCCGCTGCCGTTGCTGGTGGAGATGCTGCCGCTGGGCATGATCCCGTCCTCGACCGGCGCGCCGAGCGCGTCGATGACCCGCTGGTCGAGCTTGGCCGCCATCAGGCCGAGGCGGTACCGCTCGGACGACTTGGTGACGCGCGCGATGCCTACCACGAACACGGCGATCGAGGACGGCAAAAGGGCGCCGAGCAGCAATGCCGGCAGCGGCACCGCCTATTTCCAGTGGCGCGCCCACCAGCCCTTCCTGGCCGCCGGCGGCGCGGCGGCGGTGTCAGGCAAAGGCGGCCCAGGCAGCGATGGCGGGGCGGACATGCGGAACTGCGTTTCGGCGAGTGAGAGTGCGCGTGGCGATCAAGGCTTCAGGCAGCGCGCCAGGAACGCTTCGGTGGTGCGGTAGCGGTGCAGCGCGTTGCCGCCGGACAGGCCGTGCTTGCCGCCAGGGTAGGTCATCAGCTCGAACAGCTTGCCGCGCTTCTGCAACTCGCTCATCAGCGAGGTGGAGTTGGTGAACAGCACGTTGTCGTCGGCCATGCCGTGGATCAGCAGCAGCGGTGCGTTCAGGCCGTCCAGGTGCGCGGCGATGCGGCTGTCGCGGTAGCCGTCCGGATTGGCCGCGGGCAGGTTCATGTAGCGCTCGGTGTAGTGGCTGTCGTACAGCGCCCAATCGGTCACCGGTGCGCCGGCCACGCCGCAGGCATAGGTCTCGCTGTGCTTGGCCAGCAGCATCAGGGTCATGTAGCCGCCGTTGGACCAGCCGTACACGCCGATGCGCGCGGCGTCGGCCCATGGCTGAGTCTTGAGCCAGGCGACGCCGCGCAGTTGGTCGTCCACTTCCACCGTGCCCTGGTGCTGGTACAGCGCGCCGCCGAAGTCGCGGCCGCGGCGCGGCGTGCCGCGGTTGTCGAGCGAGAACACGACGTAGCCGTGCTGGGCCAGGTATTGGTCGAACAGCGCGTCGCCGCGCGCCGGCCAGGCGTCGAGCACGGTCTGCGCCGCCGGGCCGCCGTAGACGTAGACCACCACCGGATAGCGCTTGCCCGGGTCGAAGCCGGTGGGCTTGGTCAGCCGGTAGTGCAGCGGCGTCCTGCCGTCGGCCGCGGTCAGGCTGCCGAACTCGACCGGACGCTGCGCATCGCGGTACTTCGCATAGGGATGCTGCGGGTCGGCCAGGTCGTTGACCAGCAGCGTGGCGATCTTTTCGCCGTTGGCGCGGAACAGCTCGATCTGCGGCGGCGTGGCGGTGTTGGACCAGCTGTCGACGTAGACGCTGGCGTTCCTGGCGAAGCTGGCCGCATGCGTGCCGTTGGGCTTGGACAGCTGCTCGATCGCGCCGCCGGCAAGCGGCACCGCGTAGACCTGAGTCTGGGTCGGCGACGCCTTGTTCGCGGAGAAGTAGACCTTGCCGGCACCCTCGTCCACCGCCAGCAGTTCGTCCACGACCCAGTCGCCGTAGGTCAGCGGGACCAGCGTGCGACCGTCTTCCGAGGCCAGGTACAGGTGCTCGTAGCCGCTGCGCTCGGAGCCCCAGACGAAGCGCCCATCCTTGAGGAAATGAAGGTCGTTGTTGAGCGGCACCCAGGTCGTGCTGGTCTCGGTGACCAGCACGCGCTGCTTGCCGCTGGCCAGGGTCGCCTCGATCAGCTCGAGCCGTTTCTGGTCGCGCGACTGGCGCTGGAAGGTCAGCCGCTGCGCATCGCGCCAGTCCACCCGCGCCAGGTAGATGTCCGCGTTCTTGCCCAGTTCGATCCACTGCGGCTGCGCATCGGCGCGCGGCGCGATCACGCCCAGTTGCACCCTGACGTTGGGCTGCCCGGCCTGCGGATAGCGCTGGTCGATCACCTCGGTGTGGTCGGCATAGACCTCCGGGCGCTTCTGCACCGGCACGCCGGATTCGTCGATGCGCGCAAAGGCGATCGCCGAGTCGTCCGGCGCCCACCAGTAGCCGGTGTGGCGGTCCATCTCCTCGTCGGCGACGAACTCGGCCACGCCGTTGCCGAGGGTGTCGCTGCCGTCGCGGGTCAACTGGTGCTGCTGGCCGCCGGCCAGGTCGATCACCCACAGGTTGCGCGCGCGCACGAAACTGACGTAGCCGCCCTTCGGCGAGATCTTCGGATCGGTGACGAAACCCTCGCCATGGGTCAGCTTGCGCACCGCGGCGACGCCGGTCTTGCTCAGGTCGTACAGATACAGCTCGCCGCCGAGCGGGAACAGCAGCGCGTGCGCATCCGGCGCCCACTGGTAGTCGACGATGCCGGCGTAGGCGGAAATGCGCTGCCGTTCGCGCCGCGCCTTCTCTTCGTCGCTCAGTGTCTCAGTGCCGGGCAGCACCACCTTCGAGTCCACCAACAGCCGGGTCTGGCTGCTGGCGACGTCGTATTCCCACAGGTCCAACTGGTTGCGGTCGCTGTCCTTGCCGCGCAGGAAGGTCACCCGCGAACCGTCGGGGGCGACCTGCGGCTTCATCAAGGTGGGGCCGGACAACGGCTTGCTGCCGGTGATGGCCTCCAGGGTCAGTTTCTCGGCGTGAGCGGGTACAAGGGGGGGGGCGAGCATGAGGGCGAGAGCGGCGAACACAGAGCGCATGAAGGTTCCTGGCGGAGCACCGGGCGCAGCGATGATGCGCGTGCGCCCGGGGTTTGAGAAGCGGCGGCGGCTCAGCGCTGGCCGAACAGATGCTTGCGTTCTTCGTCGCTGAGCGGCTTGCCGGCGTTCGGGTTGACCTGTTCCTTCAGCGCGTAGGCGCGCTGCGTGGCCGAGCGCGCGCCGATCGCGTCGTGCCAGCGCTTGAGGTGCGGGAACGCGGTGTAGTCGGGCTTGAGCGCGTTGTAGACCTCGATCCACGGATAGCTGGCCATATCGGCGATGCCGTAGTCGGCGCCGGCCAGGTATTCGCTCTGCGCCAGGCGCTTGTCCAGCACCCCGTGCAGGCGCCGCGCCTCGTTGCTGTAGCGGTCGATCGCGTAGCCGATCTTCTCCGGCGCGTACACGGCGAAGTGGCCCATCTGCCCGCTCATCGGGCCGAGCCCGGCCATCTGCCAGAACAGCCACTCCAGCGCGGCGATGCGCCCGCGCGGATCGGCCGGCAGGAACCGCCCGGTCTTCTCGGCCAGGTACAGCAGGATGGCGCCGGACTCGAACACGCTCTGCGGCGCGCCGCCGTCGGCCGGCATATGGTCGACGATCGCCGGTATCTTGTTGTTCGGCGAGATCGCCAGGAACGGCGGCTCGAACTGCTCGCCGGCGCCGATGTTGACCGGCTTGAGCGTATAGTCCAGCCCGGTTTCCTCGAGCAGCAGGGTGACCTTGTGGCCGTTGGGCGTGGGCCAGTAGTATAGATCGATCATGGCGGCGATCCTGGTATAGAGGCGTCCAGTGTAGCGGCGTCGCCGCGCTTGGCAGCGGCGCGGCGGCCCGGTACGCTGCCCCCTCCCGCAACGCAGCATCCCGCCGCCACATCATGAGCCCTCCGCATCCGCCGCCCCGCCTGAACCCGCTGTCCAGCTTGATCTTCGCCTCGCGCTGGCTGCAACTGCCGCTGTACCTGGGCCTGATCGTCGCCCAGGGCGTCTACGTGTTCCTGTTCGGCAAGGAACTGTGGCACCTGATCCACGAGGCGCCGAGCCTGGGCGAGCAGCAGATCATGCTGATCGTGCTCGGCCTGATCGACGTGGTGATGATCTCCAACCTGCTGGTGATGGTGATCGTGGGCGGCTACGAGACCTTCGTCTCGCGGTTGGGCCTGGAGGGCCATCCGGACCAGCCGGAGTGGCTGAGCCACGTCAACGCCAGCGTGCTCAAGGTGAAGCTGGCGCTGTCGATCATCGGCATCTCCTCGATCCACCTGCTCAAGACCTTCATCGCGGTCGGCGCGCTCGAGGGCATGCCGATGTGCTCGCCGGAGCAGTTGGCCAGCGCCGCCACCGCCACCGTGGGCCTGAAGACCTGTGCGACGCTGACCGCGACCGGGGTGCTGTGGCAGACCACCATCCACGGCATCTTCATCCTGTCGGCGATCGGCATTGCCTGGACCGACCGGCTGATGGCCGCGCCGGCGAAGACCGCACACTGATCTGCGCGCGTGGCGCCGCGCCGTTCCGGCCGCAGGCGGACGGACGCCGAGCACGCGACGGGAGCGGATGCTAGATTGGTGGGCAGGGTGCGCTGCAGGGCTTCGGGGGGAGCCGCGCCGCCGCGCGTCGTTGATCGCCATCACCGGGGACTAGGGGAGAAGCATGTTGCAGCTCACGACATTCGCAAACGCGCGCCGGGTCGCGCCGGTGCTGCTGCTGGCCGCGCTGGCGGCATGTTCCAAACAGGACGACGCCACCCCCGCCGCCGCGTCCACGGCGGCGGCACCGGCCGCCGCGCCGGTCTCGGCCAAGGTGCAGTCGATGGGTACCGAGCAACTGCACGCATCGGCCAGCCAGGCCCTGCGCGAAAACCGTATGTATGCGCCCGCCGGCAACAACGCGGTCGAGTACTACCTGGCGCTGCGCGACAAGCAGCCGGACGATGCCGGGGTGAAGAGCGCGCTGACCGACCTGATGCCGTATACGCTGATCGCCGCCGAACAGAGCATCAATCGCGAGGATTTCCCGGAAGCGCAGCGGCTGGTCGCGCTGATCGAGAAGATGGACAACCGGGCGCCGGCATTGCCGCGGCTCAAGCAGGGCCTGAGCCAGGGCATGCAGGCCTTGGCGCAGCGCACCCAGGAGGAGACCAACAAGGTCAAGAGAGACGCCGAGCAGAAGGCCAAGCTGATGGCCGAGCAGCAGGCGCAGCAGCAGGCCAGCCAGGCGCAGGCCGCGCAGCAGATCGCCGCGCAGCAGGAAGCCGCGCGCCGCGAGACCGCACGCCAGGAAGCCGAGCGCCAGGCCGCCGCCGCGCGCAGCGCACCGGCACCGGTGCCGACACCGACACCGACACCGACACCGACACCGCAAGCTGCCGCAGCGTCGGCACCGGCCGCGGCCAGCACGCAGTCGCTGCGCCCGATCAGCACCCCGGCTCCGCGCTACCCGGCCGAAGCCCTGCGCTCGGGCACGGCGGGCGAAGTGCTGGTGGAGATCACCGTCGGCACCGACGGCTCGGTCACCAATGCCCGCGTGCTGCGTGCCACCCCGGCTCGCATCTTCGACCGCGAGGCGCTGAACGCGACCAAACGCTGGCGGTTCGAACCGGTCAGTGCACCGGTGACCACCCGGCGCACGCTGGCGTTCAATCCTGGCAGTTAGGCTTACCGTGTCACAAATGACCTACCCTACATACACTCCGCGTAGCAATGGGGTCGCCATGGCGATAAGCAGCAGCGAGGCACGTTCTTCAGCGTATCTGGATGAGGTATGCGCTGTACCGGGTCATGCCGACCGCGGGGGGGGGGGGGGGGGGGATTGCGCGGCGATTGCAGCGGACGGATGCTGCCCTTGGCGCGCAAGAGCGTGGAGCCGCTGGCCGCCCGTCTGGACCCGCTGCGGGTGCGCGCCCGGCTTCAGACCTTGCATCACTGCGCGGCCAAGTCCGACTGGTCCGGCGATGCGGTGTTGGCACGGGTCCGCCGCTACGTCTCCTCGCCAATGGACTGGAAAGGGACGGTGTACTGGATCGTGGATGACGCCGGGCTTGGCAAGAAGCGCCGGCATTCGGTGGGCGTGGCTGGCCGATAGTGGGGTGAGCTCGGCAAGCAGGACACTTGCCAGGTCGCGGTGAGCGTGTCGCTTGTCACGCCGACGGCGAGCGTCCCCATCGCCTTTGGCCTGTCCCTGCCTGAAGCAGGGGCCGCCGATACGGCGCGAAGGAAAAAGGCGGGGATTGCCAAGAGCGTGGCATGTGCCACCCAACCGGAGAGGGCGCTGGCGCAGATGAAGGCGGCCGATGCCGCTGGCGTTGTGCGCGGCGCGGTGCTGGCGGATGCGACAGTTAGGGAAGTGTCTTCGTCAACAATATAGCCAAGACTATTTGAACAAAATGCATGGGCGAGTAGGGGTTCATCTATCGCGAGTTGCAGGAGAGCGAATGGCCGCCCTGCTGGCACGTCGGCCAGCAGCAGCCCTGCAAGGACCAGCCGCCGCCGACTCGGTGAAGTGGCAGCAACGAATACGCGCGTGCTGCAGGCTGGCGCCGGCCCGGAGGCGGTGATCCATGCCGGCGGCGCGCTGCGCATCGGCACGGATGCATTGCGCGAGGGCCGGGCAAACGGATCGTGCGCGGAATCCTGGGAGCGGCTTCAACCGCGACAGGCCTTGCCGAGACATTTTGCCGCGGCTGAAGCCGCTTGTACAGGTGCTGTAATCTCCCGGTCATGGTGCGTGCGCCGCCGCGGCAACGCGTTACTTGCCCAGCGCAGTGTTCAGCGTGGCGGCCAGATCCGCGCCGGCCTGGCGCACTTGCGCCTCGGCGACCGGGCGCCAGGTCGCCACGTAGTCCGGCGGCAGGGTGGCGCCGGGCGGGTAGAAGCCCGGGCGCAGCACGATCCGGCACGAGGCTTCGGCCCAGGCGGCGGCCGGCGGCGGCAGCACGCTGCCGCCTGGCGCCGACGCCGGCAGCGGTTGCGTCTGCAGTTGCGCAAGGTAGTGCGCTTCGTCCAGGCCACGGCTGCGCAGCAGGCCGCTGTCCCACAGCGCATGCAGGTTGCTGCCCTTGCCCTCGAATTGGATCTGGACAGTGTTGGCGCCCCTGTCGTGGGCATAGCCGGCGTGCAGCGGCTGCTGGATGTCGCCGGCGAAATGCACCACGAACTTCAGCGCCTGGGTCCGAGCCGCCTGCGGCTGGCTGCGGTCGGCGAGGATCGCGGCCTGGCGGCGCAGCGCTTCCACCACGCAGTTGCCGTCGGGGCAGTCGCGGGTCTGCTCGTAGTGGCAGTCGTCCTCGGCCAGGTTGACGTAGTGCCAGGCGGCGCTGCGCTTGCCCAGCTTCGGGTCGTGTTCGCGCAGTTGGTCGGCCCAGTTGGCCACGCCGGCAAGGGTCGGCTCGGGCTCGTCCTGCAGCAGTTGGCGCACTTGCGCGCGCGCCTGCGGGGTGAGTCGGGAATCGGCCAGGTCGGCGACCAGGCGATGGCCCAGCGGACCCCAGGCGAAGGCGGCGGACGGCACGGCGGCGATCGTCGCGGCGAGCGCGGCGTTGAGGAGCAGAGAAGGTTCCATGTGCCGATTCTAGCCGGCGCCGATGCCGGCGCCACGGCGCCGGCGCTCGGTCGTTGCGCCGGCGCTGAGTCTTGCCGCGCGGCCCGGCAGTGCGGCGCTCAGAAATACACCAGATAGGCGAGGCCGTAGCTGACCGGGTCGAGCTTGGCTTCGCCGAGCGTGCGGCCGCCGGCTTCCACATCGCTGCGCATGCCGGTCCAGCGTGCGTCCACGCGCAGCGCGCCGCGTTCGCCGATCGCGAAGTCCACGCCGGCATGCACGGCCGGGCCGACGCTGTCCTTGAACTTGACGTCGTCGCTGGAGAACGCGCCCTTGCCGTCGGCGCCCAGGAACACGGTGTAGTTGAGGCCGACGCCGACGAACGGGGAAATGTCGCCGTTGCCCTCGAAGTGGTATTGCAGCGAGAACGTCGGCGACAGCGCCCAGGCGCGGCCAACGTCGCCGCCCTGTTCCAGGCCGATCTTCTGCTGGCCGAGCAGGGTCTGGATCTCCAGGCCGAGGTTGCCGCGGATGAAGTATTCGTAGCTGAACGACACGGCCGGGGCGGTGTCGGCGCTGAAGCGCTGGTCGCTGCCGGCCAGCGTGCCGTTCGAAGCGCCGGGCACCCTGCCGTGGATGCCGTAGCTGGTGGTGTAGTGTCCGGTCGACTGCGCCGCGGCGGGCAGGGCGATGGCGGCGATGGCAGCGATGGCGATGCGACGGAACAGGCATGGCTTCATGGGGACCCCGGTGGACGGCGAATGGGTGGATGCGAATCCCCGTGTCGGCCCGGCGGCGACCGGCTCACATCCTTGTGCGCCATAGTCTGCCAGAGAAGCGCGGCGGCCGCGCAGCCTCAGAACTTCATCGCGTAGGCCGGGCCTTACACCAGCGGATCGATCTGCGCGGTGCCCATGTTGGTGCGGTCCACCTTCGACTTGGCGGCGCCTTGATCCTGATCAAACGCGCGTGCCGGGCGCGATGAGGCGGGCCTGATAGAATGCCGGCCCCTTCCATCCGCCGCGTCAGGCGCGGCCGCAGGAGCTACTGAAATGGCAATCAAGGTTGGCATCAACGGTTTCGGTCGCATCGGACGCAATGTGCTGCGCTCGGCGGTACAGAATTTCGGCGGCGACATCGAGATCGTCGCCATCAACGATCTGCTCGAGCCGGACTACCTGGCGTACTTGCTGCAGTACGACTCTGTGCACGGCCGCTTCGACGGCGCGGTGTCGGTCGACGGCGATCACCTGGTGGTCAACGGCAACAAGATCCGCCTGACCCAGGAGCGCGACCCGGCGGCGCTGAAGTGGGACGAGGCCGGCGCCGAGGTGGTGATCGAGTCCACCGGCCTGTTCCTGACCAAGGACACCGCGCAGAAGCACCTCGACGCCGGCGCCAAGAAGGTGATCCTGTCGGCGCCGTCCAAGGACGACACGCCGATGTTCGTGTACGGCGTCAACGACGCCGGCTACGCCGGCCAGGCGATCATTTCCAATGCCAGCTGCACCACCAATTGCCTGGCGCCGCTGGCCAAGGTGATCAACGACAAGTGGGGCATCAAACGCGGCCTGATGACCACGGTGCACGCCGCCACCGCCACGCAGAAGACCGTGGACGGCCCCAGCAACAAGGACTGGCGCGGCGGCCGCGGCATCCTCGAGAACATCATCCCGTCCAGCACCGGCGCGGCCAAGGCGGTCGGCGTGGTGATCCCGGAATTGAACAAGAAGCTGACCGGCATGAGCTTCCGCGTGCCGACCTCGGACGTCTCGGTGGTCGACCTGACCGTGGAGCTGGAAAAGCCGGCGACCTACGCCGAGATCTGCGCCGAGATGAAGGCGCAGAGCGAAGGCGCGCTGAAGGGCATCCTCGGCTACACCGAGGACAAGGTGGTGGCGACCGATTTCCGCGGCGACGCGCGCACCTCGATCTTCGACGCCGACGCCGGCATCGCGCTGGACAGCACCTTCGTCAAGCTGGTGTCCTGGTACGACAATGAATGGGGCTATTCCAACAAATGCCTGGAAATGGTCAAGGTCGTCGTGGCGAAGTAGGCCACGCCGTACCGCCCAAGGAAAAAGCGGCTTCGGGCGCTTTTTCCTTGGTTGCCATGGGCTGCCGGCGAATCGCGTCGGCGGCCTGTTCACTCGGCGGCGATGTGCATGCTCTCGCCGCTGCCGGTGACCGCGACCCGGCTGCCCACCGCCAGCCCGGAGATCTGGGCGCTGGGCTTGGAGACCACCACCTGCGACATGTCGTCGAAGCGGATCTTCACCATGTAGTGCGCGGCCGGTCCGTTGCCGGCGATCTTGGCGCCGACGGTCTCGCCAGCGACGGCGCCGGCCGCCTGCGCGGTGCCGACGCCGACCGCGCTCTTGCTCTTCAGGCCGAGGAAGCTGCCGGCCAGGCCACCGAGGTTGGCGGCGACCTTGGTGATGCTCTTGGTCTTTTCGGGCACGTCGGTGTTCTTGTTCTCGATCGGCTCCAGCGCCACGATCGCGCCATGCCGCGCCCCCGC